>DAONDX010000001.1:0-94740 GCA_035402765.1 Candidatus Omnitrophota bacterium
AAAGTAAATTCTGTTTTCTGCATGCCAAACTTAATTTGCTTAGCCATCAAGTCCGACTTATTTTCTATCCCATAAGTTAAAACCCGGCCCGGAGTCAGGCGCTTGAGCCGGCGGCTATACCGATCATCATTATTAATAATTGCCCAGGCTTGCGGGGCCAAGTTTGAAAAAAGCTTAGCTTTGGCCAGAAAATAATTCTGCAAATTCTTATGATAATCCAGATGATCTTGGGTAAGGTTAGTAAAAATCGCCTGTCTAAAATCAATCCCGGCGGCCCGGTCCTGGTCTAAGGCGTGAGAAGAAACTTCCATCGCGCAGTATTTTACTTTTTGATCACACATTCTTTTGAGTAAACTTTGTAGCAGGCCGGCTCCGGGAGTAGTATTTTTAGCAATTATCGTTTTGCCCTTAAAACGATAATTGATTGTGCCGATCACTCCGCAGGCGCATCCGGCTTCATTAGCCATTGCCTCAATTAAATATGAAATCGTGGTTTTACCGTTAGTACCGGTGATGCCGGCAACTTTAATTTTTTCGGAAGGCGCTCCGTAAAACTCATGCGCAGCTTGCGCATAAAATTTACGGCAATCATCAACCGCCAGCCACCTGGCTGTTGCGGGAATTTTGATTTGCGGCAGTTTTTTCTCAACCACCACAATACTGGCGCCTTTGGCCAGCGCTTCTTTTATATAAAGATTGCCGTCTTTACGGCTGCCTTTGATCGCCACAAAGAGAAAGCCTTTTTTTACTTCTTTGGAATTTGAAGTTATACCTTTAATGCTTAAGCCTGCGGTTTTCATTGCGCGATCGCTTCCATAGGTATTTGATTTCCTTTTAAATAGCGGATAGCATCACTAGCAACTTTTTGGAATACCGGAGCAGCCACCACCCCGCCGAAATAATACGGATGCGGCTCATCCACGGTCACGACAATTGTTAATAAAGGATCCTCGGCCGGTGAAAAACCGATAAAAGAAGCCACAAATTTATTATGCGAATAAGTGCCGTTAGGCTCGAGCTTTTGTGCGGTACCAGTTTTGCCGGCAGCGCTAAAGCCCAAAACCTTGCCTAATCTTCCCGTCCCTTCTTCAATAACTCCGGTAAGGATCTTTTTAATACGCAAGGCCGTATCCACAGAAATGACTTTACGGATCAAGACCGGCTTATTTTGTTTAATGATCCGGCCCTGAACATCACGCACAGAATCAATAATATAAGGTTTCATTAATTGCCCGCCGTTAGCAATTACGGAAATCGCGCTGGCTAATTGCAAAGCCGTTACTCCTACTTCCTGGCCGATCGGTATGCAGGTAATTGAAGTCTTAGACCAAAGGCGTACCGGGCTGATCATGCCGGATATCTCTCCATTAAGATCAATCCCTAATTTAGATCCGAAACCAAAAGCCCTGACGTATCGATAAACCGTATCCGGGCCTAGAAGCTGAGCCACCTTAACTGTGCCGATATTGCTAGATTCTTCAATAACCTGCCTAAAGGTAAGCAGCCCATGCGAGGTATGGTCATGCAGGATACGCCCGCCTACCCGGTAAGCGCCATTTTCACAGAAAAATACATCCTCTTCCGTAACCTTCCTTTCTTCAAGGGCAGCCGAGGCAGTAACGATTTTGAATACCGAACCCGGCTCGAATAAATCACAGATCGCCCGGTTACGCATAGCATCCTTACTGATATTAGAATGATCGTTTAGATCATAGGTCGGCCGGTTAGCCATCGCTAAAATCCTGCCCGTATGAGGATCCATTACCACGATACTGGCGCCTTTAGCATGGAATTTTTTGAAAGCGTTGTCCAACTCCCTTTCGGCGATATATTGGATGACCTCATCAATAGTCAGGACTAAATCTAAACCATCCTGCGGGGCAACCATTTTTTCCCCAACATCCAGCTTTTTTAATCGTGCATCGCGCAAAAAAATCGCCCAGCCGGGAACCCCTCTTAAATAATTATCAAAGCCGCGCTCAACACCTTCTAATCCTATATTATCCATGCCGCTGAAACCAATAATGTGGCTGCCCAGATAACTATTGGGATAGATACGCTTGGTTTCCTTCATAAATCCCAGCCCTTTGATATTTAATTTCTTGATCGCTTGAGATTTCTCCGGAGTAAGTTTACGCGCCAGCCAGATAAATGACTTTTTACGGTTTAATCGATCCTGAAGGTAACTACGCCCCAGGCCAAGGATAGGCTGTAACTGATCAATTACCAACTCTTTAGATTTAATAACATTGGGCACCGCATACAGAGAATCCATGGACATATTAAATGCCTGGGCTTTAAGGTTACAATCGTAGATGGTCCCGCGGCGCGGCTCAAGCTCGACTAGCTGGTTATGTTGTTTTTTAGCGATTGAGGTAAGGTAATCCGATCGGAAGAACTGAATAAAAAAAAGACGGCCTACGCAAAGCAGGAGAAAAATAAAAAAAATCAAAAATACCGCCTCGCATCTTCGGCGATAATTACTGATATACACTATTTTCCTTTAGGAGTAATAAATATTAGGGGTTAATTGTCTTAGCCTGAGCTTCACGCTTCAAACTAAAAATGCGCGCTAACAATCCTTCCCGGGCCGGATTTTGCTGTGCTAATTGCAAACCTTCACGGGAAGAAACAAATTTAACAAAACGGTAATTATCCGGCATTTGAAAATCATTGCTCCCATTAATCCGGGCGCCGATCCTTACCAAAGAAGAACTCTTATTGATATTATATCTTAATGCCGTATTCTTATCCAGTAATTCTGTGAAAACAGCCTGTTTCTTCTGCCCCAAATAAGCCAGGCGGAAGATCTCGCTTTGCTGATAAACATAAAGCACGGAAAATGAGGTGATGAATACAACTGCGGAAAAAAACTTGGTCAGCTTCATATAATTTTATATCCTTTCAGCAACCCTAAACTTAGAGCTGCGACTAGAAGGGTTAGTTTCTATCTCAGCGGCTCCGGGAGTCAAGGGCTTAGCTGTAATAATATCGATTAATCCGTCGGCTTTCAGCGCGCGGAAAGTATGCTTAATTACGCGATCTTCCAAAGAATGAAATGAAATAACACATATTCTAGCGGGCTTTCTTAAAATATCAACAGCTTTCTTAATTGTGCTTTCTAAAATTTCCAGTTCCCGGTTCACAGCAATCCGCACCGCTTGAAAAGTACGCGTAGCCGGATGGATTCGGTAAAAACTCCTGCGGTAACGGTGCGGGATAGCCCGCATCACTAAGTTCGCCAGCTGTTTAGTAGTCGCGATCGGTTCATTCCGGCGTTCCTGCACTAATAAATGCGCGATCCGGTTATGCCAACGTTCCTCTCCAAAATTCCAAAGCATTTGGGAGATCTCGTTTTCATTAAGATTGTTTACTAAATCATACGCGCAGATATAACTATTTTTATCTAAACGCATATCCAGCGGCCCCTCCTCCTGAAAACTAAAACCCCGCTGCGGATCCCGCAACTGATACGTGGAAATGCCTAAATCAAAAACAATTCCGTCAACCTTTTCAATTCCCAGCTTTCCTAGAACCTGATCCAAGTCTGCGAAATTGGCATGCACGAATTCCACATTATCTTTATACGACGCCAGTCTTTGGCGGCAAATATTTAAAGAATTTTCATCACGGTCGATTCCCACCAATCTGCCTCCCGGAGTAATTCTTTTTAATATCTCCAATGAATGCCCGCCAGTCCCTAAAGTAGCGTCCACGATCGTCTGACCGGGCGCAAGCTTTAAATATTCCAGGACTTCCTGCAGCATCACCGGTACATGCAACTTCTCATCTAACATCATACGTCCATTAATTTTTCCGCGATTTCTTCAAAAGACTGACGGCTGTTGGCGTAAAAATCATACCATAAATTTTTTGACCAAATCTCAATCCGGTTGGAAACACCAACGATCATCACATCTTTTTTAATATCGGCAAAATCTTTTAAATATTGCGGCAGGAGTATCCGGCCCTGTTTATCCGGATTAACATCCACTGCCCCGCTAAAAAGCAGCCGGTTAAAAGTACGCGACTGCTGTTTAGTAAATGACATAGTTTTGAATTTATTCTCCTGAGAACGCCACTCCTCTTCAGAAAACATAAAGAGACATTTATCCAGGCCCCGGGTAACAAAGAATTTTTCCACGAATTGATTTTTCGCAACTTCGCGGAATTTAGCCGGCAAGATTAAACGGCCCTTACGATCAATGGAATGCTCGAACTCACCGTAGAACATTTTTTCCTTCTCTCCACTTTACTCCACTTTTATCCACTTATGTACAAAGTATAGAGAAAATCCCTTCTTTTGTCAAGAAAAAATTTACCTAAATAGCGTAAATACAATCAATTGTGGATTAAACCCTTAAAATTTCTAGATATTGTGGTATTAACTGGGGAGATTAAAGAAGATTGCGACAGGAAATTATATCTTTCTGAATCTGCCTGGATAAATGCTTCAAATTGGGGAATTTCTGATCTTGACGGATTAATTTTATAAACTGAATTTCCAGAACCTCCCCATAAATATTTTTACGAAAATCAAAAATATGCACTTCTATGCGCAGAGGTTTAGACTTAAGCGACAAAGTCGGCCTTTTACCGATATAGCAGACGCCGTTATATTTCTTTCCTGAAAATAGTATTTTTACGGCATAAATACCCGCCGGCGGAATAATTTCATGATGCGGCTTGATATTAGCCGTTGGAAAACCTAACAATCTGCCTAATTTAGAGCCTTTGATCACCGTGCCCAAAACACTGACCCGGCGGCCGAGGAGTCTTTGAGCTTTTTTAATCTGAGAATTTCTGATTAATTTTCTGATCGCAGTACTGCTGACGATTACTCCGGAAGATTTGATAACATTAAAAATCTTGATCCCAAAATTATATTTTTTAGCACTTTCTCTTAACAGCTTATAGTCACCCCGGGCGAGATAACCGAAATGATAATTTTTACCGACGTAAACAAAATTTACCCCGATTTTTTTAACCAGAATTTTAGAGATAAAATCCTGGGCGCTGATTTTAGCAAAAGGCCGGCTGAATTTAATCACGATGCAAACTTCCACCCCTGCTTCAGCAATTAATCTTAAGCGATGTTCCAAAGAATAGAGGCTGGCTTTACCCTGCGGATGCGGGAAAAAAGTTACCACCAGGCTCGTGCCTTTTATCTGGCGGGCTTTTTTCACTGCCGCTCGTAAAATATTACGATGGCCAAGATGCAGCCCGTCAAAAACCCCCAAGGCTACCACCGGTCGAGGCAAGGTTTTAATTTTTTCTATTCCGTAAATAATTTTCATTGAATTTGTCGTTTGATGCAGCATCCGGCAGGAATGATTATTTTCTTAAGGCCCGGTAAATTTTAGCGATGACTTTGCTTCGCACCGCTGGCAACTTGCCAAAAACAGTGCAACCGGCAGCGGTCTTATGCCCTCCCCCTTTAAAAAAAGCCGCGATCTTATTCACATCCACCCTGCCTTGGCTTCTTAAATTAACGCGCACCTGAGATTTAGATTTTAATATTTTCCTAAATAATACTACCGCTTCAACTCCCTGGATCGCCCGGCCGAAGCTTAGCGCCTGGTCCGCCAGGTCAATCCGTGTTTTTTTACTGCCGGATGACTCAGGGCTGATTTCAAAAGCGGCAATTTGGCCGTGGCCAAAAAATTTAATTTTTGACAGGATTTTAAGTAATAATTTAGCCTCTGGGGCCGGGATATTTTCGTAGGTATAGCGATAGACCTGCGCAACATTAACTCCAAATTTCAAAAGTTCTGCCGCGGCGTTAAAGGTAGAAACAGCGGTGTTAGAATAACGAAAAGATCCGGTATCGGTCATAATACCGGTATATAAAACCAAGGCGCTATCCCTATCCAAAGTAAGGCGCAATTGTTTATACAGTTTATAAATCATCTCTGAACAAGAAGAAGCCTGCGCATCCACCCAGTTGGTTTCCCCGAAAAATTGATTACTGATATGGTGGTCAATATTCATTACCGGCTTATTCTGCCGATTCAATTTATGGACTCCTCCGGTACGTTTTAAATCTGCGCAATCCAAAACCACCAGGCAATCAAATTTAGGGTATTTCATCCCCGTATTCAACCGGCGGATATGCCGGGCTCCGGGAAGAAAATCATAACCGTAAGGCAGGCGATCATCAATAATGATGACCGCCTGTTTACCCAGTTTTTTAATCAGGTTATAAAAACCCAGGACCGAACCCAAAGCGTCTCCCTCCGGGCTAGTGTGAGCAGTAATCAAAAAATTGTTGTATTTCTTTAGATCCCTACAGATTTGATTTAGGCTCATTATTCTCCTTAATTTTATTTAATACTTCCTGTATTTTAACGCTATATTCAGTAGAATGATCCTCGCAAAAGATAAGTTCGGTAGCAAAACGCAAGTTGATCCTTTGAGCAACTAAGCTGCGGATATAGCCTAAAGCCGAATCTAAAGCGAGTTTAGTTTTTTTGCAGGCATCTTCCTTGCCTAAAACACTGTAAAAGATTTTGGCGTTTCTTAAATCTTGAGATAACTCCACCCGGGTAATCGTGACAAAACCGATCCGGGGATCTTTAAGCTCATCATGAATAATCAAGCTGACTTCTTTTTTTATCGCCTCTTCAACACGCTCATGTCTTGACATAGTTTAACCGCTCCGTTTCTTTTAATTTGATTCTACACTAATTTTCTGATTAAAGCCAGCTCATCCCGGCGGTTCTTCAGCCGGCCGTTGAGTTTAGCCGCCAGTACTTTTGCGAATATTTTTTGATACTCCGGCCCGGGCTTAACCCCTAAACCGCCCAGATCAGCCCCGGAAACGCAGATACGCATACCATTATATACTTCGAAAAAATCAGATAGATATTTTTTTAAATTTTTATTTTGCGAAGTTGCGCTTAACAGAATGATCGTTTCATAACTTAAAGGCTCCAACAATGAAAAAATCCGCTCCGGAGAAACTTTCGGTTTACTTAAAACCGAAATAAGTTTTTTGCGCTCTTGAAAATAATCCATAATACGCTTTATTTCCCCTTTACGTAAACCTAAACGCTGAAGAATAGCTTTTTTATGAACCAAAGCAGAGGGCGAAAGCAAAGCCGCAAAATAAACCAGCCAGTTATCCAGCTGTCTGCGCGCAGGGAAGTTTTTAGCAAACCAGCCTAATTGCCGGCCGATAGATTTAAATAAAACCCGGGCGGATTTTCCCAGCTTGAGGGCAGGATCGATAAAAGATAACCCGCCTAAATCATCCAGCGCCGCCAGCGACTTAAATGGGTCCGGTTCTTTAAGTATTAAGATTAATTCATCCCGCATCCTATGGGGATTCACCTTCTCCATGTCTCCAGCCCCAATTGCCGCCTTAAGCAATCGCAGCGTATGAGGCTCGATCTTAAAATCAAAACGCTGGCTAAAACGCACTGCCCTGAGTATCCGCGTAGGATCATCTTTAAAGCTCAGATCATGAAGAATGCGGATTTTACCGGCAGCCAGGTCATCTTGACCGGCGAAAGGATCAATAATAATTTGTTTTTCTTTAACGCTGATATTTACTGCCATAGCATTGATCGTAAAATCCCGTCTCTTAAGGTCATCCCGCAGCCTTCCCGGAATAACCGCCGGCAATACCGCAGGAGCAGAATATTTTTCCTGCCGGGTAGTAGCAACATCTACTTTTATACGATTTGGTAAAATTAAGGTAGCGGTTTTAAACTGCTCATGGGTAATTAATTCCGCTTTTAATTTTTTGGCCAGTTCTTTGGCCAGAAGGATCCCCTCCCCTTCGACCGTTATATCCAAATCAAAATTCTTCACCCCCAAAATCAAATCCCGCAAACAGCCACCTACTAAATAAGCCGGCATTTTAGCCTGCCCGGAAACCACTGCCGCCTGGCGGATGATCTTCTTTAAATCTTCGGGTAATTTATTCAAAAGTGTCATCATTTTTTAATCTGCCGCTGTTAAAAATTAAATTCTCCTGCCTGACCTTAGCTTTAATTTACGGACGCGGATGGAATGTCTGATGGATCGTTTTAAGCCGTTCTTTATCAATATGCGTATAAATCTGGGTAGTCGAAATATTGGAATGCCCCAGCATCTCCTGTACGGAGCGTAAATCCGCGCCTCTTTCTAATAAATGCGTTGCAAAAGAGTGCCGTAAAGTATGTACTTTTATTAATTTCTTAATCTTAGCGGCCTTGGCATACCGCTTGATCAGTTTCCAAACGGACTGCCTGGATAATTTAACCCCGGAGCGGCTGACAAAAAGGAATTCCGAAGTCTTTTGTTTTAAAAAATGCGGCCGGGAACTTTCCAAATAACGGTTGATACTGTGGATCGCTTTTTTCCCTAACGGAATTATCCGCTCTTTATTCCCTTTTCCGACACAACGCAGAAACCCGATATCTAAATTGATATTGTTGGCTTTCAGCCCGCATAATTCCGAGACCCGCATTCCCGTAGCATAAAGAGTTTCCAGGATCGCTTTATCCCTCAGTCCCTGGTGATCTCTCACATCAGGCTGGCTGATCAAGGCTTCCACTTCATTTAAAGAAAGAGTATCCGGAACTTTCTTCCAGAGCTTTGGGGAATCGATCAAGGTTGTCGGGTCGCTTTTTAAAACTCTTTCCCGGGCTAAAAAACGATGAAACATCCGGATGGCCGCCAGCCTTCGCGAAATACTGGTCGCCGAGATCCCCTGCTCTTTTTGAAAAAGCATAAAATCAACAATATCATTCTTAGACACTTTAGAAAGAATCATTATCCCCCGGCGGTTGATAAAATCTAAATAAAGATTCAAATCCGCCCGGTAGGCAAGAATAGTGTTTTTAGCTAAGGCGCGCTCAACTGAAAGATAATCTAAAAATGAATCGATGAGTTCTTCCACCTTGCACTTCTCCTTTATTCAATTATTCTATATCCGGCCTGCTTTGATTCTCTGGACAAAAAAAGCATCCGACTCATTATAATCTAAACGGGCTATTACTCTTCTCCCGTCCGATGGTCGTAGCTGATCCGTGCCCCGGATAAACCCGGGTATCAACCGGCAAAACAAATAATCTTTCCCGGATCGCTTCCTCCAGCATCTGCTGGCTGCCTCCCGGTAAATCTGAACGCCCGACTCCCTGGCAAAACAGGGTATCGCCGGTAAAAATAATACCGGTTTGCGGTTTTTTCATTAATAAACCGATACCGCCCGGGGTATGCCCGGGCAGATAGATCACCTCCAGCTCAATATCTTCTAATTTGATAATTTCGCGGTCAGCCAAAGTTTTAATTTTAGAGGCAACCTTGTATGGAGTCGAAAAACTGGCGGAAAGATTTTTTTTGGGATCAACAAGCATTGGCAGATCCAGTTTGTGCACATAAACACAAACCCCGAATTCATCATCGCTGCCGATATGATCATAATGCCCATGCGTATTGATTACCATCGCCGGCTTTAATTTATGCTTAGCCAGAACCGCTTTGATCTTGGCCGCCTGATCGCCAGGATCAATAATCATCGCTTGAGCGCCTTCGGCATTGGCCAGAATATAACAATTCACCTGCATCGGACCGACATTCACCGTCTCTAGGATCATTTCAGGTAATTCCTTATTTTAGGATAAACAAAATTTTTATGGATATTGGCTTTAATCCTTTCCGCCACCGAGATATTCCGGTTATTATTCGACCCGTAAACATCATTCTTTATATAAAACAAGAGGTCATTTAACTTGGCGATCTCCGGCTCAAAATTATTCTGGGCAGCTTCCACCAGCATCATTTTCATATTCACCAGGTTCTTCAATGCTTCCTGGGCGCAATCTATTTTTTTCTTCAAACTTGCCTTTTGAGTAAGAGCATTAATCAACTCATCCTGCCAGGAGGACCAGTAAAGATAATACTGCCGGTAAATCTCCTCTTTGCTCATATTCGGGCCTTTATATTCTTCCGGGGTAAGCACCAGCTCAATCGCCGCATCCGGCTTTTTAGATTTACGGACAAATTTACGCGAAAAAGATTCGCAACCGATTATGTTCAACGACAGAAAACAAAATAATAAAACCGATAAAATTCGCTTTATATTCATCAACTCACTCTCCTTTTGTGGATGCCTTTGAGCAATCGTAAGATAATCAGTTTCAGCGCTATTCTAAACCTGCTAAACGGAAAAATTCTTTGGCATTAATAACTTTTACTCCCAGCTGCTGCGCTTTTTTGAATTTTGATCCGGTACTCTCTCCGGCGACCAGAAAATCTGTTCTACTGCTTACGCTGGAAACCGGAATCCCCCCGCATTTACGCACCAAACCTTGCGCCCGGGATCTGGAAAATCCCTCTAACTGGCCGGTAAAAACTACGGTTTTTCCGGTCAAACCAGTAACCTTAACTTTAGAAATTTCCTGGCGCATATTTACCTGCGCTGCTTTTAACTGTTGGATCAATTTTTTAGTCTGGCTTAAAGCAAAATAATCCACAATTGATTGGGCCATCACTTCACCGATTTCAGGTATACGGTCTAAATCACTGTGTTTGGCCTGGATAAGTTTATCCAAAGTACCAAATTCCGCTGCCAGCGTATAAGCTGCTTTCTGCCCGACATGGCGGATGCCTAAAGCAAAGATCAAACGCTCAAGGGGCTGTTGTTTGCTTTTGGCAATGGCCTCTAATAGATTATTGGCCTTCTTTTCCTTAAATAATTCCAGCTTTAACAGATCCGGCATTTTAAGTTTATAAATGTCGGCTAAGCTTTTTAACTGGCCGGATTTTACCAGCTGGGCAATTACCGCCTCTCCTAAGCCTTCTACATCTTGCGCGTCACGGCTGGCGAAATGTAAAAGCGCCCGCTCCAACTGCGCCGGGCAATCAGAGTTAATACAGCGATAAGCCACATCTTGCTCTTTCTCTTTAACAATCTTCCCCTGGCAAGCCGGACATTTAAGAGGTTTATGATAAATTTTCGTTCCTCTTTGTTCCAAAACTTTTACCACCTTAGGGATAACATCTCCGGCCCGCTCAATAAGCACCCGGTCGCCTTCCCGTAGGCCTAATCTTTCTATTTCATCGAAATTATGTAAAGTAGCATTACTGATAACTACGCCGGAACATTCTACCGGATCAAGCAAAGCCACGGGGGTGATTACTCCCGTACGGCCGACATTGACTTTAATCGCCAGAACTCGCGTAGTCGCCTGCCGGGCGGGAAATTTGTAGGCCACTGCCCAACGCGGAGCTTTTGCCGTAAAACCCAGTTCTTGCTGCTGGCTAAAGCTATTTAATTTTACTACTATCCCGTCAATTTCATAGCTAAGTTGATCACGCTTATCCTGCCATTTTTGACAATAGCGAATTACTTCTTCAATATCAGAACAAAGTGCCGAATGCGGATTAGTACGCAGCCCCCACTTTTTAACCTGAGCGAGGAAATTCCACTGGCTGGTGATAGGCGCTCCTTGATAAGCCCCTAAAGAATGCGCAAAAAAATTAAGCCGGCGGCTGGCGGTAATACCGCTATCTAACAATTTTAGCGAACCGCTGGTCGCATTGCGCGGATTAGCAAATAGAATCTCCCCCTCTTCCACGCGTTCCTGGTTAACTTTTAAAAAATCTTCTTTATCCATATACACTTCACCGCGAATCTCGATAAAATCTGCCAGCTGTTCATCTAAAAGCACTAAAGGAACAGCCCGGATAGTCTTGATATTAGCAGTCACATCTTCACCGGTTAAGCCATCTCCCCGGGTTGCTCCCACCGTTAGCTGACGGTTAATATAAGTTAGATTCGCGCTCACCCCGTCGATTTTAAGTTCAACCACGTATTCATAATCAAATTTCTTCCCTAATCCTTTAGCCACGCGTTGATCCCAAAGCCTTAATTCTTCGATCGAATAGGTGTTGTCTAAAGAGAACATGCTGGCACGGTGTTTTACGGTATTAAACCCCGCACTAATTGCCGGGCTTAAACGCTGGGTAGGGGAATCCGGTGCGCGAAAATCAGGATATTTATCTTCCAAAGATTTTAATTTGCCCAACAAATCATCATATTCTTTATCTGAAACTAACGGCTGGCTTAAAACATAATACTGATAATCGTGCTGGCGTAATTTTGTTTTTAATTGTTCGATTTCTTCCTGGATTGGATTGGACATTTTTGAATATTAGCCTGGCTAGAATTTAATTTTAAAATCGCGGAATTCGCCGCTGGCCGGCAGCCATTCTATATCCTGGTCTTTAATATACTGGGAAAAATGCTGGCTAACTTGTTGTAAAAAACTCTTTAGGGAATCTTCTTCAGCTTCAGCCACTACTTCAACCCTGGCATCATCTAAATTCTTGACCCACCCCAGCACCTTCTGATAATCAGCTATATCCACAAGGGTGTAACGGAAACCAATACCCTGGACCTGACCCGAATAATAAACATGAGCCTGTTTTTTCATGGGTGTTTATAACCTTGATCCTTACTTGTGTTGACCAAACTTAAGGATTTCTTGTTACTGCCGCTTTCGGCAAATAACCCATTAAATGTCGGGGCGACAGGACTTGAACCTGTGACCTCAGCGTCCCGAACGCTGCGCTCTACCAAGCTGAGCCACGCCCCGATATTTCTTGCAAATGTTTAATTAGTATACCAGAAATTAAGAGTATACGCAATAATAGAAAGGATTAAGCAGGATTATTTTTGGCGAGGATATCAAACTCTACATTTAGTTTATCCGACGGACAGATTGAGCCCAAAGTCGTGTTCTTAAAAGTATGCGGGATAATACAAACCCTAAAAACATTGCCGCAAACGGCGGCCAAAGTTAAACTTACTCCGTCAATTGCAATTGACCCCTTAGGCAGGCAGTAACGTAAATATTGCTGCCCCACGGCAATCTCTAATTCCAGGCTCCCAGCGCGCAAGGCTTTTTTGCGGACCAGGCCCAAACAATCAATATGGCCTAAAACAAAATGTCCGGAGATCCTATCTCCGACTTTAAGGCTGCGCTCCAGATTGACTTCCTGGCCTTCTTTCAATAATCCCAAATTGGAATGCTTAAGCGTTTGAGACATAACTTCAAAACTAAAAGAATTCTTGGAAATCGCCACTATCGTAAGACAAACGCCGTTAAGCGCGATGCTATCGCCCACTTTAGCATCCGACAATGACAGTTTGGCGGCCACCTCCAAAAGAATTACTCCGGATCGCCGCGTTATTCTTTTCACCCGGCCTAATTCTTCAACAATTCCCGTAAACATTTAACTCACCCTTGCCGAAACTAATAGTTCTTCACCAAAACGCCTGATTTTAAAATCCCTTAATTTTATCGCTTGATCGACGCGCTTAACTCCGCTGCCCATTACCGAGGAAACCGCATCCTTTCCGCCGATGATTTTAGGGCTGATAAAAAATAATATTTTGTCGACCAATCTTTCATCAAACAACGAACCGATCAGCGTGCCTCCGCCCTCCACTATAATATTACTGATGTGTAACCCCGCCAATTTTTTTAAAGCATCGCGCAAATTGATCTGCCCGGCTTTTTCCTTAACTTCGAGGATTTTGGCTTTAGCGGCCAGTTTTTTCCGATTCTCCGTTTCCTGCCCCGGGCGGCTGGGCAGAGTAATAATAATCACCTGGCTGGCGCCGGCAAAAATATTAGAATCTTCCGCTATGCTTAAATTACTATCCACCACGATCTTAATTAATTTTTTTTGAGAAAACCAGGCGTTCAGGCTAGGATTGTCGCGTAACACGGTATTAACCCCGACCATAATCGCATCATAATCTTTACGCATGCGATGAGCAAAAGCCCGCGCCTTATCCGAAGTGATCCACTTGGAATCACCGGTCCGGGTAGCAATCCGGCCGTCTAAAGATTCGGCGACTTTTACCGTGATAAAAGGAATCCGGGTAGTAATATATTTTATAAAACTTTCATTAATTGCTTTTAATTGCTCGCCAAGCACTCCCACTCTTACTTTAATATTACTTTGCTTAAGCAAAGTAACCCCTTTGCCGTTATTCAAAGGATTGGGATCGATCATCCCGACCACTACCTCTTTGATCCCGCTGCCGATTATCCGATTAATACAAGGCGGAGTACGTCCGGTGTGCGCGCAAGGCTCCAGAGTAACGTAAAGAGTTGCCCCTTTGGCTTTTTTCCCCGCTTCATCTAAAGCCACTATCTCAGCATGGGCAAATCCGGCGCGAGCATGAAAACCGCGGCCGATAATTTTACCCGCTTTTACCACTAATGCGCCGACCAAAGGATTAGGCGAAGTTTTCCCTTTCGCTTTAAGGGCTAATTTTAAAGCCAGCCTCATGTAATGTTCATCGAGCGGTTTAATCATTTTTTAGCCGACCTCAACTTTTCAACTAACTCTAAAGGTACTTTGATCATGCCTAACTTTATATCCGGTTTTGCGCTGCCGTGAAAATCTGTGCCACCGGTAACCAGAAGATTAAGTTTTTTCGCCAGGTCTAAATAAAAATTAACCATGGATTGGGAATGTTCAGGATAATAGACCTCAATGCCTTCTATGCCATAACCAGCAAATTCGCTGATTAATGCGTCATTATATAACATGTACGGATGCGCTAAAACAGCGACGCCTCCGGCAGCATTAATCATCTTAATCGCTTCTGCCACTGATAGGCGAAATCCTAAAACATAAGCCGGCGACCTATCCCCGATATATTTGCGGAAGGCTTCAGCGGTAGAACCCACCACCTTCTCTTTTACTAATGCCCGGGCGATATGCATCCTGCCCACCGTAGCCTGGCCAGAAATACCAAAAACCGTTTCGGCATTAAGTTTTATACCCAGCCCGGCTAAATTTTCAATAATCTTATGTACCCGTTCAACACGATTAAGCCGGATCAATTTCAATTTCGCAAGCAGCTCCTGATTCCGGTAATCCAAAAAATACCCTAAAACATGCACTTCCTGATTCTCATGCTGAGCGGTCAATTCAATACCCGGGATTATTTCAAGCTCCGTACCGGCTGCCTGCGTCAATGCTTCATCCAAACCTTCCGTTGAATCGTGATCCGTTATCGCCAGCGCACCGATCCCCCGGCGGAGGCCTTCCTTAACCAATTGCGCAGGCGTATACGTACCATCGCTGTGAAGAGTGTGTACATGTAAATCAGCATATTTCAAGCGGCACCTTCTAACTTAGGCGCACTTTTAACCTTTTGGCATTTTAAATTTAAAAATAAAGAAGGCTCAGGGTTCATTTCTCTTTTTCGATTTTTATTTGATCCAATATCGCGTTAACAAATTTTCCCGACTCTAAACCTGAATACTTCTTGGCCAGCTCCACCGCCTCATTGATCGCCACCTTCGGGGGGATATCCGAACGGAATAAAAGCTCAAAACACCCCAGGCGCATAATATTACGGTCTACAAAAGCCATGCGCTCAAGCTGCCAATTCGCGGCATATTTACTGATCTTTTTATCAATTTCCTGCAGATGCTCAACTACCCCTCCCAATAACTCTGCCGAGAAATCTTTAAGCTCACCGGATAAATCCTGCCGGTCATCAACCGCACAAAAATTTTCTAAAATTTCCTGCCACTTGCCCTGGGTAATATCAACCTGATAGAGCATTTGTAACACATATTCACGCGCTTTAGTCCGTTTACGCATAAGAAGTAATTGAGCCCTTGATTAACTTGTCTAACAAATTAATCAAAGACGAATTGATCCGGCCGGTAATCCTTGCGGCAGGATAAGGTTAATAATTATTTTAATTCCCCGGTTAAACTCACCATCTCGATAGCTGAAAGTGCCGCATCAGCGCCTTTATTGCCGTCCTTGGAACCTGAGCGTTCTACTGCCTGCTCAATGCTATCGGCAGTAATTACGCCAAAAATAACCGGTAGTCCGCTATCCAATGAAACTTTGGCCGCACCTTTTGCCACTTCGGCAGCAATATAATCAAAATGCGGAGTTGCGCCCCGGATAACCGTACCCAAACAAATTATAGCATCAAATAATTTAGCTTTGGCCATTTTCTGAGCGACCAGCGGAATTTCAAATGCCCCGGGGACCCAAGCTACCGTAACATCTTTATCTTCTGCTCCGTGCCTGACCAAGGTATCGATACAACCGCTAACCAGCTCTTTAGTCATAAAATCATTAAACCGTGAAGCCACCAAACCAAAACGCATGCCCTTTGCTAACAACTTGCCTTCAATCACCTTTGCCATATTTCCTCCTTAATGAGTCCGTCATAAATCATGACGGAAGAATTAATCCCGCCGCATTGCCGAAATTCTCGATAATTTCAGCTAAACTTTTAAAGCAGGAGTTCACCGCCTAAATGTCTAATTGATGCCCCATCTTTTCTTTTTTGGTTTTAAGGTATTTAAAATTCTCGGCATTCGGCTTGATCTCAAGGGGTACCCGCTGCGCCACCCCTAAACCATAACCCTCCAGGCCGACAATCTTTCGCGGATTGTTAGTTAATAACCTGATTTGTTTAATCCCCAAATCCACTAAAATTTGAGCTCCGATTCCATAATCACGTAAATCCGCTTTATGCCCCAAAGCCTCATTAGCTTCGACCGTATCCATTCCGTTATCCTGCAAGTTATAAGCCCGTAGCTTCTCAACCAGGCCGATACCGCGGCCTTCCTGGTTCATATAAAGGATTACGCCTTTTTTTTCCAGAGCGATCATTTGCATCGCTCTCTCCAGCTGTTTTCCGCAATCACAGCGCAGGGAACCAAAAACATCTCCGGTCAGGCAGGCCGAGTGTACACGCACTAATACGGACTCATCTGACCAATTCCCCATACATAAAGCAAGATGAGACTGGTTATTAGTCTGATCGCGGTAAACTATTAATTTAAACTCGCCGAATTTAGTCGGTAATTTAGTTTGCACAACCACCTCTACTAGTTTCTCCCTCCGGCGGCGGTATTCAATCAGACTAGCAATTGTACAGATCTTTAAAGAGTGACGGCGGGAAAATTCTAAAAGCTGCGGCAAGCGGGCCATACTGCCGTCATCATTCATGATCTCACAAATTACCCCGGCCGGATAAAGCCCGGCCAGGCGCATTAAATCTAAACTCGCTTCCGTATGGCCAGCCCTGACCAAAACCCCGCCCCGCCGTGAACGCAAAGGAAAAATATGCCCTGGGCGCACCAGATCTTCCGGCTGGCTCTGCCGGTTAATTAGGACCTCAATTGTTCTGGCGCGATCAGCCGCCGAAATTCCGGTCGTAACTCCGCTGGCTGCATCCACAGAGATCATCCAGGCAGTTTTAAAAGGATCTTCAAGATTAGCCTGCAAAGTATTCTTAAGCATCGGATCCAACTCCAGGAAACGCAGCCTCTCTTCTTCCATGGGAACGCAGATCAAGCCGCGGCCGAATTTAGCCATAAAGTTAATGTCTGCGGATTTCACGCTTGAAGCAGCCAGCACTAAATCGCCTTCGTTCTCCCGGTCTTCATCATCAACCACAATCACCATTAAACCGGCTTTTAAATCTTCCAAAATTTCTGGGATACTGTTAAACATAGATTTTTTCTTTCAGTCCCGAATCTCCCAATAAAAAAATAAACCCGAACAAACTCTTCGGGTTTACATTCTCCTCCGCTAAAACTTAGCAGATTAACTACAGACTGTAATAATCTTTTCTCATCTGGACTTTCGCCATTCGCATGGCACCATCGGCTCTGGCATTTCACCAGATCTGCAGCCGCATGAACTTATGCGGCGGCTCGCGGGCTTTTACGCCCGGCGTTAAATAAACGCCGGTGTGCGCTTCTGCGCTACCGCCGGTAAGGAGTTTCACCTTGCCCCAAAGATTAATTGTTAATTAGTTTAACAACAGAAACTGGACTTGTCAATATATTTAAAAACGGCTATAATAACTTTATGCCTGCTTCAATAATCCGAAAAATCCATTACCAGCTGATTAAACAAGGCAAAACCATTGCTGTTGCTGAATCCTGCACCGGAGGTCAACTTTCTTCTCAACTAACCAGCCTGCCGGAAGCTTCCCGTTATTTCCTTCTCGGAGCAGTCACCTACAGTAACAAATCCAAGGAACTGCTCCTAAATATCCCGGCGGGAATAATTGCAAAATACGGAGCAGTTTCCAAGGAAGTGGCGATATTAATGGCCCGGAATATTAAAAATAAAATGCGTGCCGATTTTGGCTTAAGCATTACCGGAATTGCCGGGCCGGGCGGGGCAACCTCAGCTAAACCCGTTGGCACAGTCTATATCTGCCTCTGCGCCAAAAAACTGGAGATTTGCCGTAAATTTATCTTTCCGGGCAACCGGAAAACTATCTGTAAGAAAACCGTTGAGAAATCTTTACTTTTATTATGCGCGCATTTATCGCCATAAAACTTCCCCCGGAAATTAATGCTTCCCTGATTAAACTCCAGCATGAACTAAAACTAACTCTGCCTAAAATTAGCTGGGTAAAACCGGCTAACCTGCATCTTACTTTAAAATTCCTGGGCGAAATCTCTACCGAGCAACTCGCCTGCGCCGCACAAAAGATCCCGGAAATAATTAAAGGTTTTTCTCCATTCGAAATTAAGCTGGAAACCTTAGGCGTCTTTCCCGATTTAAGCCGGGGGCGGATAATTTGGATCGGCTCCCAAACCCCTGATCCTGAGCTAAAACGCCTGGTCGGAGAAATCGAAAAAGAACTATCGAAAATCGGACTGCCCAAAGAAAAACACTCTTTCCAGGCGCACATCAGCCTGGGCCGGATAAAACAACCTTTAAACCCTTTAGATTTAGAATGCTGCCTGAAAAAAGTATGGAATGATTGTGCAACTCTGGATTTGAAATTTAGCGCCGCGGGAATTACTTTGTTTAAAAGCCAGCTTAACCGGCAAGGAGCCGACTACAGCATATTGCAAGAATTAAACTTTTGATAATATTTTAAAGAGGCAACTTCAGAATGATTTGTAATATCAGGTTGGTGTAAATTCCGGCGATCAAGTCATCGCCAATAACCCCCACCGCTCCATGCCTGTTCTGTATACGCCCGGCAGGATAGATTTTAAGCGTATCCAAAATACGAAAGATCAAAAATCCCAGAAAAATTATCTTAAAATCCAGCGGCATAAAACTAAGCGCAACCAAGATACCTGCTACTTCATCAATCACGATACAACCCGGATCTTTTTTATTAAGCAACTTCTCCATCCGGCCGCAGACCATTAATCCCAGGAGGATAACCCCTAAAATTAATCCCAAATAGGTTATCCAGGAAAAACCCCGGGACCAATAAAATAAACCTACCCCCGCCAGACTGCCGAAGGTACCAGGCATCAGCGGTAAATAACCGATAAAAAAAACAGTAGCTGCGATTTTAACAAAAGCTGCGTTTATTTCTTTAAATCTCATAGGCGGGTAATTACTTTTCGATTCTGCCATAAATAGGATAGCCCGGAATAAAGAGTTAATCCTACAGTTAAGAGCATTAATATAAATATTCCCTGGCGGAAAACTTTTTCCCAGGCGGGATTCCAGGTATAATATTTTAATACTATTTCTTTAAGCAGAATAAAACCTAAAATGGTAAAAATAACCACCATTTGCAGGACGGTTTTATGCTTGCCGGCCCGCGCCGCAGAAAGCACCTTGCCCTTGTTTAAAGCAAACAGGCGCATCGAAGTGATTAAAAATTCCCGGGAAACAATGATCACAAACATCCAGGCATCAATTAGCTGTAACTGCACAAATGCCGCAAAAGCTGCGATAACCAAAATTTTATCGGCGATCGGGTCCATAAGCCTGCCAAAGTCCGTTACCATATTCCGGCTTTTAGCGATCATTCCGTCAAAGTAATCCGATAAAGCGGCCAGGATAAAAACCACCAGAGCGATCGCTTTAGGCCAGAGCCCGTTGCAAAATAAAAAGAACATAAACACAAAAGTTAAGATAATGCGCGACATGGTTAATCGATTAGCAAGATTCATTTTTTGGCTCCCCCACTAGGTCATACTCTAAAGTATCTGTAATTTTTACCTGAATGAATTTACCGATTTGCAATTTTTGCTTGGTATTTACATAAACCAATCCGTCTACCTCCGGAGCATCCCCTTGGCTGCGCCCGAGGAAACCTGCATCCTGCTTTTCTTCCAGTAAAACTGAAATGGTCCTGCCTAAAAATTTAGCATTTACTTCTGAAGCTACTTCCCGCTGCGCCAGCATGATTTGATCAAACCTTTCCTGTTTTATACGCTGGGAGATCTGCCCCTTAAATTTGTATGCCGCAGTCCCCTCTTCCCGGGAATAAATAAAAACACCTAACCGGTCGAATTTTACATCTTTGACAAATTCCACCAATTCTTTAAATTCTTTTTCCGTCTCCGAAGGAAAACCCACAATCAAGGAAGTACGTAAATAAACCCCGGGAATTGTTTTCCTGATTTTTTTGATCAGAGCAACGATCTCATCCTTAGTGATCGGCCGGTTCATCGCCGCCAGGATGCGATTATTAATATGCTGGATGGGTAAATCAATATACTTACAAACCCTGGGCGAATCCGCAATTAATTCCAGTAATTCAGAGCTAACCCGCTGCGGATTCAAATACAAAAGCCGAATCCATCCGACATTCGGCGTATTATTGATTATTTTGCGCAATAAGCCTGCCAGCTGGCTTTTTACGGAAGTATCCATGCCATAACCGGTGATATCCTGGCCGATAATATTTAATTCAGAAATTTTATCCCGGTTAAAACCTCTAAGTTTCCGGATGATCACCGCCGGATCCAGACTCTTTAATTTGCCCTTGATCTTGGGAATAATACAATAGCTGCACCGGTTCAGGCAACCTTCGCATATCTTCAGATAAGCGTAGTGTTTCGGAGTTAAAGCCAACCTTGGAAACCCGGAATTCTCTCCCGGGGTCCCCACAAAAGCGTCTATTTCCGGTAATTCTTTAGCTAGATCTTTATAACGCTGCGCCAGACAGCCATAAACAATTATTTTTTTAAGCTTACCCTGCTTCTTTAATTCGATCAAATCCAAGATCGCATCGATAGATTCACGCTTGGCATCTTGAATAAAAGCACAAGTATTTACTAAAACTACCTGTGCTTGAGTGACATCCTGGATGATCGAATATTTTTTTAGCTTAAGCCGCCCGGCAAGCATTTCGGCATCCACTAAATTCCTGGGGCAGCCTAAACTCAATATTCCTATTTTTTGCTTCACCCCGCTCCTTCTATCTTATTCATTCCAATGGTTCCCGCACCTTTTAAACAATTGAAATATAAAGAAGGAGCGGGGTTCATCTAGAAATCTTCAGGCCATCTTTATTGATTACGATATTTTTTAAAGCCTGACCCGGCCGGCCAAGATTAGCAAAACGCTGGTCATTAACCTGCAGCTCTACCGCTCCGGCATTTCCCAGGGATAATTCAACTTTTTCGCTCGCCTTCCAGGTTTCGCTGCGTCCCCGGGCAAGCACCCCATGGAAAACGACCTTCCCGTCAACTTTAGCTGAAATCCAGGATTTACCGCGCGCGAATATTCCTAAAGTAAACCCCTGAGTCAAATCTTTATTAATTTTGGAAGCGGTCGGTGCGGTTTTTGCGGCTGAAACCGGCATTGAAATTTTGGCTTTTTCTAAACGGCTTCTTTTGGGCCGGGAAGAAACAAATTTAATTAAATTGCCGGCTAAAATTATGCAGAGGACTGCCGCTCCCCCGATAATAATTATTTTTTTTAAATTAACCAGAGGCTTAATCGCTCCCAGCTTAATCGAAGCATCTTTGATAAAAGAGGACTTTTTATCTATCCGCGCTCCGATCGGCCTGCCCACGGTAGCATTTAAGGCCGGTTTTTTAGTTACCTGGCTGGGGGTAATAAAATCCTTGGTATCTATCCCCAGATAACCGCAGTAAATTTTAATAAAACCTTTAAGGTAGATCGGGCTCAGATTGGAGATGCTGTCGCCTTCGATCGCCCGCAGGATGTTTAAATGAATCTTGGTCTTCTTCTGAACATCCTCTAAACTTAACCCCCGCTCTTGTCGAATTTTTTTTAGCCGGGAACCGGCTGTTTCAATATTCATCCCGCACCTTCCTTCTAATTCAATTTATAAAACCGTAAATTTTAAATGTTAAATTTTTAGAGGGGATGGGGTTCATCCCCACTGCCTTCTTGTTAGCAATACTATTTATCTATAGGATTACCGCTGGTTAAATCTTTAAGCCAAGCCTCCCGATCCACTAAAATCCGGCGCGGCTTACTTCCTTCGAACGGCCCGACTAAACCTTCCAATTCCATCATATCAATAATACGCGCGGCACGCGTATACCCTAAACGCATACGTCTTTGTAATATAGAAACTGAAGCCTGATTGCTTTCCATAATCACCCGGACCGCCTCATCATAAAGCTCATCTTTATCGCCGCCGCCGGCTGAACTATTTTTCTGCTGATCCTTAAGAATTTGGTCATCATAAGCCGGTTCGCCCTGAGCTTTGATAAAACCTACTACTCGCTCGATCTCGGCATCTTTAACTAAAGCCCCCTGAATACGGATCAAATCTTCTTTCCCGGGCTGTAAAAACAGCATATCTCCTTTGCCTAATAACGCTTCGGCACCGTTGCTATCCAAAACTGTACGCGAATCCACTTTAGAGGCTACCTTAAAAGATACGCGCGCCGGTAAGTTAGCCTTAATTACTCCGGTAATTACATCTACGCTTGGACGCTGTGTAGCTAAGATCAAATGTATCCCTACTGCCCGCGATAACTGCGCCAGGCGGGTAATCGCATTTTCGATCTGATCACGGGCGACACTCATTAAATCCGCGAACTCATCAACGATTACAATAATGTAAGGGATCTTTTCCTG
This sequence comes from Candidatus Omnitrophota bacterium, assembly GCA_035402765.1. GTDB lineage: Bacteria > Omnitrophota > Gorgyraeia > Gygaellales > Profunditerraquicolaceae > UBA6249. The sequence continues at coordinate 22,828 of DAONDX010000001.1, forward strand.
TTTTTCATTATAAGCCTCAATGTTCCTGGCTCCGGCTTTAGATAAAAGCACATAGCGCGACTCCATCTCGGAAACCACCCAATTAAGAGCAACCGCGGCTTTTTTAGCGTCAGTAACTACGGGACATAAAAGATGCGGCAGGCCGTTAAAAGGCATCAATTCTACCATTTTAGGATCGATCATCAAAAACTTCAGGTCATTGGGAGAATCCCGGAAAAGTAATGACAGGATGCAGGTATTTACGCAAACAGTTTTACCGCTACCGGTAGTCCCGGCAATCAACAAATGCGGCATATCATCTAAATCCCCGAATACGGAGCGGCCCGTAATATCTTTGCCCAAAGCTATAGTCAAAGGAGATTTTTGTTTATGATATTCCGCGGAGGTAAGCAGATCGCGGATACAAACTAAACTGCTTTGCAAATTAGGCACCTCTACCCCGACCCTGCCCTTTCCCGGAATGGGGGCAATAATCCTGATTGACTGGGCCTTAATCGCCAAAGCAATATCATCACTTAAATTCTCGATCCGGTTAATCTTGACTCCGGCAGCAGGTTCGAGTTCATAGCGGGTAATTACCGGGCCGCGGATAATATCCGTAACTTTTGCCGAAATACCAAAATCCTCTAAAGTGTTTTCCAGGGTCCTGGCGCAATCCTCCAAATCTTCTTTCATCTGTTTAGAATCCGAAGGAGACGGCATATCTAATAGCTCAACGGACGGCAAATGATAATCCCCGATCTTTAAATCACCGGGCTTTGGCTTTATTTCTTCGGTTTGCGGTTTAACTTTATTAATTTGAATCTTTGGCTTCGGCGCGGCTTGAGCTTCCGGCATGAAAATCTTTGGTTTTACCGGCGCGTTTTCCGGCTCCGGTTTTTTAAGCAAAGCGTTATTTTTGTTATTCAGGCTGGATTTAACTTTTACAACCGCATCTTTTTGCTTTTTATTAATGACCGCTAAACCCGCAAAAACGGATTTGATCTTACCGATTAACTTAAAAAAAAGCGAGGAGATAAGTTCCTCGTTGAAAAAAGCCCAGCCAATAATTAAAAAAAGGGTAAAAATAACTGAGGCACCGAATACCGCAAAAGTTCTTGTTACATTAGCGGAAAGTTGGGAGCCGAAGAATCCTGCCGATTGGAATCTCAATAAATCGTTGTCCAGGTTGAACATCCCGATAAGCGAGCTTAAAGAGATCAGCACCGTAAAAACCCCGATGATGCGCGCAAGACTTATGTAAATTTTATCCTGACGGAAATATTTAATGCCGGCGCGGATCGCCAAAAGAGGAATGATAAAACTGCAGATATTCCCAAAAAACAATATTAAGCAACCGCCCATGTAGGCGCCGAAAACTCCCAGAAGATTTTTGGGGGGAAAATTGGGATGCGAAGTATAAAAAACAAGGTCCAAACGGTCAAAGCGGATAAGGCTGGCGAGAACCATCAGCCCCACTGCTACTAGAACGATGCCCTTGACCTCATTGATTCTTCTTTCTCTCACTTCTATAATTTAACTACCCTGTTGCGGGGTTTCCGGAGTTTCAGCTTGTTTTTTACTTAAATTAATCCTGCCTAATTCATCAATACCGATAACTTTAACTTTAAATTCATCCCCTACTTTAACTACATCGTCAATTTTTTTGACAAAAGTATTGGAGAGCTCAGATACATGCACCAGCCCCTCTTTGCGCGGAGCCAACTCTACAAATGCGCCGAATTGCATAATCCTTTTTACTTTACCGATATAAATTCTCCCTACTTCTACTTCATCGGTAATGGCTTTGATCATTTTGATCGCCGCATCGGATTTAGCCGCATCGATTGAACCCACCAAAACCGTACCGTCATCTTTAATGTCGATACTGGCTCCGGTAGCCGCGATAATTGCCTTGATTGTCTTACCACCCGGGCCGATAAGTTCTCCGATTTTTTCAGTATTAATCTTTAAAACATCAATACGCGGGGCAAAGCTGGAAAGCTCTTCCCTGGGGCTGTTAAGCGCCGCGCTCATTTTATCTAAAATAAACAACCTTCCTTCTTTCGATTGCGCCAGACATTCTTTAAGCAAATCCAGAGAAATCCCGGCGTTCTTAAGATCAAGTTGTACAGCAGTAATTCCTGTACGGGTCCCGGCAACTTTAAAATCCATATCGCCGAAATGATCCTCTAATCCGGCGATATCCGTTAAAATTGCCGTTTTATCCCCTTCTTTAACCAATCCTAAAGCCACTCCTCCCACTGCTTCTTTGATCGGCACCCCGGCATCCATCATCGACAAGGTAGCCGCGCAAACTGAAGCCATACTGCTGGAACCGTTAGATTCTAAAATTTCAGAAACTACCCTTACGGTGTAAGGAAATTTCTCTTTTGACGGCATTACCGCCAGTAAAGCTTTTTCCGCCAGAGCCCCGTGGCCGATCTCACGCCTGCCGGGACTGCGCACCGGACGAGTTTCACCGACGCTAAAAGAAGGAAAATTATAATGCAACATGAAAGACTTCTTTTTTTCTCCGTCTAAAGACTCAATTAATTGCTCGTCTTCTCCGGTACCTAAAGTAGTCACCGCTAAACTCTGAGTTTGGCCGCGCGTAAAAAGGCTTGAACCATGGGTACGCGGAAGCACAGCAACTTCACAGGTGATCTCCCGAATCTGCTTAAATGAACGCCCGTCAATACGCAGGCCCTCATCCGAAATCATTTTACGCACCTGTTTTTTTTCAACTTCATGCAAACCGGTGTGGATATCCGCAGCCAGAAAACCTTCGGCGGTTAGCTGCTCATCCAATTCTTTAGTTAATAAAGCCACTTGCTCTTCACGCTCTTCTTTTTTACTTAATTTATAAACCTTGGCTAATTTCTGCTGAGAAAGCGCTTCGATCTTCTGCATTAAAGCCGGATCAACCAGTTTTAACGCAACATCAGCTTTTGCCTGGCCATAAAGGCGGGCAAACTCTTCCTGCAAAGCCAGAATGGGCTTTAAACTATCCATCCCGAATTTTACAGCTTCAAAATATTCCGCTTCAGAAACCTCTTTTGCCTTTGATTCTAGCATTACTACGCCATTTTTATTACCGGCGACAACTACTTCTAAATCCGCGCTTTCGGTCTCGCCGTAAGTGGGATTTAATACTAATTCATTATTGATCCGGGCAACCCGGCAACTGGCTAATGGACCGTTAAAAGGAATATCCGAAATAGACAAAGCGGCGCTGGCCCCGATCAAAGCCAGGACATTCGGGTCATTCTCTCCGTCGCTTGATAATACCATCGCCATCACCTGCACTTCATTCAAAAATCCTTCAGGGAACAACGGCCGAATAGGCCGGTCAATAAGCCGGCTGCCTAAAATTTCATTTTCCGAAGGCCTGCCCTCACGTTTAAAAAAACCTCCGGGAATCCTGCCGGCGGCATAAGTTTTTTCCTGGTACTCAACGGTCAACGGAAAAAAATCCTGCCCTTCTTTAATTGAGCTGGACATGCAAGCAGTAACTAAAATCACGGTTGAGCCGTAAGTAATCGTTACCGAACCATTAGCCTGTTTGGCCAATCTTCCCGTCTCTATAATAAGGTCATTCTTACCAAATTTAATTTTTAAGCTTTTATTTTGCATGATCGCTCTTTCTTTTTTTTATGGATAGGTTCTTCTTGAGTTTACTTTCTCAAGCTAAGTTTTCCCAGTATCTCTTCATATTTCTTCATATCCTTATCCTTGAGATACTTGAGGAGTCTGCGGCGCCTACTTACCAGTAGCAGTAACCCGCGGCGGGAATGGAGATCTTTTTTATGCGATTTAAAATGCAGACCTAAATCATTGATTCTCTCGGTTAAAATCGCTATCTGTACCTCAGCGCTTCCGGTATCCCTGGCATGCACTTTAAAATCATCAATTAATTTTGCTTTTTGTTCCTTGACCAAAACCAAATTTCTACCTCCCTTTTCTTAAAGATTATACGATAATTAATTCCACAAGTCAACAGGTTAATATACTGAATAGATTTAATCTGCCGACAGATGAAATTATGGCGATCGGCTATCGGTTATTTCTTTTCTAACAGTTCAATCATTTTATCCAGCTTTTGAATTACTAAAACGCTGAAATAAACAAACCAAACCGTTAAAGCTAATGAAACCAAGCCTGCGATAAAATTTGCGCCGGTTGCCATGTGGACTCCTTTTTAATATTTGAATATTCTACCACAAGAAAATGTTTATGCAACTTCAATCTCATTAATTTTCTTGCGTCCCAGCTTCTTTTGCGCCTGGCGCCGCTTACCCTCTAAGATTTTAATTTTAATACTTTTGGGTTTTTGGCGGTTCCGGCGCATAATTTTAGCTTTTAGAGACTGCCTTTGTAAAATGCCTTCTTGCATTCGATGTTCGATTTTACTCAATAGAATATGCCGGGCTAAAGAACGATTCAAGAGCTGCGAACGCTGACGCTGGCATTTTACTTCTAATCCCGTAGGCAAATGTTTTAGATAAACACAGGTTGAGGTTTTATTTACATTCTGGCCGCCGGGGCCGCTGGAACGGATGAAATTCTCCACAATATCCTCTTCCCGCACCCCCAGAAGCGCCATTCTTTTTTCCAGCGTCAGATTCTTTTCAACCGCTACTGTCATCAAAATCACTCCCTGATTTCCTGATCGATATTTTTAATCAGGTTATCCAAATCTTTAACCAGCGGCGCCGGAAGCAGCTTAAGCACCGCCACCTCCTGTTTAAGCATCCGTAACTGGCCGAGCAACCTTTTTAAGACCGAGCTTCTTTTCTTTTCCGCGGCTTCTTCGGGATCAAGTTCCTGCCTTTGACGGATAATCACCCCCAGATTTTTTTTGATCTCCTGGGCGTCCCGGCCTTTCTCAAATACCTCTTTTTTCAAATCATGGTAATCGTGCTCATCTAAACTTTTATTATTCTTAGCCTGGCGTAAAATATTAACGGATTCATAACTGGGAAGATTAACCGGCTGAGCTGAATCAGTATATTCATTCTTTAAATACTGCGGTTCCTCTTTTTCCAGAAAATAATACGATTTGAGCAGTTTCATTGCCGTTTGCTTACGAATGCCGATCTCGCGGGCCGCATAAACTTCAAAACTAGCATACCCCCATTCCTTATACATCTTATCCTTCCAAACTGAATATAAAGAACGGCCTAGCTGGATCCAGGAACATTTAAAATTCTTAGCGCTCTCAAGAATATGATAACGCAAAGAATTAACATCCAAATTCTCCATTCTGGACTCAATATTCTTAAGTGATCTTGATTTTGTCTCTTCCACCTTTTTTAATCCCCCGCCTACTGGCCGAAAATAGCCTTCAACTCTTTACCTACCCCTTTATACTGATCAATGATCGTTGCCACTTTATCCACCAGCTGCTCCGGGGACTGAGCCGCTAAATTCTTGCCCGCCGCCTTTAAAATTATTTTCTGCAGTTTTTCCTGGCTTAAAGCCGGATTATCCAGCAAAGTATCGATATCAAATTCTAAATTCAGATTGCCTTTAGTATCGGTAAATAAATCCAGGGCATTTTTTGTCAAATCTAAATTTAACAACTCCTGCTGGGCATCGGCATAAACCAAATTTGAAAGATTGAATTTAGTAGAGATGCGCAAAGCATTATTTTTAGAGTTAAAAGTTGAAACTAAATCCAAGTTAGCGGAAGAAAGTTTGCGGTTAGAAATAAAATTTCCATAATAAACCGAGAATTTCGTTATATCCAGATGCTTAACTTCCAGCTCCGCATCCAGATCGCGGGCCGGGTAATCAAGCCATCCGCTAAAAGTAACTTCACCAAAAACTTCAGCCTGCCGGCTGAACAGCTGGGCGCTAACGCTAAAGTTTGTCGCTAGAGAAGTGACTGGAAGAGCGACCTTATTCACCTTAATATTCAACTTAGCTAAAATCACCTGGAAACCTTCGGGGCTAACTTTTTTATCCGTAAAGATTATTTTACCATCGCGCAAATTAAGGCTGGTTAAATAAATATCCGGAGACTTACCTTTTTGTTCCAAGACCGGCAGGTTCAACTTGCCCTCCGCCGACTGCTCCAGGGTAATTACCGGTTCAACGATCGTTAAACCGTGAATAACCACTTTGCCGAATAACAGCGCTAACAGATTAGGAGACAAAGATATTTTTTTAATACTGGCTAGTTGTCCGATCTCTAATCTTTCCAAAGTGATCGTAAACGGGAAACTTAGAGTTATTTTGCCCAGATGGCTTTTTAGTTTCAAATTCTGCTGAATTTGCTGCTCAACGATCCGGGGGGCATATATCCCGATCAGAATATTAGCGACCAGGAAGAAAACCAAAAGAATACCACAAATCCAAAAAATAATTTTAAACTTTTTTTTCATCGGTTATTTTCCTAAAACTTGCGCGGCTTGAATTCGTGAACGGACGGTATCTCTAAGCAAGGCAAAATCTCCCGCGCCAAAACCTTCAGTATCCACGGGCTCAAGAACAATAACTTCTGCGGCAACTTTAGTCTTAAAAATCCAGCTACCCTTAGGAATGGCTTTTTGCGTTCCCCTTAAGCAAATCGGCAGAATAGGCTTTTTCTCTTTAATCGCCAGTTTAAACGCTCCATTCTGGAACTGCCCCATTTCATCGGTACTGCTGCGCGTTCCTTCCGGAAAAAATAACACCGACATATCTTTGCGCAACCAATTACTTGCCTGATGATAGATTTCTTTAATACTGGCAAAATCACCCCGGGTGAGTTTAATATGCTTAATCAAGCTTAAACACCAACCGATAAAAGGAACACTGAACAAACTAGCCTTAGCTACCCACTTAAACTGGCATTTAATCTGGTAAAGCACGACAATATCCGCCATGCTTTGGTGGTTAGCAATGATCACATAAGTCTTTTTAGGATCAATGTGTTCGAGACCGCTGACTTTAAGACTCCAATAAGGATTTAAACCAATCAAAGAATCCGACCACCAGAAACACTGCCGATGAGTGATCTTCTTCTTTTTATCGAACGGAAAAAGCAGGATATTTAAAACAAAGACGGCCAAAAAAAGCAGGATGGTCAATAACCCGCTACCGACCCAAATAAATACAGAAATAATCGCGTTCATTCTCTTACCTGACTATATCCCAAATCCCGGGGGTTGTCAACTTTTAGATTTAACGGATCACGGCTTGAGGACAAATCTGGCTATAGGCGCAATAGGTGCAAGCCTTATATTCGGGCTTAGCCGGATAATCCTGCTGGCGGATCCCCGTGGAAACCTTCAGGATATCCTCTTTAACATCATCTAAATCTGACTGGCTGAGTTGGCAGCGTCCGGTAATCCCGGATTCCAGAAAATACAGTTCTACCGCCACCGGCAGGCTCCCGAAACGATACTGATAAGCTAAAGCATAAAGCGCCAGCTGCTTGTTTTCCTTGACCCGCTTATCAGCATCCTTCTGTGTCTTAATCGCCGAAGTCTTAAAATCCGTGATTACCGCACCATCTTTTTCCATATCGATACGGTCAAATCTACCGGAAATTTTGTTGTTACCGATCACAAAAGAAAATTCTTCTTCAATATATTTAGGGACAGAGCGGCGTTTTTCTTCATCTTTATAAAATCTGGTTAAAGCCTGGCGGCCGATACGAAAACGCTCCTCCTGATGGTTAGCGTCTAGAAACCCTTGCGGATCAAAATTTGCTTCAAAACAGTCCAAAAGTTCATCTAAGCTGAAACTCTTATCATTAAGTTTATGCAGTAAATACTGGCTTACTGCCTCATGCATGGCCCGGCCGTAAATAACCGTATGATGTTCCATGATCGGCACGCGCAGTATATTCACATATTTATATTTTAAGGGGCAGGTTAAATAATCATCAATCTGATAATAACTTAAGGAAACTAATTTATCTTCGGGCAGCTTCGACAGGGCTGGCCTGAGTAATTCTACGGCCGGGGCGAAACGCTGGATGCTCTCGATAGCCGATGTCTTTTTCTTTTCCACGGCTTCCAGCTGCTTACCCAACGCCTCTAACACAAATTGGCTTACCTTACGTAACCGCTTGCCGCCATAATCATCAGCGCTTGTCAAATATAACTCTTCCTTAGCGCGGGTCATCCCGACATAAAAAAGACGCCGCTCTTCCTGAACGTGAAAATCTCCGGTCGGCAAAACTTCTTTGATTAAGCAATCCGGAAGTTCGATTTGCTGTGAACGCTTGGGAAGCGGGAACTTTCCTTGTACCAGGCTGACTAAAAAAACCACTCTAAACTCCAGCCCCTTAGCTTTATGGATCGTCAGGATATTCACCGCATCCTGATCCAGGTCAGCCTCTACTGTCGGCGGGTCATCTCCTGAATCAATCAACAAATTAAGATGCTGAATAAAGCTAATCACCCGGTCCTGACGGGCCACCAATTCATAGTCCCGAACCTGATTAAAAAACTTGGCAATATTCTGAATCTGGGTTTCCTTTTCCAAAGTAGGATCATGCGTCAGATACTTAAGGTAACCGGTATCAGTAAGAAATCTGTACAGCAGCTTACCGGTAGTTTCATTCCGGGAAACCTGCAGGAAATTCTCAATCTCTAACAATATTTTTTTTATTTTATCTTTGGTCGCTTGGCTGACCTGCGCTAATTCCGGGATTATTTCTAAATCCCCGAACACCGCGTAAAGCGAACGATTCCGGCGGCGGGCCAAGTGGTTGCATAACGCCAGATCCGTTAAATTTACTTTATAGACCTGGGAGCTTACCAGGTAATACAAGCTTAACGAATCCGAAGGATTGGCAATTACGCGCAGAAAATTAATGCACAGTTTCACTTCTTCCCGTCCATACAACCCCTGATTACCGCTAAACTGCCAGGGGATATTCTGCATGTTCAAAGATTGGATAAAACTCTGGGCGTCAGAATTTGAACGCACAAGGAGCGCAAAATCTCTATACTTAAACTTACCGGAACTTACTTTATCTTCTATAATCTTACTTACGGCATCCGCTTCAGCTGAATGTGTATCAAAATGCAGGTGTTGCGGCTTCAAGCCGCCTTTAACCAAACCGACCAAATGTTTATTAATTTTGGCTTTGATCTCAAAACGTTCCGGATTATTATACTGAATCAATTGATAAGCACTATCTAAAATATTCTGAGTGGAACGATAATTCTGGATAAGCGTAATATTCCTGGCTTGGGCATACTCCTGAGTAAAATTAAGCACATTACTATAAGCTGCCCCGCGCCAGCGATAAATACACTGGTCATCATCGGCAACTACCGTAATATTTTTTCCAGGGCCGGTTAAAAGCTTAACCATCTGAAACTGGGCAAAATTAGTATCCTGGAATTCATCAACTAAAATATATTTAAACTGTTTCTGGTAATTTTGCAGGATCAAAGGATGGCGGCGTAAAAGTTCCAGACTTAAATAAAACTGATTGCCGAAATCCACCAAGCCGGCGGCAGCCATCAATTCCTGGTATTTAAGATAGGCCGCAGCTACTTCCATTTGTTGAACGGCCAGCTCTTCCCTGGCCTTATCAAGCAAATCAGTTTTAGCCTGGATTAAAAAATCCTGAGCATATTTAAAATATTCTTCCGCGCAAACATCTTCATCTTTAGCCCGGCTGAAAAATGAAATCAGCGCTTCAATAAAACGGGTAGGTTCAGCCAACGGCCGGTAATAATCAAGTTTGAATTCAAAAAGGTGCTCGCGGAAAAATACGGCAGCTTCCGGCTGGGCCAGAACTTTAAAATCCGGATTAAGCCCGGCCACTAAAGCATTCTCCCGCAGGAGGCGGTCCCCAAAGGCATGGAAGGTCGAGATCCAAATATCGGTATAACCGTATGGCATAAGAATATCCACCCGCTCCTGCATCTGGCGGGCGGCTTTATCAGTAAAAGTAAGCGCTAAGATTTCATCGGTTTTAGCCAGCCCCTGATTGATCAACCAGGCAATACGCTGAGTGATCAGGCGGGTCTTGCCGGTTCCTGCCCCGGCAATAATCAACAGCGGCCCCTCTTTATGGGTAACCGCTTCGATCTGCTCCTTATTTAAACCTTCAAGTACTTTATCCATATTTATTCGCCCACTTAACCTTAACCTAAATTTAAACTAATCCCTATTAATCATGCGGATCATTTCGTAGAGCCGGCCATAATCACGCAGATTAAAATTCATCCCCAGGCGCGGTAAATCAATAAATTCATTTTCCTGGATTTCTTTAGCCGTCGGAGGGCAAACCTTAATTTCGCCGCCGGTGATAATATCTTTAAATTCCTTATTTATAAACTTTAACGTCTTCTCGGAAACCGGCCGTTTTAATCTTAAAACGGCTACCCCCGAAACATATCTGATAGAATGATATACCCGGTAAAAATCTTCGATATATTTAACTGCCGCCTCTACTGTTTTAGCGATTTGAATAAGGTTAAGATCTTCTTTCTTAATATATCTTTTTTTAACTAATTGTCCGGCGACGAAATTCATCCAGGTACGCCAATAGCTAGAGCCTTTAGGTTCCATCAGGACTATTGGACGGGGGCGGGATTTACCGGTCTGCACTAAAGTAATCATCTCAAATCCTTCATCCAACGTGCCGAATCCACCCGGAAAAATAGCCGTGGCATCGGTTTCTTTGACAAAAATTAATTTTCGGGTAAAGAAATATTTAAAGTTGATCAGTTTTTCTTTTTCATCAACATAAGGATTGGGCTTCTGTTCAAAAGGCAAACGGATATTTAAAGCGAATTCTTTCCCCCGGCCGGCGCCTTTATTGCCGGCCTCCATTACCCCCGGACCGCCTCCGGTTACGATCATATAACCTTTTTGAGTTAATTTCCGGGAGAGGGCTTCAGCCATCATATATTCGGCAGAATTATTTTTTGAGCGGGCGCTTCCAAAAATAATTACCTTTTTAGTCTGCCGGTAGGGAGAAAAAATCTTAAAGGAATACCGCAACTCCTTAAGCGTGTTATTGACCAGTTTGAGGTCGCCTCGATCGCAAGACTCCTTGCCTAATTTCACGCTGGTAGTTAATATCTGGCGCAGTAGATGCTCCGTTTCCGGAGAACCGGATTTTTCAGCCAGCTGGCCGATCAAATCATCGATTGCCCGGTCGCCGACTTCATAATCTCTCAAAGTTTTTTCCATCATAAAGACCCGTTTAAATGGCGTTAACTATTTAACAGGAAACCCGAGTTTGCGTAATTCCTGCGCTGCTTGACCGCGAAAATCACCCTGTAATTGAATAACATAATCTTTAACCGCTCCGCCTGTACCAAAACGCTGTTTTAATTTCTTAGCTAAATCCAGAAGCCCGGTTTCATTCAAATTAAGACCGTAAATTAAAGTCATGCCTTTGCCCTGACGGCCTTTAACCTCATAACTTAAACGCACAACGCCATCAGCATCCGGGATAACCGCCTTCTTTAACGCCCGGCATGCACAGCCAACCTTGGCTTGGCCGCATTCAGGACAGATCTTTCCGGATGCCGTAGAATAAACCAAATGCGAACCTGAATTTTTATTTTCCATATTTAAAATGAAAAAAATGACTTTTTTTTCGCCGGAACCTTCAATGCCTTTCTTTGGTATAACTCCATGACCTCATCTGAAACCGGCTGGCCGAATACTTTTGCCTGCTTTAAATCTGTCCAGGCCAGCTTGTATTCTTGAGTTTCATAATAAGCTTTGGCGCGGTACAAATAAGAAAGGCCGTCATCCGGCTTCATACTGATCGCCTGGTTTAAATCATAAAATGCCTGATTATACCAACCCTTAAGCGCATAGGCATTACCCCTCTCGGCATATGCCGCCACATCATTAGAATTAATATGGATAGCTTCGGTAAAATCAGAGATCGCCTGATCATAAAGCTTTATAAAACAATAGGCTTGCCCGCGATAAAGATAAGCGCCGTAACTTGGCTCCAGATCAATAGACTTGCTGAATTTTTCGGCCGCCTTTTCATACATCGCTGCCTGATAATAAGCCATACCGCTATTTTTCAATTTTTCCGCGTCAGTGAATGCGTAGCTATTGCCAGCCAGCATAAACACAAAAACTAAAATAACCGTTAGCTTATTCATTTTCCCCGGGCATCTCCTTGGTTTAAAATTTCAATAATTAAAAAGATCCTTCAGCGCATACTGCTTACCGACAGCCTTATTCAAAGCATTCAGTATCCGGTATTGAATTTTTAAATTCAAGCGCCTGCCGATAGAGGCGCGATGAACCATTTTATGCGTAATTTGTTCGGTAGAGTGGCTCACTAAATCATTAGCCTTAAATCCATGTTCGGCCATGATTTTAGCAAGCGGCTGCTCTCTCAAATCTCTTTCAATTTCGTTATGCATCTGGAAAAATACGTTTTATCCTAGCGGACAAAAATTTTATCTTTTAATGTCCTTAAAAACAGCCATATACAACTAAAGAATATGAAAATTAAATAGGCCGTAATCAAAAAATACTCATTCTCCAGAATTACTTCATCCAGACTTCTTTTTTTTAGCTTAACGGCCATCTTCCGGCGGTTCCTTACCTGCGATTGCAGTGATCATAAAATAAGCCTTAACTTCTGCTTTATTGCTCTCTTATGGATAGCTGGATCTGGATCCTGATAAGCACTCTATATTCTATCTTGACAACGCCGAAATTTCAAGTATACTTAATAAACTAAATGACATCAGGGGCGAGTTTACCGGCCGAGTGTCGTATCAACCTAAAGAATACAACCAGCGCTGATGGGAATTGCGCTAGTGTCGTGTTCGTACACGAGGAGTTCTAAAAATGCTTAAAAAATGCGTAATCTGCAAGAAAGGTGCACTGCAAGGGAAAGTATTATCCAGAAAAGGCCAGCATAAAGCTAAAGGCGGTACAGGCTCAAAGATCGCCCGTTGGTCTAAACGCAAATTTCTGCCTAATCTGCAAAAAGTTAACCTGCTGGTCGAAGGCACCTCAAAACGGGTTTATATCTGCGCCAAATGTATCAAAAAAGGCGGTTTTAAAAAAGTTACTCCCCGCGTCAAATTCACTACTTAAAAAATATATCTTTTGCCTCCAGGATCAGAGATTCCTCCTGACGCCAGCTATCTATTTTAGGAGTATAAATTAAATCAAAAGACTCCGCCTGCAGTAAACTTTCTCTCAAATTACTCATCCCAAAACCGATTATTTCAAGGGTCGTCACTCCATCGGTTGCCCAGAACTTCAAAGTACCGCGATTTAAAAGCTGCACCTTCCCTCTTAACTTTAAGTTACGCGTATAAAAAAGAGGCTCCGGATTAGCCATGCCAAACGGTTCAAGTTGCTCTAATTCTTTAACCAGCGCTGCGCTTAAATCACCCAAGGCAAGCTCAAGATCCACATCTTTACTCGGCAGTAGATCATCAATATTTAACTGGTCACTGGCCAGTTTGTTAATGCTTTTCCTGAATTCATCAATATTATCTTTAGTAATTAACAAACCGGCGGCATGAGCATGCCCCCCGAAACTATCCAGCAGATCCTTAGAGTCCATTAAAGCGTCAAAAAGATGGAAATTTTTAATTGAGCGCGCCGAACCCTTGCATAGATCATCTTTTATTGAGATCACGATTGCCGGACGATAGAATCTATCCGACAACTTAGAGGCGACGATGCCTAAAACCCCCTGGTGCCAATCTTCTTTAGCGATGACGATGACTTTTTGTTCCTTGAAATTCATTTGCTGATTGATCATTTCCTCGGCTTCTTCCAAAATCTTACTTTCAATCTTCTGGCGCTCCCGGTTAAAGTGTTCCAGCTGGCTAGCTAGATATTGCGCTTCCTGAGTATCCTGGCACATTAAAAGTTTCAAAGATACTTCGGCATAATCCATGCGGCCGGGAGCATTCAGGCGCGGGGCAATGATGAAACTGACATAAGTAGAATTAAATTTTTTATTTTCGATACCGGCATTCTCGATCATCGCACGCAAGCCCAATTTCTTAGTTTTCGGCAAACAAGATAAACCCGCCTTGGCAATAATCCGGTTTTCGCCGGTTAAAGGCACGCTATCGGCAATTGTACCTAAAGTAACCAAGTCTAAATCATCCATCAATAAAGAACCGGATACAGCTTGAGCAAATTTATAAGCTACCCCTACTCCGGCTAAATCCCGATAAGGATAACCTGAATGTTTTACTTTGGGGTTAATTATGCCGGAGGCAGCCGGCAAATTAGAATCCTGGGGTTCATGATGGTCAGTAACAATAACATCAATATTGGCCTGCCGCAAAGCCGCAACCTCTTTATGGTTAACGATACCGCAATCAGCAGTAATCATAAGTTTCACCTGGTTTTCCTTGGCAAACCGGACAATTTCCTGATTTAGGCCGTAACCTTCGTTAACCCGATGCGGAATATGGTGCAGCACTTCCAAACCCATTCCCACCAGGGTATTTTTAAGCAAAACTGTGCTGGTAATCCCGTCAACATCATAATCGCCGAAGATCATTATCTTTTCTTTATTTTCCTTAGCTTTATTAACCAAACTCACCGCTTTGGGCATATCCGAGAATAAATGCGGGCTGAATAAATCATTGATCGAACTTTTAAGGAATTTTTCGGCGGCGGCGGCAGTAGTTATTTTGCGGTTGATCAAAACTTGGGCCAATACTTTAGAAATGCCTAATGCTTTGGAAAATTCATTTTGCAGGGAAATATTGGGAATCGCTAAACTTAGAATTGACTGGCTGGACATTTACATCTTCTCTGGCTGGGTAATTCCTAACAACTCTAATCCGCTGGATAAAACAATTTTTACCCCTTTGATCAAAGCTAACCGGGCGGCCATTAAAGACTGATCCTGATCCAATACCCGGTGTAAATCATAAAACTTGTGAAAACTTTCAGCCAGCTCCTGCAGATAAACCGTGAGCATATACGGATCGCAGGTAACCCGGCAAATGTTTAAAATCACATCAAATTCCAGCATTTTCTTAATTAAATTCAGCTCTTCTTTTTCCTTAAGCACGGTAAGGTCTAAATCGTTTTGAATCTCCAGCGCGCTGCTGCGCAATATGCTGCAGATCCGCGCGTGGGCATACTGGACATAGAATACCGGATTATCCGAACTTTGTTTTTTAGCCACTTCCAGATCAAAATCCAAATGGCTGGATGTCCGGCGCATCAAGAAGAAAAACCGGGCGGCATCCGGACCAACTTCATCTAAGACCTCCCGTAAGGTTATATACTGTCCCCGCCGGGTCGACATTTGTATCTCCTGGCCATTGCGAAAAATAGTAGCTAATTGGACAATCACCACATCCAGATCACGGCCTTTATGTCCTAAGGCCTCAATCGCCGCTTTGATCCGGCTGATATAACCGTGATGATCCGGCCCCCAAAGATTAATCAACCAGCTAAACCCGCGGTCAAATTTGTCCTGATGATACGCAATATCCGGCGCCAGGTATGTTTGGCTGCCATCGCTTTTAATAATCACCCGGTCTTTATCGTCGCCAAAAACGGTGGATTTAAACCAAAGCGCCCCGTCTTGCTCATATAAAAATCCTTTTTCCTTTAGCTGAGCAAAGGCTTTTTCGATTTTACCGCTTTTAGCCAGCTGCTTTTGCGAATACCAACAATTAAATCTAACTCCAAAATCGTCCAATTCCTGTTTAATAACTTTTAAAATATAATCCCCAGCAAAGCTTCCCAAATCCGTATCCTTAATATTCTGGCTATCTGCGGCTTTGGCAATGTCATAAATATAATCACCCTGATAATAATTCTCCGGAAACTCTATTTTTTGGCCCTTTAATTCCTTAAGTCTCAAGCCCACTGATGCGCCCAGGATATTTATCTGATTGCCTTCATCATTAAGATAATATTCCCGGCTAACATCAAAACCGATAAAAGATAGAACATTAGCTAAACAATCTCCAACGGCTGCCTGCCGGGCGTGAGCCACAGATAAAGAACCGGTAGGATTAGCGCTGACAAATTCAATTAAAACTTTCCTTTTATCTGCCGTAACGGTTCTTAAAGCTTCTTTACCCCGGGTAATAATCTCCCTAAGCTTTTCATAAAAATAATCTTCTTTAAGGTAAAAATTGACAAACCCTGCCCCTTCGACTTTAACTTGAGTAACCAGGTCTTGGAGCTGGGCAGATGCGGCGATCTTGTTTTGCAGGCAAGCGGTCAATTCTGCAGCAATCACTTTAGGGGAACGTTTCTGTAATTTACTTAATTTTAAAGCAAGATTAGTGCTGAAATCACCAAAACGATTATCGGTAGGTAGATCGAGAGAAATTTTTTCCGGATAATCCCCCCGCCATCCTAAGTCCGTTAAACAACACGTAACTAAATCGGCTAGCTCTGCTTGAACATTTTTAGGCATTTTTATTTTTAATCGCGGTTGGCACTCACCTAAACGGTACTCAGGCGTCGGGCAATAGGCAGCACCAACGCAGCTACTTTAAGCGCGGGGTGATTTCACTCGGCGCCAGATAAACGGCAAGCTTAAAACTTTGGGGTTTTGATCCTTACCCGTTTGGCGTCAGACCAAAGCCCCTCTAAAGAATAAAACTCTCTTACCGGTTTATAAAACGCATGCGCGATCACAGAAGCATAATCCAAGGCAATCCAGCCTGACTCATCGTTCGGGGAAACCTTTGAAAGAGATTTTATTTTTTGAGTTTCTAAATCATCTTGAATTGCCCGGGCAATTGCAGCCGCCTGCCTTAAAGAATTACCGCTGGCAATCACAAAATAATCGCAAAACCCGGCTACCTTAGAAACATCCAGGATAATAACCTGTTCGGCTTTTTTAGATTTGGCAACCCAGGCAATGCGTTGCGCTAATTGTTTCGAGTCTATTTTATACTCCTTGTCTACCTAGACAACACCAACGCAATACCTTTAAGCGTTGGGTGTCTTGTCTACCTAGACGACACCAACGCAATACCAATTAGCGTTGGGTGTAGTCCTCAGTCAAATTAAACACCGGCGCAAATCAAAATAAGAACCGGACGTCTTATTAACGTCGGATGCCGCTCTATTAACAACACCGGCGCAATACCAACCAGCGCCGGTTAACACTTACTGAATAAACTATTATTATCTCTTATTTAGCTTTCCCTAAGATCTTATACATTCCGGTTCCGCATTCAGGACATTTGCCTTTCATTGCTGCCCGGCCGTTTTTCATCGTTACCTTCTGCTCATCTTTCATTGTTTTCTTACCCTTACATTTTACGCAATATCCAGTTTCACCCATTTGTTTCCTCCTTTTTATGCAACATGCATGTTCCCATTACCGTTAATTTTAACATAGTAAATTTTTCATGTCAAATAATTAATGGGGCCTTCCCGCGGAAGCTCCGGGCCTAAAGAATATCTGCCTACCCCTTGGAATGCTTGCCTTTCATAGAATGCTTCTCTTCTATCTCTCCGACAATTTCTTCCAACAAGTCTTCTAAAGTAACCAGACCTAATGCTAAATTATTCTTGTCGGCGATAATGGCAATCTGAATCTTATCAGTTTGAAACCTCCTGAGCATCTCACTAACCCGCATTGAACTGGGGACAAAACAAGCCCCGTGCAGCAGATCCTGCAACAGGAATAAACCTTTTTCACGCAAAATATACAAAAGATCGCGGGCATAAACTATACCGATAATATTATCCTTCTTCCCTTGATATACCGGAAGCCGGGCATGCCCCTCTTCCACAAAAATACTTAACAAATCTTCGGAAGTAATATTGATATCTACCGCGATAATTTTTTCTTTAGGAACCATAACATCGGCTAATTTAGTATTTCCGAATTCAAAAATACGGTGGAACATCTTACGCTCTTCTTCACTTAAGACTCCCTCCTCCTGGCCAACCTCAATTAAGGTTTTTAATTCTTCCACGGTAATCAAAGGGGATTTCTTAGCTGTGTCTGCTGCAAATATTTTTAAAAGGAAATTACTGATCCCAATAAAAAATGTGATAAAAGGTTTTAGAATTACCAACGCCCCTTCCATAAACGGCGCGGTAAACAAAGCGACCTTTTCAGCATGTTTAGAAGCAAGTATTTTAGGAGTAACTTCACAAAAAATCAGCAAAAATAAAGTTGTCGTAAAAGTAGAAACTACAACCCCCCAACGGTAACCGAAAATCGGAAGAAATATTCCGGTGACAATCGCCGAAACCGCGATATTTACCAGATTATTACCGATGAGTATAGCCGCAATCACTTTATCTAATTTAGCTACCAGCCTGGCAACACTTTGAGCGCGCTTAATTTGCTGCTGCAGCATATGCCGCAGCCGGATTTTGCTTAATCCGATCATCGCGGTCTCAGATGCCGAAAAGAAAAAGGAAAGTACGACCAAAACTAATATAATTAAAAAAATAATCATCCCTGCCTTAAATTAAGTTTGTGATAAATTTGTTTTTCGTTCTTGCCCAGCGGTCCGATCAAAGCCAGATTAATAATCTCTTGCCGGAATATCTGTCTGGCAACCAGACGGACATCCTCCAGGCAAACCCGGTTTACCTCTTTAATAATCTGATCTAAAGAATAAACCTTATCTAAACAGGCAATACTCTCCCCCATCCAAAGCATATATTCCATAGTATCCTCAAGCGCCAGACTTAACTGCCCCTGATAAAACTCTTTGGCCCGCTTGAATTCATCTTTAGTGACCAGGGTCTTTTTAGTCTTACCCAACTCTTGTAAAATCAACCCCAGGCAATCCTGGACCTTAAGGTTATCGATCCCGGCATGTACTAAAAATACTCCGGTATCATTATAACGTTTAAGCCCGGTACCGATTTCATAAGCCAAGCCTCTTTTTTCCCGGACTTCATTAAAAAGCCGGCTGGACATATTCCCCCCTAAAATTATATGCAAGATTGCCTGCGCGTGCCTTAAAGGATGATCGCGTTTTAAAGCGTGAAAACCCATGGCCATATGGGTCTGTTCGGTCCCTTTATGAAAAATCTTTAGCTGCGGCTTATCTTGAGATTGCCGGGCTTTTATAAAAGTATTTAACCCGCTATTTTTAAGCGGAGAAAAAATTTCCGAAACCCGGCTTGCCAATAAATCATCCTCCAGTAAACCGGCGGCACTAATCACCATATTCTCCGGAGTATAGTGCCGGCTTTGGAACGATTTTAAAACCTTTCGATCGATACTATTTACGGTTTCCACTGTGCCGATTACCGGAGAACCTAAAGCTTGCCGCGGCCAAAGTAGTTCATCCAGCAGTTCATTAACATAGCTTTGCGGAAGATCCCGATACATCTTTAACTCTTCCAAAACCACGGTTTTTTCTTTATGAATATCCGTTGCCGTTAAGCACGGGTTGATCACCATGTCGGATAAAATATCTAAAGCCTCCAACAGGTAACGGTGGGGAATCTTAACCAGATAGCAGGTGTGCTCCTCGGAAGTAAAACCATTCAGCGATCCCCCTACTCCTTCAATCGATTCTTTGATCGAGCGGCAGGAATATTTTTTACTGCCTTTAAAAAGCAGGTGCTCAAGAAAATGCGAGATGCCTTTTTGCTCAGGCAGCTCATAACGACTGCCAATATTGATCCAAATTCCCAAAGACACCGAATGCACCCCGGCGGAACGCTTAGTGATTATTCTTAAACCGTTCTTTAGTTTTTTTCTTTTATACATTTAATTTCCCCACAAATTCGCCTACTCTTTGCACCAAATTAGCCCTTCCCATATTTTTTTTGATCTGGGCAACGATTGCGCTGCCTACAATTACTCCGTCGGAAATCCGGCCGACCTGACGGACTTGTCCGGCATTTGATATGCCAAACCCGACACAAACCGGTTTAGTGGTTAACTTTTTAATGGCGGCTAGCTTGATTTTTAAATCTGAACTTAAATTTTTACGGCCGCCGGTTACCCCGGTCAAAGAAACATAATAAATAAATCCGCGGGCAACTTTCAAAATAGCCTTAATCCTCGCTAAAGAACTGGTAGGAGTAATAAAACAAATATTCGCCAGCTGCTTTTGGTTAGCATAACGGCTGAATTCTCTGGCTTCTTCAAATGGTAAATCCGGGATAATCACTCCGTCGACGCCGGCGGCTTGCGCTCTATCCACAAAAGCTTTTTGGCCAAAACAAAAAACCGGATTATAATAAGTCATCAAACAAATCGGCACATCAGTAACTTTACGCAAACGCTTAACTAATTCTAAGATCTTTACCAGATTAGTCCCTTTTTTAAGGGAATATCCTGAAGCTTCTTGAATCGTAGGACCGTCAGCCAGGGGATCAGAAAAAGGCACGCCCAATTCAATTAGATCTACTCCTTTTTTCTCTAATTCCATAACTAACCCGGCGGTCGTAGATAGATCCGGAAAACCAGCAGTAATAAAAGCAATAAAAGCTTTCTTACCTTGATTTTTCAGTTGAATAAATTTTCTATCAATCCTGTTCATGTAAATCCTTATCCCCTCTTCCGGAAAGACAAACAATAACTAAAGCCCGCTTAAACATTTTTTTAAATTTATTTAGATATCCGATCGCATGCGCAGACTCCAGCGCCGGAATGATCCCTTCCACCAATGATAATAATTTAAATCCCGCCAAGGCCTCTTGATCCGTAACTGAAGTATAATCAGCCCGTTTGATCTGCTGATAATAAGCATGCTCCGGCCCTACTCCCGGATAATCTAATCCGGCAGCCACCGAATACGCATTTTTGATCTGGCCGAACTTATCTTCTAAAATTTTTGATTTAGTACCGTGCAGCACTCCGACTGAACCTGCGCCTAAGCTGGCAGAATGTTTACCGGAAGCTAAACCTAACCCCGCCGCTTCCACTCCGATCATTTTAACCTTCGAATCATTAAAAAAAGGATGAAACAGCCCCATGGCATTACTGCCGCCGCCAACACAAGCCAACAGATAATCCGGAAGACGCTTTTCTTTCTTTAAGATCTGCGCCCGGGCTTCTTTACCGATCACCGATTGGAAATTACGCACCATTTCAGGATACGGATACGGCCCGGCAACCGTACCAATTACATAGTAGGTATTGCGCACATTAGTTACCCAATCCCGCAAAGCCTCGGTCATGGCGTCTTTTAAAGTTTGCGTGCCGCTTTTTACACTGATCACCCTGGCACCCAGCAATTTCATCCGCATTACATTTAAAGCCTGACGGCGGATATCTTCCTCTCCCATGTAGACATCACATTTTAACCCGAATAAAGCCGCCACCGTAGCCGTAGCCACCCCATGCTGGCCTGCCCCGGTTTCGGCAATCAATCTTTTTTTACCCATTCTTACCGCTAAAAGCACCTGCCCCAAAGTATTATTAATTTTATGCGACCCGGTGTGCAGGAGATCTTCTCTTTTTAAATAAATTTTCCGAATACCTAAATACCGGCTTAAATTAACCGCTTCATAAAGCGGAGTCGGACGCCCCGCATACTCGGCAAGATAATCGGCTAGCTTGCGGTTAAATTCTTTATCGCCCTTAACTTGCGCGTATTCTTTAGTTAATTCATCCAAAGCATAAATCAGCGTTTCAGGAACAAACCTTCCTCCAAATTGCCCAAAATGGCCTACCTTAGAAACAGGTTGGTACGGTTTTAATTTTTTATTGAGTTGGATAAATTTTTTCATAATCCCTTAGCGAACCATTGCTTAAAAAATCTTTTAGAATATCATACCCTTTGCCCAGATCCCCGAACATCCCCTGGACGTTACCCAAGAGGTTAAAAGAAGGCATACTGAAATTAGTCAGATTAGCCCTAAAAGCCATAATTTTATACATCGCCGCATCCAGCATAAAAGAAGCTAAGTAGATAAAAACACCGCAAATCAAAATTAACACGGCTATCCAAGTCAAGCAGCCCAGCAGGCATTTCATCCCTTTGCTTTTAGGCTTTATAAACAAGCCGCGTTTATCTAAAAACTCACCGCAATAGCGGCATTTTATGGCGTCATCTTGAATTTCTTCTGCGCAAAATTGGCACTTTTTCATATCTGGCTTTCTTTAGCTTAATGCCTGAATAAATCTTTTAACCTTCCGGTGGTCTTTTTTTCCGGGGCTTGATTCTAAACTGCTGGAAGCATCCACCCAATCAGGTTTTAATAAACTAACCGCCTTAATCACATTGCCCGAAGTCAATCCTCCGGAAATAAATACGACAGGCTTCATTCTAGCTGCTTGAGCAAGTATTTTCCAGTTAAATTTTTTTCCCGTACCGCCTAAACTGGTCTTAGAAAAACTATCAAACAAATAAGCAAAAGTTTTATATTGAAGAACCTTGTTCAAATCCTCTTTTTTTCCTATCCGGAAAGCTTTAATAACTTTATAATCTTTAAATTTCCGGCAGTAAGCAGGCGATTCTTGGCCGTGGAATTGTAACATATCTAAACGCACTTCCCGGGCGATCCTTCTTACCGTAGGCATCTTTTCATCCACAAAAACTCCCACCCGTAAAATTCTTTTCGGCAGGATCTTGGATATATTTTTAGCTTGCCGCGGTTGAATATAACGCGGGCTTTTTTTATAGAAAACAAATCCTAAAGCCCCGGCGCCGGCAAAATAACTAAATAAAGCATCCTCTAAATTAGTAATCCCGCATATTTTTACTTTAACCATATTTTTAAACCTTAAACCGGCGGTAGCGCTAAACGGGAAAACTTCAGTAGCAGGCTGCCCGCCGATAGCTTAGCGACCAGGACCCTTAAAGCGCCTACCAGCCCATTACCTCTTCCACTTTGTTTTTGATATCTTCTGCTTCCATAAAAGCTGTACCAATCAACACTCCGCTAGCACCTAAAATTTTCAAAAACAAAATATCCTGTGAATTTTTTATCCCGCTTTCAACCACGACTGTCTTTTCTTTGGGAATTAAAGTAAATAATTTCTCCGTGGTCTTAAAATCAATCTCAAGCGTGCGGAGCGAGCGGTTGTTAATACCAATAATCGGCACCTTAAGGCTCAAGACTTTCTTAAGCTCTTTTTCATCATGCACTTCAACCAGATAATCCAATCCCAGGGTATCGGCAATCTGCATTAATTCGACCAGCTTGTCTTTAGTCAATAGGTCGGCGATCAATAGGATTGCGTCCGCCCCGAAATAACGCGACTCATAAACCTGATAGCTTTCTAAAATAAAATCTTTTCGCAAAACCGGGACCGTCATAATATTCTTGACCTGATTTAGATAAGCCAGATTACCGCTAAAAAAATCCTCTTCCGTCAATACAGAAACCGCTTGGACCCCGGCATCCTGATAATTACGGGCGATCTCCTCTAAATTAAAATTCTGCCGGATAATGCCTTTAGAAGGCGAAGCCTGCTTGATCTCGGCGATTAACGAAATTTGTTTAGGCTTGCTGATTGCTTCCTTAAACGGCCGGGTAGCCGGCAAACCGGCTGATTGAGCAATTAATTCCTCCTGGCTGATCTGCTGTTTAGCCAAAAGGATCCTTTCTTTCTTTTTCGCCACAATTTGCTTTAAAATATCGGTTTTAGCCATTATTCGAATACTCCTTCAATAACTTGAGTTTATTAGCTGCCGCCCCGGAATCAATGGATTCTGCCGCGAGTTTTATTCCTCTGGCGATGGTATCAGTTTTATTGGCCGCATAAATAGCGCAACCGGCATTAAGTAAAACAATATCCCGGCGGGCGCCCCGGGCTCCGGTTAAGATACTATTAGCAATTTCCACATTCTCATCGACTGAACCGCCCAATATATCATTAATGTTTGCCCGCTTAAAACCGAAATCCTCCGGAGTGATTTCATAATCTTTGATCACCCGGCCGGAGACCTCAGTAACAAAAGTCTTCTCCGTCGTAGTTATTTCATCCAAACCATCCGCTCCATAAACCACTAAGATGTGGCTGGAGCCTAAATTATGCAGGACTTCTGCCAGAGGCCTTACCCATTGTTTAGAGTATACGCCGATCAGCTGATTCGTTGCCCGCGCCGGATTAATCAACGGCCCGAGAATATTAAAAATTGTTTTTTGGGCAATTTGTTTTCTTGCCGGCATGACATAGCGCATCGCTAAATGCAGCTTGGGAGCAAATAAAAAAGCAATCCCGATCTCTTCAAGGCATTTTTTAATTTTCGCCGCATCCATGTCAATTTTGACACCTAAAGCTTCCAGGATATCCGCGCTTCCGCACCGGCTGGATACGGAACGATTGCCGTGTTTAGCTACCGTCACTCCGGCGCCGCTGGCAACTAAAGCGGAAATTGTGGAGATATTAAAGGTGCCTTTTTTATCTCCCCCGGTACCGCAGGTATCCAGGATATTAGGCTTATCTACAATTACCGGCTCAACATATTTAAGCATCACATTTACCGCCGAGGTTATTTCGGCCACGGTCTCGCCTTTTTCATTCAGGGAAGTTAAAAAAGCAATGATATCGGCGGTATCCACCGCGCCGCTTAAAATCTCCCGCATTACCTGTTGCATCTGCAAAGGCGTTAAATTCTTTTTATCCAATAACCGTTTAATCAAATCTTTAATCATTTAAGTTTAATAAAATTATCCAGTATGTCTTTGCCGCTTTTAGTCAATATTGATTCCGGATGAAACTGTACGCCCCAAACAGGATAAGCTTTGTGCTTCAGGCCCATAACTTCAGCATCATTTGTCCAAGCGATTAGCTCCAGGCAATCCGGGAGGCTCCTCTTTTCCACCAGCAAAGAATGATAACGCGTAGCCATAAACGGATTGGGAATATTTTTAAAAATATCTTTTTGGTTATGATAAATTTTGGAGGTCTTGCCATGCATCAACCTGGCGGCTTGCACGATTTTGCCTCCGAAACAATAGCCGATCGCCTGGTGCCCCAGGCAAACTCCCAAAATAGGGATTTTTCCGCAAAATTCTTTGATTACCGCACAGGAAATACCGGCATTTTCCGGCCGGCCCGGGCCCGGAGAAATAACGATCTTTTGCGGATTGAGCTGTTTAATATCTTCAAGAGAAAGAAGATCATTGCGATAAACTAAAACCCGCTGTCCTAATTCTCCCAGGTACTGGACCAGATTATAAGTAAAAGAATCATAGTTATCGATCATTAAAATCATTCTTTTTCTCTCCAGACTCTTGCGCCTAAATTGATCAATTTTTGTTCGATAAATTCATACCCCCGCTCCAAGTGGTATATCCTGGAAATAGAAGTCTTGCCGTTCGCGGCAAGCCCGGCCAGGACCAAACCAGCGGAAGCCCGCAAGTCAGATGCCATTACCGGAGCTCCGGATAGACTCTTTATCCCTTCCACAATCGCATGCGGCCCTTCTCTCTGGATATGGGCGCCCATTCGGTTAAGTTCGGCAACATGCATAAACCGGTCAGGATAAATTTTCTCAGTAATTACGCTGATACCCGGAGTAACCGCCATTAAGCTCATCATCTGCGCCTGCATATCGGTAGGAAATCCCGGGTAAGGAAGAGTGGTAATATTTACCGAATTTAATTTCCGGTTACCCTTAACCCGCACTGCCCCATCCTTGGCTTCCAGATGCGCCCCGGCTTCGTTTAATTTATCGATTAATGACCCCAAATGCTGGTATTGCACATTTTTAACCAGGACATCTCCGCCGGTGACCAGGGAAGCCAAGATCATTGTCCCAGCTTCAATCCGGTCAGGGATTATCTGATGCACGGCGCCGTGTAAATACTTGACTCCCTCGATTTCAATTACCGGAGTGCCATGACCTTTAATTTTTGCGCCCATTTTGATTAAAAATTCCGCTAGATCTACTACCTCCGGCTCACAAGCCGCAGATTCAATAATCGTTTTACCGGATGCTAACACCGCGGCCATCATTACATTATCCGTAGCTAAAACTGAGGAACCAAAAATCCCGCCCAGATAAATATAGGCGCCGCGTAATTTACTGGCCTTGGCAATCACATATCCGGCATCAATACTAATATCAGCACCCAGTGCCCGGATGCCTTTCAGGTGCAGATCGACCGGACGCACGCCGATTACGCAGCCTCCGGGAAGGGAAACTTTGGCTTGTTTCAATTTGCCCAAAAGTGGCCCCAAAACGCAAAATGAAGCCCGCATCGTCGAAACTAATTTATATTCGGCGATAAAACTGGCCTGCTTACCGGCAGCAACACTAACTTTGCCTTTGTCAAAATCGGCGATCTTGCCTAAAGCGCGTAAGATCTTAAGCATGCTGTTGGTATCGCGTAAATTCGGCACGCCCTTAATTACGCATGGCTCATCCGTAAGCAAAGTCGCCGCCATAATCGGCAACACCGCATTTTTTGCCCCCGAAATCGTAACCTCGCCTTTTAATTTTACTCCGCCTTCAATAATCAATTTATCCATTTGCAGAAATCCCCTGTTTAGCTATCACTACGCGTTTTATATTATTGTAATCTTTGATGATCTCCAGAATATTAAAGCCCTGTCCAACACACAGCGCTCTGACCTGATTGGCCTGATTGGCCCCGACTTCCATAGCCAATAAACCATCTTGATTTAAATATGCAGCCGCCCGAAGAATAATTTTGCGGTAAAAATCCAAACCGTCAATACCGCCGGCTAAGGCTAAAGACGGCTCATAAGATATTTCTCTGGCCAACCCCCCTAACTCCTGCCTGGTGATATAGGGAGGATTGCTGATAATTAGATCAAATTTATCCCGATCTTCTTTTAACGCGCTAAAAATATCGGAATGTAAAAATTTAATTTTAACTTTGTGCAAATCCGCGTTTTTTTTAGCTAATTGTAAAGCGCAAACAGAAATATCCGTAGCCCAAACTTGCGCCTGCGGCAATAGTTTAGCCGCTGAGATAGCAATGCACCCGGAACCCGTACCCAGATCAAGAATCTTAAGCCGGCGGGTTTTACCCAGCGGCTTTAATTTCTCAAGCGCAGAACTTAATAAAATTTCAGTTTCCGGGCGGGGGATCAAAGCGCGTTTATCGACCTTAAATTCCAGGCCCATGAATTCAGTTGATCCTAAAATATACTGCAACGGTTCACCCGTAATCCTGCGCTTAAATATCCGGCAGGCTTGGGCAGATTTATTGCCGCCTAACCGTTTTTCTTTATTCAAATATAAAGACAACCGGTCACAATTTAAAATATGGCTGTAAACTAATTCCGCTTCGTTCATGCGGCACCTTTATTGCTTAAGTTCTATACGCCCAAACTTTTGATATCCAAAGATTAAACGCCGCGCTGCTGGCGTTTATTCTCTTGTTCTGCTTTCAATAAAGCCTCAAAAAGTTCATCCATCTGCCCCTCTAAAATCCCTTCCAATTGGTGAGAAGTAAAATTGATCCGGTGATCCGTGACCCGCCGGTCAGGATAGTTATAAGTCCGTATCTTTTCACTGCGGTCACCGCTGCCGATTTGAGTTTTCCGGGCACTGGATAATTTTTTTGCCTCATTCTCAACCTTTACCTCTAAAATACGGGCGCGTAAGACTCTCATCGCCTTAGCTTTATTCTTAATTTGTGAACGCTCATCTTGACAAGCCACTACCGTACCGGTGGGAATATGCGTAATCCTGACCGCGGAATCCGTTTTCTGCATGTGTTGTCCGCCGGGGCCGCTGGAACGGTAAGTATCAATCCTTAAGTCTTTTGGTTCAATCACTAAATCAATCTCTTCCGGTTCCATCAATACCGCCACCGTAGCTGTGGAGGTATGGATCCGCCCCTGGGATTCTGTCGTCGGCACCCGTTGCACGCGATGTACCCCGCTTTCAAATTTCAAACAACGGTAAGAATCCTTTCCTTTTACGCTAAAAACTATTTCTTTAATCCCGCCGGCCTCATTAATACTGGAATACATCGGTTCAATAGTCCAGCCTTTGTTATCAGCATATTTAGAATACATCCGGTATAATACGGCCGCAAAAAGCCCGGCCTCATCGCCTCCGGTGCCCTGACGGATTTCCACGATACAGTCACGCCCGGCATCCTTATCTTCTCCGGCCAGGATTTTATCCAGTTTCCCCATCAGGATAGTTTTTTTCTCGGCTAAAATCACCTGTTCGGCGCGGGCCAATTCGATAAACTCCTGCTCATGCTTACCCGCCATCACCGTTTCAAGATCGGCAATTTCTTTAAGCAAATCCTTATACTCCCGATATAAAGAAACCAGCGGCTTGATATCCGACAGCTCCTTAGCCAGCTTATTATAGGTCTGGCGGTCGCTGATCTGCTCATGGTTCCCCAAAAGCTGCTCCAGTTCCTGGTAACGGATAACAGATTTTTCTAGTTGTTTATACATTTAATGAGCGGACAACTTATGGAGGCCAAGCCGACATAAGTTGTAGCTCCGATTTATCGGAGCGTCCGCGAATTAATACTGTGTCTGCGAGAAAATTCTAGAGAATTTTCGAGCGGGAAGACACAGCAACTTGTGAGTCCGCACTTAAATCATTGGCGGATTTATTTATTCTTCTTGGCGTATTTCTTGACAAACTTATCCACGCGGCCGGCAGAATCCACTAATTTTTGCTTACCGGTAAAAAACGGATGGCATTTCGAACAAATTTCCACCCGGATGCTTGGCTTAGTGGAACGGGTATGCACCGTCTCACCGCAAGCGCAGATAATCGTACTTTCTTTGTAGTTAGGATGAATTTTCTCTTTCATTTTGACCCCTTTCTCTGTTTGTTGTTTTTAAATACTTTTCGGTTAATACTGCCGCTTCTTATTGCGGCAATAGTTTATTTTTGATTCATACTGTTTAAAAATTCTTCATTATTCTTTGTTTTACTTAACTTTTCGATCAACAACTCCATGGCTTCCACGTTATTCAACTCATTTAGAACCTTTCTTAAGATCCAGGTTTTGCTTAACACATCCGGCTTAACTAAGAGCTCCTCGTGGCGGGTATTTGAACGCTTAATATCAATGGCCGGATAAATTCTGCGCTGGAAAAGATTACGATCCAGTTGAGTCTCCATGTTGCCGGTTCCTTTAAACTCTTCAAAGATAACCTCATCCATCCGGCTTCCCGTATCCACCAGGGCCGTAGCAATAATCGTCAAGCTTCCGCCTTCATCTACCGCGCGGGCGGCGCCAAAGAATCTCTTGGGTTTCTGCAGGGCATTAGAATCAATACCGCCGGAGAGAACTTTTCCGCTGTGCGGAACCACAGAGTTATAAGCCCTGGCCAGACGCGTAATACTATCCAGAAGCACAACCACGTCACGCTTATGCTCAACCAGGCGCTTGGCTTTTTCTAAAACAATTTCAGCAACCTGCACGTGGCGTTCCGGCGGCTCATCAAAGGTGGAAGAGATAACTTCCCCTTTAACATTACGCTGCATATCCGTAACTTCTTCCGGACGCTCATCAATTAACAGAACGATCAGGATCACATCCGGATTATTACTGGTGATGGCGTTAGCGATTTTCTGCAACAGGACAGTTTTCCCGCTATAAGGCTGCGCAACGATCAAACCACGTTGCCCTTTACCGATCGGCGTAAGCAGGCTCATGATCCGCATAGATATTTCATCGGGTTTTGTCTCCATATTGAACGGCTCACGCGGATAAACCGGGGTAAGATTATCAAAAAGCACTTTTTCTTTTACTTCATCGGGATTTTCAAAATTTACCGCTTCAACCTTAAGCAAGGCAAAATATTTTTCCCCTTCCTTAGGCGGACGGATCTGGCCGCTGACCGTATCTCCGGTACGCAGTTCAAATTTTCTGATCTGCGAAGGAGAAATATAGATATCATCCGGACAAGGAAGATAATTATAGTTGGGGCTGCGTAAAAAACCAAACCCTTCGGAAAGTATTTCCAATACCCCCTCCCCAAACATCAATCCTTCTTTTTCAGCCTGAGCCTGAAGAATTTTAAAAATCAGATCCTGTTTTTTTAACCCGCTGGTACCATTGGCATTTAATTCACGAGCCAACTTGTTCAATTCACTAATCTTCATTTCTTTTAGATTTTTGATGTCTAACTTTTCCACAACTGCCTCCGTATTTTAACAACTTGTTTCTGGGTTTTACTTAAATAGCTGCTATTATCTATGATAAAATCCGCAAAACGTGACTTTGCCCTTTGCGAAATCTGGGATTTCATTCTTAAAATTACCTGCTGTTTTGTAAGTTTCCGGCTCTTGCGGGTACGTAGAATTTGTTGTTCTCTTTTTGCGGTTACCACGACCAACTTATCTACGATATTTGCTAACCCTGTTTCAATAATTAAAGCCGCATCCAGAATAACCATACTTTTATTCGAATTACGGATGCGCCGCTTAATCTGCCGGATCAATTCCGGATGCATAATCCGATTGAGCCTGGCTAAAGCTGATGGATCGCAAAAAACAATTTCCGCCAATTTGACCCGGTCGATGTCATTATCCGCTTTAAGGATTCCCCGGCCAAAAGATTTTACTATTTTCCTGTAAGTAGCACTGCCGCGGAATAAAAGTTTGTGCCCCAGGCAATCGGCATCGATCAGCAAGCTATCTTTGGTTTTAAAAAAACCAGCGACTGTGCTTTTACCGCAGCCGATATTACCGGTGATCCCTAAAATCAACTTATTTCTTCTTGGCTTTGGCATATAACTGGACATACTTATCCGCTGATACCTTCCAGGAAAAATTACACTCCATAGCATGGCTAACCAAAGATGCCCATTTCTTTTTATTCTTGAACACCAGCCTGGCTTTATTGATTAATTTTAGTAACTCTTGCTTGGTATACCGGCTAAACACAAAACCGTTATTCCGGTTGATGGTATCGGCCAATCCTCCGGTTTTAAAAACCAGCGGGATCGTCCCGTAGTGCAGGCTGATCAACTGCCCTAATCCGCAAGGCTCATATTGAGAAGGCATAAGAAAGATATCGCTGCCCGCGTAAATTTTATGCGCCAGAGGATCGTCAAATTTTAAATTCAATGAAATAACTTTTGGGTATTTTGCGGCCGCACTTTTTAAAAGCTCCTGATATTTTAAATCTCCCGCTCCCAGAATCACTAACTGGATATCCATTTTGCAAAGCTCATCTAAGCCTTCGACAAAAATATCCAAACCCTTCTGTTCAGCCAGGCGGGAAACCATCCCCAGAACCGGTATATTTTTGTCTACCGGCAACGAGCAGGTTTTTTGTAAATCCTCTTTATTAAAAGATTTATTTTCCGGATTAGCCAGGGAATAATTCTGCATAATAAATCCATCGGTATTAGGATCCCAAACCGAATAATCGACACCGTTTAAAATGCCGCTTAAAACATTACTGCGTTCTTTCAAGAGCCCCTCTAAACCAAACCCCAGTTCTTTGGTTTGAATTTCATCAGCGTAAGTGGGACTAACGGTATTTATAAAATCGGCAAAAACTATCCCCCCTTTGAGCAAATTCACTTTGTTATAAAATTCAAAACCGTCGATCCCGAAAAGTTTCCAGTCCAGACCAAGCTTCGAAAACTCTTCTTTAGCAAAAACCCCCTGATAACCGATATTATGCAGGGTGAGAACACACTTCATCCGTTTATAAAAACTTATTTCTGAATATAAGTTCTTCAAATACGCCGCAATTAAGCTAGCCTGCCAATCATGTAAATGCAGGATATCGGCGGGGAAATTTATTTCTTTTAATAGATCCAGGGACCGGCGGCAAAAAAAAGCAAACCTTTCTAAATTATCCGGGTAATCACCGTTTCTATCGCCATAAAGACCTTCGCGGTTAAAATATTCTTTATTTTCAATAAAAAAGACTTTGATATCCTTTCCGATCACCGCTGACGATACATCTTTGGAAATTCGGGTGATTTTTATTTTAGCATCCGTAATACATTTATACCCGGGCATGATCACAATTATTTCATGGCCGCAGTACTCCAGGGCTAGAGGCAAAGCTCCGGCCACATCCGCCAGGCCTCCGGTTTTAGCAAAAGGTACCACCTCTGAAGCAAACATCGCTATCTTCATGAACTTACCTCCTCTCTTGATGAAAACGCTGACATCTCCAACCAGTTGGCTCCTTTTTTCATATCTACTTTTACAGGTACATTTAATTTCATAACATTCTCCATTTCATTTTTAACCAGCCCGGCTAAAATATCCAATTCCGAGATCGGCAGGTCAAAAACCAGTTCATCGTGAATCTGTAAAATCATTTTAGCTTTCAAATTCCTGCTTGTAATCTGCGCGGCGATCTTAATCATCGCCAACTTAATTAAATCACTGGCTGTCCCCTGAATCGGAGTATTTACCGCCTGGCGTTGAGCAAACTGCCGCAACCCTATATTTTTATTATTAATTTCCGGAATATACCTTCTTCTGCCTAATAGCGTAACCACAAAACCTTCCTCTTGCGCCTTTTTGATCTGCGCCTCGATAAATTCTCTGACTTTAGGATAACGTAAGAAATAGGCGTCAATAAAATCCTGCGCCTGCCTTACCGGGATCCCTAAATCTTTGCTTAAGCCAAAGGCGCTTTGGCCGTAAATAATGCCGAAATTTACTCTTTTAGCTACTTCGCGCATCCTTTCCTCAACTTTGGATTCAGGAAGGTTACAGATCAATGAAGCGGTAAGCCGGTGCACATCCTGATGTTTGTGAAAAGCTGCAACCAGCGTAGGATCGCCGCATAAATGCGCTAAAACCCTCAATTCAATTTGCGAATAATCACAAGAGAGCAGGCAATTGTTTTTTCCGGAAGTAATAATTGCCTGCCTGATCTTCGCTCCGATATCGGTCTTAATCGGTATATTCTGTAAATTCGGATTGCTGGAACTAAGCCTGCCGGTCTCCGTACCGGTCTGATTAAAAGAAGTATGCACCCTGCCGTTAGAAGGATCAACTAACTTAGGCAAAGCATCCACATAAGTATTTTTTAGTTTAGTTAATTGCCGATACTCCAATAATAAAACCGGCAAGGCATGCTTTTCCGCCAGCCTCTTAAGCACCTCTTCATCCGTAGACGGGCCGGTTTTAGTTTTTTTAATTACCGGCAGGGCCAGCTTTTCAAAGAGAACCTGGCCTAATTGTTTAGGCGAGTTAATATTAAACTGCGTACCGCTGGCCTGGTAAATATCCGAAATCAATTTAATCAATCGATGCTCAATATCACGCGAAAGATTATTCAGCAATTCTAAATCCAGTTTGATCCCATCCTGTTCCATCACCGCCAAAATACCCACCAGGGGCATTTCAAGATCAAAGAATAATTTAGAGAGGCTTTTCTCCCCTAAAGCCTGTAAAAGAAAAGGTTTTAATCTGACGGTTAAAGCCAATGCCTCCTTGGCATCCAAAGATCCCGGACGGATAAATTCCCCTAAATTTTCTAAAGCTAAATCCTCTAACGCATAACTTGAGCGCGAAGGATTTAACAAATACGCCGCGATCATCACATCAAAATCTATGCCATTTAATATCCAGCCTTCTTTAAATAAAGAAACTTTCAATTTTTTAAGGTCATGGCCTGTCTTTTTTATCCGGGGATCGGCAAGCGCTGCCCGTAAAGCCGTCCGGACCGGTTTGGCGCTAAAAAATTTTCCCTTAACGGCAAAATATAGATCTTCGGAACTGCTTCCGTAAATAGCGATCTCATCGCCATGCTTAAGCATGGCGGACAGCTCTTCCTGATCACAATCGCAGAGGCTGGTTGAAACAGTCTTATCCTGACAAGCAAGCGGCAATTCACTTAATAGTTTCTTAAACTCCAGTTTTTTAAAAACACTGGCTAACCTGGGATAATCCGGCTGGCCGGTTTTAGCTTTTTCTAAATCCAAATCCAGATCCAGCGCCTGATCCAAAGTAATCAGTTCTTTATTTAAATTTATTTGTTCCCGATGCTCAAGGATCATCGCTTTGATCTTTTCAGGTGTAATTTTGGCAATATTCTTGATTAGTTTTTCCAAAGAACCAAATTCCAGAATAAGCTTTTGAGCAGTTTTATCTCCGATCCCCGGAACCCCCGGAATATTATCCGCAGCATCACCCATCAAGGCGATAATATCCACCACTTGCTCCGGAGCAACCCCAAAACGCTCCTTCACTTTAGCGGTATCATAAAATACCCCGCTATCTTTATGCGGGCTGAATACCGAAATATTTTTATCTACTAATTGCAGGATATCTTTATCGCTGCTGACAATAGTCACCGCTAATGACTCAGCGGCGGCTTTTTTAGCCAACGCCGCGATCAGATCATCGGCTTCAAAACCCGCTTTCTCAAAGATCGGCACTCCGTAAGCTGCGATCACCTCTTTAATTAAAGGGATCTGGCTAATGAGAGCATCCGGCATAGCCGGCCTTTGCATTTTATATTGCGCAAACTTCTTCTGGCGGAAAGTTTCCCGTGAGAGGTCAAAACAACAAACCAGATAATCGGGTTTTTGTTCTTTTAATATTTTGTTAAGAATGTTTATAAATCCGTAAACAGCGTTTGTCGGCTGCCCGGCGGCGGTACTTAAAACCTTTAAAGCATAAAAAGCCCGGTAACAAAATGCAGTGGCATCAATCAAGAAAAAACTTTTTTTAGCCATTAATTATTATATATTTAAGGAATTCAATGTAAGGAAAGAGTTTTGCGGTACGTTTCTATCGCGTCAGAGCCCTTAGCTCTGCCTTCTCAATAAATGCTTCAATCTCCGGATTCTCCTGATCTAGGTACTGCGCATCCAATGCTTCTTTAATGGCCGTCGCCATATCCCCTCTGTCAAAACTTTGTTTCGCTTTTTTAAAGAGTTCTTTCGAGACATTCTCGTCTTCTTGGATAAATTCGGTTTTATTGCTGGCAATATCTTTCATCAACCCTAAGACTTCTGCTTCCCGTTCATCAGCAAAAGGTTTACCGGATAAAGACATGCGGATATCCCGCAGCCGATTGGCGGCTTTCTGCGTCCAGGGATCATCCGGAGCACCTGTCTGAACACGTTTATCCCAATAAAAAGCCGCCTTTTCAAAGTTACGCTGGCCTTCATAAAACAAAGCTAAATTGGAATAAGCGCTGGAATAAAGCGGATCAATCTTAATTGACTTTAAATAATTTTCCTCGGCCCGGGCAAGCGAACCCATTAATTCATAAACTACGCCGATATCATTAAAGGCCTCAGCAAAATTAGGATATATCGCTACAGCTTTTTGATAAAGACTCAAAGCCTGTTCTATATTACCCATCCGCTGATATTCTAAACCCTGTTCCCGATATTTTATAGCGGACTGATGCTTCGAACCAGCTAGATCACCAGCCATAGAAGCACCTTTTAGTTCCTGAGCTAAAGCTGAACCCGAAAAACCAAGAACATATGATATTGCGATTACAGTAATTATGAGTTTAGGCGGGAGAGAATTATTCATTTATCTGTTAATTATTATATACATTTAAATGTAGCCGTCAAGAAGAATTTAAACACTTTGTAGCTTTTATCTGGCGGAATTCTGCCAGCCGGTTTAGAACTCTTAGGCCTAAAAACCGGGCAGAATCCCTGGATACCTTAAATAATCGGATCCATGGTTAAAGCCGGATGCCCGGCTGTTTTTAAAAAAACCAGGAGCTCTTCGCAACTGGTTGCCGCGGATTCATCGGCAATTTTATCCAATAGGTCCGGCTGCCCGATTTCCCGGCATCTAGATCTAAGCTTATCCCCTAAAATTTCTTTTAACTCTTTGGGCATCCAGACTACTCTGGCTAATCCGCCTTCAGCTGAAATAAATTTCTTACTTAAAATATACAGCTTACCCACTCCCAAAAACCCCGGGGTCTGTACCCCGCCGCCAACTGAACCGGCTAAAGTAGTAAAACTCATCCCGGAAGGGGTAATTCCGGAATAATCACGGTGCACCAGCATTACGCCGTTAGCTTCAGGAACGATCGCCACAATGCATTCGAAACAACCGCAGGAGGATTGCGGACCATCCATCAAAGAATACATACTTACCGTTTCGATCGTCTGATTGGATTTTTGCCGCACAAAAGCGTTGACATTATCCCATCGGCCTAATCGTCCGTCTAAAAGATTGCCTTTGGGAATAGGCTGATTCGGCCCGCTGGGAATAATTTCAAAAGAAGCTTTAGCATCCAGCCAGGAATATGCCCCGCATAACCCCAACCGCTCAGGAGTAACTACGCAAACATGATTGGGAGCAAACGATTGGCATAACAAACAGGAATAAAAAGTATCCACACTCTCATCGGTCATGCCGGCCAAACGTTCATCGCGCTGGTTATATGCCTGCTGGGCGCCGAGCGCGATCTTTTCAACATCCTCCCGGTTTGTATAAAGCTTAATCTGCACTTTATCCACGATAGCGCTATATTCCGAATGCAACATCGCATGTAAAATAATCCCCAGATGTTTAAGCCGAAAACCTTTCTGATAAGCATCTTTGGAAATTCTGATCCAAACCATATCGCGCTGGCCCATGTGCATCAGGCCCATCGCGTAATTAATAAAACGATGAATTTGCCTTTCCAATATCGGCTCAAAATCTTTTTGCATTTTACGGCCGAACACATCAACCACGATCGCCAAAGGCAGGTTAGTCGTCCCGGCGGCCAATTGATCAATATCCGGACCGATCAATTCCACACTCGCGTCCGTTACATCAGATTCATCAGCAGAACTTAAAAACTCAATCGCTTTTGAAGCCTGGCCTCCGAATTCAACCGCCAGCTGCTCTTTACGCACACGCTCACCTTCAAAAGCAGCCGCATACGGAACAGGGACCGCCACCTGCGACATTTTAACTTTAATCCCGCGGGTCAAGATGCATTTAGAAGATAATTTCCGATAATCCTGTTCAGTAACTAAAGCCTCAAATAAAGTAGTGTCCATCTTACCTACTTGCGGCACATCTAAATCAGTAATGACCGGCAAACCAAAAGCCATCGCCCCTAAGCCCGTAGCAACTAAAAGCTCATCCACATGACTGAGCAATAAAACAAATGCGGGAACCCGGTTACGAATATAATCTGCTATCCCTTCCCACTGCCCAGGCTTATTGCCGCCGTAAATCAATGGAGCGCGTATCGCGAAATTAACCGCGTAAATCGCCGAAAGATAGTCCTGGCCTAAAGGCACAATATAATTCTCCAGGCCTAATTGAACCCCCTGATTCTGAAGCTGTTGCTTAAAAGTACTGCCGTTAATATTACCGGCCAGAAAACTGACAATACTTTTAGACTGAAAATCACGGATTAATTCCACCGCAGATTGTTCGTCTTTAGCCGGGCCCAGAATTACCGCGATTCCGGCGATCCTGCCGTCAACTAATTGCAAACCCAACGACCGTAAAATATTATCCGGGATAAAACCCAACCCCTCCACCGGATGTTTCTGGTTCAATACCGCTAAAGCCGCTAAAATTTCCTCGCAAATTAAAGTTGCCACAGCCCGGTTTAATAAACCTCCGTAGCCCTTAATGGACAGTCCGCTGGGAATAATTTGGTTATTCGCCAAAGCTTCTGCCTGAGCAAAAGCCGTTGAACAATCCTGTAAACTTTTTACCTCAATATTCAACAAAGCATTGACCAAAGGCAAATAATAGTTAGTTTCCCCAAACCCGATCGCCGCAGCCTGGCCTTTTTCACTTATCGCGCTGGCTAAAGATTGACGCGTAAGATTTAATACATCCTCTGAACCCTTTGTTCCCAGATCTACCAACAATTGAGGCAATACCCCGGGGCCGGACTGCTCTGCGGCCGGTAGCGGCATCGCTTCATCCACAAAGATCACTAAACATACCCCGATAGCTTTACCGCCCTTGAATTTTACCGCTTCTGCGCGCCCTTCACCGACAATTTCCTGTATTAAAGCATCAATGATTTGGATATCCGCAGGCAGCTCTTCAGCAATCTTATCACTGCTTACCAGCTTAATCGGAACTTTATATTTTTCATGCAACAGCCTGGCCAGCCTTAAAGCGCCGGGCGTCTGGCCGCCGATGCAAACAGTATCATTGATCAGATAAGCATCTAATTTCTTTAAATCATCTTCGCAGCTGACTAAAACTACCCCTTTTTTCCTTGCTCCGGGTATTTGCGGTAAATTAACGGCCATCTTTAATAAATCCTCGCTGATATAATTAACTATAACCCGCTTGCCTCTAAAACCCGGGGAACAATCTTATCCCAGCCGATAGACATAATATGGATCCCCCGGCACATAGGTTTTAATTGTTTGATTAAACGGCTGGCAATTTCGATAGAGCTAATTTCCTTATCTTTACTTTCCTGCATCTGTTGAATTAAATTTTCCGGGACCATTATCCCGGCAACATGTTTATTCATATAACGGGCCATGTTTGCGGATTTTAATAAAACAATACCTGCGATAATCGGCACCTGAACATGTTTAATTTTAGAAATAAAATTTTCAAAAGTTTTTGCATCAAAAACAGCCTGGGTTTGGAAGAATTCGGCTCCGGCGGCAATTTTTTTATCCATTTTCATGATTTGCGGCTCTAGCGGATCGCAACCAGGGTTAACCACCGCGCCAACACAGAATTTTGGCGCAGTACCCTCTAAGGCATTATTTTGCATATCAAAACCGGTTTCTAACTTTCTCGCCGCCTGGATCAACTGCACGGAATCCAAATCAAAAACTGGTTTAGCCTGTGGATGGTCCCCTAAACTCGGATGATCCCCGGTAGCAATCAGGATATTCTGAATCCCTAAAGCCGCTGCGGAAAGTAAATCTGACTGCAGGGCCAGGCGGTTACGATCACGGCAGGTCAGCTGATAAATAGGCTCAAACCCATTTTGCTTAAGTAAGAAACTTACGGTTAAAGATCCCAGGCGCATTACGGAGCTTTGCAAATCCGTAACATTAATCGCATCAGCCTTATTACGCACAAGCTGGGCCGCTGCCAATAGTCTATCCACATGGATCCCTTTATCCGGACCGACCTCGGAAGTAATTATAAATTTCCCTGCTTGCAGTTTTTCCTGAAAAGTCATCACTAGTTTAATGAATAGTTTGATTTAGATTTAAGGCTGTTGGGCTTTAGCAGCTGCTTCAACCAGGTTACGCATTAAAATCGCAACTGTCAAAGGACCCACCCCTCCCGGAACCGGAGTAATATAGGCGGCGCGTTTTGCAGCTGTTTCAAATTCTACATCCCCGATAATCTTACCATCTAAACAATTTATACCTACATCAATGACTACCGAGCCCTTTTTTATCCATTCGCCTTTAATCAAGCCCGCCTGACCGACCGCGACAATCAAAATTTCCGCTCTTTCCACATGCTCTTTAAGCTTACCGGCCTGACTGGTCGCGATATGACAAACAGTAACGGTGGCAAATTTTTCCAATAAAAGCATGGCCAGCGGCTTACCGATAATTTCGCTATGGCCGACAATCACTACTTCCTTCCCGTAGAGATCTATACCGGTAGAAAATAATAATTCTAATACAGCATTAGCGGTACAAGCGGCGATCCTGGCTTTGCCAAAAAGAACTTTGCCGATATTAGTCGGATGCATTCCTTCAACATCTTTGCCGGGCAGGATAAACTCGCAAATTCTCATATAATTAATATGCGACGGAAGCGGAGACTGTACGATGATACCGTTAATCGCAGGATCCGAGTTAAGCTTAATAATAGAATCGATCAGTTTGTCTTCGGAAATACCCTCCTCCAACTGAAATAGTTTATAAACTATCCCTAAGTCAGCGGCAATTTTAGCTTGAGATTTCACATAGGCCAGCGCGGCGGCATTTTCACCGACCACAATACTGGCTAAAACCGGAGACTGCCTCAAACCCGCCACGGCAAGTTTAAGCTGTTCTTTAATTTTATCGGCAACCACTTTACCTTCTAATAATTTTGCCAACATTTTCCTCCGTGTTTTTGCGGATCTTCAGTATAACCTTACGCATGCGCTTTAATTCTTGGCCTGTCTTTTGAGTAAGCTTACGGTCGCCCAAATTTTTTAAATTAATCTCCACATTAAAAACAGCGGCGGTAAAAGCGGATTCAAAAAAGATCGCCGCTACCGCCACATCGCTGATCAAATTAACATTACCTTTGGCAACCAGCGGCGGACATAATTTAGCTGCCTGGCAGCAAAGGCGGGCAAGTTCCAAGGGCACCTTTAATGCGCTTCTGATATTTTTGCTCTGATAGGCCGCAACATCTAAATCCACTAACCTTAAAAATTGCCGGGTTAATTTTTTAGATTTTGCTAAGATCGGTTTTAACTCCTGCTCAAAAAGCGCATAGCGGGGTTTGCCTAAAGTAAAATTGACGACCATGCTCAAAAGGCCGGAACCCATGGCCGCATTGAAGGCCGCGGCCGAACCGCCTCCCGGGGCAGGGATCCTGGCAGAAAGATCATTTAAATATTTGTTTAAGCTTTGAGTTTTATATTTCATGGTTTTTAAATTGTAAAGTTAGCGGTCAATTCAAAAGCATTGGTGATCAGGGATATCTGCGGCCGGTGATCGAGATATAAGATCCCCACCACATCAAAACGGGCTGCATGTTCCAAAAGATTATTCGATTTTAAATAATCAACCGCAACTTTCGAAATCTGGTTTTGTTTCCGGGCGGTAACTGCTTCCTGAGGCAGCCCCGACTCAACAGTATTTCTGGCTTTAACCTCTAGAAAACAAACTACGCCCTTATGTTTAGCGATAATATCGATCTCGCCGAATTTATTTCTATAATTACGCTCCAGGATTTTATAGCCTTTGGTTTTTAAAAACTTGACCGCGGTATTTTCCGCAAGCCGGCCGAATTCTAAGCTTCCTGTACACACCTTAAAAAACTCTTTCTATGGATAGCAATCGGCCCTCTGGCTTTTAAAATAGCCCGGTGCAATTGCGTAGGATAACCTTTATGCCTGATAAATTCGTATTGCGGATAAATTTTATGAAAGGATGCCATGATCTGGTCCCGGCGCTCTTTTGCTAAAATACTGGCGGCAGCGATACTTAAAGATTTACCGTCCCCGCCTACGATACTTAAGTAAGGCAAATCTAATTTCAGATGCATATTACCATCCACCAAAACAAAAGTCCGTTTTAATTGCCCGGGGCTTAGTTGGGCAACTAAACCTCTCACCGCCTTTTGCATGGCTAAAATTGTCGCTTGTAAGATATTAACCTGGTCAATCTTAAGATGATTAACCGCGGCAATGCTATACAAAGACTTGCTCTGAATTTCAAAAAACGCGTCTTTTCTTTTTTGAGCAGATAATTTTTTAGAATCATCCACCCGGTGCTGGAACTTAAAATCTTTTAGCCACACCGCCGCCGCCACTACCGGTCCGGCCAAAGGCCCGCGCCCTGCTTCATCCACGCCGATAATTAAATCGTAGCCCTTAAGTTTGAATTTCTTTTCGTAAGACAGCACTAACTTTAAACTTTTTCTTCCCGGTTATCTATCTTAGTAGCGTGTTTACCAATCTTTCCTCTTAAATAATAAAGCTTGGCCCGCTTAACCTTACCCTGACGGATAATCTCGATCCGCTCAATCACAGGTGAATAAAGCGGGAAAACGCGCTCCACTCCCTCGCCGGAAGATACTTTTCTTACGGTAAAATTTGTTTTAGTACCCGAACCGCTTTTAGCGATGACCACCCCTTCAAAAGGATGCAGACGGAATTTATCCGGTCCTTCGGGAATTTTAGTAAGTACTTTCACGGTATCTCCGACATTAATTGCCGGCATCTCTTTCTTAGTGAACTCTGCTTCAATTGACTTTATATCCATTCTTGTTGCCTCCTTTAAATGAACGGATGACTTACTAAACATCAGCGACGTAAGTCATCGCTCCGGCTTACCGAAGCGTCCGCGAATTTATTCCGCCGAATATTTCAAAATTCTAAAGAATTTTTAAAATAGTTTCTGAGGCGGAACGTTCCCTATTTCTTTAATAAATCCGGCCTTCTTTGCTTTGTCCGCTTCAGCGCTTGAAATTTGCGCCAAGCGTAAATTCTATCATGATCCCCTGACACCAAAACCTCAGGTACCGGCCAGTTTCTGAATTTAGCTGGTCGGCTGTATTGTGGATATTCTAATAGATTACCTTCGAATGACTCAAAATTCAAGGAATTTTTATCCCCCAGCACCCCGGGAATCAAGCGCACCAGACTATCCACTAACACCATAGCCGCCAGCTCTCCTCCGGTTAAGATATAATCTCCGATGGAAATCTCTTCATCCGCTAAATATTGCCTGACCCGCTCATCGATCCCTTCATAATGGCCGCAGATCAAGATAAGGTTGCAACAAGTGGATAATTTTTTGGCATAAGCCTGGTTAAACTTTTTCCCTTGAGGGCATAATAAAATTACCTTAACCTTCCCTTTAACCTTTTTCTTAATTGCCTGTACCGCCCGAAAAATAGGTTCTACCTGCATCACCATGCCACTGCCGCCGCCAAAGGGGCGATCGTCGACCTTACGGTGCTTATCCAAGGTGTAATCCCTTAAATCATGGGCAAAAATTTTAACTTTACCTTTAGCTTGAGCCCGTTTAACGATGGACTCATCCAGCACCGCAGAAAACATTTTAGGAAAAATACTGATAATATCTATGCGCATATCTGATTGTTGTAATCCATTAAAAACATCTGTTTAAACTGGCTGAAATTATCCTCTTTAATCGCGCTGCGGATCTGCCGCATTAAATCCAGAAAAAAATAAATATTATGTAGACTAAGCAAGATCAAACCCAGCATTTCTTTGGCGTTAAACAAATGCCGCAAATAAGCCCGGGAAAAATTCCGGCAGGTATAACAGCCGCACTTGGGATCCAGCGGCCGGAAATCTTCCAGATAAGCGGCGTTACGAATAGCGATCTTGCCGCCGCTGGTAAAAGCTGTACCGTTTCTTCCGTAACGGGTAGGAATTACACAATCAAACATATCCACTCCCCGTTCCACTGCCTCGATAATATCAAAAGGATAACCAATCCCCATCGCGTAACGCGGTTTATCCGGTGGAAGCAAGCCGGCCACCAGTTCAATAATATTATATATTAAACTACTGCTCTCGCCAACCGAAACTCCCCCGATAGAATAACCGTCAAAATCCAGATCCACCAGGCGCCTGGCGCATTCACGGCGTAAATCTTCGAAGGTCGCTCCCTGCACTATCCCGAATAATAATCCTTTTGTATCACTGTGGGCAACTTTAGAGCGCTTGGCCCAAGCGATCGTCCTTTCCATCGCCACCTGAGACTCCTCTTTGGTGCAGGGATATTGCACACATTCATCCAGCGGCATCATAATATCCGAACCTAGAATTTCCTGATTTTTAATCACATCTTCCGGAGTAAGAAAATGTTTCAGGCCGTCAATATGCGACTGAAATTCAACCCCCTGATCATGCATCTTGCGAAAAAGCGCTAAACTAAAAACCTGATAACCGCCGCTATCAGTAAGTATCGGTTTATTCCAATTCATAAATTTATGCAAACCGCCGGCTTTTTGGATGATTTCCATGCCCGGCCTTAAAAATACATGGTAAGCATTAGCTAAAATTATCTGTGCTCCGGCCTCCTCCACATCTTTAAACATCAGCCCTTTAATCGTAGCGTGAGTCCCTACAGGCATAAATGCCGGAGTGTCGAATTCGCCGTGCGGCGTAGTTATCTTGCCCAACCGGGCTTGGCTATTTTTATCTTGATGGATTAAGGTATACATTATGTTTTATATTTAAGTTTTAAGCTTACAGCTTACAGCTTACGGCTTATAACTTACAACTATTAAACAATCAGCATTGCATCGCCATAACTGTAAAACCGGTATTTATTATCCACTGCTTCCCGGTAGGCTTTAATCATTAAATCTTTGCCCCCGAAAGCACAGACGAGCATAAAAAGCGTGGTCATCGGTAAATGAAAATTAGTCAGCAGGCAATCGGCTACAGAAAATTTATACCCCGGGTAAATGAATAGATCGGTGCTACCTTCTTTACGGCCGGAGGCATAAGTTTCCAGAGCCCTCAGGCTGGTCGTCCCCACTGCAATCACCCGGCCCAGATCTGATTTTACCTTATTTAAGGCAGCAATTGCCGCCTCCGGTATTAAAAATTGCTCAGGTTCCATTTTATGTTCAATAATATTTTCGCATTTTACCGGACGGAATGTACCTAACCCCACATGCAAAGTTACATAAGCTAAATTAACCCCCGCCGAATTAATTTGTTTAAGCGACTCCGCTGTAAAATGCAAACCGGCAGTAGGAGAAGCCAGGGCTCCTGCGTTTTTAGCATAAACCGTCTGATAATAAACCGTATCCAGGTCTTCGGGTTCCCGTTTGATATACGGAGGCAAAGGCACCACACCAAAATCATAAATCATATCCGCATCCGGCTGCTTAAAACTGATCTGCCCCCGGCTGCTTAAAAAACCGGTAATTTTACCCGAAGCAAAAATGATCTTTTCCCCGACTTTTGTGCGACTGGGTTGAACCAAACAGGAAAAAGTTGTCCCGTTAAGCCGGCGGGTGAGCAAGATTTCAACCCGGCCCCCGGTTATCTTTTTCCCCATTAAACGGCAATGTAATACCCTGGTATCATTAAGCACCAGTAAATCATTTTTTCTAAAAAATCCGTTAATATTTTTAAATACCCCGTGGGTGATCGAGCCGGCCTGGCGGTCTACGATCATTAATCTGGCCTCTTCTCTTTTCTCCAAAGGATACTGCGCGATCAATTCTTTAGGCAGCGGATAATCAAATTCAGCGAGTTTTAACATAAAAGTAAATAATTATAAACTTAAAAGTTTTAGGATAATCAACGTGATTTTAAAAGATTTAATTCAGGTAGCCAATAATTTGATCGGTTAAATCGTCGATAGAATAGAGGACTATACCGTCGGGAGCCAAACCGTTAATTAAACAAAACTGGTTAAAGAACAGATCCGGGTTCTCTTTCATCAAAAACGCTCCGATACCTACATAAATTTTCCCTTTACCGCCGCGATGGCCCAGGCTGCTTTTTACCGTTTCTTTAATAAACTGGTTATCTTTGGTATAAGACATCAATACCACATAATCAATAATCCCCTCTTCCAACCAAGCCGACCAA
Source organism: Candidatus Omnitrophota bacterium (assembly GCA_035402765.1). Taxonomy (GTDB): domain Bacteria; phylum Omnitrophota; class Gorgyraeia; order Gygaellales; family Profunditerraquicolaceae; genus UBA6249. Next base: position 67,762 of record DAONDX010000001.1, read on the forward strand.
TCTTGGAATGCGTTGCTATATGCGCGTTCAACAACCGGGATCACCGCGCAGGAGACCAGCAGAGCCGGAGATTTAACTTTGATCAAACTTGAAATTTTACGCGTTAATTCCGTGACCTGCTGGCGTTTCCAATTATCCCAAGTCAGATATTCATCTTCGTTATTTAACGTATCTAAAACATTGATCCCGGTTTTTTCGCGAAAGCGTTCGACATTAGCAGGCCCATAGCCATAAGTCAAACCGAATTTATTAAAACGGGAACCCGGGACAAACGGAACCGGCGAGGGATAACGCAGGTAATCTAAATGGATGCCGCTGAATAACGGATAACGATTAATAATTTCATTAATAATCGTCAGCATATATGATTCGACCTTAGGGTCACCCGGCTCTAAAAATATCAGGTCCTCTCTCAAATAATATTTATCCAGCTCCGTGCTTGAGGAAATCTTCGCCGGACGCTGATACTGATCCAAAGTCAGGATGGAATTACCATACTTATTTAAAATATCCGCTTTTTCATTTTTTCCCAGCCCTAAGACGTTTACCCAGGCAAAAACTTTGATATTATTCTGCGCCGCCTCACGCAGCAGTAAATCCAGGGGGTCTATACCGGCAGAGGCAACCATCTGGTTATATTTAGTCCGGTCACAGATCTTAGAATCAAAATAAGCGTTACCGGATTGAAAAATCTGAAGATAAATCTCATTGATCTTGGCTTTATTGCATTGGGTAATTAAATTATGCACACCCTGTTGTGAATAAAGAATTTTTTTACTGGAAAATACCGATACCCAAATACCCCGGGCGGTAACCTCCTGGCTTGCGGGATCTTGGTTATTTTCGGCGGCCGCCGGTCCCAGATTAAAGAAATAACAAAATATAAATATAATTAATATTTTAGCTTTCATTTTATCCCAAAACCCCTAACCGCCTCCATGCGGCCAGCTAACTAAACCTTAACTTCGCCTTTTAGCTCTCTCCTGGAATCCAGGGAGTATTTACAACCACAATATTTCTGGCGATAAATACCTTTTTGTTTAGCTTCCAGCTGCGCCCGGCGGAAACCAGGCCGGAAATCTTCATAATAAAAATCGATACCTGCCTCTTGCCCTATGGCCTGACCCAATTGTTTAAGCAATTCATGGTTTTGATATGGGCTGACTAATAAAGTGGTACTGAATGCGGCAAAGCCGCCTGCCTTGGCCTGCTGAGCGGTTTTGCGTAACCGCAGCGACCAGCATAGACAACAGCGCTCTGGATAATCTTTCTGCGCACTAACCGCCTGAAAAAAATCAGCGTCACGAAACTCCGGGTATTCTACCTCCAGGGCAAATTCTTTAGCCAGGATTTTTAAGCCCTCCACACGGCGCAGGTATTCTGCGGCCGGGTAGAGATTGGGATTATAATAAAACCCCCGAATTCCAAACCCCCGCTCTTTTAATCTGCTAAAAGGATAGATCAAACAAGGCCCGCAGCAGATATGCAGTAAAATATCCATCGCCTTAAAACAACTAGAAAATTTCTTGCTGTTGCTCTTGATTAAATTTTAAACCAAAATGCTCAAAAGCCTTACGGGTGGCAATCCTGCCCCGCGAAGTACGTTTTAAATATCCGGCCATTAAAAGATACGGTTCGACCGCATCTTCAATCGTATCCACCTCTTCATTAAGGCTGGCGGCTAAAGATTCAATCCCCACCGGGCCGCCGCCGAAAGACTCCAGGATCAATTTTAAGACCTTACGGTCCAAGTCATCAAAACCTGCCCGGTCAATACCCAGCTCGTTAAGGATCTTAGCCGCAGACTTCTGGTCAACGTTATCGATTTTTAAAACCTGAGCGTAATCCCGCACTCGGCGCAAAAGACGATTAGCGATCCGGGGAGTCCCCCGGGAGCGGGCAGCAATCTCTAAAGTTGCCGCGTCGTCAATTTTTACCGATAGCAACTGGCTGGAATTTTTGATAATTTTAGCCAGGTCTTCCACATTATAAAAATCCAAACTATAGAATATGCCGAATCTGCCACGCAGCGGGGCAGCCAAAAGACCCGTACGGGTAGTCGCTCCGATCAAAGTAAATGGCTTAAGATTAAATTTAATGGTTTTAGCGTATGGCCCTTTATCAATGACAAAATCGATCTGAAAACTTTCCATAGCCGGATACAGGAATTCTTCGACCACTTTAGACATCCGGTGAATTTCATCGATAAAAAGAATATCCCCTTTTTCCAGGTTGGTCAGGATCCCGATCAAATCCCCGGCCCGTTCAATTGCCGGCCCGCTGGTCGCGGTAATTTTAGCCCCCATTTCATGAGCGATAATATGCGACAGGGAAGTTTTGCCCAAACCCGGAGGCCCGCTTAAAAGCACATGCTCTAAAGGATCTTTCCTCTGCCGGGCGGCCTGGATAGCAATCTTTAAATTATCCACAATATCTTTATGGCCGACAAACTCGCTAAACTTCTTCGGCCTTAAGGAGATATTTAAAACTACATCCTCTTCGGATTCTTTAAGGTTGCTGACAACGGAATCAGGTTTCAGTAGTGCGTGTCTGGTCTCTTCGCTCATAGGGAATAATATTCTCTTTATTTCGGGATATAATGATATCTTCGAACTCCCCGGACTGCCGGGCGATAATTTCTCTCATTTTAGCCAATTCCAGGATGGCTAAAAAAATCGCGATGATCTCCAGCTTACTTTTCGCCTTAACAAATAACTCCGAAAGCTTAATTTCGGTTTGGACTAAAAGCAGATGCAGTATATCGTGAACTTTTTGCTCAACCGTATACTGATCTTTAATCACCTCGTAAAAAACTTCCCGGGGGATATCTTTTAGCGCCTGCGAAAAGGCATTGATCAGGTCAAAAATACTGGCTTCAAAATAGACTTCCTGCTTATCCTTGTCCTGGCTATCGGCCGGTTCCTCGGTTTTCGGCCGCTTAAAAACTTCCTGCTGGCTGATCTCCCTTTGTTTTAAATTTTCGGCGATTTGCTTGAATTTTTCATACTCCAGAAGCCTTTTAACCAGTTCGGCCCGCGGGTCTTCTTCCTCTTCGGCAGGGGCGGTCTCTTCGGCCGGCAGCAACATCTTGGATTTTATTTGCATCAAGGTAGCCGCCATAATCAAAAACTCTCCGACAATATTTAAATCTAATAACTGCATCAAATTAATATACTCCAGATATTGCTGTGTAACTTTGGCAATCGGAATATCATAGATATTAAGATGGTCTTTTTTTACTAAATATAAAAGCAGGTCTAAAGGACCTTCAAACATCTCCAGGCGGATTTTATAATTCATCCCGCACCTTCTTTCTGATTAAATTCTTCAGGCCGGCAGTTTGCGCAATTAAACGGTTAAAAGATACCGGATTCATATCTTTAAAAGCCCCCTCACCTGGTCAATAGTTTTATCCGCCACCAGCAATGCCTTTTGCCTGCCCTCTGATAAAATATCCTGGATGTATTTTTTGTTTTTTTGCAATTTTTCTCTTTTTTCCTGAATCGGCGCCAGGGTATTTGTAAGTAAAACGGCTAATTCTTTTTTGCATTCCGTACAACCGGCCTGCGCTTTAGTGCAGCGCTCATGTACCTGTTTTTTAAGGACCGGAGCAAACGCCTCATAATATGAATAAACACTGCATTTATCCGGATGTCCGCAATCGGCAACGCGAATACGCGCAGGATCCGTAAACATGCCCTGCACCTTTTTACGGATGACTTCCGGAGCATCAGAAAGCGAGATATAATTATTATAGCTCTTGCTCATCTTACGGCCATCCAGCCCTAAAAGGCGGGTAGTCTGCGTAAGCAAAGCTTTGGGTTCCGGAAAACAATCTGTCTTATAAAGATGATTGAACTTCCTGACGATCTGACGGCTCAACTCCAAATGCGGTAGTTGATCCTCTCCTACCGGCACTCCGTCGGCTTTATACAGCAGGATATCGGCGGCTTGTAAAACCGGATAACCTAAAAAAGCATAAGTACTTAAATCGCGGTTGGCCACTTGACGCAGCTGTTCTTTATAAGTCGGGCAACGTTCCAGTAGCCCTAAAGGCGTAATCAGGGAAAGAATAAAGTATAACTCCAGGTGCCCCGGCACTTGCGATTGAATAAAAATTGTCGACCGGGCAGGGTCAACCCCGCAGGAAAGCCAATCAATAACATTATCCAGCGTATTGGCCTTTAGATCTGCCGGATTTTCATATTCCGACATCAAGGCATGCCAATCCGCAACCATAAAAAAACAATCATACTCATCTTGGAGCTTAGTCCAATTAGCTAAAGCGCCCACCAAATGGCCCAGGTGTAATTTACCCGTAGGCCGCATCCCGCTGAAGATTCGTTTTTTAGTCATATTCTAATCTTGCGTTATAAATCTTAAATTGTAAGTTTAAACTTACAGCTTTCTGGCGATCTTCTCTATACTATAGGCCTCAATGATATCGCCTTCCAAAAGCTGGTCAAATCCGCCGATGGCAATCCCGCATTCATACCCTTCGCCGACTTCGCGCACATCATCCTTAAAACGTTTAAGGCTGGAAATCTTGCCTTCAAAAGCCACGTCTCCGTTACGTAAAACCGTAACCAGGCAATTCCGGTTAACCTTGCCCTTAGTTACATAACAGCCGGCAATCAACCCGGAACGGGAAAGCTTAAACATTTTTCTAACCTCCACCCGGCCTAAGAAAATTTTCTTTAATTTTGGATCGAGCATCCCCTCAACCGCAGCCTTAATGTCATCAGCCAGCTCGTAAATAATATTATATATTTTAACTTCAATGCCTTCTTTAGCGATTAATTCCTTGGCTGGCTCATCAGCAATAACATTGAAACCTAAAAGCAGGGCGTCAGAAGCTACCGCCAAAATTACATCGGAAGTATTAATATTTCCGGCACCCATATGCATAATATTGATCTTTATCTCGGAAACATTCAATTTATCCAAGGTATCCTTAATCGCCTCCAGGGATCCTTGCACATCCGCTTTAATAATTAAATTCAATTCTTTAATTTCACCGGCGGCAATCTGAGCATGCAACTCTTCCAGATTTACCCGTTTTACTTCTTTAACTTGTTGAAGTTTTTCTTTTTCCACGCGCGATGCGATCAAGCTCTTGGCCAGTTTTTCATCTTCAATCACAAAAAACTGTTCTCCGACCTGTGGAATTCCGCTGATCCCCAGGATCTCTACCGGTGTTGCCGGGCCTACGGTAGTCACATTCTGACCGCGGTCATTGAGCATCGCCCGGACCTTGCCGTAAAAATTACCTACAATTAAATTTTGGTTGAGCCGTAATGTTCCGTTCTGCACCAGGAGCGTAGCTACCGGGCCTCTGCCTTTAGCCATCCGGGCCTCCACGACAATTCCATAAGCCAAGCGATCAGGGTTAGCTTTTAACTCCATCATCTCAGCTTGCAACAAAATCATCTCAAGCAAATTATCTATACCCTGGCCGGTCTTAGCCGAAACCGGAACAGTAATCGTTTTTCCTCCCCAATCCTCAGGATTTAATCCGGCGGAAGCCAATTGCTTTTTAACCATATCTAAATTCGCCTGCTCTTTATCTATTTTATTGATCGCTACGATAATCGCTACTTGCGCCGCCCGCGCATGATCAATAGCTTCCTGAGTTTGCGGCATAATCCCGTCATCCGCCGCCACAACTAATACTACAATATCGGTAATTCGCGCCCCACGGGCACGCATAGCGGTAAACGCTTCATGTCCGGGCGTATCTAAAAAGGTGATCTCGCCCTGCGGAAGACTGACCCGATAAGCCCCGATATGCTGGGTTATTCCTCCGTGTTCTTTTTCAGTAACTTTAGTTTTACGGATAGCATCCAGAAGTGAAGTCTTGCCATGATCAACATGCCCCATAAAAGTAACGATCGGCGAACGATTTTTAAGTTCGCTGGGTTTATCTACCCTTTTATGCGCCTGCAAAGCCAGCTCTTCCGGATTAAGAGCTTTTTTTACCCCAAAATTATATTTTAAGCACAACTTATTCAAAGTATCTTCATCCAAAGGCTGGTTAATCCCGGTCATTACCCCCATACCCATAAGATGTTTAATCAGAACCGAAGACTTCTCCTGCAATTTAATCGCCAGATCCTTAACCGTAATGGGAAGTTCAAGCTCGATCATTTTTTCTGGAGCAGGCTTAACTTCCGGCTTAACTTCAGGTTTTATTGCCGGCTTGGCCTCAACTTTCACTTCGGCTTTATGAACAGGCTTGACTTCAACTTGAACCTCAGGTTTATGGCTTTGGCTAACGGAAGCCAAACCATTGCCATGCGGCTTATGGCTTTGGCTAACGGAAGCCAAACCATTACCTTGCGGCTTATGAACAGGCTTAACTTCAACCTTGATCTCAGGCTTATGAAGAGGTTTAACCTCAGCTTTAGGCTCAATCTTAACTTCAGGCTTAATAATAGGTTTTAAAACCGAAACTAATTTCTCTTTGGGCTTTTTTATTGTCGTTTTGGGCTTAAGAGGTTTGGCTGCAGCCTTAACTTTGGCGGTGGCGCCTTTAGTAGCCGCCGGCTTTTTAATCTTTGCTTCCACTTTAACTTTAGGCTTAACTATTTTTTTCACCGCTGCTTTCTCTTTCTTTATTTTTAGCATATCTCTCTTTCCTTCCCGCTCAAACTATGAAGACGGGTCTTTAGATAAAATTACAGAAGTTTTTTAGCCCCGGCAATAATTTTTTGCGCTTTTTTTTCTCCAATACCCTTGATTTCGACCAGCCCCTTTACATCCAGCTTAATTATATCATTGACATTCTTAATCCCTGCCTCTTTTAAGCTATCAGCAATCTTGGAACTAATACCTAAAAGATCTTCCAAAGAAGCTTCTTTCTTGGCCTGCGGCTTGGCTGTTTTTTTGGAAACCTTTTTAACTTCCTTCTTAGCCTTCTTCGGTTTAACCGTTTCTGCATCAACCACCGCTTCCTCGGCGGAGGTCGAGACGGCTTTGGCTTCACCGCTTAAAGCCTCGGCGGCAATCATACTCTTGGTACGGATATCCAGTTCCCAGCCCACCAAACGGGAAGCCAGGCGCACATTCTGACCATGTTTACCGATGCTCAAAGATAATTGGTCATCATCAACAATTACTCCGGCTTTCATCTTATCCCGGTCTAATTTAATCTCCGAAACCTTAGCCGGAGAAAGCGCCGCCTTGATATACTCACGCACATCTTCATTAAAACGTACGATATCGATCTTCTCTCCTTGTAATTCATTAACAATATTTCTTACCCGGTTACCGCGCATGCCTACGCAGGCCCCTACCGCGTCCACCTTTTCATTTTTAGAATAGACGGAAATTTTAGTCCGTTCACCCGCTTGGCGCGATATACCACGGATCTCCACGATCCCCTCATAAATCTCAGGGACCTCAAGCTCAAATAATTCTTTAACTAAATTCGGATGCGCGCGCGACAAAATAATCTGCGGGCCCTTAGTATCCTTTTTTACTTCTACCACATAGGCCCGGATACGCTGCCCTTGTTTAAACTCCTCTTTGGGCGATTGTTCGCGCTTAAGCAAGACCCCTTCAGCCTTACCCAACAAATCCACGATCACATTGCCTTTTTCAAAACGATAAACCGTACCGCTGACGATCTCCCCCACCCGGCTTTGAAATTCCACAAACACCACATCTTTTTCTGCTTCGCGCATTTTCTGAATAATTACCTGCCGGGCAGTCGAAGCGGCGATGCGTCCGAAATCAATGTTGGTCACCGGCTCATTATTGCGAAAAGCCCGGATTTCACCGGTTACCCGGTCGATCTGGACTTTAAATTCCTCATCCGGTTTTAAATCAATCACCCTTTTGGCGGCGCTAAGCATCGCGCTTTCTACAGCCTCCAGCATGATCTCTTTTTTAATTCCTTTTTCTCTTTCGATCTGTTCGATAATTGCTAAAAGTTCCTGACTCATTTTTTTACTCTCCAATCATGATTATTAAATTACCAATTGTGCCTTATTTATTTTTATTAACGGAATCTCTAAAAGCCTTCCCTCAACCTGAATAAATACTGCGGTTTCATCCACCTGTTTAATTATTCCCTGCCATTGACACTTGCCCTCAATTAAATCCTTAAGAAAAAAAACTGCTTCTTTATCAATAAAACGCGCAAAATCCTTGGGCTGCTTAAGCGGCCGGTCCAGCCCCGGAGAAGAAACCTCCAGGAGATAATCAACCGAAATTAGATTTCTTTCTTCGATCAGGTTTTTAAGCTGCCGGCAAAGCACGGCACACTCTTGTAAATTTATACCGCCTTGCGGCTTATCTGCCAAAACGGTTAAAACTACCCGCCTGCCTTCAGGCCGGCAGATTAAATCCACCAGCTCCAAATTATTACTTTGAAAAATACCGGCAAATGAACCGCTTAATTCTTTAATTAAAGCTTCGCTGATCAAAGCAGGCCCCCTGGCGATTTTTAACCCTGCCCAGATAAAAATCCGGCAATCTCCTTTACAGCATTTTCTTTAGGAATAAGGTGCGTACTATTATCTTTACGTATCCTTAATTCAACATTATTAGCTTCCAGGCTCTTTTTTCCAATGACAATACTGGCCGGTACTCCGGTTAAATCCGCGTCTTTAAATTTAACTCCCGGTCGTTCATCGCGGTCATCAAAAAGAACCTCCCAGCCGCCGGTCCGCAGATCCTGATATAAGCAATTGGCCGCCTGCATAACCAACGGATTAGTCACATCTAAAGGCAGAATTGTAATATCGAAAGGAGCAACCTGTCGCGGCCAAACAATTCCGTTAGCATCGTTATTCTGCTCAATAATTGCCGAGATTAAACGCGACACGCCGATACCATAACAGCCCATGATCAGGGGTTTAACCTGCCCGGAATTATCCGAAAAATTAGCCTGCATGGCTTGACTGTATTTTGTTCCAAGCTTAAAGATATGCCCGACTTCAATGGTATTGACCTTCTCCATCTGAACCTTGCATTTAGGGCATGAAAGATCCTCTTCTTTAAACGCCTTTGCCGTTTTACATTGCGGGCACACCAACACGACATCTTCCCCTAACGGCGCTTCCACCATAAATTCGTGCGAAACTTTACCGCCCATTACTCCGCTGTCAGCTTCGGTAATCAAAACCTTTAATCCGCATCTGGTAAATATTCTCTTATATGCTTCATACATCAACTGATAATTTTTATCTAAACCCGCTTCATCCTGGTCAAAACTGTAAGCGTCTTTCATAATAAACTCGCAGCAACGGATAAGACCAAAACGCGGCCGCATCTCATCGCGGAATTTTGTCTGGATCTGATACAAAACCAAAGGCAGCTGTCTGTAGCTGGAGAGGTTATTTTTAACCAAATCCGTAATTATTTCTTCATGGGTCGGGCCAAGTGATAAATCCCGGTTACGCCGATCTTTAAATTTGAACATCACTTCGCCTAAATCTTTATCCCGGCCGGTTTTTTGCCAAAGCTCTAAAGGATGCAAAGCCGGCAGCAGTAATTCACTGGCCCCGCAGGCATTCATCTCCTGACGGATTATTCCCTGGATCTTTTCCAAAACCCGCAACCCCATCGGCAAATAAGTATAGGCCCCGGCCATCAGCATGCGCACAAACCCGGCACGTAATAGCAATTGGTGGCTTAAAGTTTCTGCCTCTTTAGGCGTTTCTTTTAATGTCGGAATAAATACTTTAGACCAAAACATTTTACTCCCTTCGATTCAATTTTAAAAAAGCTGCGGACAAAACTCAATCTTTATTAAAAATTTCTTTGGAAAGGACAACTCCTCTTTTAGCAAAAATCGGATAGAACACCGGCACCACGCCGGTAGCCTTAAAACGGCCATGGACTTTGCCGTCTTTATCCACGCTTTCGATATCATAATAAAAAATATCTTCCAGGTTAGTCCAGCCGTCTTTTAAACCGTTAACCTGGGTAATTCTGGTAATTTTACGTCCGCCGTCAACCAGCTGATCCTGCTGGATAATCAGATGTAACGATGAAACAATCTGGCGGTGGATCGCCTCTAAGGTAATCGGGATCCCGGACATCAAGATCATCGTTTCCAAGCGGTGCAAAACATCCCGGGGAGTATCCGCGTGGATAACCGAAAGCGCCCCGCTATGGCCTGAGCACATCGCCTGAAGCATATCCAGGGCTTCGGCGCTTCTAATTTCGCCTAAGATAATCCTCTGCGGACGCATACGCAATGTATTCCGGAAAAGATCCCGGATGGTAATTTCGCCTTTGCCTTCGATATTCGGAGGCTTGGTCTCTAATCTGACCACGTGATCCTGGGCCAGATGTAACTCTGCCGTATCTTCAATAGTAATCGTACGTTCATCATTTCCGATATAACTGGAAAGCACCCCCACGGTAGTAGTTTTTCCGCTACCGGTAGCACCTGCAAAAATAATATTAGCTTTCCCTTTAATACAGGCAATCAAAAAATCCGCCATTCTTCTATCCAGCGTTCCTAAATTAATGAGATCCTCGGCATTAATGATCTTTTTAAGGAATTTACGGATAGTGATCGTCGGGCCATCCAAAGCCAGAGGCGGAATAATGATGTTTACACGTGAACCATCCTGCAGGCAGATATCAGTATAAGGAACCGACTCATCAACTCTTCTTCTGGTCGGAGACAGAATCTTTTGAATCACATACATCAGTTGCTGATCGCTGTCAAATTTCATGCCGGTTAGCTGTTTCTTACCGAATTTCTCCACATATACATTATGCGTACCGTTAATCATGATTTCCGTAACATCAGGATCCATCATTAACTTCTCGATCGGGCCAAACCCGGCAAATTCATCAACTAATTCATTGATAATATTGTCCCTCTCCTGCTCTTTAAGAGGATTGCGCGGCTGGCTTAAAATACCTTCCAGGATATTCCTGACTACCGCGGCAACTTCAGTTTTGTCGCCGGCACTTTTAAATAAAACGCTGCTGTATCTGGCTAAAAAATCTTCCCTTACCCTACCTTTTAACGTCGGCTGAGCCATATGTTTATCTCCTTATCTACCTAGATAACACCAACGCAATTCCTCTTAAGCGTTGGGTGTCTTTGTCTACCTAGACAACACCAGCGCAATTCCTTTAAGCGCTGGGTGTCTTTGTCTACCTAGATAACACTAACGCAATTCTCCACCACCTGGTGGACACCGGCGTAATTCCAATTAACGCCGGGTGCCTTTCTTAATCTCCGGGTGTATTAAATTAATTTCTTTTAATAAAGTTTGAACGCAGTCTTTCACCAATACTTTTTTTACGATTTTACCCCGCGCAAACAAAACCCCCGCCCCGCGGCCGAAAGCCACTCCCAAATCCGCCTCCTTGGCCTCGCCCGGCCCGTTCACTACGCAGCCCATCACTGCTATTTTCAAAGGACGGGCCAATTGCTCATACGTTTTAGCCGCTAAGGCATTTTCCAGCTCTTTAACTATACTGATCAAATTTATTTCACAGCGTCCGCAAGTAGGGCAGCTGATTAATTGCACGCCCCCCCGGCGCAGGCCTAAAGATTCTAAAATACATTTAGCCGCGATTACTTCTTCAACCGGATTGTCGGTTAAAGACACCCTTATTGTATCACCAATACCCTCAAGTAGTAAAGAACCTAAAGCCACGCTGGATTTAATAATACCCTGATCGGGAGCCCCGGTGGCGGTAAGACCCAAATGCAAAGGATAATCACAAACTTTGGCTACCTTACGGTAAGCCTCAACCGTATCTAAAACATTGTTGGCTTTAAGCGAAATTACAATATCGTTGAATTTCAACTTCTCAATTATTTTGACATAACCCATGCAAGCAGTGACCAATTTATCGGTCATCGAAGATTTTCTGTGACCGCTGTCCTTAACCGAACCGCTATTTAACCCGATACGTAAAGGGATCCCGGAGGCGGCCAACGCATCAACCACCGCTCTTATCTCTTTTGGCTTATCAATATTCCCGGGGTTTAATCTGATTTTATCCGCCCCGTTTTCAATCGCCGCAATCGCCAGGCGGTATGAAAAATGGATATCCGCCACCAGCGGTAAATTAGTTTTGGCTTTAATTTTCTTCAAAGCTTTTGCGTCGGTAAGATCCCGGATCGCCAAACGCACGATTTGACAACCCGCGGTTTCTAATTGTTGAATCTGCCCGACCGTCTTATCAATATCCGAGGTTTTAGTCTTAGTCATCGACTGGATAACCACGGGATGCTTACCGCCGATCAAACAATCACCGACTTTAATTACCCGGGAGTTTCTTCTTTTAATCTCCATCTTACTTGGTTACCAGTTTACTGATCTTATCCCCGTAAAGCCTCAAAACATCATTATAAGTAACAAACAAGGCCAGGGAGATCATCAGAGTAAAACCGATATTATTCATTATCTCTTCGGTTTTAGCCCCTAATGCTTTTTTTCTTAGTTTTTCTAAGCCCAATAAAAATATGTGCCCGCCATCTAAAATCGGCAGCGGCAGCAGGTTAAAAATCGCCAGACTCACGCTTAATACCGCGATCAAATGTAAAATAGCGATCAACCCTAATTTCGCAGCCTTAGAAGTGATAAAAAATATCCCTAAAGGGCCGGTCATTGAATCGCGCATTGACATTTTTCCGCTAACCAGCCTCCAAAGCCCGGTGTAGGTCATCGCCGTTAAATCGACTGTTTTCTTCAGCCCAAGATAGGCCGATTCAAAGAAACCATGCCGGACCTCCACTATTTCATCCAAAGGCGAAATTCCGATAATTCCTAAAACCCGCTTTTCTCCGAGTTGATCGTTTAAGACTTTATCCTTGATCGGGACATTAATTTCAAACTCCTGATTATCGCGTAAAACTTCCAAAGTGACATTGGAACTTATTTTTCTTTCTGCGATCGCCTGCTGCAAATCCTCCCAGAGTTTGACTTTTCTGCCATCCACCGAAATAATCTGATCGCCGACCTGTAAGCCGGCAATTTTAGCCCCGTAACCGTCGATTAGCCCCCCGACTTTAGAGGTCAAGCTGGGATAACCGATAAAAAAAATCAACCAAAAGAATAAAAAACCCAAAACATAATTTAGCAGGGGGCCGAGAAAAATAATTTGGAATCGCCTGCCCGGAGCTTTAGCAAAATATTCATCGGATTTCCCTTGATATTCAGCCCGGCTGTCCCCGGCCATTTTAACGTAACCGCCCAAAGGAAAAGAACTCAAACTGTACTGCGTATCCCCTTTTTTCGTTTTAAAAACTACCGGCCCGAAACCTAAAGAAAATTGTTCAACCCGCACGCCGTTTTTTCGGGCGGCAATAAAATGCCCGAATTCATGCACAATAATCAATAAACTCAAAATCAGAATAAAAATAAGTGTCGCGATCATTTTTAATTAAAGTTGCCAGCCAACGCAAGAGCCTCTTCCCTGGCCCAGGCATCAGCGCACATAATCTGGTTAAGATTCGGGCTGCTGATTTTTACGTGACGCTGCATTACTTTCTCCACTATTTTTGGTATGGATAAAAATTTGATCTTCCCGGCTAAAAACCTCTCTACGCTTGTTTCATTTGCCGCATTTAGAACCGCTGGCATCGTCCCTAAATCCCGGGCCGCCTGATAAGCCAACGCCAAAGCAGGGAACTTGTTTAAATTCGGTTTCGCAAATGTCAGCTGGCTTAACTGATAAAAATCTATCCCCGGCAAAGTATTCGGCAGCCGGTCAGGGTATGATAAAGCATACTGAATAGGTATCCGCATATCCGTGGCTGAAAGCTGCGCCATAATCACCCCGTCATTAAATTCAACCATCGAATGGATCAGCGCCTCAGGGTGGATTAATACCTTAATTTTTTCTACCTCCAAGTTAAATAAAAACATCGCCTCCAGTAATTCCAGCCCTTTGTTCATTAAAGTCGCCGAATCAACCGTAATCTTTCTGCCCATCTTCCAACGGGGATGCTGCAATACTTTTTTAATGGTCACCTGTTTGAATTTATCGGCCGGAAGCCGCCAAAGCGGGCCGCCGGAAGCCGTCAAATAGACCTGTTTAACATTCACGGGCGCCTGAGCGTTTAAACTCTGCCAGATCGCCGACTGCTCGCTATCCACCGGCCGGATCAAAACTTTATGCGCCTTGGCTAAACGCATCAGGAGCGAGCCGGCCATCACCAATGCTTCTTTATTCGCCAAAGCGATCTCTTTGCCGCTTTTAATCGCGCTGATCAAGGGATCCAGGGCCGCTGCGCCGGTAATCGCGACCATTACCTGCTGAATTTCTTTAGCCTTAACTATTTCAACCAGCCCGTCAGAACCGCTTAATACTTTTATCGAAGAACCCAGCTGTTTTTTTAACTTGACCGCTGCCTGCGGATCTTTAACGCAGACAAACTTGGGGTGAAATTCTTTAATCTGCTGTTTTAACTTAACAATATCCGAATTAACGCTTAAAGCCACAATTTTAAATTGCCCGGGCAAGCTCCTTACCACTTTAAGCGTACTCTCTCCAATTGAGCCGCTAGAACCTAAAACTGCGATATTTTTCATTTTATAATCGCGCTAAAATAAAATAGAATACCGGGGCGGTAAACAACAAACTGTCGATCTCATCTAATATCCCTCCCATGCCGGGAAAGATGTTACCGGAATCCTTAACTTGACAGTCACGTTTGAGTAAAGACTCTGAAAGATCCCCCAGCTGCCCAAGCAATCCTAAGCTAGCCGAGATGATCAACAGCCAACCATATTCGAAAGGCAAGAGAGGCTTGCAGGCCAACCCGCCCAGAATGCTAAAAACTAAACCTCCTAATGAACCTTCCACAGTTTTCTTCGGGCTGATCCTGGGGATTAAAAGCTTTTTTCCCCATTTGCTCCCGATCAGATATGCCCCAATGTCGCCGGATTTAGTAATTAATAACACCGCAGCTAAGAATCCCAACCCGTTCGGCAGTAAACGTATTTTGATCAAAAAACTAAAAAACCAGGAAACATAAAGTATGCCAAAAAGCGTGGTCGAAATATCCACGATCACTCCTGAGCTGTCCCGGCGCTTAAATTGCATAAGGATCAGGCAGAACAAAGCCAGAACAATAAAAATTAACTCCCAGCTTTTTGTCGGCTCGAACCTAAAGGCTATCGACAAAGGGATAATCGTGCCGATACCAATTCCGAAATATTTATAAATGCCTATCCCCTTCTTCTCCAGCATTACAAAATATTCATACAAGCCGCCGATGATGAATAGAACAATCGCCAAGCTGCAGATCCGTTCGAAGAAGATCACAATAATAATCGCGCTGATCAAGATAAGCGAACTAATTATTCTTTTGATTAACATCCAATCCCCCGAATCTCCTGCTTCTGTTTTGATATTCTTTAACCGCCTCGGTAAGCTGGGCTATCCCAAAATCCGGCCAATATTGATGCGCAAAATAAAACTCACAATAGGATAACTGCCAAAGTAAAAAATTGCTCACCCGCATTTCATTACTGGTACGGATCAGTAAGTCCGGATCCGGAATATCCGCGGCATAAAAATACCGGCTGAATTTCTGCTCATCCAAATCTGCAAGATCGGCCTTTTTATTTAAAACTTCCCGGGCGAATTTCTTGGCAGCATCGACAATTTCCTGGCGGCCGCCGTAATTTAAAGCCAAGACTACCCTTAAACCGGTATTATTCTTAGTCTTCTCCTGAGCTTGCTTAATTTTAGCCTGAAGGTATTTTGGAACCGGGTCTCCTCTGCCGATAACCGTAAAACGCATATTGTTTTTATGCATTACCTTGATCTCTGACCCTAAGAAATGATCCAGATAACGCATCAAAACATTAACTTCATTTTTAGGTCTGTTCCAATTCTCCGTAGAAAAAGCGAAGAAAGTAACAATCTTAATTCCCAGATCCGCCGCCCCTCGGATAATTTCTTTTACGCGTTGGACACCCCGGCGGTGTCCGACAGTACGGTTTAAGCCCCGTGCTTGCGCCCAACGGCCGTTACCATCCATAATAAAAGCTACATGCTTGGGAATCTTAAGATTATCCTGCATACTACTGGTGGACCTGGTAATCTATATCCGGAAAAAGATTGTCTTTATATTCGATATCCGCAAGCCAATTTCCGTCTATATTATTAGACTTAACATCTTCGTAAATCCGATTAAACCTTAAAAGATGGTCTTTAGTGCGGCGTGCTGCATAGCTGGTATGTGTACCGGTACCAAAAATAAACGCCCAATCCGAACTCTGCGCCAGAAGTAATTCCCGTAAAGCCTGATTCAGGGCCCGTCTGCGCAGGCCTTCAGCACCCGGATAGTTTCTTACCAGCTCACTCATCCGTTCTGAAGCTACATGCAAATGGCGGTAGATCCAATCATTGGTTCCCTGCAACCACATTTCCGAATACCCCTTATACCCCCAACTGGAAAAAGATGGAGTAACAACCTGATTACGGGGATTACGATCCAAATATTCGCTGGGGGTAATTAAACTGATCTCATTCTGGTCACAAGCGATTTTACGGAACAGAAAATCCAGCCACATCGGGCCTTCATACCACCAATGCCCGAAAAGTTCAGCATCATAAGGCGAAACCAGAATGGGAGTCTTACCCATCAGGTCATTAAGATAGCTGGCCTGTTTCTGACGGTTAAACATAAAATTACCCGCGTGCTCCGCCGCCCGCTCACGAGCCCACTGCGCAACATAAGGTTGTTTATTATTGCTATTACCGGTGATCCGGTAATACTTTATTCCCGTATTAATGCGCACTCCATCCGGATGGATATAAGGCTTAATATAATCAAACTCCAGATCAAAACCTACATCCCGGTAGAATTCCCGGTAATTATAATCTCCGGGATAACCCTCAATAGAACTCCAGACCTGTTTTGAAGATTCCAGATCCCGGCCAAAAGCGGCCACTCCGGTACCTTTACAATAAACCGGGGCAAACACTCCGTATTTAGGGCGGGGAGTTCCGTGTAATACGCCATGCGAATCCGTAAAAAAATAACGGATCCCGGCTTCTTTAAGCATTTCGTCATGCCCGGGGCAATACCCGCATTCCGGTAACCAGATACCCCGGGGTCTCCTGCCGAAAGTAGATTCATAATGATCCGCCGCCACTTTGACCTGGGCCCGCACCGAAGGACGGCAAACATCCATTAACGGAAAAAATCCGTGCGTAGCCCCGCAGGTAATTATTTCCAACTTCCCTAAATCCTGAAACTTTTTAAACGCGGTGACCAAATTAGAATTATAACTCTGGAACATATCCCGGGCATGCGTAAATCTATCAAAATACATCTGGGCCAAATTTTTAAAATCCGGCTGCCATTTTGTGCGCTCAATTTCTTTTTGGGCTAATTCAATAAGTTTATGAATATGCCTTAAATAACGTTCCTGCAGAAGAGGATCGGCCAACATCGAAATAAGCGTCGGGCTTAAGGTCATGGTAATACGAAAATCTATGTTGTCATCAACCAACCCCTGAAAAACAGAAAGCAGCGGCACATAGGTTTCCGTAATCGCCTCGTAAAGCCAGTCTTCTTCTAAGAAGTTTTCATGTTCTGGATGGCGCACGAATGGCAGGTGGCCATGCAAAACTAAGCAAAGGTATCCTTTAGGCATTATTTATTTGGTTTCTCGAGTTACGGTTGGAGTAATAGTACGCTCTTCTAATTTATCGGCGGAAATCGCCCTAACCGGAATTACCTGTTTGCTATCAGGCAAATAATAACGCAAAGTAAATGTCCCGTCCGGCCTTAATTTAATCGGTGCCCCTTGTACGGTTACTTTAGCGTCAGGTTCAGTAGCCCCATAAACAATTAATTCACAATCGACTTTAAGCCAAAAATTTCTTTCTTTGATCTCTTTTTTTACCGGGCTGCTGGATAAACCGGAACTAAACAAACCCTGTTTGATACGTTCCTGCCAGGCGCCCCCCACCGGAGAGCTTTTACCCAGGCCAAAACCCATGCCATAAAGCCGGGCGAACATTTCATCCGGGATCATCCACTCTTCATCCGTAACCCAGGAAGGACCATCCAGAGGAGTTTGCACAACATTAGAACGTAAGATAGTCAGGAATCTGCCGTCGGAGAGCATTAACCCCAGATCTACGCACCAAGCGCGGCCCGGGCCGGCCGTATCCACATACCAGCTGTTGGCATAATCATTGATCTGTATATCGAAGAATCGGTTGGCATTAGAACCGTTAAAATTAATATTGGTAACATCATAAACCCTTAATACTCTTTTGGCGCGGTAAAACTCATCTCCGAGTTTATTCTTAAGACTTTGCGTAGTTTGCTGGCGCATCTCCCAATAAGTATGCAACCAGCGGGGATCGCGAACTTGCAAAATAATCTTATCCTGATCGTAAAAACCGGGCAGTTCCTGAGGCAGCGCCGGAGCAACATAAGTATTCGCCGAATGAGAAAATTTTGTATTGGCTATTGCGGTTTCATAGTAGCTGGGAATATCTTTAGAGGTTTGATTATTTAATTTAACCGCCGGGGATTTCTTTCTTAAACCGAATTTCAATTTAGATTTTGCTTTGGAAAAAGTTTTGATCAAAGCTTCTTTCGATTTTTTCAGTATTTTTTTCACCCTCGCCCTCCCTCCAATAAAAAAGGGGATACTCTCCCCTAAATCATAAAACTTTCAATACTTAAGCCTTGCGCAACCTCCTTATTTCATTTTTTAAGTTTCTTTCCAGTTGTCAAAGCCTGCTTTAGTTCTTCTTCCAAGTTTTCCTTAGCTTTAGTCACCTTCTGTAATTCTTCTTTTAAGCTCTGGCTAACCATCTGATCCTGAATCTGCGCTTTCCTGGCTGCTTCCAGGGCGGTTTTTAATTCCACCGCCTCATTCTCTTTAGCTTTAGCTTTCTCTTCCAGAGCGGATCTTTCCTGCACATATTTGCTGCTTTTCTCTTCCATCGCCAGACGAAAAGCCATTTCCTTATCGCGCGATGCCTTATAACGCATCGCACTATTACAGGAACTGAGTGTAGCTAAAAAAAAGATTATTGTTGAGGCCGCTAAAACTACAACGATGCGATTTTTTAAAGTCTCGTCCATAATTGAAACCTTTAATTTATTTAAGATTTTCTTGAGGTTCGCTTAACTGATAAGGAGCCGCGGAATCACTCTTAACCTTGGTAACATTCGGTAGAATAACTATTTCTACCCGGCGATTTTGCAGGCGGCCATCCTTAGTATCATTAGAAGCCACCGGGCGATACTCACCATAACCGATCGCCGACAGGCGCTCCGGAGATATTCCTTGTTCATTAGCCAAATAATGTAAAACACTCAATGCCCGGGCAGTAGAAAGCTCCCAGTTAGACTTCCAACCGCTCTGCTTGATCGGAACATTGTCGGTATGCCCTTCTATACCGACGTTAAACTGCCGCATATTATCTTTTAAAATATCAGAAACTTTGGTAAGTAAAGGAAAGGCTTCGCCCCTGATCTTAGCTTTCCCGGAATCAAAAATCAGATCACCAACCACGGTAATGACTAAACCCTTTTCCATCATCTGAAGTTTTATTTGTTTATCGTCTATCTCCTGACTAAGTTTCTGCTCCAGCATCCCTTTGGAACGCGCCAGCTCTTCAAGCTGATCACTTAATTCCCGGATTTTTTGGGCATCTGAACGCTTACCAACCTGAAATATAAATGTACAACCCGCTAAACTAATAGCTATAAATAAAACCAAAACCGCTTTAAAATATTTATTTATCATTTTACTCTCCTTAACTTTGCGATTGGAACATCCGGCCGTACATTTGGCGGCCTATTTCCTTACGAAGTTTAAATATAACATAACCTCAATTACTAGTCAAGTGTTTTATCCTCAACCACTTAGATAAAAATAGTCTCTTTTCTGGCGCTGCCTATAGAAACCACGGTAATCTTAACTTGCAGTATCTTTTGTAACTCTAATAAATAAGCCCGGGCATTAGGATGCAACTGTTTAAAGGATTTGGGTTTATTGCTCTGATGCGGCCAGCCCGGCATCCGTTTATAAACCGGGATCGCTTGACTAAGAGCGGCTAGATCAGAAGGAAACTCATTGGAAATTTTACCTTTATATTTATAGCCGGTACAGATCTTTACTTCATCTAATCCATCTAACACATCCATTTTCATGATCGCCAGCTCTGAAATGCCGTTAAGCATCACGGATTCCCGGGCAATCACGGCATCAAACCAGCCGCACCGGCGCGGACGTCCGGTGGTTGCGCCAAATTCATTTCCTTTATCCCGCATAATTTTACCAAAATCCCGGGAAAATTCAGTAGGAAAAGGGCCTTCACCGACCCGGGTAGTATAAGCCTTACAGACACCGACAACTTTATCAATCTTATCCGGGGATATCCCGGTACCGATACAAGCGCCTCCTGAAATGGTCGACGAAGAAGTAACAAAAGGATAGGTGCCGAAATCAATATCCAGAAATGTCCCCTGCGCCCCTTCCAGCAGGATATCCTTCTTTGCCAAGATCGCCTTATTCAATAATAAGGCGGTATTGCAAATGTAAGGAGCAAATAACTTACCATAAGCCAAATATTCTTTATAGATTTTCGGAAAGCTGAAACCCGGATGTTGATAAACTTTCTTAAATATCTCATTTTTCTCTTTAAGATTATCCCTGAGCTTATCCCTCAATATCTCCGGATTCAATAAATCCACCATCCGGATGCCGCAGCGGTTGATCTTATCCGCATAACAAGGACCGATACCGCGTCCGGTAGTGCCGATCTTATTCTTCCTCTTGGTTTCACGCAGCTGATCTAAGTTTTTATGATACGGCATAATTAAATGCGCTAAAGTTGAGATTTTAAAACGCCGGCTAAAATCAATCCCATTTTTACGCAGGTCATCAAGTTCGCCTAAAAGCACTGAGGGATCAACCACGACGCCGTTGCCAATACAACACATTTTTCCCGGGTGCAATATTCCGGATGGAATCAAGTGAAAAATATACTGCTTATCGCCTACCACTACCGTATGGCCGGCATTATTACCGCCCTGGTAACGCACGATGCAGTCTACCTTTTGAGAAAGGATATCGATTACTTTACCCTTGCCTTCATCTCCCCATTGCATGCCTACTAAAACGATATTCATTTTATCCTTTTGGTTAACTTACAGAATCTCAATGTAGAGACGTAAAATTCTACGTCCCGGCGCTATATCCAATGGCTAGACCAAATATTACGGCGTCATCGTAAATATCTCATGCGCAATATCCGGATATTTAGCAATAAAGTTCAACTCATCATCGACTAAAGGCTTTTGATTATGCACATTCGCATAGCGGACTAATTCCAAAATCCGCGTAGCTTCTGCATCATCTTTAAAAGGCACCTCTAATTTTTCATAAACATTGCGGAAACCTTTGATCCCGGAGTATTCCCCGGCAGTAATCTTGCGTCCGGTTTCAATTATTTCCGGTTCCCCGCGGCCTAACTCTTCAAAATCATAAAGCTCATAATTACGCCGGTCTTTCAAAGCTCCGTCGGCATGGATTCCCGATTCATGGGCGAAAGCATTAGCCCCTACACCCGGCTGGTTAATCGGGATCGGAACGCCAAAAGCATATGAAGCATACTTACAGATCTTCCAAGCCATTTTTAAATTTATTTTTTCATCCAGGCAATAACCCGACATCCCCTGCCCGTATTTAATGGCTAAAATTACCGAAACCAGGTCCGCATTCCCTGCCCGCTCCCCCATTCCGTTTACACAGGTGTTAATATAAGAATCCTGCCCCGCGTCGCTGGCTGCCCGGGCACCGGCAATCGAGTTAGCGACCACTAATCCCAAATCATTGTGGCAGTGCACCTCGATGGGAAGTTGCACTTTTTCCGCGAGTAATTTTATTCTTTCATAGATACTAAACGGGGTGTCACACCCTAGAGTATCGCAATAACGGATCCGGTCGGCGCCGGCGGCACGGGCTTTAAGCCCGAATTCAATCAAATAATCTAAATTCGTACGCGAAGCATCTTCGGCATTTACACCCACTCCGGCTGCCCCTATTTTTTTTGCTTCAGCCACTGCCTCCTGCATCTCTTTAATCACGCTCTGATGATCGAGCTTACCTTTAAATTTATGCACGATCATTTGATCACTGGTAGAAATGGAAAGATTCAGGTATTTTAAATGCGGCACCAGCTTGAAAGCCGCTTTTACGTCATCTTTAGTCGCCCGCAGCCAGCCGCTTAACCGGATCCTGGAAAAACATCCCCGCTTGGCTAATTCCAAATTGGCGTTTAAATAATTTGTTTCATGGCGGGTAAGCGGAAAGCCAAACTCCGACTGAAAAACGCCCATCTGATCAAGATACCAGTTGATCATCGTTTTTTGCAGTTTTGACAGGCAGATCCTGGAAGTCTGCACCCCGTCCCGGTTAGTCACATCCAATAGATAGATCTTTGGTTTATTTGTCATAGTCACCTCATTTACCTTTGTAATTTATTATGGATTTCTATCTCTTTAATATTTTTTTAATATCTTCTTTAGCCGGTACTCCGCGCGAAGCAAAAATTTCCTGGTTATTTAAAAGATAGCTGGGTCCGGAAGAAATCTGCAGCTTTTTATTTAAGCTGGTGATCCCGCGCAGCAGTCCGATTCCCTCCTGCCCTCTGGCACAACTTCTGATCTTTGAAACATCAGACTCTCCCAGACAATCCTCCCAATAAGAGCTGCCGATATTTTTAGCCCGGCAGATCAAATAATCCCAAAATTTTTCCGGGTAATATTTTTGCACGCATCCGGCCCGTAAATATTCTTCCACTTCAGCAATACCGTTTTTCGCGTCAAATCCTTCATCTTTTTCCACAGCCAGAAAATGTAAACCCGGGTTGAATTCCCGCAGCGTAGTTAACAGAAGGGCGGCATCTTTTTCGAAAATACTAAAAAATAAATCGAAGCTCCCTTTTTCCGTCTTTTGATTCAAAAAATATGAGATACCGCTGGCTTGCGGTTTATATACATAAAAATCATTGATCAGGCTCAAATCTTTTTTAAAGCTATCAAAGATCTCTTCTTTTTCAACCGACTTTGTGAAAATGTACGCCGGCAAAGTTTCCAACCCTAAATCTTTGATCATTTTTTTCGCCGCCTGGCCCGGATAATCTAAAATTTTAACCGTTAATCCGGGAAACTTCTTTTTCAACAGATCAATTACCGACTCAGCATCGCAAGTAACGCAATTATTTACATTAATCACAAATAAATTAACCGGATTAGGACGGGTAAATGAACAATTAGCATTTAATGTGCCGGGATTTTGACAGCTTCCCGTTAGCCCCCCTTGTTTACAATTGACGTCGGAGTAACAGCGCGGCAAGATCGCGGTAATTTCAGGATCATCACTAAGTTTTTCGGAGATTACCAGCTCATCTAACTTGCAATCGATAAGTTTGCCGGCCTCTATTTTTAAAGTTAATTTTCCCAGTTTACGCCCCTGCCAGGCGGGACGTACGAAAAAAGTCGAATCTACTTTAGTGATGGCTTCTTCTTTTTTCGGTTGGTATCCGACAAAAACGATATCAATCCCTTTGGTTTGGGCGATTAATTTTAGATCCCGGATTTCTCCTTGAGTGCTCAACAGGATAATGATCTGTGTTCCTTCATTCTTTAGGCGGTCAACCAGCGCGCTAACCAGCTTGTCCGGAGGGCTGATTTTTAATCCTTCCGCCCGCTGGCTGGCCAATAAACCGGTCAAACCCACAATCGCGATCTTCGTCGTACCGCTATTTTTAATTATATAAGGAACAACTTTATCACTATCTAAATTAACGCTTAAGAAAGCCGGTTTACTCTTTTTAGCATTTTTTAAGAAAAACTCCCGCCCAAAATTAAATTCATCCGGGCTGATTCCGACGGCATCATAATGCATAAGCTCCAAAGCCCGGTAATTAACTTCCGACCGCTGTAAATCTAACTGGGCATTCTGAGTATATTCATCCATCAGTCCGCCGGCGGTAAAGCTGCCGCAATCCAAAAGCAAAAGATCCGGGGATTTTTTCCTTAATTGCTTGATCAAAGTTCCGCGGCGGGCGATCCCCCCGTCTTGCGCAATTGGGCAGCTGCAGGGATAAAGCATGCTATGCGTCTGGCCGCTATACACAACCGTAACTTCTTCGGCGCACAAAACACTAATCCCGAAAAAAAAGAAACTAAAAATAACTATAATATTTTTAATATTTCTCACGTCCTAATTATTTTAACGGTAAGAATATTTTCCAGTTCCTTAATCTTATCCAGCATCTCCGCGTTAACCTGCTTATCCACACTCCAGACGCTAATCGCTTTATCGCCGGGCTTATTGCGGCCCAGGGCCATCGCGGCAATATTGATACGGTTTTTACCCATTAATGTACCGAGGCTGCCGATCAAACCCGGTTTATCCAGATTGCGGATAAAAATCATTTCTCCAACCGGATAAAGATCTAAATAATAATCATCGATCTTGACGATCC
The DNA here is from genome assembly GCA_035402765.1 of Candidatus Omnitrophota bacterium. Lineage (GTDB taxonomy): Bacteria > Omnitrophota > Gorgyraeia > Gygaellales > Profunditerraquicolaceae > UBA6249. Next base: position 92,230 of record DAONDX010000001.1, read on the forward strand.
GCGGCTGTTTATTCCCGGAGAGAGTTCCTAAAATCGATTTAGTTTCCTTATCGGTTTTAATCTCTAATTGAACAAGATTTACAAATTCGCCTTCCTGGCCGGATTTTGACTCCAGCAGTTTTATTCCCCGCTCCTTAAGTAAAGATACCCCGTTAACAAAATTAACGGTTTCCTTTAATATCGGAGTGAGCAGGCCCTTAACTAAAGCCATGGTCACCGGGGTTAAATTGTATTTAGTGATCTGCCCGCTGTAAGTTATGGCCATCTCCTGAAATCTGCCTTCGACTAATTGCGCGGCAAACATGCCTAATTTTTCCCCTAAATTAATATAGGGAGTAAGGATCTTGGAAGTCTCGGCATCTAAACAAGGATAATTGGCGGCATTACGGATACCTTTGCCTAAGAGCGCGTCGCGCACAATCTCGGCGACCTCGATGGCCACATTGACCTGCGCCTCTTCAGTCGAAGCTCCCAGATGCGGAGTAGTAATCACATTATCCAGTTTTAAAAGATCATTGTCGGCAGAGAGCGGTTCATTTTCAAAAACATCCAGAGCCGCACCGGCAACTTTACCCTCTTTTACCGCTTTAACCAAAGCCACCTCGTCAATGATCCCCCCGCGGGCGCAATTAACCAAGCGGACATTTTTTTTCATCATGCCGAATTCCTTATCCGAAATCAAATGGCGCGTCTCATCGGTTAAAGGAGTATGCACAGTAATATAATCAGACTCCTGCAGAACTTTTTTAAGTTCAGCCACCTGCACTCCGATATCTTCAGCTACCTGCGCCGATAAAAAAGGATCGTACGCTAAAACTTTCATCCCGAAGGATAAAGCACGCTTAGCGACCTCAGAACCAATCCGGCCGAATCCCACAATACCTAAAACTTTGCTGTATAGCTCTACCCCCATGAATTTAGAACGCTTCCACTCCCCTTTTTTCATTGAAGCATTGGCTTGGGCAATATTCCTGGACATGGTCAAGATCATACTAAAAGTATGCTCGGCGGTAGAAATAGTATTGCCCGCCGGGGTATTCATCACGATAATCCCTTTGGCCGTCGCCGCTTCCAAATCCACGTTATCTAAACCTACCCCGGCCCGGCCAATCACCTTAAGTTTGCCCGCGGCCTGAATTACTTCCTTAGTCACTTTAGTTGCGCTGCGCACAACCAAAGCATCGTAATCCTTAATTATCTCTTTAAGCGCTTCCGGTTTTAAATCTGTTTTTACATCCACCGCCAGCTCACTGGCATCCGTAAATACTTTTAACCCCTTCTGACTTAACGCATCACTAACGAGAACTTTAATCATCTTACCAACTCCTTGCCCGCAAGGGCATGCCCGCGCAATTCATGATAAACGCGGAGTGTTATTTTAAAAATACCTCTTCAGCTGCCTTAACTCCAGCGCCTAGTGTAAATTTATAACCCATCTGCGTAAGCACTTTTTCCAGACAACTGATCCCCATAATAATATCAGATTCGGCAATATAACCCATATGCGCGATGCGGATAACCTTGCCTTTAAGTTCAGCCTGACCGCCGGCAATCGTTACCCCGTAAGTATCACGCATAGTCTTAACTAATTTCTCGCCATCTACGCTGGCGGGGACTTTAGCTGCGGTTACTCCGTCGGAAGCTGCCGTAGGAGCAAATAATTCTAAACCTAAAGCTTTCATGGCGGCGCGCGTAGCATCAGCCATCGCCCGATGACGCTTAAATATATACTCTAAACCATCCTGCTGCATTATTTTTAAAGCTTCGTTCAAAGCAATAATCAAAGTAATCGAGGAAGTGAATGGTGTATCATTTTTATCCAGGGCCTTTTTAGCTTTCCTCAAATCCAGATAGTAGCGGCTGCTTTTAGAAGCCTCAACTAATTTCCAGGCTTTCGGGCTAACACAGATCAAACCTAATCCCGGAGGCAGCATTAAACCTTTCTGTGACCCGGAAACTACTACATCTACCCCCCAGGCATCAGTTTTTAAGTCCACCGCGCCTAATCCGCTGATCGCATCTACAACCAAAACCGCCGGGGTCTCTTTAACCACCGCGGCAATCGCCTGAATATCATTATCCACGCCGGTAGAAGTTTCGCATAATGTCGTAAATACTGCCTTGATCTTGGGATTGGCTTTTAATCTTTTGCTTATTTCTTGCGGGTCGACTGCGGTTCCCCATTCGACATTGATCACTTCAGGGATAATTCCATAAGCCTGGGAAATTTCCGTCCATCTTTCCCCGAATTTTCCGCCTTGCACAACCAAGGCGGTATCGCCGCTGGAAAGCAAATTGATTACCGCTGCTTCCATGGCTCCGGTTCCGGAAGAAGAAATAATATAAACATCATTGGCCGTCTGGAACACCCATTTTAACCCGGCGCTTGCCTCTTTTAAGATCGCTTGAAACTGAGGCGTACGGTGATGAATGATCGGCCGAGCCATGGCTAAACTTATTTGGGGTGGCAGGGGTGTGGGTCCCGGGGTTAACAAATATTCCTTTTTCATT
>DAONDX010000001.1:94840-137612 GCA_035402765.1 Candidatus Omnitrophota bacterium
AACATAACACCGGCGCTGCGCTGCCTAGCGCACGCCGACGTAATTCCAATTAACGTCGGGCGACTATATTTAAGCTCCGGGTGTATCTGTGTAATTAATTATTAATTTCCTTTGCCTGTGCTGCTTTATTTCTTCTTTTCTTCTTTGATAATCACTTCATCAACCAAGCCATAATCCCTGGCTTCTTGAGCGGACATAAAATAATCACGGTCAGTATCCTTTTCGATCTTTTCTAAAGTCTGACCGGTGTGATGTGCCAGGATTTCATTGAGCCGGTCGCGCAATTTCAAAATTTCCTTAGCCTGGATCGAAATATCCGCGGCCGCTCCCTGCGCCCCGCCCCAAGGCTGGTGGATCATTACCCTGGAATTAGGCAGCACAAAACGTTTTCCTTTAGTTCCCGCCGCTAATAAAACTGCGCCCATACTGGCAGCTTGGCCTACGCAATAAGTAGCTACATCGCATTTAATAAATTGCATGGTATCGTAGATCGCCAGGCCGGCGGTAACCGAACCTCCGGGTGAATTAATATAAACATTGATATCTTTATCTTTATCCTCCATCTGCAGGAAGAGCAATTGGGCGATCACTAAGTTTGCGACATAATCATCGATCGGAGTGCCGATAAATAAAATCCGGTCTTTAAGCAGCCTTGAGTAAATATCGTAGGCGCGTTCAAAACCGCGGGTAGTTTGTTCAATAACCATCGGAACTAATACCTGCATTTTCTTTTCCATATTATTCCTCCCCTCGTTATTTAGAAACTGGCTGCCAATTAGCTTCTCTGAGCAAGAATTCTATTACTTTATGCGGCATATGATCATCAATCGCGATATTTTCTTTTTTGGCGATTTGAGATAAAATTAAATATACCTTAACCTGTTTTTTGGCTTCCGGCTGAATTCCCTCCAAAAGCAATTTCTCCTGCTCTTCGATCTTATCCCGCGGCAAGCCTTTCATAGCTAAATCAATTTTAGTCTGCCTGAGCATGTCCTGAGTCTGGCGTTCCACCAACCCGGCCGGCAGTTTAAATTCCAGCCCTTTGGTTATATTTTCAATTAATTCATTTTCAATGCGCTGACGTTCCTGGTTTTCTTTGGTCACAAAAATCTGCCGCTCTACCGCTTTCTCTAATTCCGCTAAATCCGGATACCCCAGCGAGCGGGCGAATTTATCATCCAGATTTTCGGCTTTTCGGGATTCTTTCACGGAATCAATCTGCCTTTTTACTTCGTCACTGGAAACCGAAACGGTATTATAATTTATCGTCTGATTTTTATAATTTTTAACCGCAATCTCGGGGGTAACTTCTACGACCGCCTTAAAAGAAAGACTCCCCCGGTCAAGTTTGACATCGGTGATCTGCGGCAGTTCGATAACATCAAGTTTTTCCGCGGCGATGGCCTGGTTGTAAACATCCGGGACCAACTCCTTTAAAACTTGCTCATGCACGCTGGAAGCATAATGCTTTTCCAGAACGTCACGGGGCGCTTTCCCCGGACGAAACCCCGGGACCTTGGCTTCTTTGGCAATTAAAGCAAAGACCTCTTCAAATTTATTTTTAACCTGTTCCCCGTTTACTTCCACGCTGATTTCACATTTGGTGCTATCTAACTTCTTAACTTCCGTTTTCATTTTACCCTTTCTTTAATGAGCAGACAACTTATGAAAAACGAAGTATGCCATAAGTTGTATTGGTATATATTACATAATCCACGTCTGCGAATTAATTCCGTCGAATATGCCGAAATGCTGAAAGATTCCCGCATGCTTTTGATACGCAACATTGCTGAATAATTAACAAAGAACTTCCTGCCCGGCGTTCACCTGCTTTATTTGAGTTTGCCCGCGGCCCCGGCCGCTGTCTAAATTAGTCTGCTAAGAAATTGTACAAACTCTACCTACATCCTGAACTTCTCACCTAAATAAACCTGTCTGGCCTGCGGATGATTAATCAGGTCATGCGCCGTACCAGCGATAAGGATCGAACCCTCCGAAATTAAATACGCCCGATCCGTGATCGACAAAGTCTCCCGGACATTATGGTCAGTCAATAAAATGCCCAGCCCTTTAGCTTTTAATTCCTTAATAATTTCCTGCGCTTCGTTAACCACAATCGGATCGATTCCGGAAAATGGTTCATCTAAAAGAATAAAAGAAGGATTGGTAACCAAAGCCCGGGTAATCTCAAGACGCCTTCTCTCACCGCCGCTTAAAGTAAAAGCTTTATTTTTCGCCAGATGCGCAATATTTAATTCTTCCAGCAAAGAAGCCAGCCGGCGTTTTCTTTCCGGACGGTTGAGAGGTAAAGTTTCCAGGATCGCGTTGATATTCTCTTCGACCGTCAGCTTGCGGAATATTGAAGGCTCCTGGGCTAAATAACCGATGCCAAAACGCGCCCGCTCATGGATGGCCATATTGGTAATATCATGGTTATCAAAAACAATCGTGCCTTTATTCGGCGAAACAATCCCCACGATCATATAAAAAGTCGTTGTCTTTCCTGCGCCGTTGGGGCCCAATAATCCCACAATCTCTCCGCGTTTAACGGTGATATCCACGCCTTTAACTACCTGGCGGCCGTCATAGGTTTTAGCTAAACCCTTAGTTTCAAGAAGCTGCATCAAGATTCTCCGTTTGATAAATAATTATCTGCGGCTTACCGGTTAAAGTTATTTTTTTATCTGCAGCAGTATACACCGCTTCCTGGCTATAAGAAATATTTTCCCCCCGCAAGATACGCACATTCCCTGAAGCAATAATTTTATTAATCGAGCTGGAGATCCCTGCGCGTTCCGGAACCGGTTTATCTTCTTGTTTTTTAGGGGTAAAATAAACCTGCATCTTATCGCTGTAGATGGTCATATCCGACTTTTCTACTTTAACATTATTATTAAATATGGCAATATTTTTCTCGTAATCCACATCCAGCGGGCCATCGCAGGTGATCTGAATCTTCTCTTTCTGGTTCACCTTTTTATCCGTAGTTTGGATATCCAAAACCACATTTTTTTCCAGCACCACTTGTTTCAATGCGGTTTGCCCCTGGGCGCCCTGGCCGGAAAGATTCATATCCTGCCGGGCTAAATTAACCTTATCCAAAGTAGTGATGATCTGTTGTTTGCGGTCCCAGTCTAATGTGTCGGTGGTAAGCTTTGCTCCGCTGGCAGTCGTAATCACGACATTATCCTGCAAATGCACAATACCGCTTTTCTTGTCAAAATCACCGTTATCCGCGGTTAAATTAACAGCCTCCTTGCCGGAATAATTATTGCCTACTACTTTCTTAAGCTTAACCACCTCGTTTAGAATATCCGCCGACTTTCCCGACAGATCCCAGGTTTTTTTCCCTTTCTCCCCGAATCCGGAAAGGGAAAAATCTTCGATCTGCTGACCAGGCCCCTTGGCAGTTTTAGCTGCCGGATCAATCTTTTCTTTAACTTCCACGGCTGGCAAATTAGCGCAGGTAAGCAATAGGAACGCGAAAACTAAAATTAATTTTTTATGCGCCATAAAAACTTAAAATATCTTTCCACTTATCTTGCGATTTAAGAATTAATTCTGCAACCTCCCTGACTGCTCCCCGTCCGCCGTAAGCCTGGGTAATGTAAGCGGCAGATTCTTTTATCTCCCGGCAGGCGTTCGCCACCGCGATCGGCAGACCAATCTTACGCATCAAAGACAAATCCACCAAATCATCCCCGACAAAACAAATTTCATCCGGATGAATATTGTATTTCTTAATAATTTTGTCTAAAACCTTGGTCTTGGGAAAAATACCGGCGAAGACATCAACCACCTTCATATCTTTGGCCCGGGGTTTAATCGATCTTGAACTCTTGGCAGTAACAATAATCGTATTAATCCCGGCTCTATGCAAACAAAAAACACCCAGCCCGTCATGCACATCAAAAAATTTAGAATCCCGCAGGCGCGAATCATAAATGATCCTGCCGTCAGTCAAAACTCCGTCTACATCCAAGAGGAGCAGTTTAATCTTTCTTAAACGCGCATTTAATTCTTCGGTCATCATTTTTTTAAAGTTAAATTTTAAATTAATCCGGCCTTCAGCAGATCCTGCACATCTAGCAAACCTATCGGGTGATTAAATTTATCTACCACCGGAACTTCGTCAATTTTTCTGGCTTGCAATATCCGCATCGCCTCGGCGGCCAGCATATCTTTTTTAACCACCGTTGGGTTCTTAGTCATTACTTCTTTAACCGGACGATTAGTTAAATATTTATCACTGGCCAAATGCCGGCGCAGATCTCCATCGGTAAAAATGCCTTTTAATTTTCCGTTTTTATCCACGATAATCGCCGAACCTGTCCGGGCGCGGGTGATCGCGAGTAAAACTTCCGCCACCAATTTATCTTCGCGGACAATCGCGTTAGCTTGTCCCTGGCGCATGATATCCTGAACATTTAAAAGCAGCCGCCGGCCTAAAGCCCCTCCGGGATGGAAAAAAGCAAAATCTTTCTCCTTAAAACCTTTGCGCTCCAGCAAACATACTGCTAAAGCATCCGCCATAGCTAAAGTTGCGGTAGTCGAAGCCGTAGGAGCCAAGCCTAATGGACAGGCCTCTTTTTTAACGGAAACATCCAAAACGACATCGCTGTACTTAGCCAATACCGATTTAAGATTTCCGGTAAGCGAAATGATCGGCGCGCCGATCTTCTTAAGTATCGGTAAAAGCTGCTTCATCTCGGCTGTCGAGCCGCTATTAGAAAGAATGATCACAACATCTTCGCTGGTAACTTTACCTAAATCACCGTGAATGGCTTCGGCGGTATGCAGAAATAAACTTGGCGTCCCCGTAGAAGCAAGAGTAGCGGAAAACTTTTGCGCGATAATTCCGGTCTTCCCCATTCCGCTGACGACCACCCTGCCTTTACTCTTTGAGACCATCTCTACGGCTTTAATAAAACCTTTGCCCAGACGCCCCTTTAATAACCGTACCGCCTGCGCCTCGATTTCCAAAACCTCTTTTGCCCGCTTGATCACATTGATATTCATAGCGCCTGCCTGATCTTTTTAACTTGTTTTAAGAGATCTTCCAATTCTTTAAAGTTAATCATATTGGCTCCGTCACAAAGAGCGATTTTAGGATTAGCATGCACCTCTAAAAATAAACCGTCGCAGCCAAAAGCCACCGCTGCCCGGGATAATCCGCCGACAAACTCCGTCTGCCCTCCCGAACATCCCCCCTGGCCTCCGGGAAGCTGCACGCTGTGCGTAGCGTCATAAATTACCGGATACCCGAAATTACGCATAATCGCCAAGCTCCTGAAATCCGTAACTAAATTGTTATACCCGAAGCTTGCTCCGCGTTCAGTAATGAGAATTTGCTTGTTGCCGGCGCTTTCTACCTTTTTAATTATCGGCAGCATATCCCAGGGGGCAAGGAACTGGCCTTTTTTAATATTTACGACTTTACCCGTCCTGGCGGCAGCCAAAATCAGATCCGTCTGGCGGCATAAAAATGCCGGGATCTGAATAATATCCAGTACTTGCGCAGCCGGCAAAACATCTTTTACACAATGCACATCGCTTAAAATCGGAAGCTTAAATTTAGTTTTAACCTTCTTTAAAATTTCCAGGCCTTTCTTTATCCCCGGCCCGCGGTAAGAGCCTACGGAAAGCCGGTTGGCCTTATCAAAGCTTGATTTAAATATAAACGGCACTTCTAAACGCGCGGCGATATTTTTAAGCCTGCCCGCCGCCTCCAGGCAAGAACTTTCCGACTCGATTGCGCAAGGCCCGGCGATCAACACCAGCGAATGGCCATCGCCAAATTTTATCTTACCGACATTAACTTGATGCATCAGTTGTCCCCTTTTTTAAACGCCACAAAACTTTCTCTAAATCACCGGGAGTATCCACACCGACAGTATCAAACTGCGTCTGGATTACTTTAATTCTAAAACCTTCCGCCAAAACGCGCAGCTGTTCTAATTTCTCCGTTTTTTCCAAATTCGAAACGGGAAGATTTTTATAAGTAAAGAGAAAATCTTTAGTATAACCATAAAGACCGATATGCTTATAATAAGTCACCTGATCAATCTCGGCATTTGGCGCCAGATATGGGATCGGGGCGCGCGAAAAATACAAAGCAAAATTGTTCTTATCTACGACGACTTTTACCACGTTCGGATCAAGCAATTCCAAGACATCATCGATCTTTTTCATCAATGTCGCCATATTCAGCATTTTATCTTCCAACAATGCCCGGGCAACGGAATCAATCATCATCGGATGGATCAAAGGCTCATCTGCCTGAATATTAATAATCACTTTTACATCTAAAGGATTAACCACCTCGCTGATCCGGTCCGTACCGCAGGTATGGGATTTAGAGGTCATTACGGCTTGGGCGCCAAATCCTTCCGCCGCTTTAAGAATGATCTCGTTATCGCAAGCAATGATCAAATCATCCAGCATGCGGGATTGTTTAGCCCTCTCCCAAACATGCTGTAACATAGGCTTGCCGCAAATATCGGCTAAAACCTTGCCGGCGAATCTGGTCGATGAATACCTGGCCGGAATAACCCCGATAACATCCATGCTATTTAATCCTCTCTAAAAGTTCTTTCACATTGGTGACCGCCGTACCCAATTTGCCTACCACGATTCCGGCGGCATAATTAGCGATACTGGCTGCCTCAAATTTCGAAGCCTTCGCGCAAAGAGCAAGAGTAAAACAACTGATTACCGTATCCCCGGCCCCCGACACATCAAAAACCTTTTGCGCCACGGTAGGAATACACTTATTTTTCCCTTGCTCAAAAAGCCACATTCCATTTTCACCAAGGGTGATGAGCAGGCTTTCTAAATGCAAATATTCCAAGATTGCCTCTCCTGCTTTGATAATATCGTTATCCATATACAAAGTCTCTTTATAAATTTTAAACTGATTGCCCCGGTCGTTCATCTTCAGGAACCGGATAGCATTCTGAGCTTCTTTCCGGTTAGGGGTAATACAGGTAGCATGCTGATAACAATCAAAATTATTCTCTTTCGGATCAACCGTGACTATCTTCTTATGGTATTTGGCCTGCTTGATAATAGCTGCGGTTAATTCACGATCAAGAAGCCCTTTGCCGTAATCTTCAATAATCACTGCATCAAATTTTTTTATATTATCGCCGATAAATTTAAAGATTCTTCTCTTGATAACCGGGGAAATATTATGCACATCTTCCCAATCCACTCTTACCACCTGCTGATGGCCGGCAATAATCCTGGTCTTAAGAGTTGTCTTGCGGCCTGCTTCGAAAAATACACCTTTAGTATCAATACTCAGTTTTTTAGCTTCAGACTGAAATTTTTCCGTAGCAGGATCTTGACGATCGCCCAATACCCCGCATAGGCAGACCTGCGCGCCTAAAGCGCTGATATTATAAGCCACATTAGCCGCTCCCCCGGGCACATACGTCCTTCTTTTGGCCCAAACGATCGGCACCGGCGCTTCCGGAGAAATTCTTTCAACATCACCCCAAATATGCTGGTCGAGAATCAGATCGCCGACCACCAGGATCTTTGCCTGATTGAATTTTTTGATTATTTTTTTCAGGTTTTTCATCTTGCGCCTTCTGCTAATTTACTAATTTTATTCCACGCTTATCTCTAAAGATAAAACAGGCAAGATCATATCTTCTCAATTACGCTCTGTGCTAAAAGCGGCAGCATGATCTCATGATGGCCGATAATATAATAACCTTGCCCTCCTGAAGAGGTGGGCCGGCTGACCACATTTTGCGCTGCGCGATACTGATAAATCATATCAAAATTTGCGGAAGTAAAATTTTTAACTTTATTTCCTAAATTACGGGCCAGATTCAACGCCTTTAAAAACACTTCCGGCAATAATACCGCCGAACCAAAATTTAAAACCACCCCTCCCTGATTAATCGAACGGATATTTTCTACCAAAATATGGAAATCCCGTAATGCGCCTTGGCCCGTTGCAGCAGCGTCGAAGGAAGGATGCTGATGGATAATATCCGTACCGATCCCCACAAAAACACAGACCGGCACCTTATGTAGGTAAGCATTATAAATCAGGCTTAAATTTTTATGTTTCAATTCCGCTGTAGCCATCCGGTTAGCCACGGCATAACCTAAACCAAAACCCACCCCCACCCCATCCTTAACCGCGGAATTTATAAAATCCGCGGTCTCAATTCCCATCCCGAATTTACCGTCTTTCAGATTAACGCCTACATCTTCAGAGGTTTGCCCTTGAAAAGCAATTTCAAAATCATGAATAATCCCGGCGCCATTGAGGCAGATACAGGTAATTACTTTTTTTTCCAAAAGCTCGATCAATACCGGATTAAGCCCGCACTTGATCACATGGGCCCCGGCCATCAAAATCACCCCTTTTTTCTTCTTATGCGCCGAAACAATATCGGAAGAAATCCGGCGTAAATCTTGGGCCTTTAAAATATCAGGTAAGGAATCCAAAAAAGAGCAAAAACTTCTGGATTTAACGGGTTTAGTCGCAAAATCCCCTTGTTTGACCTTACTTAAACGTTTTTTAATCGAATATCTTTTTATTTTCTTTAAATTAATCATAGGGAATAATTGTAGCATATTTTAAAGCTAAATCAAGCACCTTTAAGCTTTTATCCAGCGCAGTCCCGGTAAACGTAAGCCAACAGGCGCGGCTAGATTAGAGTAAAAGCTCCCTGGCTGCGTTGAGTACATCTGCAACTGTCGTAGCCTTAAGACAGGCAAAATCTTTCCGGCAATTATGCGCCAGGCAAACAGTGCAACCTACAGTTTTATGCAAAATCCGTTTTTTTTCACCCAGCGGGCCCCAACGCTGCGGGCTTAATCCGGCCTGATTACGCCCGAAGATTGTAATTACCGGCACGCCAAAAGTTGTAGCCACATGCATCGGACCGGAATCCGTAGAAATAAATAAGTGACTTCTTCTTAATAAACTGGCTAATTGGCTGATATTGGTCTCACCGGCCAGGTTCAATACTGGAACATGCATATTTCCTGCCACTGCCTTCGCCTTTTGGACATCCCCGGGGGAAGAAACGATTATTACTTTAAAACCGTACTGCCGGGCAAGGCAATCGGCGACTTCGGCAAACCTCTCCCCCGGCCAAATCCTGGAAGGACAACTGGCTGCCGGATGAATTACCAACAATTTATCCTGGGGCTTAATTTCAGCCCGGCTGAACAAATCCTCCACCCATTTTTCAGATTCTGTTCTTATCGGCATGCACAAGTTTTTATCGATAGGATCAATGCCTAAATATCTTACTAAATCCAAAGCATATTCTGATTCATGCTTCTCTCCGAGTTGTTTGGCATGCTTTAGTCTGTCGGTAAGCAGAAAGCCGAGCTTACGGTCATAACCTAAACGTTTAGGAATCCGGGCTAGAAAAATTAATAAATGCACCCGGGTAGTCGGATGCAATACTATCGCTAAATCAAATTTCTTTTTTCTTAAAAAATCGGCAAACTTAAACCCGGCCAGCCAGCCTTGGTTTTTATCCAAAGTGATTATCTCATCTAAATCCGGATTACCCTCCAGGACTTCTTTGGTATAAGGAGAAACCAGCATCGAGATATAACTTTGAGGGAATTCTCTCCTTAAGGCCTTAATGACCGGGGTAGATAAAAGCACGTCCCCTAAACGGTCGGTACGGCTCACCAGGATTCTTTTAAAAGCGAAATTTTCATTTTTGCGGCCTGGATTATTTAAAAGATGCCCCTGGCTTTTATTTTCCAGGATAAGTTTTACCTGTTTTAAAACATCCTCCGGTTTAATGGAAATCAAGCAGGCTAAACTGCCAAAACGGCATTGCGCTTTTGCGCAAGGCCGGCAGAAAATATCTTTTTTAACCACCCGGCAATTTTGCGACCAGGGGCCGTATTTATTTTCATCCGTCGGCCCGAAAACAGCAACGACCGGCACATTCAAATAACTGGCTAAATGCATAACCGCGCTATCATTAGTAATTAAAACCAGCGCTTTTTTAAGTAAATACCCCAATTGGGCGAAATTAGTTTTAGCGCAAAGATTAATAATTCTTGCATCTCCTTGGTTATCCTGCGCCAGATAATCGCATACCGGCTGGTCAAACTGATCACCGACCAGGATTATCCGATAGCCATCATTAACTAACCGGCGGCAAAGTTGACTGAAATATTGTTTATCCCAGCATTTAGTATGACTTCGGGCACCCGGAGCTACTACGATCAATTTAAAAGTATCCTGCAAATTGTGCTGATTTAAAACCCGGTCAACATAATCGGCATCCTGGCGGGAAATGTTCAATGACCGGGTTTGGGGATTATCCCGGTGATCATCCCAAAGATTAGCCCAAAAAAGATGCTTGTCCTTCATATGCTTGATTCCGGCGGGAATCCGGCGTAAAAACGGAAAAAGCAGGCTGCGTTTCCTAACCGGCAGGAAAGCCCCAAATAAGCTGTTACGTAAATCCACCACCAGGTCAAAATTATTTTTACTTAAAGCCTGGAACAATTTTATTTTTTGGCCTAAACTGGCTTGCTTATCAAAAACAATTACCTCGCAAATGCCCGGATTATTAGCAAAAATTTCCCGGGGCCGCGCCGGTACCAGGCAGCTGATTTGCGCCTCCGGGTATTTTTTCCGCAGGGCATCTAAGACCGGCAGGGTCAAAATACAATCACCGATATTGCTTAAAGTAATAAAAAGGATCTTCATTTTTTAAGGATTTCTTTTACTTGCGCTAAAACATCATCCGGGGTAATTGCCTGCATACAACGGTTATCCGGACACTGAACTTTATAACAGGGTATGCGGCAGCCGGCAGACTTTTGTAAAACCACCACATTTACAGGCGGATATGGCCCGGTAACGTTTTGGGCGGTCGGCCCGAAAAGAGCAATTATTTTTTTAGCTCCCACGGCATTGGCAATATGCAATGGGCCGGTGTCGGCAGTAATAAACAAATCTACTTTTTTGGACAGGGCCCCTAACTGTTTAATATTAAAAACCCCGCAGGCAATTAACGGCACTTGGCGCATCGCTTCTTTAATTTTACCGGCCAGCAGTAAATCGGAAATACTGCCGGTAATAATTACCTTGACACCGGTAAGGCTGATCAATTTATCCGCTAAACGCGCCCAGTAATCCGGCGGCCAGCGCTTAGGCATCCAATTGCCTCCGGGATTGATCGCCACCACAAAATCCTGCGGCAGGATTAAATTCTTTTTGAAGAAATTATCCACCTCTTCCTGATCGGCAGGAGTAAAGTAAAAATCTAAATACCTGTCTTCTACCCGCAGCCCGGATTTTTCGATCACATCCAGATAATAATCAATGCGGTGCAGGGAATCTCTTGCGGGAGGAATGATCTTTTTAGTCAAAAGGAATCCGCGTTTTCTGGTATAGTGGCCGATCCTCTGTTTAATCCCGGCCAGCCGGCAGATCAACGCGCGGCTAAAAGACCGATGCAGCAAAAATACCGTGTCGAATTTTCGTTTTTTAAGCAGACTGACAAAATGGAGTTTCTCCAACATCCCCCGGTGCCGGTCTTTTTCGTCGAAAATAATCACTTCATCTAAATACGGATTGCCTTTTAATATCGGATAACACCGGCTGGGGATTACGCAGGCCAGAAAACTGTCCGGGTAATTCCTGCGGATGTTTCTAATGGTAGCCGTTGAAAATAAAACATCCCCCAGCCAATTAACATTAAAAACCAGGATGCGTTTAGCTTTTAGATTTTGACTCATCGATATTCCTATCTGTCTGGAGGACACCGGAGCAATACCAATCAGTTCCGGGGGCCTGCTAAAACCTGCTGATAAACAATTTCTGTTTTATCAACCATTTCTTCCTGAGAAAAATTAGCAGCGATGAATTCCCGGGCCCGCAGCCCCAGGCTCATGCGTAATTGAGGAGATTTTAGTAAAACAATCATCGCTTCAGCTAAAGCCGGCGCGTTGGCCGGAGGAACTAATAAACCGTTAACCTTATCTTCAATTAATGTTTTAATTCCGCCTACCTCTGAGCCTACTACCGCCAAACCCTGCGCCATCGCCTCCATCAAAGCCAGCCCCAGCCCTTCCTGTAATGAAGGCATCACAAAAATATCCATGGCGGCCAGCAGAACTTTAGTATCTTTAGCCTCCGGGATAAACACAATACTGCTCTCCAAGCCCAAATCCCGGGTTTCTTTAATTAAAACCTCCCGGGTCTTTCCCTGGCCGATAATTAATAACTTGGTTTTCGGAAAATTTTTTATTACTTCCTGCATGGCAGCAATAAGATAAGTATGCCCTTTAACATCGGACAGCCGGGCGATAATCCCGACTAAAAAATCCGCCCCCTCTGACAATTGCCGGCGCAAATTATCCCGGTTTGAAAAATCGCCGAAATTTTTAGTATCAATACCGTTATGGATAATGCTGATTAGTTTTTCATCAAGTTTGAAATCAACCACCAGATGTTCTTTTACCTGCAGACTGATCGCAATTACTTTCTGCCCCCAGCCGCCAAAAAACCGGCGCGATAATCTGGACTTAAAAAAACCATGGCAGGTAAAAATATGCGGTTTGGCCGAAACCCTGCCCAATAACTCACCTAAAACCTGCGTGGTGCGGCTATGCGAATGAATTAAATCAATCTTTAAATTCCGGATAATCTTTTTTAATTTCCAAAAACTAAAAAATATTTTTGGGCTGATCTCACTCTTGGTGTTTAAGGGCGCTTTTAAAAGTATGATTCCGGCCCGTATAAATTTATCTTCTAATTCTCCGCCGCTGGAAACCAGATAAACCCGGTGGCCTTTTTGTTTTAACCCTGAGGCTAAAGTCAACAGGTAGCTGGAAATCCCTCCGACGTTAAGATGATTGGCGATAAAAAGTATATTCACCCCTGATCTTCTCCTTATGCTGCATTCATTTTTAACCCCGCCGCTTCAAATATTTAATATCAAGCCAGCGCCGGACTTATTTTAATAACTTCATTACCGCTTCAAATACTTCCGCCGGGCTAATCTGCACCATGCAACGCTTAGTGCGGCACTTGCTTTTATAGCAGGGGCTGCAAGGCAGCTGTTTATTAAGCACGATATAATTCTTGCCGGGCGGCAGGTGCCGGCGGCTATCCGTCGGGCCGAACAAAGCGATAAAGGGTGTGCCGACCGCCGAGGCGATATGTAAAGGCGAAGAATCCGCGGAAATAAAAACCTGGCATTTTTTAATCAATACCGCCAGCTCATTAATATTAGTCTTTCCGCAGGCATTGATCACTTTGGTGTTTTTTAAAGAATTGATCAACATATTGGCCAGCGCTTGATCCTCCTGCGTACCGGTAATAACTACTCGGATATCTTTTAACCCCAATTCTTCGCACAAAACGATCAAATATTCCATCGGCCACAGCTTAGTATTCCATCTTTTGGAAGCGCTGATATTAATTCCCACTACTTTCTGCGCCTGGCTTAACCATTGAGCGTTAAAAAGTTCATCTACCGTTTTTTGGTCTTCAGCTGACGGCCAAAGCTCCAAAGAATTGTTCAAAAGGTCGATTCCCAGCATCTTTAATATCCTAAATTGATGCGTTATCGGATCGATCTGCGGATGCTGGTCGAGAATGGAGTGATTCAGCAGAAAAGAAAACTTTTTATTATTATACCCGTAGCGGTTAAGAGAGCCGCTTAAATAAGCCAGGATATGGCTAGAGCGGCTGTTCTGCAGATCAATGACCAGGTCAAAATTCTTTTTTCTAAGCACCCGGCCTATTCCCCATAATCCTTTGGCCCCTTTATCTTTATTTTTTAGGTCACAGACCAGCAATTCATCAATCTGCGGGCACCTTAAGAGGATATCTTTGGATTCTTCACCGACCAGAAAACTGATCTTATAATTGTCTTGCGGAAACTTTTGCCGGATGGCCCGCAGCGCAGCCGTAGAAAGGATCACATCACCCAGCGAACTAAGTTTGATGATCAAGATCTTAAAATTATTTAAGGCCTCGCGGTAAACCTCCAAAGTATTTTTAACCATCAACTCCACATTGTATTTTTCTTTAACTTTAGCGTAAGCATTTTCAGCCAGCTCCTTGGCAAATTGCGCGTCTTTGTAGATACGCATCGCCGCCTCCGCCATGCTTTTGGCATCCGCCGGAGGCACTAAAAGCCCGTTTTTGCCGTCTTCGATAATATCGATCACCCCTCCGACTTTAGTCGCCACAACCGGAACGCCGCAGGCCTGCGCCTCTACCACCACCCGGCCGAAAGCCTCATGAGTGGTAGTAGCCAAAACCACTAGATCCAAATGCTCCAGTATTCCGGGAATATCCCGCTGTGTACCCAAAAACTCCGTGCAGTGCCACAGCCCCAACCGGCGCACTAAAATTTGCAGTTCTTCTTTATACGCATCCTTGGAAGCAGGAGCATCCCCGACAATCCAGATCTTTAAACGCGGGACTAATCTGGCGATCCGCGCCATCGCCTTAATAAAATACAGATGTCCTTTTAAAGGAGTAATCCTGCCGATAATGCCGATATTAAAATCTTCTTTTCTTTTAGCGGCCGGGTCATGGTATTTAAATTTTTCTAAATCCACGCTGCGCGGCACCAGTTTGATCCGTTCATGCGGCACAGAAAAATCTTCAATCATATGTCTGGCGATCACATTACTCAAAACAATCACTCTTTTAGCCCACCCCATTACCAGGCTGAAAAAATGTTTTTTATAATAACCGTGACAGGTAGTGATCAGAATGGCTTTAGTCCGGCGGCAGGCAAAATAAGCAATCCAGGCCGGCACCCTGGAACGGGCGTGCACAATTTCGATTTCTTCTTGTTTGATTATCTCCGCTAATTTCGGGATCATTTTATACATTGAAATAATCGATTTTTTATTTACCGCCAGACTGTAGTGTTTTGCTCCGGCGGCTTCCAGATCTTTAACCAAAGCTCCTCCGGCTGAAACCACGACCGATTTATGCCCCAGACGCACCAGGTATTTTGAGAGATCCAAAGTGCCGGTTTCCACGCCGCCCACATTAAGTTCCGGTAATATCTGCAGTATCTTCATAGTATCGTTCTTAACCCTTCTATAACTTTTAAATTGTCCAACGGTGAACTAACCGGCGGATTATCGGTTAACAACTGGTTAATACAAACAGCCAACTCATTGATCTGTTTTAAATATATATACCCGGCCGCCTGATAGTTTTTAAGGAAACGTTTATGTTTAGAGCTGAGATGATGGCAATCAAAAACCACCACGTATTTTTTAGCGCAGGCAGACTCAGAGATCATCGAAATGCTCTCCGGAGAGCTAATGATCAAATTACTTAACCCCAGGATCCCTCCCACTACATCCGGATTATTGTTTGAGCTGGCAATCACTAAAAGCTTACAGCGCGCAAAATCGGCAAATTCGTTTTTAATCACTTGCTCGACTGCCGCATTGGTGCGCCGGGAGGTGGTAATTAAGATGTCCGCGTTTAGCTTTTCGGCGGATCTTTTGATCTCTTTGCATAACTCCAGGATAAATTTAGGGCTTAAGCAAAACTTCTTGCTGTCGCCGCCGATTAATACCCCGAGGCAAGGATTAAACAACTTTCCCGTCAAGAGCCCGGATTGTTCAAGCCTCCTGGACTTTTGGCCCAAATACTCCGCATCAATTAAATTAAGCGCCCCTTCGGTAACCACCACATTATTTTTTTGCTTAACCAGGCGGCTGCGGTCTTTTAGATCGTGAGCGGGAATAATTACTAAATCGAATTTATTCAAATTCAAAGCTTGCGGCCGCATCAGCACCACGGATTTAGCCTGATTTTCACGAGCCAAAAGATAATTTACCGAGCTAAGCGAGCCTCCTGCGGAAATAATAATATCCGGCCGGCTGTTCATTAAACTCTGCCAGCTATCCGCGGTTAGACTGCCGCGCAAAAAACGCATACCTTGCCCCTTACCCGGATATTTGCCGCTTGAGCCGGCTAACCAATTTAATAAAACTCTGGAGAAAAACCCGCGGAATTTTACTTCCTGGATGGACAAATGGGTTTTCATCCCCCGGGCAGTTAAGTCCTGATTAATTAACTTCGCCACTCCTTCTGCTTGGCGCAAATGGCCGGTCTTGCCGTCAGCCAGGATTAAAACCTCCCTTTCCCGGCTGTATTTATAGATTTTATAGGTCCAGAGATATTCATAAGGGTACTGCCGCAGATACTTTTCATAAATATTAATTAACCTCTGCAAATTCTGATGCAAATCATTTTGAGGGTCATTAGTGCGGGTCACTGTAAAAACCTGATCCAAAATTACTTTAGTATAAGGTCCTTTAACCCGGGTATAGTAAACGGGAATTATCGCGCAATCATGTTTTAACGCCAGTTTCACCGCCCCGGTTGACATCGAGGCTTCCCGGCCGAAGAAATTAACCAGCGCTCCTGTCCGGCCCCCCTGGTCTACGGTCATCCCGATGGACTGGTTATCCTTGAGCACCTCGATCAACTCTCTAACTCCGGCGCCCTTATGAATAATTTTCACCCCCTGTTTAGCCCGGTAAGCGTTAAGCAGGGCATTTAACCTGGGGAACCCCTGATCACGGACGAATAAAACAAAAGGGAAATTTAAATTCGCGCAAATAATGTTGGAAAGCTCCCAATTACCCTCATGCACAATCAAAAAAATTACTCCCTTACCCCGGTCGAATGCCTGCCGGATATAATCCTTATTTTCAATCTGCACATACTTTTGCAGGTATTTTTTATTAATGCGGGGGATAAAAGAAATCTCCACCAAATTCTGGGCAAAGGCCTGGTAAGTTTTACGCGTAATCCGGCCGCTGGACGCGCAATCCGATCTATCCGCCACCGTTTTTTTAATATTGGCATAAGCCACTGCCCGGTGCTTGCGGTCAAATAAATAAATTAAATCTCCCAGCCTCCTGCCTAAAAAAAGGCTGAAATTCAAGGGGAGAAAAAAAGTAAATAAAGTAACTCCCCTAAAGAGAATACAGCTTAAGTAATCGGCGATTAAATTCTGCTTCATTTTTTATAATGTTGAGTTTTATCTCTAAAACCAGAATCCCGGTGTTTAAAACCCCCAACTCCCTGATTTTAACGGCATCTTTATGCGTGGTAATAATCGCTTCCAGGTTATTTTCCTTGGCCTCCTTCATAATCCAGAGGATATCGCTCTGCGTATAATCATAGTGATCCGCAAATTTAAAAAACTTGCCAACCTTAATCCCTAATTCTTCCACGCAATTTCCAAAACCCTCAGAATTACCGATACCGGAAAATATCGCAACCGGTTTATTTCTGAGAAATCCCGGATCTAAAAGTTCATCCGCCTGATCAAGCCGGCTGACCCCCACAGGTTCATGCCTTGATTCTACGATCAATGCCCGGGGGTTGATCCGCTTTAGTCTAGCCTCTAAACCCTCCAGGTTATGGCCGCGGGAGATTTGAGTCAAAACTAAGATATCGGCGCGTTTTAAAGCCCAAAGAGGTTCGCGCAAAAAACCCGCCGGAAGCAAATAACCGTTGCCAAAAGGATCTCCGGCGTTAATCGTTACAATTTCTAAATCTTTATGTATTTTCCACTGCTGCAGTCCGTCATCCAGGACTAATGTATCTGAACCATGGTCGCGCATGGCCGATTTGGCCGCTTTTATCCTGTTCTTATCCACGACTACCGCCACCTGAGGAAGTTTCTTCTGCAGCATCGCCGGTTCATCACCCAGCCGGCAGGCGCCTTGTTTCCCGGAAACACGTTTGTAACCCCGGCTTAACACCGCAACTTTATGGCCGGCTGAAATTAATTTAGCGCAGATATACTCAACCAAAGTAGTCTTACCGGTACCGCCTAAAGTAATATTTCCTACACTTATTACTTTAGAGCCCAGCCGCGCCGGCTTAATTCTGTAGAAACCGGACAAGATAACCACAGCCAAACCATAAACCAGGGAAAGAATGAACAGACATCCTCTTAAAAACATTGCCCCCGGCCCGCTTATTTTTCCGGTTACTAAATCATACAAATATTCTCTGGATAGAAACATAGTTTTAATTTAGATCACCTTCAGCAGCATCAAGGCTCCGATACAAATAAATAAAGAAGCTCCGATATAGCGGATCATCTCCGGCCGGATGAATTTAGACATCAGCGCCCCTAGAAAAACCGAGATCACCGTAACAATAATGTAAGCTCCCACAGAACCCAGCCAAACCGATAAAGGTTTACCGGTTTTAGCAGCCATACCGATACCGACTAATTGTGTTTTATCGGCTAATTCCGCGAAAAATACCCCTCCAAACGTAGCGACAAAAACCTTCCAATCCATGGTTATTCCCTCCTATTAACAGGTAATCTTAAAGAAATATGATATCACACCTGATGCCCGCAGGCAAATGATTTCAAAGCCAAAACCTAAGATTAGCAATAAGATATGAAATTACAGCGGGATTAATTCCGTAATCTGATTTAAGTTTTCAACCACCAGATCCGCGGCGGTTAAATACTCTTTGGGCAGGCTCGTGGAAACAGCAACGCAGAGCATCCCTGCTTGCTTGGCAGAGGTAATACCAAAAGGCGCATTTTCGATCACCAGGCAAGCACCGGGGGCTAAACCTAAAAGTCCGGCCGCCCTCAGGTATGGTTCCGGATGGGGTTTGCCGTTTTTAACCTGGTTACCGGCTACCACCGCGCTAAAAAGGCTAAGCAGCTTGGCGGGTAAAATTTTCTTAATTTCATCCTGCGGACTGCCGGTAACCAGCCCCAGCAAAAACCCCCGCTTTTTTAAATCTGCTAACAATTCATAAGCTCCCTGAAAAATAAAACGTTTAAAATAACGCTTAAATATCTTTTGCCGTAAAGAAAAGATTGCGTTTAACACTTTAGGTGTCGGTTTGATTCTAGCGCGCTTAAGCAGCCCTTTTAGAGTTATCTCCCAACGCTCCCCTTCCTGGGCATAAACCTCAAAACAACTAACCCGGATCCCCCAGGGGCGTAAAGCTTCATACCAGGCGATAAAATGATACGGCATAGAATCAACAATCACTCCGTCCATATCAAAAATGACCGCCTGGGGTTTATTTTTTAGTTTTTTCATATTTAAGGAATCAGTCTGAAGAAATAGAGGAAAGATTGCGCTCGATAAATTCAATCACCTTTTGCTGGTCTTGAGTAGAGATATTCGAAAATTCCACTCCGATTCCCGGATATTCATGCGGTTGTATCCCTTTATCCGGAACCCAGACCACCCGGGCCTCCAATTCCAGGATTTCCGGTTTTGGCGCAAGCTTCATTTTCAGGATTACTTCATCCCCCAGTTCAAATTTACCGCAACCGAATATAAAAGCCCCCACCGCGCTTAAATTAATGATCTCAACTTTAAGGCATTCCGGAGAGCTCTCCCGTTTGGATTTCAACTCAATCTTTAAATCCACCGGCAGGCGTTTGAACCTGCGGCGCAGCTGCATCTTTTTGATATTTTCGATCGCCTTATCTTCCTTAAAACTATTCAGGGCCATTTCTTCAGACCCATAGATGTCAATTACCCGGTCAATCCCGGAAACCGTAAACACATCTCTTAAATGCACCGGGATATTCACAAACTTCATCCGCCCGGAATGATTAACCGCTTCCTTGTAAGCAATCACCACTACGGAAATACCCATATAATCTATAGCCTGGACATCCTCCAGGTTACAAAGAATATCCAGATAACCGTCGCGCACGCACTGGCCGACCACCTCCACCAAATTCGCCGCATCCACATCCACCCGACCGCATAAATCCAAAATAACACAATCGCCTGACTGTCTTAATTTTATTTCCAGCATATTATTTTTTCTCCGTTATTTTAAACCTCATCGGCCCCTGGCTGCTTGATCCACCGGAAGCATTCACCTTAAAATCTTTAAACTCCAGCCTGCGCCGGATAAAATTTCTAATAAGCATGCGCTTTAGTCTGCGCCTGCCAGAATTTAAAAAGCGCAATATTTTCTTTTACCGCGAATCCGGAAGTAATTTTAATTTTACTCTTAATTAATTTCTTAAGCGCCAAATTCGAAACAGCCATTTCATTAAAACCGAAACTTTTGGCATCTTTTATGGCGCAGCCGGAAACGATCCTGGATATTCTGGCCCAGTGACAGGCGGAAAAACACATCGGGCACGGCTCGGTCGTTGAATAAATCGTGCAGCCCGATAAATCTATGGTTTTTAGTTTTTTACAGGCGGCGCCGATCGCGACCATCTCAGCGTGTAAAATAATATTATTCTGTTTCCAAACCAGGTTATGGCTTACGGCGATCACTTTATTATTCTTCACAATTACAGCGCCAAAAGGAGTTTGTCCTTGTTTTACTCCCTGCAGGGCATACGCGATCGCCAGGCGCATGAATTTTAAATCATGATTCTTCATTTTATCCGAATAATACTCCTAAAATACAGCTTAAAGTAATGCCTAAATTCACCAGGATAGTCAAAGCACACATTCTTTGCAGCTTTTTACGGTCGCCATAGTCACCGGCAAGCATCCGGTAGGCTAAAAATGCCGAAATAATTAATACCGGGAAATAAAAAATTCCCGATAGCAGCGGCAAACCTTTTATTAAGGATAATAAAAATGCAACTGCCTCAAACACCACCAACCAGGCATAAAGAAATGCCACTTTTTCTTTACCGGACCGCACCAGAATATTGCGCTTAAGCACCTGCTTATCCGCCGGATAATCCGGATATTCATTAATCAATATTAAGTTGGCTGCCGAATAAGCGATCGGCAGGCAGATCAGGCTGAGCAAAGCATTAAACCGGCCGGCCTGAAGATAAAATCCAACGTTTACCGAAAGCCACCCAAAAGCAAAAGCGATCAGGATCTCCCCGATCCCCCGGTGCACCAGGCGTACCGGAGGCTTGGAATAAAAATAAGCACAAGCAATCCCTGAAAAACCCAGCCACAAAGTCCATCCCCCGCATTTAAAATAAAATTGCAGGACCAAACCGCAAATCAGCGCTAAAAATAAAACCGCTCGGATCAAATTTTTTACCTTTTGCGGCACAACCAGGTTTTCTACTAATACCCCGCTGCCTCCGGTGAAAAAATTTTTCTCTAAAGTTACGCTTAAGCGGTCCTCCGCCAAATCATAAACTTCCCCGCTGTAATGGGCGATTAATTGTATCAATAAAGCCCCCGCCAGGCCGGTCCAAAAAACCGCCCAGTTTAAACTTGCTGAATAGCGCCCGGCGAAGACCGCTCCTAAAACATACGGAGCGATCAAGACAGCTAAAAAAGGTACCCGGGAAAGTAAAAACAAATATTTTATTTTCAAATTATTTTGCTAAAAAATCCTGATAAATCGCCAGGCACAGAACAATCGCCGAACTGCTAAAAATAAAAAAATAATTTATTCCGTCTTTATTGCTTTGCATACGGCAAAGCATAGTCTTCAAAAATTCACTCTCTTTAGCCTCTAATGAACGATTGGCTGATAGCTTGGCCTGAATCTGATATTTAGCTAACTCTTTACGTAATATTTTATCCTGGCGGAATTTATAAAGAAAATAAAGAAAGAATCCAGCCACCCCTAAATACCAAAAAAATTTAGGCCAAAACAAACCAAAACGCAAAACCAGGTTAACTACCCGGATGGCAATCGTCGCAATAACCCCGATCAAAAGAAAAACCCAAGAGATGGCCGAATCGCGGCACATCTTTGCCGCCTGGCAATTTATACATTCTTTTTTATTCGGCAACATAAATTAAACCCCTTCTTTACGATTGCTGCGCCGTAAAGCTTTGACCATGCGCTGGTAGGCTTCCTGAGGAGTTTTACCTTCCGTAAGATGCTCGAAACAAACCGCCGCATACCCGCAGCGATTCTTGATCTTAAAGATCTCCACTTTTAAATGTCCGATTTTTTCCTGCATCGAAACTTTAACGCACCTGGATATTGGCTTGATCATCAAAAGGATTAGTCCGCATCGCTAAAGAAAATAAATACGGATAATCTGCCTTAAGATGCTTCATATAAAGCAACCACTGGTTAATTAATTTACGGTAAACCCGCTTAATATCATTAGCAATATGCTCATAATCGGTCGCCGGAAGTTTCTTTAGATCATCCCGCCCTTCCAGTTCCTCGGTAAGATGGAATACCGCCCAAAGCAAATCCGTAAAAGTCTCATGTTCAAGAAGATTCTGATTTTCCAACAAAGCCAGCAAAAAGGCGCGTTTTCCTGCTAAAAAACATTTTAACTCTTCCAGGTTGCCTCTTTGGTAATCAATATTACAGGCAAAACCCAAAACCTCTTTTTGCAGGGACCTGAACTGCCCTTCTGTCCATTCGGTCCGCACGACTAATTTTTTAGAAAAATCACAGCTTTGCGGATCGAAAGTAATGCAAAATTTAATTAAATCCCGGCCTACCTCACTGAAGAAAGCGCCGATCACCATATTCATCTTTTTAAACAACACTGCCTTTTCCCGGTGCGCCAGAAGATTATGCACAACCAGGGTAACCAGGAAAACCTCCAGAAAAACAAAAGCAATATCTCCGATCAGATAAATAAATATATGCCGGGCATCCCGGAAAATTAAATAGTGGATATAATAAACCGCCGCCGAAAGCAAGATCAGGATAATTCCCAAAACCACCTGCCAATTGAATATCTTTTTTATTTTCATAATTATTTTCTCACGCCTTAATTGCTTAAAGCCGCCGCCTAACGCGTTATCTCAATAATCTTATACTTTAGGGTTCCGGCCGGGATCTTAATTTCAGCGATCTGGTTTACTTTATGCCCTAATAAACCTGCCCCTACCGGAGAGCTCACCGAGATCTTCCCCTGGTTATAATCGGCTTCCAACTCCGAAACTAAAGTATACTCCAGCTCTTCATCAGTATCCATATCCTTTAATTTTACTTTGGCCCCGATCAAAACCTCATCTTTGGGGATGTTTTTATCCAGAATGCGAACGCGCGCCAATTTATCCTCCAACTCGGAGATCTGCTTTTCGTTATGCGCCTGGGCATCTTTAGCCGCGTCGTACTCGGCGTTTTCGCTGATATCACCGTAAGAACGGGCTTCACCGATCGCCTTAGCCAAAGCGCGGCGTTTAGTGGTTTTCAAGTATTCCAGTTCATTGACCAGCTTTTCATAACCTTCCTGCGTTAAATAAATATCTCCGGACATAACACTCACCCCTTATGGTTATTGAATTAATTGTTTAATGATTCCGATATTTTTGCTCGTTGCTCCGCGATTCTTAAGAATTAAGTTATATGCCCGTTCCACCAGGTCTTTAGCTAAGAGCTCGCTGCTCAAAAGCTGTTTTACCCCTTCGGCCAGCTCTTGGCTGTCATTAGCGACAAGCGCGGCTTGATTAGCCAAGAATAATTCACTGATATCCCGGAAATTAAACATATACGGGCCGAAAATTACCGGTTTTTTTTGGCTGGCCGGTTCAAGAATATTATGGCCTCCCTGCTTGACCAAACTGCCTCCGATAAAGACGATATCCGCCGCTGAATAATAATTACATAAATCACCGACAGTATCCAAAATAAATACCGGATTATTGACACAAGCCGGGCAAACCTGCGCGATCCCGGAAATAAGTACCGGGGTAAAACCTTTATTTTTTATCAATCTGGAAACTTGATCCTTGCGCTCCGGATGACGGGGAGCGATCAGGAGCTTAAGTCTCGGAAACACTAAACGTAACTCCTGATAAGCGGTAATAATTAATGCTTCCTCGCCGGGATGCGTGCTGCCGCAAACCAGTAATTTATCCAACGGTTCCAGCCAAAGCCCCAAGCGGTAAGTTAAAACCTGATCTGGCGGATACGCCTCAATTTTAATATCGAACTTTACGTTTCCGGTAACTTGAATTTTTTGCTTAAGCACGCCTAAATTTACCAGGCGTAAAGCATCCCGGTCGCTTTGCACACAAAATTGTTTAACCATGCTTAAGATCGGCCGGATAAAAAACTTTATTAACCGGTACCCGCCATAAGAACTATCCGAGATCCTGCCGTTAACCGTAATCACCGGGATTTGTAATCTATTCAAGCAAGTAATCAAGTTAGGCCAAATCTCAGTCTCGGCAATAATCAACACGCAAGGATTGATCTTTTTCAAAACACGCTTAACAATAAAACTAAAATCCAGGGGTAAATAGGTTAAAAAATCCCCTTCCTGAATTAAACTTCGGGCAATTTTATTGCCGGTAGCCGTCACGGTAGAAATTACCAGCTTTTTAGACGGATAAGCCTGCCTTAGCTGAGCCACTAAACCTTTGACCGCATTAACCTCTCCGACGCTTACCGCATGGATCCAGATCGGCCGCTCTAAATTTAACCCCTCCGGTAAAGACCCCAGGCGCCGGGCGAACCCGGAATTAATCTTGCCGCGCACAAAATACTGCGGCAAATAAAATACCGCGCAAATAAAAAATATCAGATCATAAATAATAAACATATTTTTCCTTCCCTGCTTAGAACAAAATCAACCAAGGCTGGCCTTGGAAATAAAGCTGCGTAGAAACCCGGCCTTTATACGCTTGAATTATCTATCTAACTTAAAACTACGCATGCGGATGCGCCTTATCATAAACACTTTTTAGCTTATCCGTGGTCAAATGCGTATAGATCTGTGTTGAAGATAAATTCGCATGCCCCAGGAGTTCCTGCACCGTACGCAAATCTGCTCCGCGATTCAAAAGATGTGTGGCAAAAGAATGCCGGAAAGTATGCGCCGAAACTCCCGGCTTGATCCCGCAGGATTTAAGATATTTTGCCAATAAGAAACGCACGCCGCGCGTTGTAATCCGGCGGTCGTGATTATTTAAAAATAAAACCTCCGACTGCTTTTTACGGTTCTTGAGATATTTCTTAATCGTCAAAAGCGCGGTTTCTCCGATCGGAACAATCCTTTCCTTCTTTCCTTTGCCCCGGATTTTAAGGATCCCGCTGATAAAATCGATATCCTCTAAATTTAACCCGACTAACTCCGAAATCCGCAAACCGCTGGAATAAAAAACTTCCATGATCGCCCGGTCACGCAGGCCCGCGGTATCCTGGGGAGTTTTAGCAAAAGCAGATTCAATCAGCCGGTAAACTTCTTCCTCCGTCATAAAAGAAGGCAGGCGTTTTTCGGACTTCGGGCTGGAAAGCATCAAAATGGGATTGGTTTTGATATACCCCTCCCGGCAGAGAAACCTGAAAAAACTGCGCAGCGCCGAAAGCCGGCGGCTTACTGTACGGTTGCCGAAATTTTTTTCTTTTAGAACTGCCAGGTATTTTCTTAAATTCAAATAATCGATTTTTTCCAGCTCCATCCCGGCAATGAATTTATTAAAACCCTCCAGGTCCAGCTTATAGTTTAAAACCGTATGCGGAGAATAATTTTTTTCAATCTCCAGGTAGCGGGTAAATTTTTCGATATATTTTTCCATGGTTAAATTCCGCAGCCGATAAAAAACAAACCTTTGTCCTTTGGATCTTGTTTAAGATAGACTTAAGGCTGAGTTTCCTTATCCGCCTCTTCTTTATCTTCCGGCAGATTACGCGAAGTAAAAGTACATTTAGGATAATTTGAACAACCGTAGAAAAAACCGCGCCGGGAGTGGCGTTCGATCAACTCTCCGCCGCAATTCTCATTCGGGCATTTGACCCCGGAGGTAATGGATTTGGAATTTTTACACTCCGGGAAACCCGAACAGCTTAGGAATTTACCGCGGCGGCCCCATTTTACAATTAAAGGCTTTCCGCATTTGTCACAGACCTGATCGGTTGTAATCACTTCCTTAACAATATTGGCCTGGGCAAAATCCAGGCTCTCTTTAAAAGGCAAATAAAAATCTTCTAATACCTTAGCCCGTTCCAGAGTGCCTTCTTCAACCTCATCCAGTTTCTCTTCAACCAAAGCCGTAAATTTTACATCTACGATCTGCGGAAAATACTCTACCAGGAGATCATTAACTTTAAAACCCAACTCTGAAGGATTAAGATAACCTTTGATCCGGCGGACATAATCCCGCAGAATGATCGTATAGATAATCGGAGCATAGGTCGAAGGCCGGCCGATCCCCTCTTCTTCCAAAGCCTTGATCAGCGAGCTGTCCGAATATCTTGGCGGCGGCTTAGTAAAATGCTGCGAAGGAGTAAGCGTATTTAAACCGAGGATCTCACCTTCCTCCAGAGGAGGAATTACATTTTTAGTCTTTTCTTTTTCCTCTTCCGCATCTTCTTTTTCCTCTTCCGCATCTTTATTATAAACGGCCAGAAACCCTTCAAAAAGTAAATGGCTTCCGCTGGCGGCGAATAAGTATTTATCCGCCAGGATATCCACGGAGGTCGCCAAGAATTCCGCCGGTTTCATCTGACTGGCTAAAAAACGGTTATAGATCAATTCATAAAGCCGGATCTGATCATGATTAAGAAAATTTTTCAGGCTTTCCGGTGAACGCGCAACATAGCTGGGCCGGATCGCTTCATGCGCTTCCTGCGCAGATTTCTTAGCTTTATAAATATTCGGTTTTTCCGGAACAAAATCTTTGCCAAAATTCCTTCCGATATGCTCACGCACTTGGCTAATCGCTTCGGCGGCTACGGTCGGGGAATCCGTACGCATATAAGTAATTAAGCCCACCGGATTATCCTCGCCGATATCAATACCTTCGTAAAGCTGCTGGGCAATTAACATCGTTTTAGAAGCATTATATCTAAGCTTATTAAACGCTTCCTGCTGCATGGTGCTGGTAATAAAAGGCGCCGGGGGATTACGTTTTTTTTCGGCCTTTTTGATCCCTACGACTTTGAACTCTTTATCTTTTAACTGACGGCAGATTTCTTCAGCGGCGATATTCTGTTTAATTTCCGCTTTCTGGTTATCGATTTTTTCAAGCTTAGCCAGAAAACTGCTCTCTCCGGAAACTTTGGGTTTAAATAATTCCGCGGCAATCTCCCAATATTCGCTGGGGATAAACTTCTGGATCTGCCGCTCCCTTTCCACGATCAGCCTTAAACCTATAGATTGGACGCGTCCGGCAGAAAGGCCGCGGGCGATTTTTTTCCAAAGTAAGGGGCTTAAAAAATATCCCACGATCCGGTCAAGGACCCGGCGGCCGACTTGGGCCTCAATCATTTTAGTATCGAATTCCCGCGCATTTTTAAAAGACTCCGATACGGCATGCGGAGTGATCTCATGGAAGCTGACCCGCATTACATTTTTGCCCTTAAACAGCTTCTCTTTGATCTGCCAACCGATCGCTTCCCCTTCCCGGTCAGGGTCGGTAGCGATATAGATGTTTTCCTTGCCTTTAGCTTCTTTTTTTAATTGCGCTAATATCTTTTTCCGGCCGGGGATCACCACGTAGGCCGGTTTAAATTTATCCTCGACATCCACTCCCAGTTTTTTGGCCGGCAAATCAATAATATGGCCCATCGATGAAACCACCCGGAAATCATCGCCCAGGATCTTACTGATCGTTTTGGCTTTTGTGGGAGATTCAACAATCACTAGATTTTTACTCATTTAACTCCTCATCAAACTCCACGGTTTGCCGTTAGCAAAATCCGCCGGAGAGCTGGTTAACTGCATTGATCTTCAGATTGATAACTGATCTTTCCGCAACCCAGGCGGATAAACTGCTTGCCCGGTAAAGCTTTGATCAATTTTTTAAATTGTAATTTTAAAACTAAATCCAAAACTTGACTGCTGCTTAAAGAAGTTTTTGCCACCAGATCATCTACGCTCAACGGCTCTTGCCGCATACAGGCATAGACCAGGTTTTCTTCTTTGGCACAAGGAATTGCGGCTTTCTGCGCTACCGGCTCGGTTACTTTCGTATTTTGGTCCGGAAAATTTAACTCCTCGCAGATATCCTCACAGCAGGTAACCAATTTAGCCCCCTCTTTAAGCAAGAGATTGGTCCCCATGGAACCGGTGGCATCTATCCTGCCGGGCAAAGCAAAAACCTCCCGGCCCTGTTCCAAAGCAAAATTCGCGGTAATTAGCGCCCCGCTGTTTCTGGCGGCCTCCGTAATAAGAACCCCCTGGCTTAAACCGCTGATTAAACGATTACGCCGGGGGAAATTTACCGGCAGGGGTTTTGTTTCCATAGAAAACTCGGAAATCACCGCCCCGCTTTTTGAAATTTCTTGCGCTAAATCCGCATTCTCCTGCGGATAAATATGGCTAAAACCACTCCCCATTACCGCGATCGTGCGGCCCTTAGCTTTTAAAGCTCCCCGGTGGGCGTAAGTATCCACTCCGCGGGCCATCCCGGATACGATCGTCACTCCTTGCGCAGATAACCTGGCAGAAAAATTCTCCGCCTGACTCAAACCATAAAACGAAGCTTTCCGCGAACCCACAATTCCCACCGCTAAACTATCCTGGGCAATTATCCGGCCTAAACAATAAAGCACGATCGGAGGAGCAGGTATCTGCCTTAAACTTTGCGGATAATCTTCATCCTGGATAGTAATGATCGCCAGCTTTGCCTGGCTAGCCAAAGCCAGATCGTTTTTTAAACTCCGGATATCGAACCCTCTGATATCCCGGCTTAAAGACGGCCCCAGGATCGCTGCTAAAGGCTCAAAACCCGCTTTAAATATTTCCCGAGGCTGGCCAAAATGTTCAAGTAACCGGCTAAGCCGCTGGCTGCCGATCTGCGGGATAAGATTCAAACTTACCAAAGCTTCAAAATTATCCATCGCTAAGCCGATAAGAGCTTGATAATTTTAGCCGCCACCTGCTTGACTGATAAACCGCAAGTATCAATCGTTTTATCTGCCTGCATATAGTAAGGGGCGCGCAGCTTTAGTAAAAGCTCGATGCGCTCCCGGGGTTTAGCCACGTTTAAGATCGGCCGTGACGTATTACCGGAGACCCTTTTAAAAATCGTCTCGCAATTAGCGCTGAGACAAATCACTTTTCCGGTTTTTTTCATCAGTTTGATATTCTCGGGATCCAATACGATCCCCCCGCCGCAAGCCACGACAAATTTTTTCTGAGTAACCACTTGTTTTAAAATCTTTTTTTCAAGCTTGCGGAAATAAGCTTCCCCTTCTTTAGCAAAAATATCGGCAATCCTGCGCTGTTCTTTAAGTTCGATCAGTTCGTCCAGATCGACGAAATTATATTTTTTCAAGCCAGCCAGCTGGCGGCCGACTGAAGTTTTGCCCGTGCCCATAAATCCCACTAAATATATATTCATAGAATTATTGATAAGCCCGAGGTTAAGGCCGAGGTCAAAGTAAAATAAATTCTAACTTACCGTTCAACCTCAACCTTAACCTTTGCTTATTCTGCTAACTTTTATACGCTTCCAGGACCGCTGCGCTTAATTGCTGTTTCAACTCTTTAGTTGAAGGATAAACCGTGTCATACCATTTACCATCCTTGCCTTGATGGCGCGGCATACTCACAAATAATCCTTTCTCGCCATTGACTACGCTAAAACCTTTGATCACGATTCCCGAAAATGAAACATCCGCAAAAGCTTTAAGCTTGGAATCGGTATCCAACTTAAATATGCGGCTGACACTGATTGCGTTATCTTCCATCTTAAAATCACCCCCTTCTCAACACAGGCATAACCTAGCGCTGATTTGCTAAATTATGCGCAAGTTGATTCTCCGGGTGCGCTTTATAAAAACAAACCGGAGAATAAGTTTAGGCATCCAACTTAAGTCGCGCCTGCTCCATAAGTT
Source organism: Candidatus Omnitrophota bacterium (assembly GCA_035402765.1). GTDB lineage: Bacteria > Omnitrophota > Gorgyraeia > Gygaellales > Profunditerraquicolaceae > UBA6249. The sequence continues at coordinate 124,551 of DAONDX010000001.1, forward strand.
GTGCCCTCACTTAAATAGACGGGAATGGTGATCTTTTCTCACAGAATAATTTAATCAATTAATAACAATTTTCCGTGAATAGCTCATACCGGGTTATATCTTCGATAGATTGATCCGGAAGCAGATCATAGAGATGCCTTTCAAAAACCTTGGTTGCCCCATGCGGCAGGTCATTGATCAAAAACACCTCGTTAACAACTATTACATTCCTAACAAAGAGCATAACACGCACAGCTACCGAATTAAAAGATTTACCGGAATCATTGGTAATCTCACCTTTTAAAATTATCCGGTTGGAATTTTTGAATCTTTCGATCTTAACATTATGGTATTCCAGACTACGCATGCGCTATTCTTTTCCTGTAATTGGCGTAGGCCTCTTTTATATCGGCCAGTGAATCCGAACCGAACTTCTCCAGAAAAGCATCCGCCAGAACCAAGGCGCATGCCGATTCAGCGACTACCCCGGCAGACTCAACCACGCAGATGTCCGAACGTTCAACCGCCGCTTTAGCTGATTTTTTAGTATGAATATTCACTGAATCCAGCGGCCTAAGAAGCGTGGAAATCGGTTTCATACAAGCCCGCAAAACAATATCCTGCCCGTTAGAAATCCCGCCTTCGATACCGCCGGCATTATTAGTCAGACGGAAATAGCCATTCTTACGGTCGTGATAGATCGCATCATGCACCTCCGAGCCGAAACTAACCGCATATCCGGTCCCCAAACCCACTTCGAAAGATTTAACCCCGGGGATAGAAATGATCTCGGCGGCCAGGCGGCTATCCAAACGGCGATCCCCTTGCACGTAGCTGCCCAGGCCGACCGGCACATTCCTGGCGGTAACTTCAAAAATCCCCCCCACCGTATCTTTATTTTCAAGCGCTTCATTTATCTTAAGCATTATTCCCTGCCGCGTAGATTCCCCACCCACCGATAAAACATTGCTGTTAATCGTAATTCCAAACTCACTCAAAAACATTTTGCATAAAGCCCCCACAGCCACCGTAGCCGCTGTGCTACGCGCCGAGGCGCGCTCCAGTACCTGGCGGATATCCGTAAAACCATACTTTAACAATCCCGCCAGATCCGCATGGCCCGGACGGGAAGAGGTCACTTGATGCAATTTTTCAATGCTGGCGTCTTTATTTTTGATCAATAAAGTAATCGGGCTGCCCAGAGTACGTTTGTTTTTTAGTCCTGAAATAATTTCAACCTGGTCATGCTCAATGCGCATCCGCCTGCCCCGTCCGAATCCGGACTGGCGGCGTTTTAACTCCCGGTTTATCGTTTTAGAATCCACCGTCAAACCGGCGCACAAACCCTCCAAGATAGCGATCACACCTTTGCCGTGAGATTCTCCCGCCGTTAAAAATCGTAGCATAATTGCCTCCCGAATTAATTTAAAATTATAAAAACCAACAGTTTTGTAGCGACGCAAAATCTAGACTGCCTACTTTAAAAATTATTTCCATAACCCTCTTCTGTCTTCCCTGGCTTGACGGTATAATCTGGAAAACAAATCCGCATATCTCACATTCGGCGGATAGGTCATTAACGAAGCATATCCCTGTTCAACAATTTTCGCATTTAAAAATGTCCCGTCAAGTAAATAAACATAGGCCAGGATCCTTCTATACTTGTCGAACCTTTCCACATCAAATTCCAATCTTACGTGTTTTCCTTCGGCCATCTCTTTCATGATTTCATAAGCTTGCCTGCCCATTTGCCGGATCGCGGCTAAATCCTGGCCGTAGCGTGCGCCGTCCCGGTTCAGCTTGTCTGACTCATGCATCTCCGGAGTGTCAATACCGATCAAACGCACCCGTTCATTATTTTCCAGGATCAGCGTATCTCCGTCTACCACCCGGGTAACCAGGATATTAGTATAATCATAGTTTTTGCCGAAAGGTATCTTCCACTTTACTTCTTCCTTAGAATGAAAGCTCGGATCCAGGTCGCCGGCAAAAAGCCAGCCAGCCGCGACTAATAATCCTAGAATTAACAACACCCAAAAATTTTTCTTCATTTTTGACCTCCTCGCCTGCCCGGGCGGCACCCAGACACTGCCAATTAGCCTGGGATGTAAAGCTACTTAAACAATATTTACGCATCTGCCGCTTAAGGGAGCACCGAAAATCTTTTAAATCCGTTTGCTACAACTGGCCGGCGACCAGCTGAGCCAGCACTATAATATCCTCGATACAAAAAATATTTTTTATACTGGCGTCAAAATATAAATTGGCATCCGGGCCGAATTCGCTGTCGGCTTTCCACAGTTTAATTAATACCGGTACCTGCGCAAAAGCCGCCACCACCACGCTGATATCCCCGCCGTCGGATAACTCAGCCGGAAGCCGGCCTAAACATTCACGCAAAGTTTCCGGATGCTGGCCATATTTACGGATGATCAGCGCGATCGAACGCTTATGAAAAGCATCATAATACCCCTCGATCCCCGCCAGCTCCCTAAAGGTAAGCCACTGGCCGCTTAATTGAGGCAGACCTTTTAATGCTTGCGCTGAATAATGCAGGATCAGAATGCTTAAAAAATCCCCTGCCGGCGCGTTACAAGATAAAGAAAAAACGCTTCTGGCGGATAGATCTAAATGATACTCATCCGCCATAAATTTTACGGATAAATTATTGGGCGCCTTAAGGTTGGCTAAATCTTCCCAAGCTTTCTTAAGCGCCGCCTCGTAACTCATGGGTTTATTATATTATTTAATATTAGATAAATCAATGATTTTAGATTATAATGTAAATATTATTAACCTCTTTCCTTAAAGAATAGTTGAGGAAATTTCCGCCTCAGCAGCTATTCCAAAATTCTCTAGAATTTTGGAATATTCGGCGGAATAAATTCGCGGACGCTCCGGCATACGCCGGAGCTATCGCTTACAGCGTCTACAGACGCCGTAAGCGATCCGCTCATTTAATGATCTACGACCGTTTTCAACAAGAAGCCATTGACCATATAAATAACGGCCATTCCGTGATTGTCTCGGCACCTACCGGAGCAGGTAAAACCGCGATTGCCGAATACATTATTGAAGGAGCCATCCGCAATAATTTAGGAGTTATTTATACCGCTCCCATCAAAGCTCTCTCCAACCAGAAATTCCGCGACTTTAAAGAACAATTTCAGGATAACATCGGGATTCTCACCGGAGATGTTTCAATTAACCCCCAGGCTCCGGTTTTGATCATGACTACCGAGATCTTCCGCAATAAGATCCTCGATGAACCGGAAAGCCTGAATAAATATTCCTGGATCATCTTTGATGAAATCCATTATATTGATAATCCCGAGCGCGGCACCGTTTGGGAGGAATCGTTGATCTTCCTGCCTAAACACATGAATCTTCTGGGGTTATCCGCAACCATCCCGAATATTAAACAATTCGCCTCCTGGATCGAATCCATCCATGATAAAACCGTCCAGGTAGTTATTGAAGACCAGCGGCCGGTGCCTTTACATTTCAGTTTTCAATGCGCTAATGAAATAGTAGATAAAATCGACCAGCTTAAGCGGCTGCGTTCCTCGCGGCCCAACAGCCTGCAATCACTGATCAGGCATGTTCAGGAACAAGAAGGACTACCGGCGATTTACTTTGTTTTCTCCCGCAAACGCGCTGAAGAGCTGGCTTTTGATCTATACGGATTTAAATTTCTGGATGCCAAAGAAACCCGGGCGATCACCCAGATGTATGAAGATCTATTGGAAAGATTTAATTTAAAACATGAGCGGTCAGCGCAGCTGCTCTATCCTTTAGTGCAACGCGGCATCGCTTATCACCATGCCGGCATGCTGCCCACCCTTAAAGAAGTAATCGAACGGTTATTTACCAGCCGCCTGCTTAAAGTAATTTTTACCACCGAGACTTTTGCTTTGGGCATAAATATGCCCAGCCGTTCGGTGATGTTCGATGGCCTGCGTAAATTCTACGGCACCTATGTGCGAAATTTAAAAACCCGGGATTTTTTCCAAATGGCAGGACGCGCCGGCCGGCGGGGTATCGACAAAGAAGGATTTGTTTATACGCGCATTAATCCTCAAAGGATAAATTACGAAGAAGTACGCCGGATTATTTTTGGTAATCCCGAAGAAGTAAAAAGCCAATTAAATACCTCTTATGCCACGCTCCTTAATCTTTATGAAAAATACCAGGATGACCTGTTTAAGATTTATCCCCTCTCTTTGCATTATTTTCAGTCGAAAAAGAACGAACAAAAACAAGCCTTAAATCTTCTGGAGGCCAAGCTCAGGCTGCTTAAAGACTTAAACTACATTCATGACGGAAAGCTTACCGATAAAGGAAAGTTCGCCAAGACTATTTACGGTTATGAACTGGTCCTGGCGGAATTATACGCTGATAATATCTTAGAGCAGCTGGATGAATTCGGATTAGGGGTAGTTGCCGCCTCCGTAGTCTTTGAACCGCGGAAAAATCAGCGCATGCCCACGGGCATTTCTAAATCCACCCAGCATTTAAAAAGAACCTGCGAACAAACTTATGACCGGATCAAAGATAAAGAGCGCCGCTTTAAAATCCACCCTTTCAGTAAACTGCCTTATTTTCACCTATGTTCCTCTATGGAGGCCTGGCTGCGCGGGACAAATTTCGATAAGACTTTGCAATTTACGGATTGCGATGAAGGCGAAGTGATCCGCTATTTCAGGATGAGCGTGCAGGTTTTAAGAGAGATCTCGCAAGCCCCGGTTGCCTCTTACCTGATCAAAGACAAGATCAAAGAAACCATCCGCGTAATTAACCGCGATATTGTTGACGCTGAGAAACAATTAAGAGAAGGCTAGAACAATCGGGGACTATAGTCGACGGGAGCAAATTAGAACAGGCCGATAGTCGATAGTTAAACCGCTGGTTTTACCATAGGCTATCGACCTGTAATTAGGGGACGCTTCTATTTATTTCAAAAAATAGAAACGTCCCCTAATTTTTGTACCCTATTTAGATTTAAGGTAGTCTTGAAGAATTTGTTTGTGGTCGAAAGCAAGTTTCAACTTTTCGATCTGGCTTAATTTGACCACCTTGATATCCGCGGCATCATCGCCGGCGCAGGGTTTGCCTTTAGCTTTAGCGGTAAAAACCGTTCCCACCGTATGAAACCTGGGATCCCGACTAGGCTCTGAATAAGTATGGAATTGTTGCGGATTGATTAAATCCAGGCCGGTCTCTTCTTTGGCCTCCCGGATAACCGCCGCTTCTAAACTTTCCCCGTAATCCACAAAGCCTCCGGGCAAAGCCCAGCCAAAAGGCGGATTACTGCGTTTAACCAGCACAATTCCGGCGGGCAGCTCAATAATCGCATCCACCGTTACATAAGGCCCGCCGGATAATTTGGTCGTCACGTATTCTAAATACCCCAGAACACCTTTTTTAAAAATCGAAAAGGCCTCTTGATTATTCAGACAAAAGATGATCTCTCCTAAAGAGGTTTCCCTTTGGCGTAAATACCTTAAGGTTTCCTGGGCCATGATTTTGGCACTGGCCAACAACGCAAAACCTCCGGTACCGCAGCCCAAAGCCGGAAAAACGATCGAGCGGATCCTTAATTGGTCAGCAGCATAAAGTGAATTCTTGCAGGCATCGCGTATTTTTACTTCATCAGTTTTAAAATCCATACCCATGGTCGCCGCATGGATCACATATCTTGCCGCCAGCTCTCCGGCGCCGGTAGTAATAGCCTGGCCGATCTCAACCGGGCCTTTGCTTAACGCTTCCTCTTCAATAATTGAGCCACCCTTTTTTTTAATTGCCCCGGCAACTCCGCCGCCCATCAGCAATTGATTGTTCGCGGCATTCACGATGGCATCGGCCCGCAGTTCGGTGATATCCCCCAGCACTACTTTAATTTCCGTATTTTTTATCTTCAAGCTAACCTCGCATTAATTAAAGCGATCACTTATCAGGCGCCGAAAAACAGTTACCGGCAGGCCCGGTTAATCCCCGATAATTTTAATCAACACCCTCTTTTTTCTTTGGCCGTCAAACTCGCCGTAAAAAATCTGCTCCCAGGGGCCAAAGTCTAATTTTCCGGAGGTTACCGCCACCACCACTTCCCTGCCCATAATTGTGCGTTTTAGATGCGCATCGGCGTTATCCTCTCCGGTAAGATTATGCTGATATTTATCTTTACCGAACGGGGCAATTTTTTCCAGCCAGACGGAAAAATCCCGGTGCAGTCCGCTTTCATCATCATTAATAAAAACACTGGCGGTGATATGCATGGTATTAACCAGGCAAAGGCCTTCCTTGATCTTGCTTTTAGCTAAAGCCTCCTCCACCTGAGCGGTGATATTAATAAATTCCAGCTTTTGAGCGGTTTTAAAATACAGATACTCGGTAAAAGATTTCATTTATAACTTCTCCAGAATTAATTTGCCGTCTCTTTGGTCGACCTTAAAATTAAAATTTTTCAGAAAAGACATTCCCAACAGGCCATCCTGGATCAACAAACTATCCTGCTGGCTGGGCAAAACTGCCGCTTCGATATTCTCGATTTCGGCCCCCTGCACGTTAAGGCTGCTTAAAATAATCCTTTTCGCATTTACTTTGCGGCCATCGGCTAAAATCAACTCGATATCATCGCCGGCGGCCAGATCCACCCCTAGGCTGGATGCGATTTTGCTGGATAAAGCAACAAAAGATGCCCCGGTATCCAGCACCAAACGGGCTTTGACTTTTTTATTCAATAAAGCCTCTACCGTCACCTGGCCATTCTGTTTATCCAAAACTACCGGTTTAGGCTCATGCTCTTTTAACTCTTTAAGCTCTTGAGTCCTGGCCGCTTGGGCTTCTTTCTCTTTAGCCCATCCCTCTTTAATTAATTGCGTGCCTTCCGGAGAAGACTTCTTAATACTGGCGATCTGGTCTTTGGAGAATTTTACCCATCCGCTGCCCAGGGATAAACTGACCTCCTGATCATTTTCTTTGGTAATTATTCCTTCCAGGCTGCGGCCATTTTTAAGATACAGAATATCGGCAGCGGCCGGTTTGAAACCCAAAAAGATCAGAAAAATTAAAACTACCGTAAAGCTTAATCGGTTTTTCATTTTTTTAAATCACCATCTTCCGGTTTTTACTTTTTTAGCCGCGGGAAAATCCTTTAACGCGCAAAGCGAATCCTGAATTTTATGTTTAGGTAAATGATAAACCATCAGCTTGCCGGAAAGGAATTTATCATAACCGGCTAGATCCATCAGCCCATGGCCGCTGTAACAAAATAAAATTACTTTTTGTTTTCCCTCAAGCTTGGCTTTTTTGGCTTCATCGATCGCGCAGGCAATGGCATGGGAAGTCTCCGGGGCCGGGATGGTGCCTTCGGTTTTCGCCCAAAGCACAGCGGACTCATAACATTTGATTTGGTCAAAAGCCTTCGGCTTGATCAAGCCTTCCACCGCCGCCTGGCTGACCAAAGGGGCCATGCCATGGTAACGCAATCCTCCGGCATGGATCGGTTCAGGCACAAATTTATGGCCGAGTGTATACATCGGTAATAGCGGAGTCAACCCGGCGATATCGCCGAAATCATAAGTAAACGGGCCTTTAGTCAGCGTCGGGCAAGCGGTCGGCTCAACCGGAATGATCTCGATTTTCTCACCGTGAATTTTATCGCAAACAAAAGGAAAAGCGATACCGGCAAAATTACTTCCTCCGCCCACGCAGCCGATAACTACATCCGGTTTTTTCTCCTGCGCGATTTTCAACTGCTTTTTAGCCTCCAGGCCGATGATCGTCTGGTGCAATAAAACATGGTTAAGGACACTGCCTAAAGTATAACGGGATTTACCGCTTTTATCGGATAAAGTATCTTCGACCGCCTCGCTGATAGCAATCCCCAGGCTGCCCGGGGTATGCGGCATTTCTTTAAGCACCTGACGGCCGACGCGCGTATGAATACTGGGACTGGCAATACATTCTGCCCCCCAGGTATTCATCATTGTTTTACGCATCGGTTTCTGGTCGAAACTGATGCGCACCATATAAACCCGGCATTGAAGCCCGATCATATTACAGGCAAACGCTAAAGCACTGCCCCATTGGCCGGCTCCGGTTTCGGTAGTTAATCTTTTAATTCCGAATTTTTTGTTATACCAGGCCTGGGCGATCGCGGTGTTCGGCTTATGGCTGCCGGCAGGGCTGACACTTTCATCTTTATAATAAATACGGGCAGGAGTTTTTAAATATTTTTCCAAGGCCAAGGCCCGGCGCAGCGGGGCTGGCCGCCATAAAGTTAACAATTCTAAGATCTCTTCGGGGATATCGATCCAGCGGGCGGTTGAGACCTCCTGCTCGATAAGATTGCCGGGAAAGATCCGTTCCAGCATTTTCGGATCAAGCGCAGAGCCATCCGGGCCCAGAGGCGGCTGCATCGGAGTAGGCAGATCCGCGGCCAGATTATACCACTGCTTAGGAATATCTTTTTCTTCGAGGTAGATTTTATTATTTGCCATCTTTTCTCCTTATTTTACTAGCAAATCCCGGTTTGAAAAGTTATTTTTTGAAAAGTACATTTGCCAGTCCCTGGATAATATTGCCCACCGCGGTTTTAAAATTATATTTTGGCTCACTCAGGGTGCCGCTTAGTTTAATCACGCCGAACTTACCGCCTTTGCCGATGATGGCGGTGGTCACATCTTTAAAGGTACCGTCTAAAGGGATCATTTCGCTTTGGATCTCGACATCTAAAGCCCCTTCCAACGAGCTGTCAAAGCCGATTTTTATCGGCCCGACCAGATCAACCACCACGCTGGTTAATTTAAAATTGTCGGTATAAATAAATTTATCTTTTAACACAAAATCACACCGGCAGGCGGTAAATTCAATGTTTCCCAGATCGCGCGCCAATAATAATTTACCCAGGCCTTGAAGTAAATTTAATTCGCCCAGCCGTCCATGGCTGACCGCGAAATTCCCTGTCGCATCAAGTTTATTTAAATCCCAGCCTGCGCCATTAAGCTTAATTCCCCCCGTCAAGATCCCGGCGATATTCTTATGTTTAGAAGCCGTGTCATTTTTAAGTTTTTCCAGGTTGATGCCGCTGGCGCTTAACTGCGCCTGGTAAGCCAAGTCACCGGTATTAAGATTTAAAGCCCCGCTGCCCTGGATCACCCCGTCATAAAAAGTAGCATAAGCCACCGGGATTTTAGCAATTCCCTGCTCCTGTAAAAGATCTAATGAAAAATCCGTTGCTTTAAAACCGGACACCGAAAAATTACTGCTGGTAGATTTGGCCTGCAGATAACAATTTTTATAATCCCGCAGCGGACCCGCTAAATTAAACTGCGTATCCAGCCGGCCGGAAAGCAAAAACGCTTTTATTCCGGGATAAGTCTTTGCCAGCATCTGATTTAAATTGCTCAACTCCAAATTAATACTGCCGGTTAAATCCGCCTGAAGCCTGGATGGATCGGCCTGATCAATCTGGCCGCTGATTAAAAACGCGCTATCCAGATATTTGCCTTTAAGCTGGGCAATCTTGATTTTTTTGTCTAAGATATCCAGGTCGCCGGTTACCGACAAGTCATCCGAAGAAAGTATCAGTTTGATTTTCGGGGCGCTAAAATCAAAAAGCGAGCCGCGGCTTTGATAATTTATTCCCTGATATTTAAATTTGGCATCCTCCCAGCTTAAGCTTTGCTGGCTGAATTCCAGAACGCCGCTGACATCCTCAAGGAAACTAGCGACTTTATCCAGCTTTAAATTGGCACCGGTGATATCAAGTTTCCCGTGGGCCGCCCAGGCTCCCTGGGTATCCGGGTGCATTTTTATGGTAAGTTTTGCCTGGCCGCTGGCCGAATCGATCCAGGAAAATTTAAATTTATCTTTGGCGATCGCCGGCAGGATATTCAGATCCAGATTTGTGCTGATCTCCCAAACCTTGCTGCTAAAATCTTTGATCCCCGCCTTGATCTTAAAAGGCAAACCCATCAACTCAGCCTGAATACTGTCGGCAATTAAAGAACGCTGGTTAAAAACAAAGTTTCCGCTTAAATTCTTGACCGGGCCCAGAAATTCCAAACCTGAAATATCAGTTTGCGTAATATCGCAGCCCCCCTCAAAAATTAAGCCTTTAGTTTCAAAATTGTAGTTAATTTTACTTTGCAGGCTGGCATTTAATTTGGCTTTCAGGCTGTATTTTTCCAGGACTAAATTATCGCCTTGGGCAAAGAGATTAACCTGCAGCTGTTTATTTTTAAGATTAAACAATGCCCTCAAATCAACTGTTCCGGAAACCAAATCGCCTAAATCGCTATAATATGGGCTAAACTCGCCGGTGGACACCCCTTTTGCGCTAAGGTTACCGGTCAACTCTTGGCTTAAAATCTTATATTCGCCGAAAAGGTTGATTAAAACCGGCTCGGTCCCGGCCAGCTGGGCGCTGAGATTAAATTTAAATTTAACCGGCAGCCCCAACTGCAGATTGAGCTGGATGTTCTTGATCTCTTTTTTAAATGGCCCCGGCAGGGAATTATCTTGAAAAACAATATTGCCGTTAGAAATAGTGATTTTAAAAACTGCCAGGCTAAAATCCCCTTTTTTGGCCGCCGGGCGGGTAAGCACAAAAAAATCCTGCAGGTTAAAACTTTTATCCGGCCGGCGCTCAAGATAAATATAGGGAGCTTTAAGATTAACGCTCGGAAAGATAATTTGTTTCTTGAAGATCGGCCAGATAAAAATAGTGCAGCTGGCAAGGCGGGTGCTTAAAATTACATTTGGCCCGTCCGTAATCACCAGGTCGCGTAAAACCAGCCCCTTCAAAAAACTAAATTCCAGGGATTTTAAAGTAACGTTCTTACCGGTTTGCTTGGACAAAGTCGAGACGACCAAAGCTTTGATTTTCTGCGGGAGGAAGATTTTATTTAAATAGACTTTAACGCCGAAAATAACTAAAAGCAAAATTGCGGCGATGATGATCAGCTTTTTCATTTACGTGATTTAATTATCTTGGCGGCAAGCTGATAAGCTTGGAGTTTATTTTTAATTTTACCGATCGCTTGCGCCTCCTCCAGCTCAGAGAGTAACTTACCGATCAGCGGAGAAGCCGGCAACTTGAATTTTTTCATCAGGTCAAAACCGGTTAAAAAACGCTCCGGTTTCTTTTCCTCCTGCTGCTTTAATAATTTACGGATCAGGGTTTTTACGGTCTGCTCATGACGCAGACGTGAAAATGCCGAAGTCTTCGGCCCTTTAGTCGCCCGCTGGTCGGCTAAAGATAACAACAGCACCGCCAACGCGTCACTGCCGGTATCGCGGAAATAGCGGAAAATCGCCCGCGCCGTGGGATGAGGATTGGCCGCCAAATACCCCGGCCTTAAATGCCACAAAACAATCCGGCCTAAATGCCGGTTTTCTTCATTAGATAATTTTAACCGGCGGGAAATTTCCCGCGTTAAACCTAAACCGATCCTTTCATGGCCATGGAAAATTATTTTTTTCTTTTCATAGCGCAGAGCTTTGGGCTTGCCGACATCATGCAAAATACAAGCCAGTTTCAGCAAGCTGGTTCTTTTACGCAGGCCGGCGATCTCCTCCTGTAAATAATCGAAAACGGCCGGGGTCTTTTTGGCCTCTTTGACGACCGACTCAAACTGGTTTAATGTTTCCAGGGTATGCTGCCAAACATCCAGGTGGTGATGTGGGCCCTGCCCGATCTTACGCATGGGTTTGATTTCCGGAAAAATGATCTCTAAAATCTTTAATTTATCCAGGCTGACCAGGCAATTATAAGTCATGGCGCTGTCCAGAATCTTAAATAATTCTTCGCGGATGCGTTCACCGGAAACCGCGCTGATTTTAGCTTTTTCTTTTTTGGCCAGGGATAAAGTCTTTTTATCTAAACCAAAACCCAGCATACAGCCAAAACTAAAAGCCCGCAGGATCCTTAACGGATCTTCTTTAAAAGAACTTTCTCCGGTAACTTTAATTATTTTAGATTTAAGGTCAACCCGGCCGCCATACGGGTCAATGATCAAAGGGCCAAGATCCTGCCCTCCGAAAATATCCTCCAGATTTACGGCCATGGAGTTAACGGTAAAATCCCGGTGCAAGAGGTCTTTTTCTAAAGTCGAGGCGCGAAAATCCGAAAAATCAAAAGTATAGATCTTCTGGTCTATTTTTTTAACTAAACGGCAGGTGGCGTTTTCCTGGTCTAAAACAATAAAAGCACAGTGCAGCAAGCCAGCAAGTTTTTCTCCGAATTTTAAAGCGCCGGATTTTAAACAAAAATCAAAATCCGGATTCTCCCTGGAGCGTCCTAAAATCAGGTCCCGCAGAGCCCCTCCGACTAAATACAATTTCACCTTTTTAGTTTTAGCGAAATTATAAATCGGATTTAGAATATTTTGTTCTTTTATAGCGAATTTAAGCATAGATTTAATGATATTGCATTTTAGTTATCGGGCGGGCAAAAGAGAAAAGCTGCTTTTAAAGCTTCTCTTTATTAAACACTTCATACTGCTTGATAATCTCATCTTCGACCAATATCGGCGCGTGGCTTCTTACCGCCAGGGCAATACTGTCGCTGGGCCGGGCATCGATCATCTTAACCTCCCCGGAAGCAGTTTTAATAACAATCTTGGCATGAAAAGTGTTCTCTTGCAGCTTATCGATAATTACTTTCTCCACGGTAGCATCAAGATCCTGAATGATCGAAAAAATCAGATCGTGGGTCAAAGGCCGCGGAGGATTAAAACCGCTGACCTTCAATTTGATGGCCGAAGCTTCATTTAAACCGATCACAATCGGCAGAACCCGACTGCCGCCCTTTTCCTTTAAGGCGATCAGCTGATCATGCCGCTTTTCATCAATTACAATTTTGTTCAACTCCATCTCGATCATCAGTAATCCTCATAACTTAACCGCTGAACGCTTGATTTATTTGTATTTATTATACGGCTTGCAGGCGGCATTTACAAGAAAATTCAGGATCCCGCAGCGATCAGGCGCTTTCAATAATCCCGGATGCCGGGCCTAAACTAAAAACCCGATGAAAGACCAAAAGAGGATTCGCATTACCGGCTGGTTCAAAGCGTC
>DAONDX010000002.1:0-129672 GCA_035402765.1 Candidatus Omnitrophota bacterium
ATAATGCCATTAACTACGAACCATTAACTAATCGCCAATTCCGAGATAAAGAGATAGTTTAGGGAGATTTATTTGGCAGATTTTTACGAACCCTCGGCAGGATAGGAAATTTAGATCGCTAACTTATAAGTGGTATTAAAATTAATGCCCTAACCCTTTGACTCGTGCGGACATAAAAATAACCCTGACTAGTTTTGCTAATCAGGGTTATTTTTATCTCTCAATCTATGGTTCGAGAGAATTACGTGGTTGCGGGGGCCCGATTTGAACGGACGACCTCAAGGTTATGAGCCTTGCGAGCTACCAGGCTGCTCCACCCCGCGAAATTTACTAACTTCTAACTTACCAAAGCCGGTTTTCCGGTTTCTTACCTGAAAAAATCTTAACGGGAATTTCCCCTTTTCTTACCACTCCCATCTTATCCCGGGCAATCTTTTCCTGATACAACGGGTCATTTTCCACCCGCCGGAGCTCTTCCTGTAACAGAGAATTTTCAATTGCCAACCTGCGAAATTTCTCTTCTAACTGGCGGTTCTTAACCCGGGATTCCTGCAGTTTAGTATAGCCCGGCAGAAATAAAATCAACAGCAAAACCGCAAAACTAAAAAGCCAAAGCGACTTTCTTAACGTGGAGAGCATTTATCTCTTCCAGGCTTTCCCCGCATAAACTGCTTTTTTACCTAATTCTTCCTGAATCCTAAGCAGCTCGTTATATTTACAAATCCTATCGGTGCGTGATAGGGAACCGCTTTTAATCTGCCCTACCCCGGTAGCCACCGCTAAATGCGCGATAGTTGTATCTTCGGTTTCCCCGGAACGGTGCGAAATGATCGCCTTATATTTACTCTTTTTAGCAATCGCGATCGCTTCCAAAGTCTCCGATAATGAGCCGATTTGATTAACTTTAATCAGTATAGCATTGCCGATTTTTTCTGCAATCCCTTTTTTGAATATCTTGGGATTAGTGACAAAAATATCGTCTCCGACCAGCTGCACTTTCCCGCCGATCCTGTTGGTCATCTCCTGCCAACCGCTCCAATCATGCTCCGAGAGCCCATCTTCAATAGACAAAATCGGGTAACGGCTAAGCCAACCCTCATAAATATTGATCAGATCCGCGGAGGTTTTAAGCGATCCTTCAAAAGTGTACTTACCGTCTTTGCAAAAAGAACTGGCCGCGCAATCCAAGGCTAAAGATACATCCTGACCCGGGACATATCCGGCAGCTTTAATTGCCTCAACGATTAAACCCAGGGCTTCTTCATTGGAATTCAGGTTAGGAGCAAAACCACCCTCATCACCAACTGATGTGGAGAGTTTCCTGGATTTAAGTATAGATTTTAGCTTGTGAAAAACCTCCGTGGCCATACGTAAGGCTTCGGAGAAAGTCGGGGCGCCTTGCGGCATGATCATAAACTCCTGGATATCTAAATTGTTATCCGCATGCATACCGCCGTTTAAAATATTCATTAAAGGAACCGGTAAGATCTTAGCGGATGGGCCCCCGAGAAATTGATAAAGCGGCTGCTTTTTAGTCAGCGCGGCGGCCTTGGCTACTGCCATGGAAACCCCTAAAATGGCATTAGCTCCAAGTTTAGATTTAAATTCGGTGCCGTCAAGTTCAATCAAAAGCTTATCGATCTTGGCAAAATCTGCCGGATGATTCTTGACCGCAGAATTAATTACAGTATTAACATTAGCAACTGCTTTTAATACCCCTTTGCCCATATACCTGGCGGAATCACCGTCTCTTAATTCTAAAGCCTCATTATCTCCGGTAGATGCCCCCGAAGGAACGGCAGCCCGGCCTAAAATACCATTAGTCAAAAGACAATCCACCTCCACCGTGGGATTTCCGCGGGAATCCAGAACTTCTCGTGCAAAAACACGTTTAATCTTAACCATTTTATACTCCCTTTTATATTTTTTCAGACAACTTATTAATTATACACACAAAAATCTTCAAGTCAAGGAAGAAAAGAATTGACTAAAGTTTCCGGATATGTTATTTTCTATATATTCGTACCGCAAAAAAATGGAGCAAAATGAATTGGAAAAAGGTTAAATTCTACGTAAAACTACACTGGTTAAAAACCCTGCTCATTATCTTCCTGGGAGGCTTAACTATTTCGTTAGTCTTCCTGGTTATTATCGGCATACGCGCCTGGAACGAATCTGAATCCTATCTCAGGCAATCACAGCTAGCCATGATCCCCCTGCAGTTATATCTGCAAATTATCATGGCTTTTATCTTCGGTTTTGTATACACCTATTTAATGTACTGGCTTTATTTTAAACGCGGAGCCTCATCATTCACCCAAACCAACAAAAAAGCTGTTTCCGGAGGAGATGTTGGAATTAACTGGGCGGATGTTATTGGAATGGACGAAGCCAAACAGGAAGCCCTGGAAATCGTCAGTTTAATTACCGACCGCGCCAGCCTCCAGCGGATCGGAGGTAAAATCCTCAAAGGAATACTAATGCTCGGTCCTCCGGGTTGCGGAAAAACTTATCTGGCTAAAGCGATCGCCACAGAAGCCAAGCTGCCTTTTATCTCGATGTCCGGTTCGGAATTTGTGGAAATGTTTGTCGGAGTAGGCGCCGGGCGGGTACGTTCGCTTTTTAAAAGAGCCCAACAGCTAGCGGAACTAGAAGGCGGCTGCATTATTTTTATTGATGAAATTGACGCCGTTGGCGCGCAGCGTTCCATGAGCCGCGGGTTCGGCGGAAGTACCGAGCACAACACTACTTTAAACCAATTATTAGTAGAAATGGACGGCCTGAAAGATAAGGATTACAATATTGTTTTAATCGGGGCCACGAACGCACCCGAAACTTACCTTGATCCGGCGTTGCTGCGTCCGGGAAGATTTGACCGAAAAGTGATCGTTGACAAGCCTAATCTGGAAGACCGCCAAAAGCTTTTTGCGTATTATCTCCAAAAAGTCAAATATGATCCGGCGGACGTAAAAATTGACCGGCTGGCCCGGATTACTGTCGGACAAAGCCCGGCCGATATTGCTAATATCGTACGCGAAGCCGCGCTGATTACCGTACGCAATCAAAATTCATCGATCTCTATGAAAGAAATTGATGAAGCGCGGGAAAGAATCGCCCTGGGGATAAAACGCCGAGTTAGATTAAGCGATAAGGAAAAAAGACAAACCGCTTATCATGAAAGCGGCCATGCCATTATCACTTACCTGCTTGCTCCTTCCAAAGACGTCTTTAAGATCACCATTACCCCGCGCGGACCCACGGGTGGGGCAACCTGGATCCCGGAAAGGGAGGATACTTTTATCGAAGATTCAAACAATCTGCTCAGTAAAATCAAGATCAGCCTTGGTTCATATGCGGCTGAGAAGATTAAATTCAACGCCACCACCAGCGGAGTCTACGGAGATTTCTCCAGCGCCATGCACCATGCCCATAATATGGTTTGGGTTTGCGGTATGGGTAAAAGCGGATTTCTAGGTAACTGGGAAATTGTTGATAAAATCTCCGAGGATGTCAAAGCTAAGCTTGACGCGGATGTCCAGGAAATATTAAGCCGCTGCCTTATTGAAGTAACTGAATTGCTTAAAAAAGAAGAACCCCTTATGGATCGGCTGGCCCAAGAGCTGGTAGCCAAAGATGAACTTAATTATGATGAAATCGAAGCTATCTTCAAAGAGTTTGGTAAAAGTCGCCCTTAAGATCATACCTTTAATTCTATTCTTATCCGCCTGTAACTCTTCAGTTAGCCCCTCATTTTTAAAAGAAAATATAACTCAGGCCGTTACCGATATCTGCAAAAAAGAATATCAGATCGATACCGTAACTACCCTCACCGGCCATACCCTCTGGGTATATATGCCGCTTGAGAATATTATTACTAAACCCGAAAAACCCGAAAAATATCTGGAAAGATTTTTATTGGAAGACCAAAAGAATTATTTGGATGAAAAAGTTCTAAAAGTTAATTATTCGGTCCGGCCGGTGGAGGAAAAAGAAAAGTCTCAGGAAATGGCCCTGAACAAATCTGTAAATGAGAAAATTTTCAGCATACTACAAGTTATCCGCCGCGTGCTTTTTAGCATGGACCATACCCAAAAGGATATCCCCAAATTTTTCTGTATTGTTACTGCCGATATCCGCAACGGCTTTGAACTAAAACAAATTTTTTATTTACCCGACCTGAAAAAACTCTCCTATAATTTTATTTCTCAAACCGAATACCAGCACCGGATCCTCCAGGATACCGCAATTTCCGCTGGCATTATCGGAGACCGGGCAGGGAGCCATTTAAATTACCGGGATATTACTTTAGAGGAGTTTCTCTCAGACCAAATTCAAACGCGGATTAAGCTTAAATTTCAAAAACCTGAGGTAGAAGCAAATGTGGATATTGATAAAGAAGTTCTAAAAATAGTCACCTATACCTTGTCGGCTTATCAATTCAAAGATTTTTCTCTCCTGGAATTAACTAACCTGGCCAACGGTAAAAAAATAATTCTTAACCAAACTGCCATCCTGGCTAACTCTAAAGAGTAGAAATTTAGCCGCATTCCCATTATTCTGGATAAAACTTAAGAAAATTTATTTTACCGGCAGGAGTTTATTTTGCCGCTGGCGAATAATGCAATCGCCTGAGGATAAAGCTTATGCTCGAGGGCGTGAATTCTTTTTTCTAGAGAAGCCAATGTCTCCTTGCGGTTAATTTTAATCGCCTGCTGCAGGATGACCGGGCCGTGATCAATTTCCTGATCAATAAAATGCACCGTAACCCCCGTAGAGTCAACGCCTGAGGCAAAAGCATCTTTTATCGCGTGGGCGCCTTTAAATGCCGGAAGCAATGCCGGATGAATATTAATGATCCGATTGCGATAAAGCTTAACAAAATCCGGACTAAGTATGCGCATAAAACCGGCTAGAACGATCAGATCGATCTTATAGTCTTTTAATCGCTGGATGATCGCGGTTTCAAAATCCAGACGGCTGGGAAAATCTTCGCGCCTGACTAAAACGACCCGCACTCCGGCAATTTGAGCGCGCTTAATTACAGGGGCAAGCGGCTGATCACAAACTAAAACTTGCAGCTTAGCCTTGATTTTATTCTGTTTTATGGCTTTGACAATCGCCGAGAAATTACTCCCCCGGCCGGAAGCAAAAACAGCTAAATTCATCATGCCCCTTCCTGCCTGCCGGCAAAGCTGGCTCTCTGATTCAGCGCGTTAAACCGGAAATCTTTAAAATTTAGAAATTCAGAAGACGCATAATTCATTCTCTTACCATTATCGTTTTAGCCGGGCAGACCTTTACGCATTCCTGGCAGGAAGTACATTTATGATAATCAATTACCGCCAAATTATCTACTACATGTATCGCATCAAACTTGCAGGCCTTCTCACACAATTTACAGGCGATACAACCTACCGGACAAATACTTTTGACATCTTTACCCGGATCAGTCGAACTACAGGCCACATAAACAGAATTAGTTATTGAAACCAGTGAAAATATTTTTTTCGGGCAGGACAAAACACATTTGTTGCAAGAACGGCACTTAATTTTATCTACTACAGGTAAGTTCTGTTCGGACATGCTAATCGCCCCGAACGGGCAGGCCTTAACACAAGTGCCAAACCCCAGGCAGGAAAAAACACAGGTTTTTTGCCCCCCTAAAACCAAATTCGCAGTAATACAATCATGAACTCCGTCATATAAATATTTATCCTTGACCCTCGAGCCTCCGTTGCAATGCACAGTAGCAATCTTTTTATTTTGTTTGACCAGCGCCAAACCTAAAATCTCAGCAATCTTTTCTCTGGATTCATCGCTGCATACCCGGCAATTATCTACCTGTCCTTGACCGTTAACCAAGCTTTCGGCAAAACCGAAACAACCCGGATTTCCGCAAGCCCCGCAATTTGACCCGGGCAAAAGATGCTGCACCTGGTCTAATTTCAGATTAATCGTAACGGCCAGTTTTTTTGAAGCAATCGCCAAACCGATGCCGAAGACTAAGCCTAAAATTCCTAAGATCAAAATCGCAATCAAGATTTCCATATGATCAGAATTTAAACCCGCTAAAACCCATAAAACTTAAACTTAAGATTGAAGCAATGATAAATGCCAGAGGGAAATCGCGAACCGACTTAGGAACATTACAAAGCTCGATCCTCTCCCTGATGCCGGACATTAACAGCATCGCCAAAGTATACCCTAATCCTACGCATACGCCCTGAAAAACAGAATAATAAAAACTTCCCGCCACGGCCTTACCATTTACAAAAAACATATCAATATTCAACACCGCTACGCCTAATACCGCGCAGTTTACGGTAATTAAAGGCAGGTAAATCCCGAAAGCACGGTACAGCTGAGGGCTTAACTTTCTAATCACCATTTCTACGAGCTGAACAAAAGTAGCAATAACCAGAATAAAAGAAATCGTCCGCAAATAAGCCAGATTAAAAGGTAAAAGTAGAAAACGATAAACAAACCAGGTGATGATCGATGACATGACGATCACGAACATTACCGCCGAACTCATCGCCAGGGCGGGTTTAGTTTCTTTAGAAATAGCAATAAATGAGCAGAGTCCTAAAAAACGCGAAAGGATAACGTTATAAACAAATACCGCGGAGATAAATATCGTTAAGAATTCCTGGACGTTCACCGCGCACCTTCTTTCTTACTTAATTTATCCAACCATCTGGTTTTAATATTTAAATATATAGAAGGTGCGCGATTCATGCTTTTTTATCCTTAAGTAAATTAAACAAGCCCAGTAAAAGACCGATCACTAAAAGCGCGCCCGAAGGCATGCCAAAAACAAAAATCGGTTCAAATCCTTTGATCAAAGTTACCCCAAGAATTTGACCGGAACCCAAAAACTCCCTGACCGCGGAAATAAGGATCAGCGCTAAGGTAAATCCTACACCCATGCCTAAACCATCAAAGAATGAACGCCCTAAATTATTCTTACAGGCAAATGCTTCCGCGCGGCCTAAAACAATGCAGTTAACTACGATCAGCGGGACATAAATACCTAAAGAACGATTTAACGCCGGGCTATAGGCTTTCATGCATAACTCAATGATCGTGACAAAAGTAGCGATAATGACAATATAACATGGGATACGGATCTTGTCCGGGATAAGGTTCCGGACTAACGAAATAATTAGACTGGAGCCCAACAGCACAAAAGTAGCCGCAATGCCCATACCAATAGCATTAGCTACCGAAACGGAAACTGCCAGCGTAGGGCATAATCCTAAAACCAGAACAAAAGTAGGATTTTCCCTAATTAGACCTTTGGTAAATTCTTTAACCGAGTTTTTCATTTTACGCCATAGATCCTGTTTTTAGTAAAACGGTCGATCAGCGGGGTAGCGGCATTCATCATTAAAATAGCGTAAGAAACACCTTCGGGATACCCTCCCCAAATCCGGATCACCGCAGTAAGTAAACCGCAACCGATACCAAAAATCAACTGGCCGCGAGCCGTTAAGGGAGTAGCCACATAATCCGTAGCCATAAAAAATGCCCCCAGGATCAGCCCGCCGCTTAAGATCTGGAATAGCCAATCTCCGCCGAAAAACTTCTCCGCCCCGAAAATATAAGTAAAAACAGCTGTAGTAAAAATATAAGTTGCCGGAATATGCCAGGAAATATAACCTTTAATTAAAAGTATGGCCGCGCCGATCAATAAAGCCAAAATACAAACTTCACCAATACAGCCACCGTGCTTACCTAAAAACAGATCCCAATATGAAATGTGGTCTAGAACCCTGCCTTCCTTAAGCATGGCCAGAGGAGTAGCGCTGGTTACAGCATCATAGCTAAACGGACCGGTAAAAGTAGTCATATATTTCGGCCAGGAAGCCATCAGAAAAACTCTGCCTACCAACGCCGGATTAAAAATATTCTGGCCTAAGCCGCCAAAAATCTGTTTACCGATCGCGATAGAAAATATCGCTCCCACAACCGGCAGCCATAGTGGAACTGTAGAAGGAAGATTAAAAGCTAACAAGATACCGGTAATTACCGCCGAGCCATCCAGAATAGTGATCTTTTTCTTAGTGAATATCCCAAAACAAAGTTCCGTTAACAGAGCCGCGCAGGTGGCAGCCAGGGTAACCCATAAAGCATCCAAACCGAATATAATTATCCCCGCGATTAAAGCGGGAATGAGGCTGATCACCACTGTCCACATAATCCGGGAAACGGACGCGGGTTTATGAATATGCGGTGAACCTGAAACAATAAGATTATTCATCATTTTTTATTAACTCTTTTATCTCTTTTGCCTTCTGCATCACTGAATCCATGACCGCGCGGCTGGAAATGGTTGCCCCGGTGATCGCTTGAACCCCGGATAAAGTTAAACTATCCTGTTGGCAAAACTGCTCCGTAAATTTTTTCTCGGTTACCCGCATGCCTAATCCCGGAGTCTCATTCACCGATATAATTTTTATCGCGCTAATTTTTTCATCCAGGAATATCCCGGCCAGGGTTTCAATTACGCTGGAATACCCCTTACCGCTGGCGCGGAAAACAAAACCAATCAGCTTATCCTGCCCATCAATTGCTTTATAATATAACGTTTCATTATTAGCATCCGGTTTAACTGCGATAAATTTAGCCGCTTGCGGCATAACTTCTTTAAGTGCCGACTGCTCTTCGGATTGAGCAGCGGCAATAATTCTAGGCCCGGTAAGCTTATTCACTGTCGCCAGAAGCCCGGCGGCAATCACACAAATCATTGCCAGAATTAAACCGTATCTGACCATTTCTTTCACCGCGCACCTTCTTTCTGATTTAAATTACCAAACCCCGCAGACTTAATCGCCGAATATCCAGAAGACGCCTGGTTCATCTGGTTACCTCCAGCTTTGCCCTTTTAATCGTCTGTAATAATCTGCGGTTAGAAGGACAAACATAGTTGCATATGCCGCACTCGATACAATCGCTGGCACCATATTCTTTAGTTAATTTCCAAAGGGATCTTTCCGAAGCTAAATTAATTTGACAGGGCATTAACCCCACCGGACAGCCGCGCACACAGGCAGCGCAACGGATACAAGGATCCTCATTTTGCATTTTAGCTTCATTTTTATTCATCAGCAATAAACCGCTGCTGGATTTTATAATCGGTACTTCCTGCGTATACTGGGCAATGCCCATCATCGGTCCGCCGATAATGATCTTGGCCGGAGGTTCTTTAAGCGGCCCGCAAAACTCGATCAAATCCTTAATCGGTGTGCCTAGGCGTACAAGTAAATTTTTAGGAGAATTCAGGCAGCTGCCGGTAACAGTGACTATCCGTTCAATTAAAGGTTTGCCTTTATAAACCGCTTCATAAATCGCATAAACCGTCGCGACATTTTGCACCAGAACTCCAAGGTCAAAAGGCAGCTTACCGCGGGGAACCTCCCGGCCGAGTATATTTTTAATTAATTGTTTTTCTCCGCCTTGAGGATATTCTGCAGGAAGAACTTTAACTTTGATACCCGGAATTTCAGAAAAAACTTGAATGGCTTCAGGTTTATTCTCTTCTATTCCCATATAGATATCTTTTATGCCCAAACATCTGGCAATTAAGAATATACCTGCGGATATCTGGCTGGTCTTTTCAACCATCAAACGCGCATCGGCTGTTAAATAAGGTTCACACTCTGCGCCATTGATAATCAAAACATCCAGCGGCCGGGGCGGATTAAGTTTAATGTGCGTGGGAAAACTTGCCCCGCCCATGCCGACTATCCCGGCATCTAAAACAATCTTTTGCAGCTCTGGAAGCGTGAGCTTATCTATTTGCCGCTGATCTTTCAGGAGGTATTCTGACGGATTATCCTGCCCGTCGGCTTCAATCACCACAGCTTTGGCTCTCCCCAAAACCGGATGCGGCCAATCCTGGATTGCCACAACCTTACCCGATATTGAAGCATGAACCGGCGCGTAGAGGCGGGCGGAAATGCTGGCGATCATTTGTCCGGAACTGACCGTATCCCCAACCTTTACTTGCGGGTTGCATAACTTACCTAAATGCTGGATTAAAGGAATATAAACTTTTACCGGCAGCGGAAAATTCTGCGTCAGCTTATTTTCCGAATAATGTTTATTCTCCGCTAATCTAACCATGCTACCTTTCGGTTAAAGATCAAACTAGTTAAACCCAAGATGCTCAACAGGCATCCGACACAAACCAAGATTGACACATGTGAAAATTTCTCCGCCAGCAAACTGCTGATGAACATAAACAAAAGAAAACCCAGATGCATCACTATTTCTAAGGAACTGAAAATCTTGCCCATCATTTCATTATCACTGACCTTATGGATAATCGTATTGGAAGCAATCATAATCGGAGCAATAATCAAGCCCAGGCATAAAGCTAAAAATGCCGCGATAATGAAATTAGGAAAATAGAATATCCCTAAAGCAAAAATGACCAGCATAATCCCGCTGGCAATTAAACAGGCAAAGATGATCTTGTAGTGCGAAATACGCTGGCCGAATTTGCCATAAATTAAAGAACCCAGGAATAAACCGATTCCTAAAAACATAACCAAAAGCCCCAGGTCCTTAGTTGCCGAATGCAGCGTTTTTTGCACAAAAACGATCACCACGACATAAACCGCCCCCAGCGCCGACCAAAGCGCAAAAATTATCCCGGCGGTAAAACGAATATCTTTTTTCCGGATAAAATACAAAATCCCCTCTTTAATCTCCTGGACTACGGATTTTCTAATTACCTCCACAATCTCTTTACTGACTTCTTTAAACTTAAAATTCATCGCAGCCACAAAACGCTTGGAAATCAAAAAAATAAATGTCCCGGAAATTAAAAAACTCAATGAATCCAGATAAAAACCGCTTTTGGCTCCCAGCTTCTCCACCAGTACTCCGCTGATCCCAAAACCTAGAACTGCCGCGATCATTCCGGAAGTATTAATAAGTGAATTGGCAATCAGCAAGTCTTTTTTATCTACCAGATCCGGAATAATCGATAGTTTAGCCGGGACGAAAAATCTGCCTATAGAAAAAGAAATAAAGATAATCAAATAAATCGGGGCCAAATTTTTAGTATAGAATAAAAATAGCGGGATGGAAAAAGACAATAAGCTGCGCAGAAAATCGCAGGCATACATCGTACGCCGCCTGTCCCAGCGGTCAACATATACCCCGGCAACCGGGCCGATCAGAAACACGGGGATAATCGTAAAGGAAAGAATCTTGGCAATTTGTAAAGTTGAACCCGGAGCACGCAGGTAAACAAAACCGATCAGGGCCATCTGGCCTAGCCGATCACCCAACTGAGAAACAATCTGACCGCCCCACAGTAAAAAGAAGTTACGGTTTTTTAAAACTTCACGGAATTTGGCCATCAGTTTGGGTTAAAATACACCAACCGCTTGTTCCAGGAAACCCGGAATAGCTGCTATTAGAAAAAATTAAGCCGATGAGTGGAATCGAACCACCGACCTTGACTTTACGAAAGTCCTGCTCTACCAACTGAGCTACATCGGCAATAATATTTTATAGCGAATCCGCCAACGCTTTAGTGGCGGAGAGCTACATCGGCAATTTTTCAAGTATTATACCAATTCCTGAACAATAGTCAATTACTCGCTCGCCTAAATCTTAAGCTCTCCTGCTCAATAATCAAAGACAGGCTAGCGGCTTATCAAGCATAAAAAATTACCTGGCCTAAAATCTAAGAAGATAATCTTTCCAAAACTCTGCGTTATCCGGCTTTTCCGCATTAAAAAAGATTGACAAATCGATAATTCATGGTAAATTATTGTAAATAAGCTTGAATTTAGAGGAGAAACAAAGAAATTGATTAGTAACACGCACAAACCGCAAAGCAGCAACAAATAATAACTATGCTTTGCGGATTTTTTTTCCCCTAGCCTTATGCGGCTGACGGGGAATTTAGTAATAGATAGTCAAAAGCTTATGGCTTATCAAATCATAAGCTCAATTTCAAGAAAAGGAGAATCAAGATGGCAAAGGGTAAAGTAAAATGGTTTAGTAATCAAAAGGGTTATGGATTTGTTACTTCTGAAGACGGCAAAGATGTTTTTATTCACTTCAGCGCTATCACTGGAGAAGGATATAAATCTTTAGCGGAAGGTGATGAGGTTGAATTTGAGGTTACCCAAGGACCCAAAGGTGACCAGGCAACTAACGTAAAAAAGATATAACTTTTACGTATTAACAAACCGGAAAAGACCAGTTCGCAACAGAACTGGTCTTTTCATTTATCGAATACTTCTTTTAGAATTACATTTGCGATATTGGTAGCCAGAAGCCGGTTGCCTTTATCTGTACAATGCCCAAAATCCCCGGCAAACATATCCCTAAAATACTCCTTATAACTGGATTGCCGGAGGGCTTCTTTAAATATTTTCTCATTATCGACAAAGATCACCCCGGTATCATTCTTGAATATTCTTTTTAACGGTTCTACATCGCGCATCGGATACTGCATACAGACTAATTTTACCCCGCGGCGATCGAGGATTTCTTTAAGCTTGCGGTAGTTGTTAACGGTAGTAGGATTATAGAACCACAGTTTTAACTGATTGGCTTTTTTGGCATATTCTTC
The DNA here is from genome assembly GCA_035402765.1 of Candidatus Omnitrophota bacterium. GTDB lineage: Bacteria > Omnitrophota > Gorgyraeia > Gygaellales > Profunditerraquicolaceae > UBA6249. The sequence goes on from DAONDX010000002.1 coordinate 12,602, forward strand.
GGCTAAAACCGGTTTTCCTATTTGTTCAGCCAACACTGTAATCGCCTGGCAAGACCTGCTGGAATCAAAATTTCTAGCGCCAGAATTTATGATCTGCCTGATGACCTCTTCGGCTTCCGGGAATTTACTGCAGCTTACATAAAGCCATCCTAATGCAATGTATGACTTGCTATCCTGAGGATTTTCCGCTATAGATTTCTTAAAGGCCTCTTCGGCTTCCGGGAATTTACCTTGAGCTGCATAAACCCGCCCTAAGGTATCATAAACATATGAACTATAGCTAGGATTAAACTCTAAGGCTTTCTTATATAAAACTTCGGCTTTTAGAAATTTGTTTCGGATTCGGTAGATATCCCCTAACCCCCAATAAGCCTTGCCGTTTTTAGGATTTAATGCTATGGCTTTATTGAGTAAATCTTCCGCCTGGGAATATTCACCCTCTCTGCGTAAAAACCGGCTTAAATCAATATAATTTTGATCATTTTTAGGATTTAATGCCATAGTTTTTTTAAAAAGCTCCGGGCTTAAAACAGGCTCCATACCGCCTTCAGTCTTAATTTGGGAAAGCCCCTCCAAAAAACAGCTATCTTCCTGAGGCTGATAAAAACCTGCTTCTTTAGCCTTGGCCAAGATATGTAAACCAATAAACCGGATTAATTTATAAGTTTTTAAGGACCTGATCAAAAGCAGCCCCTTAGAAGTAGTGGCTGCTTCAAAAGGGATATGCTCTCCCCGGTCATTAACCCCCATCATCGCCACGACCATGTCCGGCTGGACCAAAACCAGATTAGATTCAAGTTGGCTTATTATAGTGGGAGTAACCATGCCTCCTCTGCCTTTATCAATGACGCTAAATTTTATTCCGATATTGCGTTGATTTAAGATTGCTTCAAGAAACCGGGGATATTCTCCCTGGGTAGTAGATTCTCCTAAGCAAAGGATCCGGTAGGCGTCTTTTTGTTTTAAAGATTGAGAATTTCTGAATTCCTGCGCCGATAATAAAATAAACCCGCCCAAGCGCAGGCCGATCTCTAAAAGTACAAAAAATAGAAATAACCCGAATAATACCAGGCCGATTTTTTGCTTAAAAAGTAACTTTGGCTGCGAAGGCTTGTTTTGCTGCATAAGATTAGCGTAAGTTGATTTTATTATTTATCAAATACTTCTTTTAGAATTACATTTGCGATATTGGTAGCCAGAAGCCGGTTGCCTTTATCTGTACAATGCCCAAAATCCCCGGCAAACATATCCCTAAAATACTCCTTATAACTGGATTGCCGGAGGGCTTCTTTAAATATTTTCTCATTATCGACAAAGATCACCCCGGTATCATTCTTGAATATTCTTTTTAACGGTTCTACATCGCGCATCGGATACTGCATACAGACTAATTTTACCCCGCGGCGATCGAGGATTTCTTTAAGCTTGCGGTAGTTGTTAACGGTAGTAGGATTATAAAACCACAGTTTTAGCTGACGAACGATGTCTGTATATTCTTGCGCTGATTTATCTTGATTGGTTTTTTCGGACAATGCCAGAATTGCCCTATAAGCATTATCATTTTGGGGATCTATCTCTACGGCTTTTTTAAATAAAGCTTCGGCTTGCGGGAGTTTGCCTTGGTTTACATAAAGCCATCCCAGTTTAAAATAGACATAGTTGTTCTGCGGATTTAATTCCAGGGCTTGCTTAAGCAAAGCTTCGGCTTGCGGGAGTTTGCCTTGATACATATAATTCCATCCTAATTCGCTATAAGCATTATCATTCCTGGGATTTATTTCTAAGGTTTTCTTGAATAAATCTTCAGCTTGAGGAAATTTATGCTGATCCCGCAAAAGCCGGCCCAGCTCAAAACAGGCATCATCATTGTTAGGATTCAATTCCATGGCTTTTTTGAATAGATCTTCAGCTTCCGGGAATTTACCCTGATCCCGCAAAAGCCGGCCCAATCTCACATAAGCATTATCCTCTTGAGGATTAAGTTTTATAATTCTATCCAGCGTCTTTGCGGCTTGTTCAGGGTCTATCTTTGGATCAGGCGGCAAAACATTTCCCTGGGGAATTTTATTTTTTAATCCGGTGGCCGGTGGATTTTTAAATTTCTGAACAATATGCATATACACAAGCCGCATAAACCTATATGTCCGGCAATGCCGGAATATTCCTGCAGCCGCTTCAGGAATATCTTGATAATAACTAATTCCCGCATCGTTACCACCAGCCATTATAATTACCATATCCGGCTTATAGCTTTTCAGATTTTGCTCTAAATTCAAAAGTATAGCCGTGGTATTGGTCCCGATAACACCTTTATCAATTACGCTGAATTTTATCCCGGTATTGCGCTGGTTTAAGATCTCTTCCAAAGCCCCGGGGAACTGCCCGGCAGTAGTAGATTCCCCTAAACAAAGGATCCGGTAGCTGTCTTTCTGTTTTATGGACTGCAAATTTCTATGTTCTTGCACGGAGATAAAAATAAATCCGCCCAGGCGCAGGCCGATCTCCAGGAGCATAAAACACAAAAATAGCCCGTATAATACCAGGGCTATTTTTTTATTAAAAAGTATTTTTGGTTTTAACAACCTGTTTTCCCGCATAGCATAAAAGGGGAGTCATAATCACTCCCCTTAAATTAAATGCCGAGAGAGGGAATCGGACCCCCCACGCCGGCCTTTTCAGGGCCGCGCTCTACCACTGAGCTATCTCGGCTAGAAATCCTCGAATCTTTTGATATATTGTACACAAATTCCTTAAAAAGAAAAGAGAAAAAACAGATTAATAGTTGTTTTTATCGGTTTATTTATTTTTAAAAACCTTGGTAAAACAAAAAATCATCAGAAAAATGATCGCTTCCCAGGAAATAATCAGGAATATCCATCCTCCCAGCTTCAATTAGCCGCTCCTTTCGCTAGATTCCCTGCGCCGCCAGGCGATTTTAACTAGAATCGCTAAAATTACAAATATCAGGAATAAACCCAGCCGGGTAGCCAAAATAAACGGTTTATCACAGGCGGCAATATTCTTCATCATGATTTTAGGAAGCCACTCCTGCGCAAACCACATACTTAATATAACAAATAAAAATAAGGGAGTGATATATTTAATAATAAATTTATAGGACTTGGGGATAGACATACCGGCGCCCTTATGCATCTCCTCCCAGGCCTGATCCATGCCAAAAACCCAAACAAAGAGCACTGTCTCGATAGTCGCAAACACTACCAGAAAGAATGTCCCGCCCCAGAAATCCAGCTCATCAACTACCCCGCGACCCAGAAAAAATACCGCCGGCTGGCATAAAATAAAAGAAACTATGCCGAAAATTGAAGCCGCGCGCTTCCTGTTAAGATTAAACTCATCCTCAAGAAAAGTCACTGCCGGCTGAGCTAAAGAAACTGAAGAAGTTATCCCGGCTAGAAATAAAAGAAAAAACCAGAAAAAACCGAAGACTTGAGGCCAGGGTAATTTATTTAAAATCAGCGGCATGGTTACAAAACCTAAATTAAATACTCCCGATTGGGCAATGGATTTTATATCTACCGGGCCGAAAAATACAAAGGCGGCCGGAATAATTATACTGCCTCCTAAAATAACCTCAGCAAACTCATTGGTAGCCGAAGCCGTCAAACCGGAAAGCACGACATCGTCGTTTCTTTTCAAATAACTGGCGTAAGTAAGAATTACGCCGATCCCTACGCTTAAGGTAAAAAATATCTGCCCGGCTGCCTCCAGCCAAACTCGAGCCGACTTAAGCGCGGAAAAATCCGGGTTCCATAAGAAACCGAGCCCGGCCAAGATGTTCCAATCCGGCTTGCTTGGATCCGGAACCCCCAGTGTTAGGACTCTAGCCATTAATATTAAACCAAAAATAAACAATAGCGGCATTGCCCAATTACAAAGTTTTTCAATCCCGCCTTTGATGCCGTAATAAATCACCCAAATATTCAACAAGAAAACGACCAAAAAGAACGCATAAGCAGTCGATATCCCGCTAAAATATTGGTTCTTCTCCAACCCTTGGAATCCAATTAGAAAACTACGTAAAGAATTCTGGTCTAGGAGGCTGGTATATTGGCCGGTTAAAGCAAAAAAACTATAAGCTAAAGTCCACGATTCAACAAAAATATAATAGATAAAAATAACCAGCGGGCCAAATATCCCGATCACGCCGAAATATTTAATAAAGCGGTTTTTCTTCCAGAGGCTATGAAATATTCCGGGAGCAGTGCCGTGTTCAAAACCCCCTCCGTAACGGCCGAGAGTCCACTCAATCCACATCAGAGGTATCCCTAGAAGCAAAAGAGAGATAAAATAGGGGATCATAAACGCTCCCCCGCCGTTGGCTGCGGCTTTAGCCGGAAAACGCAAGAAATTTCCCAGGCCGATGGCAGAACCTGCCACCGCCATAATAATTCCTAAGCGCGACCCCCAGCTGTCTCTTTTTCTTTTCTGCTCCATTATTTTACTACATGGCTTTAAGGGCTTCCTGAATCAACGGTAAGATGCCTTCAGCTTCTTCCTTAAGCAGACGGCCGAGCTTTGCGAAAGCATACTCGCCATTCCTGTCTTTCACTTCTCTGACGATTTGAATCTTTTTAACACCCTGGTTATAGGAATAAACACTAACCACGATCTTACCGGAATCATTCTCCCAAAAACGCGTAAATACCTGTGTGTCTAAACTGCTGTCGTACGGCATTGTGACCTCCTCGTGCATGAACACGACACCGGCGCAATTCAAATAAGCGCCGGGTGTAGTATTCCTTAGTTTACAAACATAACATTCGCGTAATATCAAATAATGCGGGTATTTTCCTTTAAAACTTTTTCCCGTGCCGGTAAGGCCGGGTTTTATTATACTCAATTTTCTTGAGCAGCGCTTTTTGCAAATCTATCTTACGCGAACCGCAATAATCAAATATTCGGATGCAGCAATCAGCCAGCTCCTCGGCTAACGCATCGTTCCCGGCGTGATTGCGCAATGCTTCCAAGGCTTCAGAGAGCTCTGAATGCATTAAAGCAATCAATTCTCCGTCGTTACGAAGATCCTCCCACCACCCTTTGCTCTGCGCAACCTGATGACATTCTTTAATCAGATCCTTAACTGCCGGATTCTTCTTTAACATTAGTTTTCCTCTCAATTTTTGGATTAAGCACTTCATCAATTCCAGCAAATATCCGTTTGGCGATCTCCTCTTTAGCGTAAATACTCGGACTGGATATTTCAATCAGCGTGCTTCCCGCCGCCTCCTCGGTAAAGAATATTCCTACCGGAGTAGTATCAGCCGGCGTAAAATAAATAGCAATTAATTTTTCTTTAGGGTCAAGCGCGTAAATAAATGACTCTTTACCGCTTTGATTCAAAATCTCTTTAACTTTCAAATAGCAGCGGTCATAATCTAAGGCAAAAGATTTCTTCAGGGCAGTTTTACGATTTTCTTCTAAGACTTGCGTAGACACCCCGATAAAACCCTTTCCTGCTTCTTTAACTGCGGCGCAACCTGACAATAAAACAATTAAAACATAATAAATCACCGTTAAAGCAAAAAATCCCTTTCTTTTCATATTCCTCCTCTTTTTCTTTGGGCCTCTTAAGTAATCAAATAACGCCGGCTTAAAAAATCCTCCGGGGTAAAACATTATTTAAGTTTTTATTATTCATTAACTAACTGCTTAATCTTGCCTAAATGTTTACGCGCTTCAATCTCTCCGCGCCTGGCAAATTCATCAGCCCGATGCAGCTCTAACCAGAATAGTCCGGTAGTATCCGGATGCAAAACAATATCCGCTAATTCCCCTTCTCTTCTGGCCACTTCAGATTGCAAAACTTCCACGCTGCTAAAAATAATATCTACTATATTTAAATTAAAGATGCGCTTAAGGCGGTTTAGAAAACCCAAAGGCTGGTTTTTTTGCGGGGAGCCTTGCGTTAACCCCGCGCCGACAGGATTTTTAAGCTTTTTTAACTGGTTTAAAACATCCTCCCGGGACGGGGTAACGTTAACCGCGATAATCTTTTTTACCCCCATTTGCATTAAAGGTTCAGTTGGCAAGGGATAGGTTACCCCGCCGTCAAAAAGCACCTCTTCCTTAAATTTAAACGGAGCAAATACCCCCGGCATCGAACAGCTGGCCATTATAGCATCTACCAGTAAACCTTTGTCTAAAATTTTAGGTTCTTTCTTATGTACATCACTGGCGATTATTCTTAAAGGAAGCTTTACATCATAAAAAGTCTTATCACCGAAATGCTTCTTCAAAAATCGATACAATTTATTCCCTTTGATAAAACCTAACCGCGGAAAAGTTACATCGATTAAACCCCAAATATGCTTAGGTTCCCTGAATTCCCGGGTAATTTCTAAAATTTCACTGCTGCTTTTACCAATCGCCCAAAGGCTGGCAATCAGCGAACCGATACTGGAACCCACAATAATATCAATAGGGATATCTTCTTCCTCGATAACTTTTAATACTCCGACATGGCAGAAACCGTACGCAACCCCTACTCCAAGTACTAAACCGACCAGGCAATCCCCTAACTGGCGGGCGATCCGTCTGATAGCCTTGGAATATTCACAATCCGGCGCATCAATAATCAAACGCAGCGGAGCATTAAATTCAATTTTAGGAATCGTAGCAAAAATCTCCTGGCCCAAAATCTCCAGCTGGTCGTTATGGTCGATCTTGGATAGTTTATATTCATTAATAATGGTTTTAATCTTAGCCGGATCAAAATTATAATCGGTTTTTAAACGGTTGATCAGATTATTCGTGCGTTTTAAATCGCAGGGATCCGGGCTGCTCAAGATATGGATCAGATCGCTTTGGTTAAGCATACTGATAATCGAACGGTCCATCGCCGCCGGTAAATCTAAAATAATATAGTGATAATCATTAACCAGAATACTTAAAATTTCGACTAACCTTTTAAGACAGGCATCGTTATCTTCTTCATAATAAAAACAAAATAGTTCAATGCCAAAATTACTTTTTATAATAAAATCTTTAGGTAAAACATGGATATCCGCTCCCTGCGTTAAATCAAATATCGGCGGATCTTTAATCCCTAATTTATGCGGCAAGGTATGCGTCTTATCTTTAGGCAGAATATCCAAGACAATAACTGATTTATGTGTTTCGCAGTTAAGGCTGAGGGCAAGATTCAAAGCATAAACGGTCTTTCCTGCCTGAGCATAAGAGCTGAATACGGAAATAACCGTGCTCTCAAAGATTTTTTTCTGGTGCATGTCTTTACGCTTAAGCCGGCGGCTTAAGGTGCGGCTTAGATCAATGGCTAAATGCGGGATAGATTGTAATATCGGATCAAAATCGTCTTTCTGAATCACCAGAACAGCGCAATCGTTGATTGCTTCACTGGTCACCGAATGTGTTTCATTGGTCAACAAAGAAATAATACCGAAATATTTGCCGCGATGTAAATATTCCAGGATCAGCCGGTTGCCCGATTTATCTTTAGTATAGATTTGCACCCGTCCGGAGAGAATACAATAAAACGCGCTGGGAGAGCTGCCTTCCTCATAAATAATCTGGCCTTTACGATACTCAATGATCTGGCTTTTAGCATCAATGAGCGCCAGCTCTTTTTTGCTTAAGCCCGCAAAGAAGGTCAGCCCTTTTATAATAAATTCTTTATCTTTAGGATTCATTTAAATCTCATTACTTTTAAAAACCATCGCCAATTTCTGCGCGCTGGGTCTGATCGTACGTTTATAATTCTGATAATCCACATGCACCAGGCCAAAGCGCGGAGTGAATCCTTTATCCCATTCAAAGTTATCAAGCAGGGACCAATAAATATACCCGATAACCCTCACCCCCTGGTTGATCGCCCGGTGCACAGCCGCCAGGTGCTGACGGATATAATCCCATCTTAAACCGTCATCCTCAGTACAAATGCCATTTTCAGTAATTAAAATAGGCAGGTTATACCGCTTAAGCCCGATCAGCAGCTTATACAACCCTTCCGGATAGATATCCCAGCCTAATGAATTTTTACTTAAAGGATGGTGATTATGCTGGCAGGTTTGTGCCGCTAAATTATTAATGCTCCAATTTTGCACATCCACCAGGTTACGGCTGTAATAATTTACTCCGATATAATCCAAGGTTTTTTTACGGGCAATCTTATCGATAAAATAAAAATTATAAAATTTATTCCGCAAAAAAACAGCAAATTTATTTTTTAAGGTAGGCTGGCAGATCTCAAATGCCTGTAAATTGGCCGCGATACTCACCATCGGTTCGGCGAGACCTTTTTTTCGGTAAATCTTATGGATAACCCGGTAAGCCTGAATATGCGCTTGGGCTAAATTCAGGGTTACTTTAACCGTCTTGAATAATGAACGCTCTTGCGGTGGCCAATTACCCAGAAAAAAAGAATGCGAAGAATAAACCAACGGCTCATTAATCGTAACCCAGAATTTTACCTGACCGGCAAATTCCGTAACTATTTTATCCACAAAACGTAAGAAATATTTTTGAGTTTTAAGTTTGGCCCAGCCGCCTTTTTGGCTAAACCAGACAGGATTGGTAAAATGGTGCAGGGTAACCACCGGCTCAATTCCCCGGTTCTTTAAATCGGCGATAATTTTACGGTAGTGCTCGATCTCTAAAGCCTGGAACTTCCCCTCCTCAGGCTCAACCCGGCTCCATTCTATGGAAAAACGATGGCAGTTATGGTTAAGCTGCTGGGCAATTGCGAAATCTTCTGCGTAAAGATCATAATGCTTGCAACTTGCGCAGGAAGGTTCTTTAATCAGATGCGCTGCTTCAGCTTGCCACCAGTCATTATAAATGTTCTGGCCCTCAACCTGATGTGCGGCGGTTGCCGCGCCCCAAAGAAAGTCTTGCGGAAATTTTTCCATATCGGGTAATATTATAGCACCCAGAAAAAGAAAATCCCAACATAAAATGCTGGGATCTTCTTTAATCAACCTGCTTTAAAAATTAAAACTTTCTGACTATCGTTTAGTCGGCTCAACTGATGCGATGGAATACCTGCTCATCACTTCCCAGGTTTTCGGACCAACTTTACCATCAACTTTTAAATTATTTGCCTTCTGAAAATCTTCGATTGCCTTTTTGCTCTTCGGGCCGATCTTCCCGTCAATATTACCCGCATAGAAACCGGCGTTCTTTAAAGCCGTCTGAATCTCAATACCTGTAGGCTTATAAGGGCCTTGGGGCGGCAAAGGTAATACTTCCTTAGCCGGAGCAATTGCGCTACCGGTAGTTAAAATTTTAGTTTCCGGAGCCTTTAAATCCGGGGCAGCTTGAATAGGCCCACCCACCGCGCTTAAAGATTCCATGGTAATCGGCTGTAACTCCTCCATTTCCTGCTTTTTACTGCAACCCGACAATGCCACCAAAGTCAAAAATACTATTCCTAAACTTAATAACCTCTTCATGCCCATCTCCTCTCTATATAATTTATTAAACCGATTATTATGACGTTTAATTATTTTTAATTGCCGGTATCTGTTCACCTCCCTGCCTGCCGGCCGGCAGGCTTATTATTAATAATTTTAGCAAAATACCAAAATAAAGCAAATAAAATCTGAACACCTGAAGTTTTTCTCTAGAGTGAGATCCCGCGCAGCCTATGACCAGGCAGGATTAATCATACATCATTTTAAAACCAGCGGCCAAAAATTATTCCTCATAACTTTTTTAATCCCGGGAACAAAAAATTGATCAAGCTAAATAATGCCAGGCAGATTAAACCGCAGACAAAAAGAGCCGCCGACACCCCCCAGGATTGTGCCAGCGCTCCGGAAATCAAATTACCAAATGGCACAAACCCGGCAAAAGTAATCATGAATAAACCCATTACCCTGCCGCGAAATTCATCCGGAACATTAATTTGCAGCAGTGTATTCACCAAAGCTACCGGTACAACGCTAGCGCTACCGACAAGAATCAAGGTGACAATCGACAAGAAATAGCTTTTAGACAGTGAAAATGCGATCAGGGATATCGAGAATAAAAATACCGACCAAACTAAAAACCTGCCCTTAAATTTAAAATTACCTAATTTCGCCAGACCTAAAGCCCCGGCCAGCGCCCCGATTCCGGTGCTGGACATCAACACTCCCAGACCCCCTACCCCCGCGCCCAAAACCTGGCTGACAAAAACCGGCATCAATATAATATAAGAAATACCGAAAAGGCTCATGGCGGCCACGACACTCATTAAAGCTAAAATAATAGGTTTACGGCTGACAAAAGCCAACCCCGCGGAAATATCCTGAAGAGCAGAATTATTATTACGCGCCGGGCCGGGGGCGAGTTTAATATAAAAAAGCGCGATAATTACCGCCAAAAAACTAACTCCATTTAAATAAAAACACCCGCTCATCCCGGTAATTGAGATCAGTACTCCGGCGATCGCCGGGCCGATGATCCGCGAAGAATTAAAAGCTACTGAATTTAAGGCGATGGCATTGAATAAATATTCTTTGCCGACCAATTCCACCACGATCGATTGCCTGGCCGGAGAATCAAAAGCCATGATTACCCCGTTAAACAAAGCAATAAACATGATCTGCATCGGCGTAATAAATTTAAACTGCGTAAGTACCGCTAATAAAAAAGCCGCCAGCATAAAAGCAATCTGAGTAAAGATAAGTATGTTTCTTTTATTCATTCTATCCGCCAGAACCCCTCCGAATAAAGAAAATATAAATATCGGAAGCGAACCTAAAAATCCCACCACCCCCAGAAGAAAAGCGGAGTTGGTCAGCTGGAATACCAGCCAGCTCTGCGCCACAGTTTGTATCCAAGTGCCGATCAAAGACACAAACATGCCGAACCAATATATACGGAAATATTTAACTTTTAACGAAGAAAACATAGTTAAAACTTTTTAGGCAGGAGTATTCAGCCTCTCTCTTACTAAATCGCTGACCAATTTTCCGTCAGCTTGACCGGCGATCTTTATCGTCAGCTCTTTCATCAAACGCCCCATATCTTTCATTCCGCTAGCGCCGGTTGCCGCGACCGCTTCTTCGATCAAAATTTTAATCTGCTCCGCCGATAATTCCGCCGGCAGATAACTTTTCAGGATCTCCAATTCTTTCTTCTCTTTTTCTGCCGCCTCCAGCCTGCCGCCGCTGGTAAACTGCTCAATAGAATCCTGCCGCTGTTTGACTTGCTTTTTAATGACCGCGATAACTTCCGGATCATCTAACTTATCTTTTTTCTTAGCGGTAGCCTGATTAAGCATATCCGCGCGTAAAAAACTCAAAACGGAAACTTTTAAAGCATCATGCGCTTTCATTGCCTCTTTATAATCATTAAAAATTTTTTCTACCAGCATGCTCTTTCTCCTTCCTGTTTAGAAAATCAAAACGAAAAACAGTTCTTGAATTTAGTTAAACGCTGCTCTAAATCGCTCCGGGTAAGTTTGCTTGTTCTGTGCAGGCCGAAGTCTTCCACATTAAAAGAAGCCGCCACTGTTCCATAAGCTAAAGCTTTCTTGATCGTCAAAGGATTGACTTTACGGGCATAAGCCAGATAACCCATAAACCCGCCGGCAAAAGTATCTCCGGCTCCGGTTGGGTCAATTACCTTTTCTACCGGATAAGCCGGAAGTGAAAAAATAAATTTTTTATTATAAAATAAAACTCCGTGCTCCCCCTTTTTTATCAAAACCATCCCGGGGCCTAAAGCACACAGGGATTTGGCGGCTTTAATCAAATTGCTTTCTCCGCTTAAAGCGCGCGCCTCCTGATCGTTAGCTACATAAATATCTACATATTTAAGCAGCTTGATCAACTCTTTACGTTTAGTATTAATCCAGTAATTCATGCTATCTAAACCCACTAACTTTGGAGCATGCATCTTGGCTAAAAGATGCCTTTGAATGTCCGGATCGACATTCGCTAAAAATATGTTTTCAATTTTACGCTGCTCTTCGGAGACCTGGGGCTTAAACACGGACAATACTCCCAGTTGAGTGTTTAAAGTCAGCGCGGAATTCAAATCCCCTTCATACCGGCCTTCCCATCTGAAAGTTTTACCGCCTTTATCTACGATCAAAGAACTAAGATTCAGCCCTTTGGCCTTTAAAAATGTAATATGCTTTTTTGGAAAATCCGCCCCTACGATAGCAATTAAATTCACTCCGGTAAAAAGCCGGGCGGCCATTGAAAAATGCGCCGCAGATCCTCCCAGCAACTCCTGGCGCCGTCCAAAAGGAGTTCTAACACTATCTAAAGCAACGGTACCTAGAACGATAAGGCTCATATTCCTCCTTTATTTAATAACAAACCAAAATGCCAAAGCGATAATTATCCGGTAAACTCCGAAAGAAATAAAACTGTGGCGTTTGATAAAAACCAGCAAAAACTTAATCGCCAGGATCGCCACTAAAAACGAAATAATAAAACCAACTCCCAAGGCAACAAATTGTCCACCCTTAAAATCTTGTGCGCTTTTAAAAAGATCCCAGGCGCAAGCCGCAAGCATAGTCGGGACCGCCAGAAGAAATGAGAATTCTACAATCGTTTTTCGCTTTAACCCGACCACCAGCCCTCCGATAATCGTAGCCGCGGACCGGGAGACTCCCGGAATCACCGCTAGCCCCTGGAATAAACCGATCGCCAACGCTTGTTGATAAGAAATAGCCGAAGTCTCTTCCACCGCTTCTTGTTTCTGGCGGTAGCAGAGTTCGAATATGATCAAAAATAAACCGCCGATAAACAGTGACCAAAGCACAACCTGGTTATTACCTAAAAGATATCTTTTGATTGTTTTATACAAGAGAAATCCAATCACCGCCGCGGGCATAAAAGCCACCAATAGCCTTTTCCACATTTTACTGCCACTGGCCAATTTATCCCAGTAAACCACTACCACCGAAAGTATCGCTCCCAATTGAATAGCAATTTCAAAACTTTTGATAAATTCCGACTGGTTGATTTGGAGAAGTTTGGCCGTTAACATCAAATGACCGGTTGAGGAAATCGGTAAAAACTCCGTAATCCCCTCAACTATACCAAAGATCAAAACCTGGAACATATTCATCGGGCTTCCTTAAGATTGATGGTCATCAAGAAACTTCTGCATATCCGCAGGCAAAGGAGACTGGATTACCATTACCTTTGCGGTTTGCGGATGTTTAAATTCTAAATATTTGGCGTGCAGGCAAAGACGCTTGGCCCGCAAAGTAAAATCTTTGCGGAAAGCAAATTTATCTTCGCCCACCAAAGGATGCTGGATATGTTTAAAATGGATGCGTATCTGGTTCGTCCTGCCGGTAACCGGGGAAACTTCGACCACGCTGTAATTGCTTCTTTCCTGAATAACCCGGTATTTAGTCAGGGCGTTTTTTCCTTCAATTGCCCAGTTAATCACCCCTTGTGGCTGCGGAAATTTTCCATGCACAAAAGCAATATATTGTTTACTCACCAATCTATCCCTAAAAGCGCCGGCCAGCTTTTCCTCAATGCTTCTGCTTTTAGCATAAATCAAAAGTCCCGAGGTTTCCCGGTCCAGGCGGTGGCAAGGGTAGAGATGATATTCTAAACCGCGCTCACGGGCATCCTGATTTAAAATGCTGGTCAGGGTACGCGCCTCATGTTTGGGGGTAGGAACACTTAACAAGCCCGCCGGCTTATCCACGATTAACAGCCAATCATCTTCAAAAATAATCGGAATATTCACCCCGTACCTTCTTTCTTAATTCGATCTATAAACCGTATGACTTTAATATTTTGTATTTAGAAGGTGCGGAGTTCATCACACAATCTTGAGCATGCGGTCAATCGCCAGGCGCGCTTTTTTCCTAATTTCATCAGAAACCCTGACTTCTTCCTTAAGTTCTTCTAAGGCCCAAAGTACTTTTTCCTGCGTCGTACGTTTCATATTCGGGCACACCGCACGTTCGCTGGCTAAATAAAATTCCTTACTCGGGTTATCCTGTTTAAGCCGATAGATCAACCCGGACTCCGTACCGACAATAAATTCTTTGGTTGGATCTTCTTTAACAATTTTGCCCATCTGGCTGGTAGAAAGCACCAGATCAGCTTGCGCCACAACCGCAGCCAGGCATTCCGGATGCACCATAACCTTGGCTTGAGGATGGAATTTTTTCTCCCGCTTTAAATCTTCAGGCAATATTTTAACATGAGTAGGACAAAACCCATGCCAAGTGATTAGTTTTCTACCGGTCTTTTTGGAAACATAATCCGCCAGGTATTTATCCGGGACAAAAATTATTTCTTTCTCATTTTTTAGCGCGTTAATGATCGCCACCGCATTAGTAGAAGTACAGCAATAATCAAGTTCAGCTTTAACTGCCGCCGAAGTATTTACATAACCCACCGCCACAGCACCGGGATGTTCTTGTTTAAGCTTCTTTAAATCATCAGCGCTCAGCATATTCGCCATCGGGCAACCCGCGGAAGCATCCGGCATAAGCACTAATTTATCCGGAGAAAGGATGGAAGCGGTCTCCGCCATAAAATAGACTCCGCAAAAAACAATTACTTTGGCGTCAGTCTTAGCGGCAATCCGGGAAAGCTCCAAAGAATCTCCGCGAAAATCCGCGATGTCCTGCACCTCCGGCAATTGATAGTTATGCGCCAGAATAATGGCATTATGTTTCTTTTTTAGTTCTTTAATTCCAGAAACTATTTTCTTATCTTCCTTGATCATTTTAATCAATAACCTTTTGGATTATTCCTCCGCCTAGACATAAATCTTGATTGTAGAAAACTGCAGATTGACCGGGAGTTATAGCAAACTGCGGCTGTTTAAAAACAACCCGCATCTTACTTTTGCCGGGATAAACTGTTGCGCGGGCCTCTTGATGATTATAACGTATCCGAACCTTAATCTCAATCTTCTTTTTAGGGATTTCCCCCAAAAAATGAACCGCGTTCATAATAAATTCGCTTTTATAAGCCTCCGGGCGGGCGCCCAGGATAACTTGATTATTTTTGGCATTGATCCGCGTTACATAAACAGGATATCCGGCGGCTACTCCAATTCCATGCCGCTGGCCGATAGTATAAAACGCTATCCCCTGATGCTGCCCTAAGACATTCCCATTTTTATCAACAAACTTTCCCGGCTGAACAGGATATTGTTTTCCGGTTTTAATAAAATCGCCATACTTACCGTCAGGCAGGAAACAAATTT
The DNA here is from genome assembly GCA_035402765.1 of Candidatus Omnitrophota bacterium. GTDB lineage: Bacteria > Omnitrophota > Gorgyraeia > Gygaellales > Profunditerraquicolaceae > UBA6249. The sequence goes on from DAONDX010000002.1 coordinate 27,770, forward strand.
CCTGGCTATCTTGTTTTTCGGCCAGCTTAAGAGCGAAATTTCTGGCTAACTGCCTGACTTCCGGTTTAGTAAAATTGCCCAGCGGGAAAATTACACGTTTAAGTTGCGCCTGGTTTAGGCGATAAAGAAAATACGACTGGTCTTTTTTTAGATCCTTGGCCTTCTTGAGCAAATACCCTTGGGGGGACTTTACAATTCTGGCATAATGGCCGGTAGCCAATAAAGGTATGCCTAAATTAACCACTTTTTTAAGTAAGCTTCCGAATTTTATAAATTGATTGCACCGCACACAAGGATTGGGCGTGTGGCCAGTTGAATACTCCTGGTAGAAATTCTGGATGACCTGGCTGGAGAATTCTTTATGAAGATTTAAAATATAATGCCGGATACCTAATTTTTGGCAGACATACCGGGCATCCTCGATCCCGGTTAAACCGCAGCAGGCAGGCTTGCGGCCGTTCTTCTCCGCCAGGTTAAAACACATCGTTAAGCCGATTACCTCATAACCCTGCTCTTTTAACAAGGCCGCGGCTACTGAAGAATCAACCCCCCCGCTCATGGCTACGGCTACGCGCTTTTTATTTTTTTTCATTTCCGGTAATTTTTAGTTCCAAACAGAAAAGGCCCAGCTTATTCGGCCGGGCCTTTTCTGTTTGTTCCTGTTAGGTTATAACTTCACTACTTTAGTAGCTTGTTCACCTTTGGGACCTTTTTCAATCTCAAACTCAACCTCTTGGCCCTCCTCGAGAGTTTTATAGCCATCACCCTGAATTGCAGTATGATGCACAAACACATCAGCACCGTTCTCAGGAGTAATAAAACCATAACCCTTTTGATTGGAAAACCACTTTACTTTACCCTTTGCCATTTTCTTTACTTCCTCCTTTCCACTTAATTATAACAAACTTAAGGGAATAATTAACAAAAAAACCGTAAGGCGTTTTATTCTTTCTCCTTACGGTTCAAGACTTCTACTCCCCTGCTTGCTACAAAAGAAATTATATAATAATCTGACAGCTTGTCAATAAATATTATTACCTTAAGACATCCACCTCTTTAAGGTTGTAATAGCCTAAAACCCCGACTTTCGCCTGGGATTTGGCGACTAGCCAATCATGATACTTATGCATAAAGCGATCGTGGTTGGCTTTTTTAACCCATTGATATACTGAAGCATACTGGTTTTTAAACCCATACCGCTTCATCGTGCGATAAGCCAAAAAACCCGGGGCAGCTTTAGTATGCCGCGCCCACATTAAGCTGTCTTTACGGTATTTAACCACCTCTTTGGGTTTAACTTCAAATAAAACTACATGAATAAACATATCCCTCCTTTTGCAGTTTGATAAGTTTGTATATTATATAATATCAACCAGTTAAAATCAATCCCGGCAGTTACCACTCCAGCCTAAAACCTGCCTGAATATACCTGCCTGGCTGGGGTATGCCGGGGATATCCTGGTATTCTACATTAAGAATATTGGTAGCGCTTAAAAGAAGCTTGGAGTTTTGGCTTAAATTATAGCTTAACCCGGCATTCAAGAGCAGCCAGCCGCGGCGGCCAGGCCGCTGTTTATAATTAAACCCGATCTCCTGCCGGCCAAAAGGCAGGTTTAGGCTAAAAACAGTGTTTGCTAAATGCCGCGCATAATTCGGACCGTATTTATAAAGATACCCCTGATTATTTATTACTTTATCCGTATAGGCATAATTAGCATCTAAACTGAATACCTGATTAAATTTTTTATGCAAAGAATACTCCAGGCCAAAAACATCATCGGAGGTAATATTACGGGCCTGCCATTTTGAGGAAGCAGACGACCTGACCCAATCAATCATCTGTTCTTCCTGGCGCAAGAATAAAACCAGCCCTTGCGAAAATTTTTCCTGGTTTAGCTCAAAACCTGCCTGATAGTTCCAGACCTTCTCAACCGTTAAATCAGGATTACCCAGCGTAGTCGGATCATTATAGTAAAGCTCGGTAAATGACGGGATGCGCATGCTCCTGGAAATGCCGACATTAAAAGCCGCCTGAGCATTAAGTTTTAATTTTAAGCTGAAGGAGCCGGTGCAAATCCGGTCAAATTCGGAAAGATCATCCAGGCGTAAAGAAAAACCTAAATCCCACCATTTCCCCAGGGCCAATCCATCATCCAAAAACAGACTTTGGCGTTGACGATCATGATTACCCAGATTAGTCGAAGTAATTTTCTCCTGTGCCCACTCGATACCCAACCCCGTCTTGCCTAAAAAACCGGTTTCCTTTTGCAAGTAAATACTGGGGACAAACATATCTGTGCAATGATTATTATAATCAGCAATTCTCTGATCAAGAGCGAATTTATCAAAATGCCGCCGCCAAAGAAAGTTCGGTTTTATTAATAAATATTCCTTATTTAAGCTGGCGGAGCTATTCAATAAATAGGTGCTGGTCCATTCCCGGGAAGGATAGCCCAGTCCGGGAGTATAAAAATCGTAAGCCCCATATTCTTTTTGCTGGTAACCGAAATTATTCTCCCAATTACCCAGCGGCAGCTGCAAATCCGCCGCTAAACTGGCGGTAAATTTTTTATAATCCGTATCCGGGCGAAAGCCCTTAGACTGCGCATCCTCAACCGAAACTCTAAAACCTAAATCTTTAAATTTATCGCTGACGCTAAATAATCCATAACCGTTGCGCTGGGAGCCTGCGGCAGACTCCCAGACTATTTTTTGCCCGGCAGGATCTCTCAGTATAAAATTTACCGCCCCGCCCACCGCATCCGAGCCGAACAAAGATGAGCTTGCCCCGGGAATTACTTCAATTTTTTTAACATCTTCCTTAGTAAAGGGTATTTCCGTATTATAATGTCCGGTCTGCGGATCGTTGATACGTTGGCCGTTCAGCAAAATTAGTACCTGCGAGAAAGCGGCTCCCCGCAGCGAAAAATCCGTTTGAATACCGCCGGATAAAGCCCGGCTCTGCAGATCGATCGGCAGGTTGGTTAAATTTTCCAGGCTGGATTGATAATTAAAAGCGTTCGTTCGGAGGGAATCTGTGGAATAGCTATTTAAAAGGAATTGTTCCTGCTTAGTGATGACCAGAGGTTCTAATTCCTGGGAGTCGGCTTCCCAGGCAAGCGCTAGCGCGGGTAAAAAAAAGAAAAGCAGGAAAAAACGCTTTATAATTATTCCGGACATAAGACAATTATAAAGCGGGGAAATTAACTGTCAACTAATAATATAACAATGGTTTACATTACCGGCAGGTCGTCACATCACCGCTGGAAATTCTTTGCATCAAACCGGAATCTTTACGGATCAGTAAAGCACCATCCTGATCGATATCAACAGCCTGGCCTTCGATATGTTTATTCTGATAACAAACCTTAACCCGCGTGCCTAAGGTTTGCGTAAAATTACGCCACTTATTAATAATTTCCTGGCTCCCCTTATTCTCCAGGATGAAATAATTACTTTCTATCTTGCGTAAAAGCTCCTGCAATATCGTTACCCGGTTAAGATCCTGGTCTTGGGATTCTTTCAATGAAGTCGCCTGCGGGATTAATGATTTTTTATCATTGTTAACATTTAAACCAATTCCGATTACCACAAAATTAACTTTATCCACTTCGGCATTCATTTCCGTTAAGATTCCGGCAATCTTCTTACCCCGCATCAATACATCATTAGGCCACTTGATTTGCGCATCCTCTCCGGTGGTTTCTTTTACCGCTTCACAAATACTCACCGCGCTCATTAAGGTTAAGATCGGGCAAGCATTGGGAAGAATCCGGGGCCTTAAAATCAACGACAGGTAAATTCCTTTATATTTAGGCGAAAACCATTCCCGGCCTAATCTGCCGCGGCCTTTAATTTGTGATTCCGCCAATACCAGTGTCCCATTGACGGCCCCCGCCATGCCTAGCTGCATAGCCTGATCCATGGTAGAAGCTAAATAATCAAAATAATGGATCTTGCGGCCGATAAATTTTGCATTCAGGTTGCGGGAGACTTCAAAAACAAAAAGCCGGTCCGGACAAGCTTCAAGGCGATAACCTAAATGCGGGACCGCTACGATTTCATAACCGGAATCCTTTAACTCCTGGATGTGCTTCCATAGACCCTGGCGGGTGATCCCGAGATGCTTACTAATCTGATCTCCGGAAAGATAATCATGTTTTTTACTTAAATATTCCAGTATTTTTTCTTTCACCCCGCACCTTCTTTTATTGAATACATTAAAACCATTGATTTAAAAGTGAACGATTAAGAAGGTGCGGGGTTCATCCCACACCTTCTGCTTAAGCTGACCTCTTCTTAAGATACTCTTCAAATTTACCCCAGAAGGGGTCAATCCTGGGATGTTTAAGTTTATAATTTCTATTCCCGTCTAAAACCCGCATACCTTTGGAGTAATCTGTTACCTGACCGACAACACTAGCCGCAATACCCGCATCTTCCAGGCCGGCGACAATGGCTTTGGCTTTTTTCTTATCGGCAGTAGCCAAAAGGGTGCCTTCACTAATTGATTTATAGGGATCGATATCAAAACACTCACAGGTCAGCTTGACGGCTTCCTGCAGAACTATTTTCTGTAAGTCAATGCACATGCCTACCCGGCTGTGCTGGGCGATTTCAAAAAGCCCGCCCCAGACTCCGCATTCAGTAGCATCATGCATCGCGGTCACTCCGCCGATTCTGGAAGCGATCTGCGCATCCCGGACGGTAGACATTTGGTAAAAAACATTTTGAGCCCGCTTAACAAAAGATTTTCCGTAGCGGGCTTCTAAAAATTCCGGAAAATAAGCGCTCATTAAACCCGTTGTTTCGATCGCCGGCCCCTTGGAAATGATAATCGCATCCCCTATCCTGGCCTGAGGATTGACCAAGTCTTTCTTCCGGCCTAAACCCAGCATTGTTGCTCCGCCGACCATCGGATAATTACATCCGGCATAACGGGCAGTATGTCCGGTAACCACGCTGATCTTTAACTTCCGGCATTCCCGGTGCACCGCATCCCAAGCCCCGGCCAATTCTTTTTCAGTCATTTCCGGAGGAAGATTCAAATCTACCGCTAAATATTTCGGGGCGATGCCGCTGACTGCTACATCACTGGCCAGGATATGTACCGCAAACCAAGCCGCCTTTTCTAATCCTAATTCCCGGGCAAAGTAAAAAGGATCGGTCGAGAGCACCATTACTTTACGGCCTAAATCCACTACCCCGAAATCTACCCCATTTTGCGGGCCCACGATAACCGACCGGTCAGGTGAACCTAATTTACGATAAATGTGCTGATTAAAAAAATTCGGATGGACTTTGCCTAATTTAGGCAGATTATTTTTCATAAAGAGGTGACATCGCGCGTAATTTTTTTACCACCGGGGGCAATTTTTCCAGAAGATAATCTATGTCGGTTTCCTTAGTCCAACGCCCTAAAGTAATTCTCAATGACCCATGCGCTGTGGCATGATCTAAACCGATCGCCAATAAAACATGCGAAGGTTCAAGAGAGCTGGAGGTACAGGCTGAACCGGTAGAACAGGCGATCCCCAGCATATCCAGGCTTAAAAGCATTGACTCCCCTTCGATGTATCTAATGGAAAAATTCACGTTATTGGGTAATCTCTGAGTCGGATGTCCGTTAAGCCGGACTTCCGGGATCCTGGCGGGGATCTCCTTGATTAACCTGTCCCGCAGCGCGCTCTGAAACTTAATTTCATCCTGCATCTTACTCCGGCAAAGTTCGACCGCTTTAGCTAATCCCACAATGCCGGTAGTATTATGCGTAGAAGCCCGCCTTCCCTTTTCCTGATCTCCGCCGCGCATAAACGTTTCAAGCCGCGTTCCTTTTCTGACATACAAAGCTCCCACCCCTTTGGGAGCGTAAAATTTATGGCCCGAAAGCGATAAAAGATCGACGTTCAGCTCATCAACATTGATCGGAATATGCCCCATAGTCTGCACGGCATCCGTATGGAATAAAATTCCTTTATCACCGGCCAGCCGGCCTAATTGCGCGATCGGCTGCAGTGTTCCGATCTCATTATTCGCCTGCATAATGCTGATTAAAATAGTTTTATCAGTAATTGCTTTCTTTAAATCATCCGGAGAAACTAACCCGTCTTTGTCTACGCCCAGATAAGTAATTTTAAAACCTTTCTTTTCCAAAAATTCCGCCGGCTGGCTGATGGCATGATGTTCAATAGCCGAAGTTATAATGTGATTCCCCTTCTTCTCTAAAGCATAAGCGGCGCCTAAAAGAGCGTAATTATCGGATTCTGTGCCGCCGGAGGTAAAAACAATCTCTTCAGGTTTTGCCCCGATAAAATCCGCCAATGTTTGACGGCTATCCTCTAAAGCTCCTTTGGCCTCCTGGCCATAGGCGTGCAAACTTGAAGCGTTGCCAAATTTCTCAAAGAAATACGGCTCCATAGCCCTGATCACTTCCGGGTCAGTAGGAGTAGTTGCCGCATAATCTAAATACACTTTTTTCACGCCACACCTTCTTTCTTAATTCAATCTATAAACCTACGGCTTCCAATCTTAATCTTTGTAAGATACCTGGGCGGTCATCTTCCGATCACTTCATTTAAACTGCCTGTCCGATAACCTTCCAAATCTACCGTGATATAGTTATAACCTATTTTTTTAAATCGCTCAACGATCAGGCGCCGTTTACGCAGTAAACGCCAAAGATCGCTCTGGTTTACTTCAATACGGCAAAGATTATTATGATGCCGCAAGCGCACCTGCTCAAAACCCAGGCGGTTTAAATATGTTTCAGCCTGGTCAACGCGCTTAAGCAGACTGGCTGTAATTTTAACTCCGTAAGGTATCCGCGAAGCCAAACAAGCCAGGCTGGGTTTATTCCAGCTGGAAAGGCCCAGCTTCCTGCTTATTCTGCGAATATCATTTTTATCAAAACCTGCCTGGATCAAAGGCGATTTTATTTTAAGTTCACGTTTAGCCATATTTCCCGGCCGGTAGTCCTGCTGGTCTGAAAGGCTGCCAGCCTCCAAAACAAAATTTAATTTATTTTGTTTAGCCAGGGCGGTTAACTTTAGAAAAAGTTCTTGTTTACAAAAATAACAACGCCTAACAGGATTGGCCGTAAATTTGCGGTTATTCAGTTCTCCGGTTCTAATAACCTTAAGCCTCACCCCAATTTGCCTAGCCAAAACTTTTGCTTTAGCTAACTCATCTTTAGGATAAGTGGCTGAAACAGCGGTTACCGCTAAAACCTTATCCTTCGGCAACACCAACGCACAAATCTTAAGCAGAAACGCGCTATCCTGTCCGCCGGAAAATGCTACGAGAACTGATTGATACGAGGAAATTATATGCTTAAGGCGACTGAGCTTATTCCGAAAAACCATAGCAAACTATTTTTACAGAGCAACAACTTCTTTGATCCCCGGAACTTCCTGTCTTAAAATTTTCTCAATTCCGTTCTTTAAAGTCATTGAGCTCATCGGACAGCATCCGCAGCTTCCTTTGAGTTTTAATTTGACGATCCCGTCAGATGTCACATCCACCAATTCCACATTCCCGCCATCAGCCATTAACATCGGCCTGACTTTATCTAATGCCTTTTCGATTTTCTCTCTCATTTTTATTCTCCTTGCGTACGAACACGACACCGGCGCGCTTCCCATAAGGGCCGGGTGTATTCCTGTTCTAATTAGACGACCGCGGCGTAATTCTGCAAACGCCAGATGCCAAGTTACTGATATTCTATTTAATTGTACCACCCTAAAAAAAGCCTGCAACTAAAAGTTATTTTCCGATAAATAGTGAAAAACTCCTAAAGCAGCTTTCGCCCCTTCCCCGGCAGCAATAATAATCTGTTTTTCCGGGACATCCGTTACGTCTCCGGCGGCAAAAATGCCCGGGATATTTGTTTGGTTGCGTAAATTAATAACAATTTCGTTTTTTGAGTTTTTTTCTACACCCCTGACAAATGCAGAATTGGGGATCAAACCGATCTCCACAAATACCCCCTGCACCGCCAGCTCATTCTCTTTAAGGTTATTTTTTATTTTTATGCCTTGCACAAACCGATTGCCCAATACCGCGGTAACCGAAGTATTATTTAAGACCGTAACATTAGCCGCACCTTCTACCTTTCGCAGCATGACTGCATCACCGGATAGGTGCGAAGCGTTGTTTACCAAATAAATGTGCTTGGCGATTCTAATCAGCTGTAAAACCGCATCCAGCGCAGAATTTCCTCCGCCGATTACCGCAATTTCCCGGCCGGCAAACAAGGGGCCATCACAAGTAGCGCAATAGGTCAGTCCGCGATTCTTAAATTCCTTTTCCCCGGGGACATATAGTTCTTTCGACTTTTTTCCAGAAGCAATGATCAGGCTTCTAGCCTGATAATCTGCTTTATTGGTTTTTAAGCGGATAACCGAACCGGTTTTCTCTAAACCCAAAACCTCTTCATTTTCTCTAATCGCAGCGCCGTATTTAAGCACATGCTCCTGAAATTTCTGCGCCAGTTCCGGGCCGGTAATAAATTGATAACCGGTATAATTTTCAATCTCTCCGCTCCAGGCGGCCTGGCCTCCGATATCCAGGCTGACCATCAAAAAATCTAATCTTTTTCTGGCCGCATAGACCCCGGCGGTAATCCCTGCCGGGCCGGCGCCGACAATAATTAAATCGTAAATTTTCATTTCTAGATTAATCTTTTAGGAATATTTTTATAGCCCTAAAGCTAATTTAATTCTTTCTTTATCAAAACCTACAATAATTTCTCCATCGATATCCAATACCGGGACCCCCATCTGGCCGGTTTTAGCCATCATCTCATCTGCAGCCAGCTGATCGCCGGAAACATCCAGATTTTCAAACTCAATGTTATTTTCTTTTAAAAATTGCTTGACTCTTATGCACCAGGGGCAAGTCGAAGTGCTGTAAACTTTTACGCTTTTAACCATGGTTAACCTCCTTGTCTGCCATCAGGTAAACCTTTTAAATGCTGGGGGGCAAGATCAACTATTTCCTCGACCTCTAAAACGATCAAATGTTTAGGATGCGGCAGGCTGGCCTCCGGATGATGCTGCTGACCTTGGCCTTGAACTAAATTTTTTAATAACCTTTTGGTCAGGCGCGAAGTAATATTATCCTCCCAGACCTTAATCATTTCCTGGGAAATAGCCTCATCCTGGACTTTCCGGGCTAAACCCTTAAGGCAGTAACCGCTGAACTTGTGTTCATCTACAAAACTAATACTTATCCTCCGGTTATGATCTATATTTCCGCTGGTTACTCCATGATAAACATCAACCAGATAAATCTCTCCGGCCGGATCAATTTTGACAACCGCCTTGCATGAGTTATGCGGAAACCCGTTTTTGTCGATTGAAGATACCATCACAAAACCCTGGGTACGTAAAAAATCGACGACTGCCGCCGGTACCGGTTTCATTTTAAGCCTTCCGCAAATTTACTGCCGAATTCAAAACAACCGGCCAGCTCCTCGGGATTAGGGACATATTTGCACGACAATTCTAAATTACTCTGATCGATTCCGCTGCTTTTAAGCATCTCCTGCATTTCCTTAGTCGCCCCTCCGGCCCATCCATATGATCCGAAAAAACCCACTTTTCTGCCTTTCGGCTTTAAACCTTTGACAATTTCCAAGAATGCGGCGATATTAGGCAGCATATCATTGTCATGAGTAGATGAGCCGAAAATAAATCCTTTAGCTGACAGCATCTGGGCAATCACTTCCGTGCGGTCACTTTGAGCTACATCATAAAGTTTGACTTCCATGCCCTTAGCAGCTAACCCCTCAACGATCTTCCTGGCCATCTTTTCCGTTGATCCCCACATCGTTTCATAGATGACCACGACTTTATCCTTAGTTTCTCCTTTAGCCCAAGCAGCATAGGCATTAATTATTTTACCCGGATCTTTACGCCAGATAATTCCATGGCTGGGAGCGATCATTTTGATCGGGATATTCAGTTTCTGAATATCCTGGATCTTTCTCAGGATCACCGCCCCCAGCGGCCAAAGAATATTCGCATAATACTTTTCCGCTTCATCCATTAAAGTACACTGATCGACCTGATCATCAAATTGGCTGCTGGAAGCAAAATGCTGGCCGAATGCGTCATTCGGCAAAAGCAGTTCATCTTGCGGGCAATAAGTAAACATGCTATCCGGCCAATGGATCATCGGGGCTTCAATGAAGCTAAGCGTCCGCCTGCCCAGCTTCAATTGATCATTAGTTTTAACGATCTGGAAATCCCAATTTTTGTAATAATGTTTATACAGGCCTTCCTGGCATTTAGCGGTGCCAAAAATCTTGGCCTTGGGACAAAGCGCCATAACCGCCGGCAGCGCTCCGGAGTGATCTGACTCTACGTGATTGGCGATCACATAATCAATCTTTTCCGGGGGAATAACCGCTTTAATATTATCAATCAATTCCTGGGCAAATGGACCGTAAACAGTATCAATCAGCGTAATTTTCTCATCAATAATCAGATAAGCGTTATAGCTGGATCCTCTTTGTGTAGTATAAGTATGGCCGTGGAAATTGCGCACATTCCAATCCACCACGCCTACGGAATATATATCCGGTAATATTTTTATGGCTGCCATAAATTCCTCCTGCGTTAACCTTCCTCTTCTATAGTCTCCGGCGTTTTTTAATAACCTTGAAAATTCTCCGTGATGATCATCTCGGGTGGAACGCTGAGCTCTTCGGCTAATAGCTTACGCATCGACTCCACCATTGGCGGAGGGCCACAAAGATAAAATTTCCTTTTTTCATAATCCGGGATTTCGCATTTAATCAACCCGGCATTAATCCGGCCAACCGCGCACCTGAACCCGGGTTCGCTCTCGGTTAACACATGCGCTATCTTTAATCCGGGATAGCTTTTCATCATCGCATCGAAATCTTCCTTAAAAACTATGTCTTTTACCGAACGGTTGGCATAAATTAGGATTATATCACTGCCCAATTTTTTATCGACTGCGTATTTACAGATACTCCGGATCGGGGTGATACCGATACCGCCGGAGAGAAAAGCAATTTTAGGAAAAGATTCATCTAAAACAAACTTTCCAAATGGATACTGGATCAGGACCTCATCATTGGTTCTTAAAGTATCCAGAGTTTTTGAAAAATCGCTTCCGGTTAATTTTTTAGTAAACTCCAAATAACCTTTTTCAGTCGGAGAGCTGGAAATAGAAAGATATCTTTTTAACGCAGGATTATCCTGAAGTTTGACCGATAGGAATTGTCCGGCTTGATAGTCCAAAACTCCAGGCGCCTCCAGGCGGAAACTTTTTACATTGTAGTTGCGCTGGATGATTTCCTTGATTTTAACCTTAATCTCTATCGTCATTATTATTTACCGCAGGCACAGGCACCCCAAGGTTTTTTATTTTCCTGCGCCGCATTCAGAACCTGCTCCAAATTATCAAAAACTTCTTTAAAATCAACGGAATGAGTTACCTCGGTTGCCAGTTGGATATATCTGATCCGGTCATTCTGATCAATAATCAGACTGCCCCGGGCTAAAAGATTCAGATCTTTGATCAGGAAACCGTAATGCAAACCGAAGGAAGATAACCGGTAGTCTGAAAGCACTACCTCATTTTTTATTTCGTTAACCGAACAAAACCGGGCTTGGGCAAAAGGCAGGTCTTTACTGATCCCGATAATGACCACCTCCGGGCTAAGCCCGGCGGCCCGGTGATTAAATTCTTTAACCTGCAAATCACAAACCGGAGTATCTAACGAAGGGAAAAAATTAATCACTTTGATTTTACCGCTGAAATCCGATAACTTTACAATTTTTAAATCTTGGGTAACCAGTTTAAAATCAGGCGCCCGGCGGCCAACCTTAGCTGGCTTACCGGTTAAAGACAAAGGCGCTCCCTTAAAAGTAACCATTCTGGCCATAATTTTACCTCCTTAGGCTACTTTCTCGAACTGATCTTTAGGCACTCCGCATTCAGGACAAACCCAGGTATCAGGCAGATCCGCAAAGCTGGTCCCGGGAGCAATCCCGTTATCCGGATCGCCGGCTTTAGGGTCATAAATATATCCGCAAACTAAACATCTATATTTTTCCATTTCTTATCCCTTCCTGCCCGCTGGGCATACTTACATAACTTATTTCCCTTTATAAACAACCCCTTTATTACTGCCCTGACATTTAGAACAGCTGGAACAACCCGCTGGTTTTTGGTTTCTATCCGGCGAAGTTCTTTCGGGAACTGCCATACTAGACGGATTAGAAATTGGCATCATTTGCGACATGCGGTCCATTGGCATCCTATTTTGCGTCATATTGTGCATCATATATTTAGCTGAATCATCCTGGGATGCTTTGTAAACGGCACCTGAAAAAACCACTATCGTTGCCAGCCAAAGAAGGCTGGTTACCACACAGCCAAAAATCCTCAGCCCCTTTTCTTCGATCTTACGCAAAGCAAAAAGTACAAAAAAACTAGCGGTCAATAAAACGGAAATCGGTACAATCGCCATTAAATGCGAAAATCTTGACATACACATAGCACCCTCCTTTAATTAACTGCGCTCACTATTTTTCTAATCATTCAACTTTGATTTCTTTTTCGCTTCTCCAAAGACCGTGAATATTGCAATACGCTACCGCCATGATTAGGCCGCTTTTTTCGGTCTTAAAAACTGCCGACACCTTAGGTTCAGTAAAAATCGTGCTGGTATTTGGCCCCTGTACAGACTCTCCATGCGTGTTAAATTCAAAACATGCCAGCTGACAAGGAAACTTTTCACCGGCGGCCAGGAAATACACTTCGATAAACTTGATATGGTGCTCAGTAGTATTAGGATGCGCAATCTGCTTGCCTACGCTAACCTCAATTTCAAGAAACTGACCCTTGCTGATCTTATCCGGCCCCTCGATAACCGGCACGTGTTTTTCCGTTTTCCAATCTGCGCTCTGCATCAAATCTCTTAAATCTGCCATAATTCCTCCCCCTTATCTTTTTAATATTTTCTTTAAATCATCATCCGGCGTGCTGATCAACTGCAGATTAAATTTTTCCTGCAGGAGGCTAAATACGTTTTTGCTGATAAAAGCCGGTGGCGTCGGGCCGATGTAAATTCCTTTGACATCAAGATACAACAAAGACAGCAAAATGGCAACTGCTTTTTGCTCAAACCAGGAGAGTACTAAAGTCAGCGGTAAATCATTAATTCCGCAGCCGAAGGCTTTGGCTAAAGCCACTGCTATCTGCACCGCAGAATAAGCATTATTACATTGCCCCAGGTCAATTAATCTGGGAATTCCCTGGATATCGCCGAAATCCAGCTTATTGAAACGGTATTTTCCGCAAGCTAAAGTCAGAATAACACAATCCGAAGGCACTTTTTCGGCAAATTCCGTATAATAATTACGGCCGGCCTTGGCGCCATCACAGCCTCCGATCAAAAAGAAATGCTTGATCTTGCCGGATTTAACAGCGCTGACGATCTTGTCTGCTAACCCCAAAACCGCCGTATGGTGAAACCCTGTCCAGATCTTTTGTCCGAAAGCTTCCGGTAAAGGCGGCAAGGCCTTAGCTTTTTCGATCAAAACCTTAAATTCACGGCTTTTTAGGTGTGTTGCTCCGGGAACTCCGGTAATCCCGATAGTAAAAAGCCTGTCCAGATAGGTAGCTTCCGGAGGAATTAATACACAGTTAGTCGTAGCCAGTAATGCGCCGCTAAAAACATTAAACTCCTTTTTCTGCTCCTGCCAGGCGCCTCCATAATTACCTACTAAATGCTTAAACTTCTTTAACTCCGGATAACCATGCGCCGGGAGCATCTCGCTGTGCGTATAGATGTTTACTCCCGTCCCTTCAGTCTGCTTGAGCAATTCATAAAGATCCAATAAATCATGACCGGTAATTAAAATCCCCGGTCCGGCTTTGGTGCCGGTTTCAACCTGTGTGGGTAGCGGGTTGCCGAATCTCTGCGTATGCGCTTTATCCAAAACCTCCATCATTCTATAATTCATCGCTCCGCACTTTAGAACCAATTCTAAATATTGATTTAAATCAAAACTGACATTAGTGACGGTTTTAAAAAGCGCCTCGTGCATAAAAGCATCCACCAGCTCATCATGCGCGCCCAATTCCCGGGCGTGATAGGCATATGCGGCAATACCTTTTAAACCATATAAAAGCGTATCCTGCAGGCTCTGGATATCTTCATTTTTACCGCACACCCCGGATTTTGTGCAACCTGTGCCATTTACTGTTTGCTCGCATTGATAACAGAACATTACCGACCTCCTTTTAGCTGTTTATATTTTTCTTCTCCCAGGCATGCTCCAGCTGCCTTACACCAATCCAGACAAGAAGGCAGTTTACTCCTAGCTATTGAATGTTTACACCCCGGGCAGGTCACCTTAATCTCATCGGTAAAAATCTCAGCCAAAGATCCGCAATCGGGGCAAATAATATTTTCCGCCTTAACCTTACGGCTATCCTGACCGGGGCAGCGGTTAAACATCAAAATTATCCTTTCCCATGATCATTTTTGCCAAACATCAATCTAGCCCCTGACTAAAGAGGCGATGTTAATCTTTCCCAACTGCGCCAGCGCATTATTTTCAATAACCTGGATTTTCTTTCTTAAAACACACTTACCCCGGTTAGGACAAATATCTTTCTTTAAAAAACAGCCGTTCAATACTATTTTCCCCTGGAAGATACGCATGATCTGAATAACAAAAATATTTTTGGCAAGAATCCTTAATTTAAACCCTCCGAACTGACCTTTATATGATTCCAGAATATTCTCCCTGCTTAAGCGTTGTAAAATTTTACGTAAAAAAGGCCGGGGAACACCCAAAACTTTGACTAGTTCAGTTACCGTTACAACTTTTTTTTGCTTGGCAATATAACAAATCGCCCGTAGGCCGTAATCCGTGTTGCGAGTAATAAGTTTCATGATTGCATTCTCCTAAAGTATGAAGCCGTAAAAGTGGGCAGTTTAACGTCGTACCCGGGACAACCTACCGCAGCCCTCTTTACAGTGGGCTACCGGCCGCAGCATATATCTAACACTGACTGACATATCGATCACCCCCTTAGTTAAACTAATGATACCATATTAGTATCTTTTGTCAAGAAAAATTTTTATTATTTAATAAATAAATTAAAAATATAACCCAATAATAAAACCTGCGGCACTGCCACCAGCGGCATCCAAAGGGCAACTTTCCGGCCGACATTGCTCCAGAGCAGGCCGATTTCCGTATAATCCGTAACTACCCCGGCCATTAAAAACACGAAGCTGTTGCCTAATGCGCCGGTCTGCCGGTAAATCTCAAAAGCCAGAGGGCTGGAGCCTTCGGAACAAACCTCAATAACCGTAGCCAACGCCAAAGTTACCATTAATCCCAATAAAGACGGGCTCATAAATTTATGGAAGAAATGCACCGGGATAAATGCGCCGGCTAAACTAGCTAATAACATTCCTAAAAGTATCCACCAAAGCACCATCTCAGAGAGCATAATTAGACCATTCGTCACTCCCCGGGCATCCTGCTTTAATGATTGGAAGTTAAATTTATAATTTTTAACCCGCAGGGACAAATCATCTTTAATCGAATACCCCAATGGAACACTAACGGTATTCTTGTTAGTCTCGATTAATCCCTTCTTTTCTAAAAACATGAAGATCAAACCGGTATTGATTGCAATAATGATCGCCGCCAGGATGATCAATACCCCTTTTAACCCAAAGAGGCTGATTAGCATTATGGTTACCGCTGTATTTGCCCAGGGGCTGGCCAGCAAAAAACTTACTACCGCCGGGTTGCTTGCCCCCTTTTTATGCAGCTGGATAGATAAAGCCAAAATTCCATGGCTGCAGGCACTCATTAAAAATCCCAAAAATACCGCATTAAAAATAGTTAACGGAGATTTTTTGGATAAAACCTTCGAGATATACTCCCGGGGGACATAATAATCAATCACTCCCCCTAAAAATAAACCTAAAGCTACTGCCCACCAGATTGATTTAAGATATTGAAAGAAGATCCTACGGAAAGGCACCCAGAGCGGAAAAAGGTATGAGAATAACAGCAGGAGAAAAATAGCAACGGTAACTAAGAATAGCCTATTCTTCAATAATCCTTTATTTTTATTTTGACAGCAAACCGGCGTTTCAGGCAAGTTTACCTCCGGATAAAGAAAGCAGTCAATTTTCCTAATAAGCTGACGCTTTTCTACTTAACTTAAACTGACAAAAACTATCCCCGCCACAATTAGCCCCGTACCCCACCAGCGGTTGGACCCCATCTTTTCTTTTAGCACAAATCTGGAGGCCAAAGCAATAAAAATATAATGCATACTATCGGCGGAAAAAGCGAAATTAAGGTCCACTTTAGAAAGGACGACCAGCCAAATACATAAGGAGACCAAACTAAAAACCAGCCCCAGCCAAAGCCGGGGTTTGGCAATTAATTTAATCATAAATTTAAATATTTTTTTAAAGTTAAGCTTAGGAGTAAATTCTAATGCATCAATGGTAGATTTTAAGAATAACTGGCTTATCGTGTCGCACAAACTGGTTAAAGCGATCAGAAAAAGAACCAGCAGCAAAGCTTCTTTCATTTGATCTGCCCTGCCTTTTCTTTACTGCTTAAAGAAACCAGGATTACTCCCACCAGGACAAAAAATACTCCCAGCCCCCGCAAAGCGCTGATCCGTTCATGTAAAAAAACTACCGAAACAACCGGAACCAAAATATAGCTGAAGCTGGCGATCGGCACTGCGACGCTTAAATCTATCTTGGAAAGCACCAGCGACCAAAGAACAAATACGGTAACTACCATTAATAACCCGGCCCATAAAAACGGCGAGAGAAAAACTGCCTTCAGCAAAACTGCGGCGCTGGCCAAATCCGTAACTTGCCCGCAGCTTGCCTGTAAGGTGCTTTTTTTGAAGAAAAAGTGCACTGCCGTCTCAAATATATCACTGGCAATCAGTAAAAGCAATATTTTAAAAGTAACTTTTTTCTTAAACATTCAGTTTGACTTCCGGGGCTAAAGAGAGTTCACTTGAATTTTTGCTTATTTTAGCATAAAATAATCTTATCAATAATATATTCTGCCAATAACCTTCTGGCGACCGTGTTAGTTTATTTTAACACAGAAATAGAATTTAACTTCAATACTTTTCCGGGCAATTCTTCCAACCGCAAGTTGGCCGATCAGCAGCAGAAGTTTGATTTAGAATTATTTAAATCCTGCCCCAGAAAAAATCAGAAAATATTATTAAACAGTAAAGCAACCTAAAAAATATTTATGATAATTTTTTCCACCAAAGAAGACAAACGTTTAATTACAGAAATACCCGATACCAGCTCTTTTTTACCGGGTGATAGAAATCTTTGCCTGCTTATTCACGGATTGACCGGTACCGCTAAAGAGATGGGTTCTATTGCCCAGAGTTTAAACAAAAGGGGATTTTCAGTAGCCTGTCCATTAATGGCTAATCATGATAAATCTATTTCCTGCCTTAAACGAACAACCTGGGAAGAGCTTTATGACTCGGTACGCTGTGAATTTACCAAATACGCTAAAGATTATGAAAATATCTTTGTGGCGGGCTTATCTTTCGGCGCTCTCATCGCCATATTACTGGCGCACGAATTCCCCAAACAAATAAAAGCCTTGAATTGCTTTTCCCCCACCCTCTTCTTTGACGGCTGGGCTAACCCGAAGCTGAGATTCCTTCTGCCCCTGGTTTATAAAACCCCCCTGCAGTATTATTTTTATCTTAAAGAAGGCTACCCTTACGGAATTAAAAACCAGAGGTTGCGCTCCAGGATCGAAAGTTTCTATACAAAATCCGATTTATTTGATTACGGCAAAGTACATCTCTACGGTTATCCGGTTATCCCGGTATCCAGCATGCATCAAAATCATTTATTAGCAAAACAGGTAATCAAGATACTGCCTCAGGTCACCACCCCGATCCAGCTGCTTGCGGCTAAGGATGATGATGTTACCAGCCCCCGGAACTCTAATTACATCTATAAACATATCGGCTCAAAAGATAAAAAAGTTTTATTTTTTGAAAACTCCTACCACATTATCATCGCGGATCAGGAAAGAGATCTGGTCGCATCCAAAACGGTAGCTTTTTTTGAGAAATACAAAGTTTAACTAAGCCTTCGGCATAAAAAAACCCTATTTTCAGACAGACACCTGTCTAAATAATAGGGCTTTTTATTATATTCAGAAATTTCAGGACTTCTTGAGCGCTCGATTTAACGCTTCTTCAAAAAGCGCCACGCCTAAATCAATTTCTTCCTCCGTGATATAAAATGAAGGAGCGATCGTAAAAACGTTTTTATAATAGCCTCCGATATCCAGGATCAATCCCCGCTTTTTACCGGCAACATTTAAAGATCCGCTTAATCCTAAATTAGCAATCTTATCCGTAAGCTCTTTATTCGGAGTATAACCGTCTTTCTCGCACATCTCTATTCGCAAAGCCAAACCCAAACCGTCGACATCTCCGATCTGCGGATATTTCTTTTGCAGTTTTTTAAGCTGAGCGATAAAATACTGCCCTTTTTTAGGGATGGAAGTTGAGAAATCCGATTCTTCAATTAACTTCATCACCTCCAGCCCTGCGGCGGTACCCAACGGATTACTGGAGAAAGTAGCATGGGTGGAACCCGGAGGAAAAACATCCGGTGAGATCAATTTCTCTTTAGCCCAAACTCCGCTGATCGGATTTAAGCCGTTAGTTAAGGCCTTACCGAAAACCAGAATATCCGGAGTAATATTAAAATGCTCGATCGCCCAAAATTTGCCTGTACGGAAGAACCCCATTTGGATCTCATCATCAATAAACAGGATCCCGTAACGGTCCAGGATATCTTTCAATTTGGAATAATATTCCTGGGGCGGAACGATATAGCCGCCGGTACCTTGAATTGCCTCGGCGTAAAAAGCTGCGAATTCACATTTGTTATTCTTTTTATTAACTACTGAATAATATTCCGTTTCAAAAAGCCGCTCAAATTGTTTCAAACAATACAAATCACAAAAATCTCTTTTTTTATCATACGGGCATCTAAAACAATACGGATAGGGGACAAACATCGCCCGGTCCCCGAAATGGCCGAAACGTTCCCGGTACCTGAAACTTGAAGTGATCGCCGAGGCCCCTAATGTCCTGCCGTGATATCCCCCCATAAAAGCAAAAACCAGGCTCCGGCCGGAAAAATTACGCACTAATTTCAGCGAATCCTCCAAAGCGCTTGAGCCGCCTACGTTAAAATGAATCCGCCCCTTTTCTTCAAAAGTACGCTCATTTTTCTGGGCTAATTTAGCCGCCAGCAGGATTTTCTCTTCATGCAGATATTGACAGGCCAATTGCGGCAGGACATCGATCTGATTTTTTAGAGCAGTGTTCAGGCGCAGATTCCGGTAACCGAAATTAACTGCCGAATACCACATTTGTAAATCCAGGTACTCGGTACCCTGACGGTCATAAAGATAGCTGCCTTCGGCGCTCTTAAATACATTCAATTTCTCGGCATAATGCACCGTATCTCCCCAGGAGCAATATTTTGCCTCTAAATTCAACAGCTCATCAAGGGTGGAACTTTTTTTGTTTTTAGGTTGCTTGATCAATTGTTTTGGGCTCACGTTAGTTTCCTTTTTAAATAGATGAATACGTCTTTTAAATTATGAAAAGCCATATAATCCAGCTTACTGTCTTTAAGATGGTTGAGCAGATGGTCTTTAGCAAAAACCACCTGGGCATGTTTAGCCGGGCAGATATCTGATTCTCCGTCGCCAACATAAATCACGATGGCGTCTTTGGGAGTTTTGGCTAAAAGATTTTTGGTTTTACAATGCGCGCAAATCTGGCAATCTTTAGCTTTATAGGGATAATCCGTAGTTATCTTTCCCTTCGAAAAATTTAATTTATTAGCGTAAACCTTAAGTTTATTAATTCCGTTGATCTTTAAAACCCGGTTAAGGATATAATCATAATTATCGCTTAAAACCAGGGTTTTAACTTTTTTAGCTAACAAAAATTTATAGATGGGCTTAAAATACGGATCCAGCTTGATCTTAGGCAGATAAGCATCCAGGGATTTTTTATTTAAATCCATTCCCCGCAGCTGGCCTTCCAGGCAAGTTTTGGAACCGATCCGGCCGGACTTCCATCTTTTTTCCAACTCTACCCAGCGGTCATCTTTGGAAAAAAGCAAGAGCATGTTATCAAAAACATCGCAGGTGGCAATCGTATTATCAAAATCAAAAAATACAATGCATTTTTTAGGGTTGAATTGGTTACTTTCTGGGGTCATATAAAAAAGCTGAAAAAATATACCCCTATTGATTTATAGGGGTAAAATGTTGGCTAAATCAACTGTTAAGTTATTTTAGCCCTAACTCCTGAAGCTGTCAATACCAATTTTAAAGCTTAAATTACATAAATCGCCCATAAAACACCCTGCCGAAGAGAATTCTTAAGCAGTTTAACAAAAAACTCCGGGTAAGACTGCCTGGCAAAATCCGCACCGGTTTTGCTCAAGATGCCTCTCTGTTATCTTAAATCCTTCCCGTTTAATCAAAAGCTTGTGGCACTTTGCGCAGAGAGTATCCTGGCCCCAGGCATCAAAATTTCCGGCGTACACATAATGCAGCCCCTGGTTTTTACCTGAATCGTAAGCCAATTTAAGCGTACGTTCGGGAGTATGGCAATAATTTTTAAATTTATAATCCGGGTGAAAACATGAGATATGCCAGGGAATGTCTTTGTTTACCCCGGCAATAAATTTGGCGATGGCCGTCAGTTCCTCCGAGGTATCATTTTCGCCCGGAATAATCAAAGTAGTAATTTCGACCCACACCCCGGCGGCTTTTAATGATTGTATGGAATCCAGAACCGGGCTGAGCTTGGCCGAACATATCTTTTGATAAGAAGCTTCCTTAAAGAATTTTAGATCAATATTAGCCGCATCCAAATACGGAGTAAGCAAAGTAACCGCAGCCGGGCTCATATAACCGTTAGTCACAAAAATATTGCGCAAACCTGCCGCTTTAGCTAATCGGGCTGTCTCTAAAGCAAACTCAAAATAAACCGTTGGCTCAGTGTAAGTATAGGCTATGCTGCGGCAATCCGACTGCTGCCCCAGCCTGACCACCTGGTCTGGGCTGAAATCTTCACCCGGATTCTGATCAAGACAGCTAAGCTGTGAAATTTCCCAATTTTGGCAGAAACCGCAACGGAAATTACACCCGGCGGCGGCAATAGAAAAAGCGCCCGTTCCGGGAAGAAAATGATACAGCGGCTTTTTTTCAACCGGATCAATATTGGCAGCTACTAAGCGGGCATAATTACAGGTATAAAGGATGCCGGAGATATTCTTTCTTACCTGGCAAAAACCGAATTTCCCGTCCGGGATTATACAGTTATGCGCACAAAGCCGGCAATGCACCGCTAAATTTTCCAGACCCTCATAAAGCAAAGCTTCTTTCATATAAATAAGTGCTTAAATCTTTCTTTCGGCAGATGCGCAACCGGATGCGCGCAATTCCGGATTTGCGGGACCTGCCGGTAAAGCACCTCTATTTTCTCTAACCCTCTGACATCGGTATAAGCCGAAGTTATCTGAGAAGCAAGAGCGATTAATTCGGGATTAATCACCCCTCTGGCCAGACAAGTCGGGCCGGCCAGATCCTGAGGGGGGCTAAACAAATAGTCCCCCGGACAAGCTAAGCCGGCCAGCTGATTATTTTCACCTTCATTCCTGCCAACCACCAACCTGGTAGCGCTTCCTAATCGAAAATGCCGGCCGATTTTTAGAAGTTCAAGATTTTCCAGGCTTAATTCTTGATGTTCCAGGAGTTCAACCAACCTTTTGGAAAAACCCGGATCAGTCAACAGGCATCCTCCGGCAGGAGTAGCGTAATTATTTAATCCCAGATCATGCGCCAGTTGCATTTGAGGAGTACGCAGGCGGCCGTTAAAATTCAGCAACTTTTCCCGCTTAACCCAGCCTTCTTTTTCCGCCAGACTCGGGGGAAAGAACTGGGCGGAGAGCGGCCGCAATAATAAATCCTCCAGCCCGCTTCTATATTTTATTAGCTTTAAAGCCTGTTTGGTTTGAGACATCGGGCGCTGCCCCAACACTTCGCCGGTAATAATAAACTGGGCGCCCAATTCGGGCATTAATTCCCTGGCTTTACTGAACATCAGGATCTTGCAATCAATACAAGGATTCATGTTAGAACCAAAGCCGTAATGCGGCGCCTGGATCAGCTTAAGAAACTCTTGCCCCAAATCCACTTCGATTATTTTTATACCGATATCCGGGAAACTTTTTTTGATATTTATTTTACAGAAAGGAATTTTGAAATGTAACCCGACAACTTCACATCCCTGGTCGCAAATAAGCTTGGCGGCCAAAAGACTATCTAAGCCACCGGAAATTAAAGCTATCGCCTTAACGCTCATAAAATTTTACTAACTTGGCAAGAATTTATTGGCTAGTGCCATAAATACTATTCCCAGCAAAAATGCGGAAAAAGCGGCCATTGATCGTTTGAGATCGTTTTCTTTATGCAGCTCCGGGATTAGATCGCTGGTGGCAATATAAATAAACCCGCCGGCGGTAAGAGGCAGAATAATACCGGAAAAACCCTGGATATAATCGTTAATAAAATAACCCGCCAAAGCTCCGATCATCGCCATCAGAGCAGAAGCAAAATTAAAGAAAAGCGCTTTTTTCTTGGTAAAACCGCCATAGACTAAAATGGCAAAATCACTTAATTCCTGAGGTATCTCATGCAGAATGATTGCCAAAGTGGTTACCAGACCCAGTTGGATGGAAACGACGAAACTAGCCGCGATAACCATTCCATCGACAAAATTATGAAAGCCATCGCCGACTAAAGTCAAATAAGTAAAAGCGTGAGTTTTGCAGGCTCCTTCTTCATGGCAATGGCGCCAGTGCAAAAACCTCTCCATAATGAAGAAAATTATAATGCCCAAAATCAGAAAAGAAAAAACTGTGCTGCTTTTAGTATTTTCCAGGCATTCCGGAAGGATGTGTAAAAAAGCGCTGCCGATCAGGGCCCCGGCGGAAAAACCCACCAGGCAAAAAAGGATCTTGTGCAATAAATCATCCTTGATCGCCAGGGTAAAGATACCCACCAAAGAAATAAGACTGACTAAAAACGTGCTTGAGAGAATCCAGAATAAAACCATTTGTAGGAATTTAACCTAAATTAGGTTTTCTACCCTTATTCGCTTTCTTGGAACGCCAATTAAGCTTTCCCCTGCGTTTTCTTTTTCCCATGTTTACTCCTTATAGTAGTTTTGTGGCACATTTTGTACGATAAAACGTCCAGACTCAACGATACAATCATGGATAACCTTGTTCATCGGAGTCCCGGTGTAATCACTCAAACCGTTCCGGAAAACTTTGTCCTGAGGAAACTTTATTTTTTTACCGGGATTCCCCACGACCTGGCTTTGAATATCCCGGCTGCTGATGACCTCTAAAGAAACCCGGTCAACAATGCGCAAATTTAATTGCATATTGGCTTTGTTTAAAACTTCACCCAATAAACCGCCCATAAAGCTGCTGGCGCTGCTGCCTCCGCCGGCTAAACCGGCCTTGCCCCCGGAATTTTCTGGGACAAATTCAACAATCCCGACGCTAATAATCAGATCCGCATCTTGCGGGGCGACGATGGCAAAACGCTTGGTGCTGTTTAAAATATTAACCAGATATTCCTTCAAGGCTTGACTGATCTGAACATCTACCCCGGAAGTTTTTAATTCAAAATCATTAACGGCAATCTTGGCCTGCGGCCCCTGATAAGGGTTCACCCATTCTCCGGTAGGGGTCTTATCCAACACCGAGTGCGATTTCATCGAAAAACACCCGCTTAAGGATATCAAAATTAAAGCGTAACTCAAAAATTTAAAACTTTTTTTCATATTAGGCTTTTAATATATTACCGATTAGCCGGACTGTCAAGGATAATCCCCCCCGCTAAAGCAGATCCGCCAGACGGTTGATTGCGGGAAAGATTTTAAAAGGTTGTTCTTTTTCAATTTCCGCCCTGCTGCTTGAGCCGCTGGTTACGATTAACGTGTTAATTTTTGCGCGCCGGCCGGCTTGCGCGTCAATCGCCATATCCCCGACATATAAAGCTTGAGATTTTTTAACCGCAAACCGCTTAACGATTTTATTCAACATCTCCGGATGAGGTTTGCCGTGCCCGGACTGATCCGCGCAAAGCACATAGTCAAAAAAAATGCCGATCTTCAAATGCCGTAATAAAATACGCGAAAATTTACTCGGCCGGTTGCTGGCTACTGCTAATTTGTAGCCTTTTTTCTTCAAGCCTGCCAAAAGGGCCCTGGCACCGGGATATAAATATGTATATTTGATTAAACTATGCCGGTGATGGGCGCGATATAAATTTAACGCCTGTTTTAAGCCTTGCGCAGGCACATACGGCTTAAGTAAATTTATGTCTCCCCATCCGACCAAGCTGCGGACAACTTTGGCACTTTGCGGTTTTAGCCCTAACCGGCACATCACATAATTAAAACTTTCACTGATCGCCCCATAAGCATCCACCAGGGTCCCGTCCAAATCAAAAATAATTAACTTTATATTTTCCATAATAGAAGCCAAACGGCAATGCCGCTTGATGTAATAAAACCTATTTACAAAACTTAGGCAGGGTTTTTTAAGCCCTGCCTTTAAATACTTTGCTTTAAATTAAAAGTCTTATATTTTTAACCGGCAAAATACCCCGCAAACCAATTATTGGACTTGTCCCTGGGTAACCGGCGCGGATTCCTGCGCTACCGCGGCAGATTCCGGAGGTGTTGCCGGTACTGCGGTTGCCGCGGATGAATCAGCCGGAGTCTCCAATTTAACTGCCGGCTGCTCTAAACTGGGAATGGCTGTCTCTACGGCAGATTGTCCGGCATTAACCGGAGGCTGGGCTGTTTCTAACGCCGCAGCAGGCGGCAGTTTATTCTCGGCCGTATTTTCAGAGGCTACAGCTATGACATCCGGCTTTTCATAACTAATATTTTTAGCGATATTTTTATTATCCACTCCCGTCACATAATCAATACTTAAAGTATCTTTTAATTTCAACTCGCTAAAATCCTTGATATTCTCAAAAGTCGTCTTTTCATCAACGGCAAGGTCCATCTCTTTTTCCTGGTCAGTTTCATAATCCAGGTATTTCAAAGTTAGGATCTTAGCCTGGCTATCTAAATTAGTTACCTCTCCCCAAGCCCACTGCATGTCAGTTTCTTTCGGACTCAAAGTCTCCGGGCCGGAAATAATCGTTCCGGAATCAGCCGGCGCTACCGCTGTTTCTTCCGCAAAACCAAACTGCGCAGCCGCCATCATTACCGCAACCAAACCGGATAAAATAACCTCTTTTTTCAAATTCATCTTACGCCTCCTTAAATAAGCCCTTCGCTAAAAAACGCCAAGAACGAATTTATCCTAAATTTGCAGAAGAAAATCTTAAAAACTGACCCGCTCAAACAGGAAAATGCCCTGATTAAGCATCAAATTATCATAAGATTTTCTGCTTGTCAAGTTATCTATAAAGCAGCAAAATGATTTGTCCGGAGGCTCTTTGGATTAATAAAGAGCTTCTTTAATCCGCCCGCGCAGCTGATTATAAACTACCGCCGCCAGGGCAACTTTTAAGATATCGCCCGCTACAAAGGGTAAAAATCCCAATAACCAGGCTTGACTTAACGAAATAGACATACTAACCTTTAACCAAAACATGCCGGTGAACAAAATAATAAAATCCGCAACTAGCAACTTAATGAAAACAACAGGCCCGCTTTGTTTTTCTTCCGTCAAAAGGCTGCCTGCCAAGAAAGAAGCCAGGATAAAACCCGCAATATAACCGCCGGTAGGGCCCAATAAATAAAGACCTCCGCTGCCCAGACCGGTGAATACCTGTTGGCCGGTAAAACCTAAAAACATATAAGCAGCCTGAGTAACTGTTCCCAGCTTCTTGCCTAATAACGCGCCGGAAAGCAAAACAAAAAAAGTCTGTAAAGTAAGCGGTACGGGAGTGAAAGGCAGGGGAATACGTACAAAAGCCGATAAAGCCGTTAGAATAATAAAAACCCCCACGGAAAACAGGCGGCAGAACCTTTTATCGCTGATTAACTCTCTTTTAATGATCAATTCCATTTGCGTCTCCTAAGATTATGGTTAGATTAATAAATCCAATATATTATATATGAAAACTAAATAATAGCAAAAGAAATAGGGAGCCTGAAAAATGAAGCTGGCGCTATCGGTTTTCAAATTTTTTAAACCGAAGGCGCCAGCTTTATTTTTTTAGCTTTTCCTTATTCTTTAGCGATAGCTAAAGTAATCACTCCCACTAAAATCAGGAACAATCCGATGCCACCCTTGATAATTACCATCAATTCACTCCAAAATTTCAAAATTGCCCAGGCGCCTAGAGCTAAGAATAACAAACCCAGAACAACTTTGAAAAATGTAGCTAAGGCCTTCTTGGGATCGCAACACTTCTTTTCAGTATCACAACATTTTTTCTCTTCTGCTGCCATCAAACACCTCCTTTTTATAATATAATTATTATCACTTACCGGCCGGCCGGGATTTCCATCTGCGGTGGATCCAACCCCACTCTGCAGGATATTTGCGAATATAGGCTTCAATAATATTAGTGAGCCTTTGGATATTTACTGAAATTGTATCCCGGGAATCCTGACCGGCAATTAATTCCAATTCCGGCTCAAAGATTATCCTATGCCGATCATCAGGCTGCCTGAGAATAAAACAAGGCACCAACGCAGCTTTGGTCCTTTGCGCTAGAATTACCGGCCCGGTGGCGGTAGCGGCTTTTTCGCCGAAAAAATCTACGAATATTCCCCCCGTACCGAAATTCTGATCAATCGGTATAAAGAGCAACTCATTATTGCGCAGAGCATTAATCGATTCATTGACGCATTCTTTACGCGGCAGGCTGTAAATCGTCCTTACTCCGAATTTTTCTCTTTTTTTAAAAAAAATCTTCTCCATCCTGGCATCATGCATCGGTTTCATGATCCCCCCCGCCTTATAGCCCTCAACCGCTAATCTGCCCAAAAGCAGCGGGAAATTACCAAAATGCGCGCTCACCAGAATAACCCCCCGGCCGGCCGCTAAGGCCTTGTCCAGGTTCTCTTGCCCCTGGATCTCAACCCGGCTTTTTAAAGCCTGGGGTTTATCGAAAAAAAACATCAACTCTACTGCGCCTTTAGCCATATAAATAAAACAGTCTCTGGCTATGCTTTCGATTTCCGAGGCCGTTTTCTCTTTGCCGAAAGCGATCCCTAAACTATTCAGGGCGATATTTCTATGTTTTTTAGCAAAAATATACGCCAAATTGGCCATATTTTTGGCAAAAGCATAGAGACAGTTCGCCGGAATCACCTGAACTATCAAAGAACATATACTTATCCCTAGCCAAGCCCCAAAGCGACTAAAAGTTTTACGAATTTTTTTAAGTTCCATTTTAATTTAAGTTAGCCAAATTATAACAAACTGCTTTTAAATTGCAAGAAAAAACAATCTTAATCTGCGCTCAAGCTAGATCAAACCACTTAAAATCATCTTCCGGGGGATGATCTAGCGGGCGCAAAGATAATATTTTAAAGCTTATAGCCGATTTTGCGTAAAAGGTTCTTGCGCCAAGTGATATCGGAAGCCTCTTCCACGCCCGAAGGGACTGCCCCATCAATCACTCCTAATATCCCGCGGCCGGCCGGGCTCTGAGCCACGATTACTTCTGTAGGATTGGCGGTAGCACAATATATATTGCACACCTCGGGAATATTCTTAATCGCGTTAAGCACATTAACCGGGTAGGCTTCTTTGAGAAAAATAATGAAGCTGTGTCCGCAGGCAAGCTCCAGCATATTCTTACCGGCTAGATCCACCAGGGCCGGATCATTACCTTCACGCCTTATTTTACATGCCCCCGATGCTTCAGCAAAAGCTAAACCGAATTTTATCCCGGGGACGCTATTCATTAAAGTTTCATAAAGATCCTCGACAGTTTTAATAAAATGGCTTTGCCCTAAAATAAAATTCAAATCCAAAGGCTTATCGATCTTTACGCTTTTTAACTCCAGCATATCCGCCCCTTTCTTTTACTTAATTTTTACTTTACGGAAGACTGCCACATCAATGGGCAAATTGCCATGATAGGCTTTAAGTGAAGTCAGCACATAATCCGGCTGCCCCAATAGCTTAATCGGAATTCTTATAATTAATGTGTTCTTACCGAAATCCACCCGGGTCTTAGGATTAATTACCCGTTTTTTAGAAGTAAATACTTTGTAACTTTTCCCCATGGTAATAATTCGTAACTTGGGCATTTGGGCAAAGGGGGTATTCTGGCTGTAGCCAAAAACATAAAATACTACCCCAAACCTGCTGCTTAATTTTTTAGGCTTATCTACGCGCATCACAAAATAACCGTCTTCTACGGCATAACTTACATTTCCTTTTTCCTCCAGCTGCTCAACCTGCTTTACATCTACCGGGAAGGTTTCTTCCCGATACATCTGCGAAGCATCCGAAAATAAAAGATCATTGTTTTTTGCTACCATCTGAGGTTTTAGCTCAAGCTCCGGATAATCGCTGAAGAGCTCATTTTTTCTGGCAAAAGAAAACAGATAAAAAGCGCTGGATTGAGTCTGGCTTTTATAAAAAAGGATCGCACGGTATTTTTTATCCAACTCCTCCGCCGACAAATCCAAAGATAGCCAGGCCAGTTGAGAATTCGTAAATTTATCCGGAGGATGCAGCCCCAGCTCAGGATGATAATGCCGCGGTTTCGGCCAGCCTACACAATGCACAAGATAAGGATAAACTTGCGGTTTTTTTACCAGGCGGCTTTCCAAATCGCTCAAAGCCACCTGCAAGAATAAATAAAGCGCCTTGTGATCAACATTAACATCGGCCGGATGCGAAACAAATATTTTATCGGGTTGATAATCCAGGATCTGCCTGGAAAGATCGGCCAAAATATTTTCTCCGATATATTCGGCCCCGTAAGAAGGATTATTTTCGTAGGGGACGCTGGAGATCCGGGTTAATCGATCGCGGAAAGGTTTATGCGTCTGCCAATATTTACCAAAGATCTCAAAAGTCCCGTAGTCCGGATAACCCAAAAACACTAAATCTTTCTCCGCTAACCCTAAAAACTTCATGGCCTTAATTGACTCTTTTTGGCGCACTTTACCTAAATGGATAAATTCACCCCGGCGCAGAGTAATTCTTTTTTCATAAACGATAAAGGCCAGCTCATTATGATCGCCGTTAGTTAAATAAACGATGCGTACCTGAGCGCCGGCGGCAAGCGCCTTTTGAATAACTCCGGCGCAGGCAATTGACTCATCATCCGGATGCGGGGCAAGGATTAAAACGCGTTCATCTTTCTTAAATGGCTCTAATTTATATTGCAAGCGGCCGGCCAAATCCGGCTTGGCCAGACTAACGCAGCCGGAAAGCAGCAAAACCAATCCCCCGATCAATATTCCATTCTTAAACATGTTTACATTTTAGCATTTAACCATTCTTTAATCGAGTAAATAATTTACAAAACCCGATAATTATTATACAATGCTCTCATGACCACCGAAATTGCCAAGCATTATCAAAAAATCAGGAAAATCCTGCTGGTTGTGCTCATCTTAAACTGGGCAGTAGCTTTAGCCAAGATTCTTTACGGGTTAAGCAGCCGCTGTTTTAGCATGACCGCAGATGGCCTGCATTCTTTAAGCGACGGCACCTCTAACTTTATCGGCATCATTGGCATTCATTTTGCCTGTCAACCGGTAGATAAAGACCACCCCTACGGGCATAAAAAATATGAGACCTTATTTTCATTAGGGATAGCGGCGATGTTATTTCTGGTCTCTTTCAATCTTTTAAAAGCCGGCTGGCAGCGCCTGCACCAGCCGGTAGTGTTCCAAACCGACCTGGGCAGCTTTATCGTAATGCTGATTACTTTAGCGGTAAATTTCTATGTCATGCGCTATGAATACAACAAAGGTAAAGCCTTGACCAGCGATATTCTAATTTCGGATTCCCTGCATACCCGGGCCGATATCTTCACTTCATTTTCAGTTATTATTTCTTTAATTGTAACTAAATTGGGATTTCCTTTAATCGACCCGATTGTGACTATTCTGATCGCCTTATTTATCGGATATGCCGCTTTTGAGATCGCCAAACAAAGCTCGGATGTCCTCTGCGATACAGCTGTATTTCTGGATGATCAAAAAGTTAAAGATGTGGTATTAAATATAAAAGGGGTACGCGCCTGCCACAAAATCCGCAGCCGCGGTAGGATTGATGATATCTACATAGATCTGCACGTCCAAGTCAACAAGAGCATGCATATGGAAGACGCCCACCAAATAAGTTATCAAATTGAAGAAGCGATTAAATCCGCTATCCCCGGAATAACCGATGTCATCGTGCACATGGAGCCCCAAGAACGCTAAAGATATTCAAGCGGATCAAGCGGAATGCCGTTTTTCCTTACCTCAAAATGCAAATGCGGAAGCATCTCTGCCGACCGGGCATTACCGGTTTTACCTACATTGCCAATCACCTGCCCCTGACGCACAAAATCATGGCACCGCACCAAAATACTGGAAAGATGCCCGTAGATCGTAATAAGATTATCCCGGTGCCTGACAATTACATATTTACCCATGCCTCTATTCTGAGTTGCGCTGATGACTTCGCCGCTTTTAGCGGTATAAACCGGAGTGCCGACTTCCGCCAAAAGATCCAAGCCCTTATGGATCCTTTTACCGCTGCGGCTGGCGGCAAATAAACCATTGCCCCGCTGATCATGGCGGATAATGATATCGTTTTTATATTTGATCGGACAAACAAAATACTGCTTATCGATCCAGGCCAGACCCAAAAACACCGAAACGCAGATTACAATTAAAACAATAGAGAGGATTTTTTTAATCATTTTTTCTTCTTTAATATAATTATTATAGCACAGGCGTCAAGTAGCCAACAAAAAACAATGAAAAAATCCCCATAACGGTTATAAAACGTACGTTTTGTTTTTGCTAAACCGATGCTCCGCGTAAGGTAGCCTTGAACAAAGATCTCTTTGCCTTGAGCATCCCGGACTACCCCTAAAATCCTGCCGGAGGGGTCAATAAACCCTGAAATTCCGGTATTAGCTGCCCGGGCTAAATATACGCGGTTTTCTACCGACCGGAAAACCGAAGCGGCAAAATGCTGATAGGGAGCGCTGCCCTCTTTATACCAAGCATCATTAGTAATATTAACCAGGAATTTAGCCCCGCGCCTGACAAATTCTCTGGAAAGCTCCGGAAAAAGATCTTCAAAACAAATCAGCACGCCGAAATCAGCAGGCTGCTTAAATATTGTATACTCTCTACCCGGCTGGATATCGCCGATGGGAACAATTGTCTCTAAAAAAGGAAAGATATTCTTAAGCGGGATATATTCCCCAAAGGGAACCAAATGCAGTTTACTATAGAAAGCTGCCGGAGAACCCCGCTGATCAATCAATAAAGCGCTGTTAAAATAATCTTGATTGAAGCAAGCCACCGCTCCGATCAATAAATTAGTATGGAGCCGGCCGGCCAGTGAAAAAACCTGCATAAATTCTAAATCATCCCTGCCCCAAAGTCCGGGTACAGATGACTCCGGCCAAATGATCAATTCCGGTTCCTGTTTGGAAGCCTCCACCGTTAAATCCCGGTAGCGGTTTTGAATAAAAGTAACGGCGCGCTTGTCCCATTTTAAATCCTGATGGATATTGCCTTGAATTACCGAAATTTTGAATTGTTTATGCTCGCTTGAGCCGTCCGGTTTACAATTTAGCCGCGTCCAACCGTAACCCAAAGATAAAAACAACGCCAGAGCGGCAATGCATAAAACTTTAACCCGGCCGGCTTTGCGCAGAAATAAATAAAGCGCAACATTGATCAAAACCACCAGAAAACAAACGCCCCAGACCCCTGTAATATCGGCAATCTGGATAACCGGTAAATTTTTATATTGAGAAAACCCGATTAAAACCCAGGGGAAACCGGTAAACAAGTGACTGCGTAAATATTCCAATAAAACCCAGCCGGACGCCAGAAAGAATAAACCCAGGCAAACCGGAAGAAAACGCAAGAAGTAAAATAGGCACCCGAAGAGCCCAAAATAAATAGCCAGATAAAAAATTAAAATTATCTGGCCAAGCAAAGTAACGTGGATCAGCCAATAAACGGTTAGGCTCCAAAAAACTATTCCGCAGAATAAAGCGATCAAAAATGCCCGGCGCAAAGATTGATTCTCCAGGGCAATGAACAGGGGGATAAAACTACACCAGGCTAATAACCAAAAATTAAAATTTGAAAAAGAAAAGGCTAATAATACCGCAGTTAAAATCGCTAAACCCGCCGGGCTCATTCTCCGCAACACTTTTTATATTTTTTGCCTGAACCGCAAGGACAAGGGTCATTACGGCCGACTTTAGGCTGGTGGTGCACTTCTTGAGTTGATTTGGAAACTTGCGGCTGAAGGCCCTCACCCGACGGCAGGGAGTTTTGCTGCCCGCCGGCGGCGGAAAAATTAGCTGACTCCGGATGATTCAGCTCTTTAGGCACGGCGCTAAAAACCCCGCGGAATCTCTCCGGCTTAACTGCCTCTAATTTATAAATCGTTTGCACGGCATCTTCTTCGATCGCGCTGATCATCTGGCTAAACATCCCAAAAGCTTCGCGCTTATACTCAATCAAAGGATCCCTTTGCCCGTAAGCGCGCAGGCCGATACCTTCACGCAGGCTATCCATCGCATAAAGATGATCCTTCCATTTGCTGTCAATAATCTGCAGAAAAACCATCCGCTCCAGGTTGCGCAATAACTCCTGGCCGATTAATTTTTCCTTATTTTCATAAGCCGATAACAACTCCTGCGTTAATTTTTCTTTTATCTCTCCGGGGCCGGATTGATTAAATATTTGCGCATCCAATTGTAAACCAAAATTTAAACCGATAAAACTAACCAAACCTGCGCTGTCTAAATCGGCAGTATCGGACTGTTTATAAATTTTTAAGTAGTCTTCCACCAGTTTAGAAATAATTTCGATAATATTTTCACGCAGGGAGAATCCTTCTAAAATCTGCCGGCGTTGACCGTAGATAATTTCTCTTTGTTTATTCATTACATTATCGTACTCTAAGAGCTGTTTCCGGATTTCAAAGTTATGCTGCTCAACCCGGCGTTGAGCGATCTCAATTGAACCGCTCACCCAGGGATGCTCAATCACCTGGCCGTTTTCTAACCCTAATTTTTCCATTAATCCGGCAATCCGGTCAGAACCGAAAAGGCGCATTAAATCATCGTTCAACGACACATAAAAACGTGAACTCCCGGGATCACCCTGACGGCCGCAGCGGCCGCGGAGCTGATTATCAATACGCCTGGCTTCATGGCGCTCGGTACCTAAAACATGCAGGCCCCCTAATTCCACTACCCGCTTATGTTCCAAAACGGCAGCGGATTTATAATGATCAAGAATTTTTTTATACTCGGCAAGATATTCCGGATCTTCCGGTTTTAATTTCTGCTTAGCCACATTTTTAGCGATAAACTCGGGATTTCCTCCCAAGAGTATATCCGTACCGCGGCCGGCCATGTTAGTAGCGATGGTCACGCCTTTATAGCTGCCGGCCTGGGCGATAATCTGGGCTTCCATTTCATGATACTTGGCATTTAATACCTGATGTTTAATCCCCCGCCTGGTCAGTCTTTCAGAAAGCATCTCAGATTTATCGATCGTAATTGTCCCGACCAATACCGGCTTGCCGGAATTGCTTAATTCCACGATTTCTTCAACTACGGCGTCAAATTTTTCCTCTTCCGTTTTATAAATACGATCCGGGTAATTCTTGCGGATCAAAGGCTGGTTCGTCGGCAAGACTACCACATCCAACTGGTAGATGCTTTTAAATTCATTGGCTTCGGTGAAAGCCGTACCGGTCATCCCGGCTAGCTTTTCGTACATCCGGAAATAATTCTGAAAGGTAATTGTAGCTAAAGTCTGATTTTCCCGCTCAATTTTCATCCCCTCTTTAGACTCCACCGCCTGGTGCAGGCCATCCGACCAGCGCCGGCCCGGCATAAGACGGCCCGTAAATTCATCAACGATAATTACCTCGCCGTCTTTAACCACATAATCCACATCCCGCTGGAAAAATTCTTTCGCCCGTAAAGCCTGGATCGTGTGGTGGCGGTATTCAATTGTCTCAAGCGCATGTAAAGTATCTACGCCCCACAAACTGGAAGCCTTGATCTCTCCGGCTTCAGTTAAGGCTACGGTTTGGGCTTTCTCATCCGCCACATAATCAAAACCTTTGCCCAGATCAATCCCTTTATATTTTGCGTCAATCTCATCGCGCTCGGTAACTCTGCGCCCGGTTAATTGCTCGACTATTTTTTTAGCGGTATAATATTTTTCCGTCGATTCCTCCGCCGGGCCGGAAATAATCAAAGGGGTACGCGCTTCATCAATTAAGATGGAATCCACTTCATCCACAATCGCGTAATAAAAAGGCCGCTGCACCAGGTCAGCGGTTGAATATTTCATATTATCGCGCAGATAATCAAAACCAAACTCATTATTAGTGCCGTAGGTTATATCGCAGGCATAAGCAATCTTTCTTTCTTCATCCGACATATCATGCTGGATTGTGCCCACGGATAAACCTAAAAATTCATAGATCGGCCCCATCCAATCCCGGTCGCGGCGGGCCAAATAGTCATTCACCGTAACAATATGCACGCCTTTACCTAATAAAGCATTTAAATAGGCGGCTAATGTGGCAACCAATGTTTTTCCTTCGCCGGTGGACATTTCCGCAATGCGGCCTTCATGTAAAATAATCCCGCCGATAATTTGCACATCAAAATGCCTTAAGCCGATCGTCCGGCGGCTTGCCTCCCGGACTACCGCAAAAGCCTCCGGCAGGATCTCTTCAAAAATCCGGTTACGGTTAAGTTTTAACTTTTCTTTTATTTTCTCTTTTTCTTCAGGCATCGCCACACTAGCCATCGCCTGCTGCAACTCTTTGGCTTCCGGCTCGAACTTTTCGGATTTAATTCTTAAATGTTCTCTGAAGGAATCGGTTTTAGCGGACAACTGGCTGTCGGTTAAAGCGCTTACCTGCTTTTCAAAAGAATTAACTAAATCCACCAGGCGGGCCACCTCCACCATTTTGCCCATCGAAGGGCTGGGCATATCAGCGTGCAAAGTAAGCTGTAATTTAGGAAATCTCTTGCTGATCGAGGCCTGTTTATTTTTAAGAATAAATTTTTTAATTAACCCAAGCATAGAACCCTCGTTTATTTGTTAGCGCTGAACTTAAGAAAAGCTTCGATAAAATCATCTAAGCCGCCGTCTAGAACCTTTTGGCTGTCTCCGGTTTCAAAATCCGTGCGGTGATCCTTCACTAAATTATACGGATGCAAAACGTAAGAGCGGATCTGACTGCCCCACTCAATCTTTTTTTTGTCTGAATCCTGTTTCCTTAATTCTTCGTCTTTTTTAGCCTGCTCTGCCTCATAAATACGCGCCTTAAGGATTTTTAAAGCTGTTTGTTTGTTTTGAAATTGCGAACGCTCATTCTGGCATTGCGCAATAATCCCGGTGGGAATATGCGTAATCCTTACCGCTGAATCCGTGGTATTCACGCTTTGGCCGCCGGCGCCTTTAGAACGATAGACATCTATCCGCAGATCGGTTTCCGGAATAACCAAATCTGCGTCTTCTTCTACCTCCGGGATTACATCCACCGAGGCAAAAGAAGTATGCCTGCGCTTATTGGCATCAAAGGGAGAGATGCGTACCAAACGGTGTACTCCCCGTTCTGCTTTTAAATATCCGAAAGCATAAGGCCCGTCGATAACCAAGGTAACGTTTTTGATCCCGGCCTCTTCTCCGGGCAGGATATCGATGGTTTTTACGCTATAGCCGCGGCTTTCGGCAAAACGGCTGTACATCCTTAAAAGCATGCCGGCCCAATCGCAAGACTCTGTGCCTCCGGCGCCGGAATTTATGCTTAAAATTGCGCTGTTCTTATCCAGCTGGCCGCCCAAAAGCACCTGGAATTCCAGTTTATCAATTATTCCGGTCAGATCAGCAGCATTACCCGTTAATTCCGCAACCAACTCCCGGTCATCTTCTTTAACCAGAGGGGCCAGCTCAGCTAACTCCTGATATTTTTTATAAGCCTGTTCCCACGGTTCGACTGTTATTTTCAGGCTCTTTAATTCTTTAACTATTTTCGTTGAACGGTCGCCATTATTCCAAAAACCTTCTTCGGACATCTGCTGATTTAAAGCATCAATCTTTTGTTTTTTATTGGCAACGTCAAAGATAACCTCTTAAGTTATCCAGCCTAACCCCGATCTCATTTAATTTGCCCTTAATCTCTTCAATCATCATCAGCTCCTTATCCACGAGGACAACACCAACGCGATACCAATGCGCGTTGGGTGTCGGATTCCTAAAGACAACACTTGATTTTCTATCTAATGACCTTACGCCTTCTTGATTCCCCGATAAGCCAGCATAAATTCCTCGCGGCTGTCAGCAGCTTGCGCGGCATCCTCTAAAGCCACCTTACCATCCTGCACTAACTTTACCAAAGACTGATTAAATGACCGCATCCCAAACACCGCTCCCTCTTCAATAAATTGCGGGATTTCCCAAATCTTCCCTTCGCGGATCAGGCGGCTGATCGTAGGAGTCAATAACATTACTTCGTAGGCTGGGATTCTACCTGAACCATTCTTATTCGGCACCAGGCGCAAAGAAATTACTCCCTTTAATAAAGTGGCCAATTGATTTCTTACCTCTTGATGTTGGTGCGGAGGAAAAAGGTTGATCAACCTTTCTACTGTCTGAGAAGCATTGATCGTATGCAAAGTGCTTAAAACTAAAACACCGGTTTCGGCGGCGCTCAAAGCGCTTGAAACCGTATCATAATCGCGGATGTTGCCGATGAACATTACATCGGGGCTTTGCAAAGTAAAAGCCCGCAGCGCTACCGGATAAGAAGACACATCCAGCCCCAATTCCCGCTGGTTGATAATTGACTGCTTGTCTTCGAAAGTAAATTCAATCGGCTCCTCAACCGTAAGCACATGCTTTTTGGCATTATTATTTATATATTCTATCATACTGGCAATGGTCGTGGATTTACCGCTTCCCATACTCCCGGTCAAAAGCACCAGCCCCCGGGTTTCCTGCGAAAGTTTCTTTAATATTTCCGCCGGGAGGTTTAACTCCTCAAAAGAAGCGATACTGCTACGGACATTGCGGATAACAATCGCCGGCCAATTTCTTTGCGTGAATATACTCACCCGGAACCTGCGGTTAAATTCCGCCAGGTAGACGGCAAAATCCACATCCAGTTTGCTTCTGAAAGCCTCGCATTGTTTAGTATTGGCCAGCTGTTCCATAGCCAACATTACATCCTCAATGCTCAAAATCCTGGTATCCATCGGCAGGACCTTGCCATCGATACGCAAACGGGGTATGCCGCCGGCGCGGAAAAAAAGATCAGAGGCGTCTCTTTTAACCATTTCCTGGATTAATTTTTTAATATCCATGTTTTCCTCCAGCGAATAAATATTATAATCACGCTACCTGGAATAATTAATTTAAATGTGTTTTTAATTATAACACTTTATTGCCTTTTAACGTAGGATTAAATTCCATGTATTTAGCCAGCATCAGCCGGGTTTGAGCGTCAAGCGCCGGAACCGAACCGATTACCAGGATGATGAACGGCACAAAGACCCATTCCAAAATCAAGAGTATGTGCTTAAACCAGCTGATCCCCTTAGGCCGGGGAGGCAAAATTGTCCAACTCAAAAAAATCCAAGTCAAGCTGGTTAATAAAGTAAACTTGAACAATAAACCGGTAATCTTCGGCAAATTATAAGCAATGGCCATTTGGCTGAAAAAAGCCCCCCCGAACAGTATCGGCAGAGGGCCGACCACCACCAAAATTACCGCCCAGACTGCCCAAGTGACATGACTTTCCAAAAGATGAAAAGATCTTCTCAATTTATTAAACAGGGAGATGCTCTTATTCTTGAAAAAACCGTCTACCACAAAAGGGAAATTCTCCACTCCCCAGGCCCATCTTCTCTTCTGCTTATACTGCACAACCATCGTGCGCCAAATATTGCTGGAATAGGCCACATCCAAAGAAACCGTGACATATAACGGAATGACCCGGTAATCTCCATTATAATACAGATAACTTTTCCAATAAATCACCGAATCATCTGAGATCATATTCGTCGGCCAATAATCAATTTCGACTAAAGTTTTAAAACTCATACTATGGCTGGAGAAAGTAACAAATTTTTCCAGCCGCATACTTTCGATCATCTGGCAGAATGAACTGCTGATTTCGACCAGCCTGGCAAAAGAGGGGGCCTGCCAGATATTATTATTATAAACCGGCATCGGCTGATAACTAGATTGATGCCTCTTCTGTGAAGTCAGGAAATGATAACTTAAGCAGCCAAAATATTCCCCGGCAACGCAGGTATCGGCGTCAAAACAAGAAACAACCACCTGCTCATAAGCAATAAAACGGCTGTCCAGGAATCTCCTGGCGGCTTTGGCTGCCCAGGTAGCATTAGCCCCTTTAGTCCGGCTCTCTCCGGGCAGGCCATCAGGGTGGAAGGTTGATAAATAAACGCCGAATTTATTCTTAAATTCTTCCTCTAAGATTGCGGCATTACCGCGCGCATGGGCGTTTCTTTCTTCAAAAGCCATCACCACAATAAATTTTTCCAGAGGATAATGGCTGGCGGCTAAAGCCGACAAGGACGGCCGTAAAACTTCCAGCCCTTCATTATAAACCGGAAAGATAATTACCTGGTATAATTCCGAAAAACCCAATTCCGAAGGCAGGCTAAAACATTGTTTAAGCCAATCTTCATTTCTTTGCTGGAAAAGCCTTTGATGCGCCATCACTAAAAGAGTAGTTAAATAGACCGTCCGGATAATCCAATAAAAATCAAAAGAAATAATAATTACCGCGCTGGATACCGGATGCAAAAAAGACAGCAGGATCAGTAAAATAATTATGCTCCAGGATAAGGCTCCGGGGATAATTTCAAGAATACGTTTTAAGAGCGGGGTTTTATTCACCGGGCTCCTCTTCTGGCTTAGAGTTAGCTGCCCCGAAAGGCTGGATCATTAATCTTTCTAGGGGATAAAGGTTGGTGCTCAACTCCAATTTATACAGATTATTATAGAAACTTCCCTCCGGGCTTCTCTGTCCATCGCTAAAATAAAGCCGGTCTTCTTTAGTATCATAAAAAGCAACCGCATCCCGGTTATTCAATTCCACCAGATTAATCGGCCAGGCGCCGGCGCGGGATTCAATTACCTGAACGTATTTATCCGTTAATACCACTAAATGGTAGCTATCCGAATGCCAGAAAACATTAATAATTCTGGCCTGCGGGTAATCCAGGAATACCGGGGAAGTAGGATATTCATAATCCATTTGATTATCAAAAAAAATTACGCTAATTTGATGCAGATTAAAAATAAAAAACTTCTTTTTATCCGGGGAAACTTCCCAGCCGCTAATTTGAGCGAACTTATCCGGAAGACTGGCGATGTCTTCAAAGTTACCGGCGTCTAAATTCGACCGGTACAGGATTTTTTTATCTTGATCCAAATAATAGGCTATTTTCTTTTCCGCATCGATACGAAAAGAAGAAAATTTTTCCTGGTTTAACTGCACTAGATGCGGCCGCTCCGGAAAAAGGATCACCTTGTCTACCCGGCTGACCTTACCGGCTCCCACCTCCACCTCCGCTTTCCAGGGATAGTGCTGCGCTAATTCCAAAACCACTTTATAAACCCCGGGGAGCAGCTCTTGCATGCTGGCCGGGCTTTTTTCCGGAACCAGCTTTCCGTTAAGATAAATTTTAGCACCGGCCGGCTGGGTTTTTATAAAAATTATCCCGGTCTTTTCGAATTTTAAAGTATTGCGGTTAAATTTATAACCTAAAGCAAAAGAAAGGATAAAAGGCAGCCCGATAAAAAATAGCAGCAGGCTTAAGCTGAATAACAGGCTTCTTATCTTTTGGAATCCATGCATTTTTTTAATTCCTTTTCCAATTTCAATAAAAATAACTTGCGTTTAACCCCGAAAACATACCCCCCGGGTTTCCGGTTG
Organism: Candidatus Omnitrophota bacterium; assembly: GCA_035402765.1. Taxonomy (GTDB): domain Bacteria; phylum Omnitrophota; class Gorgyraeia; order Gygaellales; family Profunditerraquicolaceae; genus UBA6249. The sequence goes on from DAONDX010000002.1 coordinate 68,097, forward strand.
TTATTGATCACCCGGTGGCAGGGAATAATTAAAGGATACGGATTGCGTTTTAAGATTTGCCCGACCGCCCGGGCGGCCCCGGGAGAACCGGCTCGCCGGGCTACCCATTTATAACTCCGCACCTCTCCCCAGGGGATAGTTAAAACCGCCCGGTAAACTTTAGCCGTGAATTCTCTCATCCGGGAATGAACGCTTTCTTACGCAACAGGTGATGATAACCCAAAGCAAACCTATGAGCCTCATCGCGGATGCGGCGAATCAAATTTAAAGCCGTCTTCTTTCTAAGTAAAACCGCAGAATGAACACCGGGTTGCACACTGTAAATATTTTCTTTTTCCTTAGCGATACTCACCAGCGGAATATGTAAATTTAAGGCTTCCAGCTCCTGCGCCGCCGTTAAAATATGCCCTCTGCCTCCATCAATCAGCAATAGATCCGGCAAGGCTTTCTGCTCTGCTAATAGTCGAGTATAGCGCCGGCGCACCACCTCAGCAAGCATTTTGTAATCATCGATCCCGGAGAAACTTTTTATGCGGAACCGGCGGTAATTATTCTTATCCGGCTGGCCGTTATAAAAGCTGACCATCGACCCGACCGCCTGTTTACCCGCCAGGTTAGAGATATCAAACCCTTCGATTCTGACCGGCAGTGTTTTTAAATTTAAACTCGCCTTAAGCAGCTCTAACTCATTTTTATAATTAGCCTGATCCGGGGGGCCGGACATTTTAGACAAAATATTAATTTGATCGCGGATTCTGGCTGCCGCTTCAAAATCACCGGCGGCGGATTTTTCCTGCATGGATCTGGCCAGCTTGCGCATCAACAAATCCTGCTTGCCTTCTAAAATTAAAATAACATTATCGATAATCTGCCGGTAGTCATGGCTGTTGATGCGGCCGATACAAGGCGCCGGGCAAAGGTTGATCTTATGGTAAATACAGCTTTGTTTGGGCAGGCGCAGACATGAGCGGTAAGGAAAATAGCGGCGGATAATGACCAGGGCATTTTTCAAAAGTTTGCTGTTGGTGTAAGGACCCAGGTATTTGGCGCCGGGGCGGTTTTTCTTACGCGTTATTTGAATTACAGGAAATTCTTCCTGCCAGATACTGACTAAAGGATAGCTCTTATCATCTTTGAGAGAAATATTATATTGGGGGTTAAACTCATGGATAAGCTTAAACTCCAGCAATAAAGCCATCGCCTCATTAGGAGCCAGCCTGAATTCCACATCCGCCACCTTGGCCATCAAGGCTTGAGTTTTACTGGGCAAGTCGGGCCCCAGATAATTAAGCAGGCGCTTCTTTAATGAATTAGCTTTGCCGACATAAAGCACCCGGCGCAGGGAATCGCGCATTAAATAAACACCCGGCGCCTCTGGAAAAGATAAGATTTTTTTTCTTAATTCCGGCAGTTGTTCCATAGGGATGGTTTTGCATTTCTCCGACCTAACCATTGTAAAAGCTCCGTAAGCTCGGTTACCCTAAAAACGAAAGAAAAGAAAATATAGGCGATGGCGGCACAAAACAGCGCCCAGACAAAATTTAGCGCCTGATTCACTAAGTAGCATACCGCCGACATGCATAAAGTAACCGCCAGAATACGTAAAAACGACTTTAATACTTTACGCTCGTAAAAACCGCCTAAACGGCAACGCAAAATAAAAAATAAACAGAAAAAGGAAACGATACCGGAAATTGAAGTAGCTAAAGCCAGGCCGCCGATTTTAAGCGGGAACATTAACAAAGCATTCAGAATAACATTCATCAGCAAAGCCAAACCGGCTATTTTAGTAGGAGTGACCGTATCTTTAAGGGCAAAAAAACAGGATTGTAAAATTTTGCTGCCTCCGTAAGCCGTCAGGCCGATGCTGTAAAAAAATAAAGCATCGGCGGTTAATAAACTGGAATGGGAATCAAATTTACCGCCGCCAAAAAGGGCAGACACTAGAGGATAGGCCAGGAGCATAAACAGCGCAGTAGTCGGCAACATCACAAAATTTACGATACGCAAACCCCAGCACAGTGTATTTTTAAGGTTTTCCTGGTTTGCTTCAAATACCTGAGTAGAAAAAGTAGGCAAAATAGCCTGCGCGATAGCATTACTAAAAATACCGATCGGGAATTGGATAAGCCGGTAAGCAAAATAAAGTACCGCTACCCCGCCCTCCCCCACGATCGCCGCCAGCGAACCAAAAATAGAATCGAAAAAATTGTTCAGCTGGTAAATACTAGAACTGAGTATGCGGGGTAAAATTAAATTCTTAATCTGGATCACCCCGGGATGTTTAAAAACCAAAGAAAATTTCGGCCGAAACCCTTTTTTATATAAAACCGGCACTTGTACCGCTAATTGCGAGAGCCCTCCCAGCAAAACCCCGGCGGCCAGGCCGGTAGTTCCCTCCCCCAAAAGAACGGCGCAGACAATTATTGCAATATTTAAAAAACAGGGTGCAAAAGCTGAAATCGCGAAATTTTTGAGTGAATTGAGCACCGCCATAGCGTAAGCCGCCAGCCCGATTAGCAGGATATAAGGGAAAATAATCCGGTTTAAATTAATCGTTGCTTGTAATTTCTCCGGGGAGGCGATAAAACCGGGAGCAATCATGCGCACGATCAAGGGGGAAAGAATAATCCCCAATAACGTAATCAGGCTTAAAATCACCGCCAATAGATTAAGCAGGATATTGGCCAATTCCCAGAATTCTTCTTTAGAACGCTTGAGATTATATTCGCTTAAAACCGGCACAATTGCCGCATTGGAGGCGCCTTCTCCCACTAAATCGCGGAAAAGATTAGGAATACGGAAAGCAATCACAAAAGCCTGGGCATAAATATAAACTCCAAATAAGCGGGCAATAATTACATCCCTGACAAAACCCAGGATGCGCGAGGTAAGCGTAGCCAGGCTGATAATGGAAGCCGAGCGGGCAACCGCCTGATTGTGGTTGGCAAAAGGATATTTGTTTATTGACATAGGGGGTTAATTATGCTAATAATATTAACTCATAAAGCTAACATAACAGCCGGCGCTTATTTGAATTGCGCCGGTGTCGTTTACGTAAACCAGGAGAATAAATGCCTAGACGCAGAACATCATTAAAAAGTAACCGAGTAAGCAAGAGAAAACATACCCGCAATCTTAAAGTCAAAGGTCAACTTAAAAAAGCAATCAAGAAATTCCAGGAATTACTGGCTAAAAAAGATACCGCGGAAGCCAAAACCTTCATTTCCAAGGTTTTTTCTCAGTTGGATAAAGCCGCTAAAAAGAATATCATCCACCCGGCTACCGCCAACCGCCGCAAATCGCGCTTGATGCGGCGCTTAAGCAAAACCGCATAAACTTATCACTAATTTTTCCAAAGCAAAGGCAGGCTTCAGCCTGCCTGTTTTTATTTCCAGATCCGCCCCTAAAAGCAGCTTCAATTTCCTTCTGGCAGTTACGCTCTGAATATCCTGTTTTTCCCAGGCATAACGCAAACCGCCAAGAATGCGCTCAGGAGGCTCTCCGTTTTTAAGCAGCTGGTCCAAGATACGCAAAGCCGGGCCGGCTTGCTTCAACTCAATTTGCCGGTTCAAAGTAAAAGTGTCGATCTTGGCGGTTTCCTTAAAACGCAATAAATGCGCCTGCGCACTCAAAGCCTTGATAAATTCATCCTTATAATCATATTGATCTAGATCTAAAACCAGGACTAATTGTTTTTGCGGTTTTTTCGCAAAAGCCAGCAAGAAATCCCGGCAGGGCTGATCTAACAAATGCGCCTCTTTGATTACAATGATTCTTCTGGCGCTTTTAAGCGGCAGAGAGAGAAACCGTTCTTGGATGTCTTTTAAAATTATTTCCTTGGCGTATAATGTATCCAGGTTGAAATCCTGCAGTTGTGAAGGGAGAAATTCCTGCTTTATTTTCTTGAGCTGAATTTCTTTGGCCGTGATATCCTGGCCGATAAGTAGATAAACCATATTACCATTGCTCAACTGTACGTTCAACGATCCGCCGAGCTAAATCTTCAATGGCGTTATTTACCGCGGTAGCCTCAGAGACCCTGACGCTAGCTTGGTTAAGATTCTCACTGGTAAAATAAGAATAATTTCCGTTAAAATTATTCTCCTGCCAAAGCAGCTTATTCTCTTTAGTATCCCAAAGGCTTAAATTTACATAAATATTTATGCGATATTCGGTCACATTATCAGTATCATTAGTGTAACTTAACGGATCTTTACGGTATTCGATCAATTCACCCTTAAGCACTAAATCCGCGGTGGGTTCTTTGGCGGGTTTTAGATTGCCGTCAAAAAGATAACGGTTGACTACCTTTTTAGTAATATCTGTTTCCAGCATCGGCCGGTAGATGCGGTATTTATTCGCAGAAAATGATTCTTCCGCGATATCCACTTTATTCAGGAAAGGCGTAATGTAAATCGTATTATATTTACCATAAAGCATCGAGCGGGTGGTATAACCGCATCCGGTTAAACCGGCAGTCAGCAGGAAACCCGCGGCAAACAGGAATAAAAATAAGCTAATTCTTTTTTTCATTTTTCTGCTCCATAATCTGTAATTTGGCCGCGGCCTTCGCCGCCCAGGGGCTTTGCGTATACTCATTAATTATATTATTATAATAAATTTTGGCTGAATCAAAAGCTTTTTGTTTTTCATAAAAAACCGCGATATTGTAGCTGGCCTCAGCTTCTTTTTCCCGGATTTGGCTGATATTTTTTTCCGCGTCTAAAGAAAGCACGGCATCCGGATGTTCTTTAACAAAAGCCTCAAACTTCTCCTTAGCTTCCTGCGCAGATCCCTGGTCATAAGCAAAACCTTTGGATAAATTTGCCCGGCAGGAAGCGATCTGGAATTTAGCTGCCGCTGACCATTCGCTATCCGGATAGCGGGAAACCACCTTATTAAACTCCTCCTCCGCTTCGTAATAACGCATTAACCCTTTTAAAACCAGGCCTAGTTTATACTGCGCTTTGGGAGCCAGAGGCCCGTAAGTAGAATTTTCTACCACCTTGCCGAAAATCTCGATCGCCGGGTTCTCCACCGGTAAAGTTACCCCCAAGGTTTTTCGTTTCTCTCCGGACATAAACCTCTCGGCAATTTTATATTCCAATTCGATGATCTCCTGGATACGTTCGCTAAAGGGATATTTATCAACCACCATCTGATAAGCCTGATAGGCCTCGTATAGTTTGCCTTGTTTTTCTTCAGTTAAGCCCAAATAATACTGGCTTTCAGCTGCCTCGGCAGATTTAGGAAAAGCTTTAAGCAGCTTACGCAACTCCCGCTTGGCCTCTTCATATTGATTATTGTCAAAAAAAGATTTGGCGTAGGCAAACTGCTCCTTGGGATTATCCTTGGGCAGGTTTTTAGGATTAACCCACTTGCCGCTTTTAGGAGTCCAGATCCAATAAGCCTGAGCCGGTTGAATAGCTAAAAAAGAAATTATTAACAAACTTAAGATTATGCGTTTCATAATATTATGAATTTACCATAGCCGGGTGGCTTTGTCAAAGATAAATTGGGCGCTTTTCTCCGCTAGAAATAAATATAAGCCAGCGGAAGCTTGACTAAGGCCTGATTTATATTTAAAAGCAGATTGATCAACACGCTGGTGGGCTGGCTAAAGAAATAAGCTAAATCCGGATAAAGCAATCCCGATAAAACCAGGGTAAACCCGCATAAAGTAATCAAGGTAGCCAGCGGGACAATGATCATATTAGCTAAAACCGTAACCGGAGCGATGATGCGGAAATTTAAAGCGATAATTAATACCGTGCCTAGCCAGGCGGAGAAGGAAACTAAACAGCCTGCAATGATAAATTTTAATACCTTGATTCTACAATTCTTCAGGCAGATGAGAGCCTCAAACTTAGGGTAAAAATATACAATCGCCAATACGCTGATAAAAGAAAGCTGAAAACCGATATCAAAAAGCTGAAGCGGATCAAAGGCCAGGATAAATAATGCCGCAGCCATCAGGGAATTATAGATATCCGGATCCCTTTTTAAAAAATATGCCGATAAAAAGATTATCCCCATAACCGTCGCGCGGATCACCGGGTTAGTTGCTCCGGTAACTAAACAATAAACCAGAAGGCAGGAGGCGGTCAAAATAAAACGCAGCTTACGCCGGAGGCGCAGGATTTTGAGTAATAGATCGGCGATGAAAGCCACAATCCCTACATTAAAGCCGCTCACTACCAAAATATGTACCGTGCCGGATTTAACCATATTTTCGTTTACCAGCCGGGGGAGGTTGCGTTTTTGGCCCAAAACCATCGCCGAGAGTATGCTCGCCGGCAGCGGAGGAAGATACCGGCTGATGATCTGCTCCAGATGAACACGCAACCGGAAACAATTCCGGATCAAGGCGCTCCCGCTTGCGCCGCTCCGCAGAATAATCTGCCGGGAATCCTTAACCGGCATGATTAAATAAATGCCTTTGCGGGCTAAAAAATCCCGGTAACTGCGGCTGGAACTATTAAACCCAGGCAGGCGTTTTAAACTGCCGGTCAGCGTTAAATTATCTCCGTAATTTAGCGCTTGTTCAAAATCCATTTTAATCAACAGCTTGCCGCAGCAGTTGTATTTTAACTTATCGGCCTGGACTTCCTGAGTTTGCAGAGTAAACCATTGCTGGCCATTTTTAAGCTCCGGCATACTGGCGATAAAACCGCTGACCCGGTAAACCGGATTATTTTTATAAATCATGAAGTTACGAATATGGCATTTGGATAATCTGGCGGAATTGGCCAGGTTCAGGCATCCGCTAAGCAATGCTAAAAATAATATTAAAATCAGAGAGAGATATTTATTCCGAAAAACCAGGCCGGCCCAGACCAAAACGGCAATCGCCGCTCCTAAAATTAACCAAAAGTTCAGGCGGAAGAAACCGTTTAAAATAATGCCTAAACCGTAGCATACCGCCAGGCCCGTTAATAATCTTTTCATTCGATAAAAAAGATTTCCTTGAGCTTCTCAAAACGCTTCCGGCCCACCCCTTTAACCTCTTTTAATTCATCTAAACTGACAAATTCATGCTGAAGATTGCGGTATTCAATAATCCGCTGGGCTAATTTCTCCGGGACACATTTTGTCCTGGTTAACTCGGCTAAAGTCACCTGATTAATATTTAGCCGGGCCAATTGAATTTGAGGATAAACTATCCCACTGATCCGGCAGTTAAGTTTAGCTAGGCTGTTTAAAATCAGCCCGGCCAGCCCTAAACTTAAGACAAATAACGCAACCTTCCTTTCCTCGGGAGTAAAATTAAGCATAATTTTAACCGCCATGATTATATTTATCTAAATAAATAGACGTAAGCGGCTCTTTCATCTAACAAAAAATAGGCCTTGGACCGGCCGGGCAAAGAGAAACAGCCGCTTTTTGAGCAGTTTCTGAATTGTAATCGCCGGGATTTTAGTGTATACTTGCTTTATGCCTAAAAAAATCCTGGTGATTGACGATGATTATAACATCGCCAAAAAAAGCAAGGAAGAATTAGTCAAGGCAGGTTATGCGGTAGTCGTTGCCTACAGCGCTAAAGAAGGAATGGAGAAACTTGCGGCGGAAAAGCCGGATTGCGTACTCCTGGATCTGGTTTTGCCGGATGAAAGCGGATTTAAAGTAGCTCAAGATATCAAAGCCCTGCCGGAATTTTTAAATACTCCGATTATCGCCGCCTCCTTAAAACACGAAGAAGTCGACAAACATATCGCCGCCAAAAGCGGAATTACCGTATATGTCGAAAAACCCATTGATTATTCCAGATTGCTTTTTGATATTAAGGATGTCTTAAACGGGCAATAATGCGGATATTTAGATCACGATATTGACCAGCTTCTGCGGGACAACAATAAATTTCTTCGGAGTTTTTCCTTCCAGCCAGGGAATTATTTTTTGATCTGCCAAAATTAATTCTTTCAGTTTATCCTCGGAGACATCCCGGGTAACTTCAATTTTACTGCGTAATTTCCCGTTAATCTGGATCGGCATTTGGATACTTTCTTCTACCAATAGCTGAGGGTCATATTCAGGCCAAGCGGATTTAAAAATGCTTTCCTTGTTCCCTAGTATCTGCCAAAGTTCCTCGGCAAAATGCGGGATAATCGGGCTTAGCATAATCACCAGACTGGAAAACACTTTTTTATCCGCGCCCAGCTGATAAATCGCGTTGGTCAATTCCATGAGGCTGGCAATCGCGGTATTAAATTTAAATTCGGCGAAATCCAGGCTTACTTTCTTGATCGTTCTATGTAAAATCTTGAGCATCTGGGGGCTGGCGCAGCCGGCTAAATTATCCTGAATTCTCCAGACCCGGTTTAAAAATTTAAATGCTCCTTCCAACCCCCGTTGATCCCACTCCAGCTCTGTCTCCGGCGGAGCCGCAAACAGAATAAACAGGCGTAAACTATCTGCGCCATACTCTTTGATCATAGAATCCGGGTCGACAATATTGCCCCGGGATTTTGACATTACCTCGCCGTCTTTTAAAACCATGCCCTGAGTAAGCAGCTTCTCAAAAGGCTCGCCAAAAGAAACCATTTTTAGATCCTGAAAAAACTTGGTAAAAAATCGCGAATATAATAAATGCAGGATCGCATGTTCAATGCCGCCGATATATTGGTCTACTACCATCCAGTACTTAGCTTCCTGCACATCAAAAGGAGCGGTATTAAATTTAGGGGAACAAAACCTTAAAAAATACCAGGAGGAATCAAAGAAAGTAGCCATGGTATCGGTTTCCCTCCTGGCTTCTCCGCCGCACTGAGGACAATTGACCCGCACAAATTCGCCTACTTTACCCAGCGGGCTTCCGCCCTCTCCGGTAAACGGCGCTTCGGCTGGCAATGCTACCGGCAAATCTTTCTCGGCCGCCGGGACGGTGCCGCATTTAGGGCAATAGATGATCGGGATCGGTGTCCCCCAATAACGCTGCCGCGAAATAAGCCAATCCCGCAGCCGCCAATGTGTCTGGATCTTTCCAAAATCTTTTTGCTCCATCCATTGCGCAATTTTAACTTTGGCTTCAGAATTAGGCAAGCCGTCAAACTCTCCGGAATTAACCTGAACTCCGTCCCCTTCATATGCCTCTGTCATCGCCTCAGCTGATAGCTGACGGCTGACGGCTGACGGCTGAATAACCACCCGCATCGGCAGCTTATGCTCGCCAGCAAACAGAAAATCTCTTTGGTCATGCGTAGGCACCGCCATGATCGCGCCCGTGCCATACTCCATCAATACATAATCCGCTACCCAGATCGGCACCTCTTCCCGGTTTACCGGATTTACCGCGAAAGCTCCCGTGAAAACTCCCTCTTTTTTCACATCAGAAGATGTCCGCACAATCTTGCTTTGGCCGGCGGCCCGTTCAATAAAACGCAAAACCTCTTTTTCTTCCGGTTTTCCTTTAATTAGCTCCTTAACCAGGGGATGCTCCGGGGCCAGAACAATATAAGTTGCTCCAAAAATAGTATCTACCCGGGTAGTAAACACCGGTATAATTTTACCGCTGCCCTTAAGTTTAAAATAAATATCCACCCCGCTGCTTTTGCCGATCCAATTATTCTGCATGGCCAAAACCCGTGGCGGCCAGGATTTCAATTTATCTAAATCCTCCAGCAGCTTTTCCTTATAGTCGGTAATCTTTAAATACCACTGTTCCAGGTCTTTTTGTTCCACCGGGGTATGGCATCTCCAACAACCGCCGTTGACCACCTCTTCATTAGCTAAAGTCGTTGAGCAGCTGGAGCACCAATTAACCGGTGAAGCCTTTTTATATGCCAGGCCGCGCTCAAACATCTTCAGAAATATCCATTGGTTCCACTTATAATAATCGCTATCGCAGGTAGAGATCTCTCTTTCCCAATCATAAGAAAAACCCATCTTTTTTAATTCCACTTCCATTTCTTTAATACATTTATGCGTCCAGATATCCGGCTTGGTTTTATTCTTAATTGCCGCGTTTTCCGCGGGCTGGCCAAAAGCGTCAAAGCCCATCGGATGCATGACATTAAACCCTTGCAGGGTTTTAAAACGGCTGGCCACATCCCCGATCGTATAATTACGGACATGCCCCATATGGATTTTACCGGAGGGATAGGGAAACATCTCCAGTAAATAGTATTTTTTCTTGGCCGGGTCAGCTACGGCGGAAAAAGTACGCTCCGCTGCCCATTTTTTCTGCCATTTTTCTTCGATTGCTTTAAAATTATAATGCATATTATTTCCTGCGTAATTTTCTGACCAAAGCTAAATTTTCCTGGTCACTGGTTGCCGTGCTTTTAGGCGTTTCTAAGATCATCGGGATATCTTTTAATTTAGGGTGGTTAATAATTCTCTTCATGCCGGCCAAACCGATATGCCCTTTGCCGATATGGTCATGCCGGTCGTGATGGCAGCCCAATTCTCCGGCGGCATCATTAAGGTGGATCAATTTGATCAATTTCGTCCCCACCATCTCCTGGATCTCTTCGATCATTTTTTCCAGGCCCTCCTTGGTGGATAAATCATATCCGGCTAAATAAGCATGCGCCGTATCTAAACATAAACCTACGCGGGATTTTTCTTTTAGGCCTTTTAAGATCTTCTGCTGGTGATAAAACCTGTAACCCAGCCAGGACCCGGAACCGGAAGTATTTTCCAGTAAAATGCCTACTTTGGAACCCTGGGTTTTGGCGAGGATCCTATTTAATGCCTCCACCAGCCGCTTGATCCCGGCATCCTCAGAGGTTTCCTTATGGCTGCCCATATGCGTCACGATATAATCGGCTCCCAGTTTATCCGCTTCCTGAATATCTTCAATATAGGCCTGAATAGAACCGTTATAAAGCCGAAGGTCAGGAGAAGCTAAATTGATCAAATAGGAGATATGAATAAAAACCGGATCAATTTTAAATTTTTTACGCCGGAGGTTAAATTCTTTAATATCCTCGGAAGCAAGCTGGAAGCCGTTGCGCCAAGACTGCGGCGAACGGGCAAAAATCTGCATGGTATCAGCGCCCAAACTGCTGGCCACATCTAATGATTGGTAGATCTTCCCTGCTCCGGAAACATGCACGCCTAGAATCATAATGTTTAGATTATACCCCCGACTAAAATGAGCGTCAAGGTTATAGTTGACAATACTTTTTCGGGGTGATATATTTAAAGCACTAATTTAGCTAAATCTTTGGGGCTGTAGCTCAGCTGGGAGAGCACTTGCATGGCATGCAAGGGGTCAGGAGTTCAATCCTCCTCAGCTCCACCATTTTTTAAGTTCAGGAATTTTGCGCACATATAATCGCTGGCGCAATTGCCTTTAGTCATATCCTAATAGTAAATCATTTATCCCAAACTTGCTGGAGTGGTGGAATGGCATACACGTCGGTCTCAAAAACCGATGGGGGCAACTCCGTGAGGGTTCAACTCCCTCCTCCAGCACTAAATATTGAAGCCTAATCTGCCGAAGCTTTAATGACGGCAGCTGCCTTCTTGGGAGTTATTTTTTAAACTTAACCCGCCGAATCTTAACGGCGGGTAATTTATTGGGAACCGGTTTTATTCAAATACGGGACAATGACCTGGTATACACGCTTGGCGATCATCTGATAACCGCGGGCATTCGGATGGAAAAAATCGCTTTTCATGGCGGGATTAGTAATAATTTTATTCAACAGCACCGGGATAAATATTGCTTTTTTCTGGGCAGCCAGCTTTTTAAAAGCCTGGCGATACTCCTGAAAAAATGCTCCCGCGCTGATATCGACCAAAGCCACCATCGCGCCGGCCTGCTGAATCCGGTCAATAATGATCCCTAAATTTTCAACCGTATTCTTCTTGGAAATTTTTCTAAGAAAATCATTTCCGCAAAATTCTACGATTACCAGCTTCGGATCCTTGCTTAAAACATCGTTTTCCAGGCGCTCTAAAGCCTCAAAAGTAGTATCCCCGTCCACCCCGGCATTAATGACCGGAAAACTGAGTAATTTACTCAAACCCGCAGGATAATCTTCGCCGGGATTAGCGCCATATCCGAAAGTGATACTGTCTCCGAAACAAATAATATTTTCTCCCTTAGCGGCCAAGTTGGCTATTTCGGGTTTAGCGCCGCAACCGTTTAAGATAAACAAAAACAGGATAAAAAATAAACCGCTTTTAATTTTGCTCATATTTTAACCTTAATTGGCCGCAAGCCGCATCAATATCCTGCCCGCGCTTGCGCCTTAATGTCACATTCAATCCGGCATTAAATAAGTAATCTTTAAAAGCATCTATTTGCGCCTCATCCGGCGGTAAAATTTTTGCTTCCGGTACGCAGTTTGCCGGAATTAAATTTACTTTAGCTAATCTTAAATCTTTTAACAGCCTGACTAAATTTTCTGCCGCAGCAAGCTGCGCATTAACCCCTTTGATCAAAATATACTCAAAGGTGATCTGCCGGTTCGTGCGGGCAATATATTCCCGGCAGCATTTGATTAATGCCGGCAGCGGATATTTATTATTTACGGGCATAAGTTTGCTGCGGGTTAAATCATCAGCCGCATGCAAAGATATGGAGAGTTCAATTTGTAAATCCTCTTGCGGCAGCCTTTCTATCCCCGGAATGATCCCGCAGGTAGAAATGGTAATTCTTCTGGCCCCGATATTAAAAGCCGCCGGCAAATTAATTACCCGGATCGCCTTGAGCACATTATCATAGTTATCTAAAGGCTCCCCCGTGCCCATAAATACAACGTGCGTTAAAGGCTGGACTTGCTCCTGATGCTTTAAATAAAGCACCTCATCTAAAATTTCACCGCTCGTTAAATTGCGTTTAAATCCTTTAATTCCGCTGGCGCAGAAATTACAACCGAACTTACAGCCTGCCTGCGAGGAGATGCAGCCCGTGCTATAACCGGACATCGGGATATTTACCGCTTCCACCAGGTTTTGATCAGTTAATTCAAAAAGAAATTTCGCTGTTCCGTCGCTAGAGGACTGTAAATCCGCCAGAGCCAAGTTTAAAATACTGAATTCTTCGCTTAAACGCTCTCTTAAAGATGCCGGCAGGTTGCTCATCCGGTTAAATTCATAAACGCCTTTTTGATAAATCCAGCCCAAAATCACCTTGGCATAGTACTTGGGGCCGCCCAGGGAAAGCAATTTGGCTTCCAGCTCTTTTTGGGTTAATTCCTTAATATCCTGCATCGGTTAAATTCCTACTTTCTTAACTGCTCTTTATCAATTTTACCGACACGATTTTTAGGAAGCGCAAGACAAAATTCGAAATAATGCGGGATCTTAAAATGCGCCAGATGCTGACGCAGGAAATAGCGCAGATCTTCGGTAGAAATACTTTTTCCTTCTTTGACCACTACAAAAGCTTTGGGGACTTCTCCTCTTAATTTATCGGTTATGCCGATTACGGCGGCCTCAGCGATATCCGGATGTTTAAGTAAGCTTGCTTCTACTTCCGGCTCAAAAACAATCTCTCCGCCAACCTTAAGCATTTCTTTTTTTCTGCCTACAATATAAAGAAAACCCTCGGCATCAAATTTACCTAAATCGCCGCTATAAAACCAGCCTCCGCGGATAGTCGAGCGGGTTAACGGCTCATCTTTAAAATATCCGGCCGTGACTACCCAGCTTTTAACTACTACTTCGCCGATTTCTCCGGCGGGCAGCTCCTGTCCATCCTCTGAAAATATTTTGACCTGGATCCAGGGAGCAGGACGGCCCACGCTTTCGATATTTTTAGAACCCATCGGCAAGACTACCGTAGGGGCATTGGTTTCGGTAAGGCCCCAGCCATTTAACAGATAAGTGCGCGGGCAGAATTGCTGAAACCGGCGCAAAGCCTCCGGTGAATTTGACGCCCCGAAAGTAACGATCCAGCGCAAACTCGACAGATCAAAAGTCTCAAATTCTTTTAATTGCAAAAGCGCATAATACATCGAGGGGACAATCCAGAAGAAATTAACTTTATAATTCTGGATATTTCTTAAAAAATCCAGCGGCATAAAGCGTTCCATTAACACCAGGGTCAGCCCGAAAACAATGGTATTCTGGATATAGATCAGCCCCCCTAAATGCGAGAAGGGCAAAGCGCATAAAGTTGTGTCAGCCGGGCTAAGATCCGAATTCACAAAAAAAGCCATGGATTTCGGCGGGGCATCCAGCTGGGCATAACTGATCAAAACTCCTTTAGGTTTACCGGTAGTTCCGGAGGTATAAAAAATTATGGCGCAATCCTGCTCACGGACGGCTACCGCGGGGCTTAAGCTAGCTTGCGCAGATACTAACTCCTCAAAACTTAATGCGCCTTCAGCTGGAGACTGGCAGGAAATAATATTCTCCAATAAAGGCAATTCAGACTTAAGCCTGGCGAATGAAATGTTGGCCTTGTGTTTAGTAATCAGAATTTTAGCTTCGCAATGGCTAAGACAGGAAAGGATTTCATCTTCGGTGAGCATAAAATCCAAAGGCACGCTGCAAGCCCCGATCGACCAGGTCGCTAAATAACTTAAAATATATTCCGGCCAACTGGGCAGGTAAATTGCTACTTTATCGCCGGGCTTTACTCCCAGTTTAAGCAGACTCTGGCTAAGCGCAAAAACTTTATTCTTTAGCTGAGCAAAAGAAATTTGCTCCTGGCGAAAGATAATTGCTGTTTTATGCGCGTAGTTTTTGGCGCTTGCTTCTAAAACCTTAACAATATCCATTAGAATCCATACCAGTAATTAACCAACGGTTTATTTTCGGCAGACTGATCGATAATTACGCTTTTAACCCGGGAATATTCCAGGAAACCCTGCCGGCCCAGCTCTTTGCCAAATCCGCTTTGTTTAAATCCCCCGTAAGGCAGTTCGTTATAAAACGCGCCATAGGTATTGATCCAAACCGTGCCGGCGTTTAGATTGCCGGCTAACTCTTGCGCCAAATATAAATCCTTGCTCCAGATACAGGCGGCCAAACCAAAATCTACGCTGTTGGCTAAACTCGCCGCTTCATCTGAACCTGAAAATTTGTGGATTAAAACTACCGGCCCGAAAACTTCCTCTTTAAAAATGTGTGAATGGACTCCCACATCCACTAATACCGTCGGTTCAAAAAAATAACCGTTCTTTAATTCCGGGTTTTCCGGTATTTTCCCGCCGCAGATCACTTTAGCGCCTTCAGCTTTAGCTTTATCGATATAGGCAATCACTTTTTTGCGCTGGGCATCACTGATCAAAGGCCCCATTTGCGTCTCAGGATTATCAGCTAAACCTAATTTTATGCGTTTGGCCTTTTGCACGAAACTATCCAGAAAACTGTCGTAAATGGCCTCCTGAACAAAAATCCGGGACATGGCTGTACACATTTGGCCTTGATTAAGAAAAATGGAGGTCAGCGAACTGTTGACCGCCACATCTAAATCTACATCATTAAATATCAAGCTGGCAGATTTACCTCCCAGCTCCATAATCATCTTTTTCACATTTTTCGAAGCATATGTCAGGATCTGTTTGCCTATTTCACTGCTGCCGGTGAAAGAAATCATATCCGCCCGCTTATCCTCACAAAGCGCCTGGCCGATTTTTACTCCGCTTCCGTTAATTACATTCACTACCCCGGGCGGCAAGCCGGCGGCATGGATAATCTTGGCCAACTCTAAAGCCGACAGCGGAGTCAGGCTGGAAGGTTTTAAGATCACGGTATTGCCGGCGGCCAGAGCCGAAGCCATTTTCCAGCAGGCCATTAAAAGCGGATAGTTCCAAGGCACAATTAAAACCACTACCCCCATCGGCTCGCGGATTATTTTTCCTTTGGCGTCGGAGGAGACATTGACCTCTTCCTGGCTTAAATAATCAATAAAATTATTCGCGATAAACTCGAAAGTTTTAGCGCAGGAGGGAATATCCATAAAAGTAGTTTCTTTGATCGGCTTTCCGGTGTTCTGCATTTCCAATTCCGCAAGCATCCCGGCATTGTCTAAAATTCCCTGGGCGATCCGGAAAATAAAATTTTTACGCTCGATTAAAGAAAACTGCGGCCAGGGACCCCGGTCAAAAGCTTCCCGGGCAGAAGCCAGCGCCAGGTCTACTTCTTTATCAGAAGCCAAAGAAGCTTCGGCAATGACTTTGCCGGTCGAAGGATTGATAATATTTTGTTTCTCGGCCGTTTCGATAAATTGTCCGTTGATATAAAGCGGGCATTTAGAATTCATTAGCTGATCCTCACTTCTTTAAATAACGCAAACAGCCGGGTAAAAGGGACATACCACTTGGAAAGCTGGCCTAATTGTCCGCTTAATTTCATCTTGCCTTGGGTAACCGCGACAAATGAATCCAGCTTGCCTAAAAATACCTGCTCCCATACGGGGCTCGGCGCAGAAATTACAAAAGGAGCATCGCTATCGGTATCTAATTTTATAATTTTCCCTTCTTCAAAATTAAATTTAAAAACCGCTTCGCTGTTATCCAGCTTGATGGCTAATTTTACCGTCAGGCCCAGCTCTTTGCCTTTCTGGGCGATAAAGGCATCCTGATTGACTAAATCCACAATCGCCTGGATATGTTCCCGGCTAAACATGCGGTATACCGGCTGGGTGCGCTTTAAATCCTCTTTCAGCGCGCTATCTAAATCATCTAAAATATCTTTATCCCATAGCCGGGCGATGGAAGCGCTTTTTACCGCCTCCTCCAAAGCCTCGGTAATACTTAAAGCATCCTGAAATTTATCTCCCATTGCCACCGTCCCGTGATTCTTTAAAACTACCAGATTATTGGTTTTTAAGGCGGCAATTACAGGCTCGGTGTCGGTTACCGTGGGCGTTTCCTGCGGAATGACGGGAATATCCCCAAGATAAAACTTAGTTTCAAAGCTCATGGCTTTCAGGGCCTTGGCCACGGCAAAATATCCGTTAATTAACGGCGGATGACAATGCACCAGGACTTTAGCCGCAAAATTTTTATAAACCAAACTATGCAAAGGTAATTCCGAACTGGGCTTTAATTCTCCTTCAAATTTTGCGCTCGCCAAATTCACCTTAACAATATCGCTTTCTTTTAATTGGCCTAAGAATGTCCCGGTGCCGGTGATCAAAATATTTTCCTGGTCAATCCGGCAGCTTAAATTCCCGGATTTAGCTACAGCCAAACCTGCGGCATAAAGCCTTTTACCGACCTCAATAATTTCTAACCGCAACGCTTGATCAGACATTTAAACTCCCAGATAAATATGCTTGGTAATTAATTCTGCCGGAGTAACATCAAAAGCCGGATAATACGCTTTAACTTCTTTGGGCGCCAGACGTAAACCCTGGTAAATCTTTAATTCATCATCCGGCCGGATCTCAATTCTAATTTCTTGGCCGGTTTTTAATTTTGAGGCCGGCGGGCAAATCACATAAAAAGGAATCTTAAAATATTTGGCTACCACCGCGATCTGATAAGTGCCGATTTTATTGGCAATGTCACCGTTTTGGGTTAAGTGATCGGCGCCGACGATGATTTTAGTGACTTTACCTAATGATAATAAATAAGCCACCATATTATCCGTAATAATCGTCACTTCAAACCCGGCGCGCATGATCTCCCAGGCAGTCAGGCGCGAACCCTGCAAATACGGACGCGTTTCCGTAGTATAGAAACTGATCTTTTTACCCTGCTCTTTGGCCAGTTGAGCGATTAACGGCATTAACCCGCTGATGTTACAATGTGTGAGAATTACGTCGCCGTCTTTAAGCAAATCCGCGGTTGCCTGTGCCTGTTGGATTCTTTTACCTTTAAGCATCTCCAAGAAACCCAGGATACTTTTTTCTAAAGGTGCGCCGCTTTTTTCCATTCCCAAAACCATATCGGTTAAGAACTTAAAAGACAGCGTTGGCCGGGTAGCATTGATCGCCTCAGCCACCTTGGCTAAATCTTTATTCTGGCGATGGCTTAAGATAAAGGTATACATGACTAAAAGCACCTGGCCCACGGCGCGGGTCTTCATCTCCTTAATCGCCCGGCAAGCCTGGAGATAATTCTTAGCCTTAATATAGGTAAGCTTCTGGGGGAGTTTAGTCTCATCCAGAATATAAATGGTATTGCCTTTTAATTGTATCGGCCAAAATAATGGAGAAAAGTTCATGGTTTTGTTATTTGCGGGCGGCTTGGGTGTTTTCGCAGCGCGTCAGCGCTAGAAAATACCCAGGACAGGACCCGCAAAATTGATCTATTTACCCTCTAGCTTCTTTACCAACGCCAGCGCAATTTTAATTAAATTGCCTTCGGCCATATAATAAAGCGGATTCATAAAACCCATTTCACCGGTAACCACATTATCACTAACGGCCAGTATTGAACAAGCCTTGATATTATAGGTCTGACAAATCGTCAAAAGCGTTGAAGAAACCATGTCCACGGCTCTGGCGCCTTCCTTGCGCTTAGCTTCCACAATTTCGCGGGTCTCCCGCAGTAAAGCATCCGTAGTCCAGGCTTTGCCCCGGTGCACCCTTAAACCCATGCCGGTGGCAATCTCAAATAAAAGATCAGAGAGATTTTTATTACTCGCCGTCTTAAAATCTTTATCCACATAATACGGAGTAACTCCGTCGCCGCGGATAATTTCATCCACGATAAATAAATCCCCGATTTTAATATCCTCATCCAATGATCCGCAGGTACCCACGCGGACAATGTTCTGAATTCCGGCATTACACATTACTTCGGTAGTAATTGATGTATCCGTAGAGAATCTTCCGCCGTTAATCCCGGTGACCTTAATCCCTTCATAAGTTCCGGTGTACATAGTATATTCCATAAAGGAAAAATTCTTCATGGGATTTTCCAGTTTTTTCATTAAAACATCCAGGCGGTCGCGCGGCCCCGGTACAATCGCATACTTGCCTACATCCTGCGGCCTAAGCTGGACCATTGCCGTTAAATCTTTCCCTGTCAAATGAACTGCTTTTTGCATTTCCATATTAACTATTCCTCTCCTTAAATGAGCGGACAACTTACGGAGCAACGCAGTTGCGACGTAAGTTGTAGCCCGCCAGGTTTTATTGGCGGACGTCCGCGAATTTATCCCGCCGAAATACCAAAACTCTAGAGAGTTTTGGTATTGCTTCTGAGGCGGGACCTTCCCTATTTGTTATTTAGCGGGCTCTACCACTGTCCCCGCCGTTCCACCGATAATCAAATTTAAAAATTTTACCATAACTTAAAATAAAAACGTCCCTTAGTAATTATTAAGATTTTTGCGGGTGGCTTGGGTGTTTTCGCAGCGCGTCAGCGCTAGAAAATACCCAAGACAGGCCCCGCAAAAATCTTAAAGAGCAAACAGCTTTGCTAAATTCCCCCCCAGAATATTCTCCTTCTCCTCCTGGGTCAAATCCAAATCCTTAACCGCCTTAATACCTGCGGCAATATCCTGCTTAGCCGGCCAATCGCTGCCCCACAGAATACGCCGGGGCCCCATTAAATCTAAACTTAATAAAAAGTTAGCGCGGGTGGTGTCTCCGCTGGTATCCACATAAATATTTTTAAAATAATCCGACGGCAAACCTTGCAGATCTTTGACAAAATTCATCTTGCGCAGCATCTGATAGGTCGCATCAAAGCGCTGTTTTAGATAACAGATCGCCCCGCCGAAATAGGCAAAGATAAATCTGGTCCTGGGGAACTGCCTCAACACATCCGACATTAAAAGCTTGCCGGCTGAAATCGTAGTATCAAAAATATATTCAACTACCGGGGTAAGCAGCGGGTCCTTAACCCGTTCATAACCAATCGGGTTAACAATCTGGGAGTGCACAAAAATCGGCAGGCCTTTTTCTTCCGCCAGTTTATACACCGGTAAAAACATCTTATCATCTAAATATATCCCGTTATAGCTGGAAGCCAGAGAGACCGCTTTAAAACCTAATTCTTCGGTTACGCGTTTTATTTCATCTACCACATCAATAGAATTATCAAAAGGAAGGATCGCAGCTCCGATAAATCTTTCCGGATAAGCCTTTAAAATCTTTCCCACATTATCATTAAACAGATGGGCCACCTGGCTGATACTGCCTAATTTTAAATGCGCATCAGAAGTCGGATAGCTTAATACCGCCCGGTCAATACCGGCCTCATCCATCATCTTAAGCTGGGCCTCAATATCCCCCCAACCCTTATGGAAAAAGTGGGCATTAGAAATTATTTCATCCGGAAGCCAGTGGGAATGTGCGTCAATTAACATTAATGCTCCGTGCTCTTTAGTATACGCTGGGTCATCTCTTGTTCATACATCGCCTTGATCCTAAAAAATTCTTTACGGCCAAGCTCTTTGACGATGGATTTCTCAATTGCCCGCAGCTTAACATCCAGAAAAATAAACTCGGTATTTTTCCTTAAACCTTGGCACTTTAGATCCGAACAAGCCTTTTCTTTAACGGCAATATAAGCCTGAAAATCACCTACCATCTTCTCAAGCTGGGCTTTTTCATGCGGCAGATACGCGCCCATCAGCTCATTTTTAATTTCCCTTAAGATATCTTGATCAATGTCAACTTGGGTAAACTTGCGTTCAAACTTATCAAACGCCTCTTTGGTGGTTTTGTACAGCCAGATAAGATAACGTTTCTTTAGGTTCTTAATATCCTGATTATCCATATTTACCTCCTTGCCCACGGGGGCAACACCGACGCAATACCGCTTAGCGTCGGGTGATTCCGATTAGCGCCAGGCGTTAAACTACAATTGTATTTATTTCTTTACCAATTCCACCGTATCAAAATAAAGGGTACCTTTGGTTCCGGGAAGCGGCTCAAATTGAAACATCCTGATCGGAAAATCCATTACTCCGTTTTGATCGGCATCCTGCGGCTGCCAATCATCACGCACGATGAATTTATCAAAACTAACCACTACTTTTTTCCAGCCGGCAAAATCGTCATCGGCGATAAACCGCCAAATCTCACCCCCGGTATCTTTGATATCAAAAGCGATCTTAGCTTTTGAATTTGTCCCGTAGACATAAAAAGATACCGCGCTGTATTCTTCCCATTTGATATCGGAAGGCTTGACCGCCCAGTTAGCATTCTTGGC
This sequence comes from Candidatus Omnitrophota bacterium, assembly GCA_035402765.1. Lineage (GTDB taxonomy): Bacteria > Omnitrophota > Gorgyraeia > Gygaellales > Profunditerraquicolaceae > UBA6249. Next base: position 89,117 of record DAONDX010000002.1, read on the forward strand.
ATCTAACCCGGCGCCGCGGGCAATATACATATAACCACCGCTGACCGCATCATAATCAACCTTCAAAGCCTGTTTACCGCTATTTTTAATATCGCTGGCTCCGATCACCTGGATACTTGAACCATTGCCGGCGCCAAAATCCACGGTGCCGTCAGCGCCGCCGGAAACCACAATTTCAAAATCATCAAGCAAGACATTGCTCTCGGCTGCCCAACCGGCGCCCGAGATTAATAAAACTAAAGCTGCAGTTAAAAATCCTGTTTTTTTCATTCCAATTTTCCCTTTCTAATATTTAACTTCTTTCCAGTTGCAATTTAGGCTTATTTTCCCGGATGCTGCTGTTTATAAGGTATCACCGGAGCAACCCAGGGCGTTTGCTGGTTAATTACCGCGATCTCTAAAGGGCAGACATTAGCCGGGACGGTTAAAGCAAAACGCACCGCGTCTTCAATGGCCTGCGTGCTCATCAAACGCGAGGTATCCGTACTGATATTCTGAAGTTTACCGGTTAAGTCCGTATCGGTAACCCCGGGTAATATCGAAGTAACTTTAATCCCGTGGTCGCGCAATTCCCAAAACAAACCCTTGGAAAATGCCCTTAAGCCTACCTTAAGCGAGCTGTAAACGATAAAGGTCCTGGGCAGCGGGTCACATAAGGTCGAACCGGAGACCATATTAATGATCGCTCCGCTTTTATTCTTGATCATATCATTAATCACCAGGCGGATCATCCGCACATAGCCCAAATAATTAGTATGCGCTAATTTCTCGAAATCCTCGATCGGCTGATCCTGAAAAGGATATTGGCTGGATACCCCGGCATTATTGATCAGGATATCGATCTGGCCAAACTTCTCTTTGGCGCTTTTGACTAAATTTTCCAGATCTTCTAATTTTGTCACATCGCAAGCTACCGGCAAAACCTGGACTTTAAATTTTTTGGCGATCTCATCGGCAGTCTCTTTTAAAGGGCCCAGATTACGCGCCCCGATCACTAAATTAACCCCAAGACTGGCGGCGGTACAGGCCAAGGCTTTGCCAATTCCACGGCTGGCACCGGTAACAATTGCTGTTTTTCCTTTTAATTCTAAACTCATACCTCTCCTCCTTATGTACGTACATAACACCGGCGCAGATCAAATAGGCGCCGGGTGACTCTACCAATTAGCCCCGGGTGTATATTTTATTTCCGACTACCCGGCTAAACATTAATAAAATCAGCAGCCCCGAACCAAACACTAAAAATCCTAAACCAAAACTTTTCTGCATGATCAAACCGCCCAAGCTCACTCCTATGCCGCCGGCAATAAAACGCACGGCGCTGTTTAGGCTTGCGGCTTCATTGAGAAGCTCCGCCGGCAGATCCGTAAGCATAGTGGATAAACCCACATGATTAAAAGTCCAGCCCATGCCCCAAACAATCATCACGACAGCCAATAACCCCACCGGCAACTTGATCAAGAGCAGAAAAACACAGACGATCATCGAAAGAATGCCTAAATTTACCACTTTTAACCGGCCCAGGGAATCTGCCAGATGGCCTCCCCAAACTTCCCCGAATATCCCGGCTAAGCTGGTCAGAGTGATCAGCATGCTGATTAAAAACTGGTTTAAATTTAATTGCGTCGAGAAATAAACTCCCAGCCATTGCTGCACAGCATGATAAATCAAACTTATCAGGAAAATATAGCCGAAAATTTTAATGACTTTTTTATTTTTAAACGCCTCGAAATAACCCAGGCGGAAATTTCCGGCATCCGCTTTAAAACTGGGCAAATAAAAATACATAAAAATCCAAAGTATAAATCCACAGAGCGCCGGAATGAGAAAAATCAACCTCCAGGAAATTATCCCGCTTAAAAACAGGCCCAATAAAGAAGCTATGAATGTCGAGCCAAAAAATAAACCAAGATAACGGCCGCGCTTAGCCGGCTTTAGGTGTTTGGCAATCACGATCAAGCCCAGAGGAATAACCGAGGCTCCAAAAAATCCCATCATAAACCGGGCCGCAAAAAGCACAGAGATATTACCCGCTGCGGCTGCCAAAAGATTAGCCAGGGAAAACAAGAAGATGCAGAATAATTCAACCTTGCGGGCATCAAATAAGCGTACCAACGGACCATACAGCAGCGCCGCCAGCCCGTAAGGAAGCATATACAACCAGATAATTTTGCCGACCACAAATTGAGAAAGAGCAAAATCCGCGGCAATTGAAGGAACCAGCGCAGCAGAGGCTGCCACATTAAACGATAGAACCGCTCCTTCTAAACAAAGGATAATAAAGGTAAGTGCGCTCACTTAGCCGCTTCTTTTTCAATAATCGCTTTAAAGATCTTCAGGTTATGCTGCGAGCCTTCGTTAATAAAACCTTCGATCTGTTGGTCATTAAATTTGGCTTTGGCATCCATATGAAAATGCTGAATCCAAGTTAATTCAATGCCCCCGGTAACCGGCGTGTAGAGCCAAATAATCTTCATATACTCAAAAGGAAACAGCGGATCTTCACGCTGCGAATAAGTAAAAAACTTATCTTTAAACAAAAGCCTCCAGGATTGCCAGGTTTTATCATCCTCATCGGTTAGACGAAAAGTAATTTTATTCGCCTCTTTCTTGACCAGCTCGGCTTTTTTATATTCCGTGCCGAATAATTCCGTCCAGCGCGGGATATCATTGGAAATATCAAAAACTAAATCGTAAGGCGCCTTAATCACTATCGAATTACAGGTATGTCCCATTTTAATCCCCCCAGTATTTTGCTCTTTTAAAATTAGCTGTTTACGCGGGATGACTTGGCTTGATTCTGAGCGGGGCGTGGAGGCAAGGAGTGGGCATGGTTCCGTCACTTTTATGTCAGAGAGCGACGCCAGCCGACCCGAGCGAAGTTTTGCCACGCTGGGGTAAAACGAGCGCCCCCGCGAAGAACAAGACAAGACAGACCGCAATAATTATTAATCTAAAAGAGCAACTACCCTTGCCCAAGCCGCTCCGGTATTTTTGATGCGGATAGGCATACAAAGCACCTTAAATCCAAAATCCGGCAAGCTTTCTAAATTTGCCAACCGCTCGATATGGATAAATTCTTTTTTTCTTCCGTAGAAATGCGCCGGATAAAATGTTTTAGGGTCTTTGGTCTTTAAGAATTCACTGAGCATAAATCTGTAGGGCCGGTCAATCCCCATCGTATCTACGCCAAAGATCTTGACCCCCTGGCCTAATAAATATTCGATGGCGCAAGGGCTGACTCCGGGATAATCGGCAAAATATTTAGGGCCGCCGTATAACTTATCGGCTCCGGTCTGCAGTAATACGATATCTAAAGGTTTAAGCTGGTAATTGATCTTGGTTAAAGCTTCGCAAAGGTCCTGTTCCTTGATTACTTCATTTGGTTTTTTATGCCGCAGGTCTAATTTTACTCCGGGCTGATAACAATATTCCAGGGGTATCTCATCGGCGGTTTTAGAGGCGCGATTTTCAGATTGAGAACCGTAATGGAAGGAATAATCCAGGTGCGTACCGATGTGCACCGGAGCATGGACAATCTCCAAAGAGAGAAATTCTTCATCGGGCAGCTCTTCTTTTTTCACGATGCGGCCGCCCAATGCGTATTTAATCTTGCCCAAAAGAGTTTTGCCCATGATTACCCGGTTAAACTTTTCTACCCCGGCTTTATGGGTTACTCTTTCGATAGCCACTTTGTGTACCTCAAAAGCGGTCTCATCAATGGGTAAGCTTAAATCTACTATCTTCACCCCGCACCTTCTCCTTTTTTTATGCTACCCCCTACCTTCTAATATTTAAATTATAGAAGGTGCGGGGTTCATTTTGCTAATTTGCTCTCAATATTAGCGGTGATATCATTAATTGTGGAATTTTTGGTAATCTCTTTAGGGCTCAGCTTGACCCCGAAAGATTTCTCTAAAGCAATTACCGATTCCACCATCTCCGTAGAATCTACGCCGATACTGTCGATCAGAGTAGAACCATCTTTTAATTCCTCGATCTTTACTTTTAAGAGGTTGCTTAACACTTCTTTTACTTTTGTTTTTGTATCCATCTATCCTCCAACATTATTATTTACGGGTGGCTTGGGTGTTTTCGTAGCGCGTCAGCGCAAGAAAATACCCAAGACAGGACCCGTAAATTTTATATCTGTACTTCCCCTTTAGTCGCCGCCGCTTCCCACTTATTCAATCCGTCAATAACATCTTGAATACAAAGCTTGGCCAGCGGATCAAAATCGCTTTCCATGATCCGGTTGATCCGGCCGGGCTTTGAGAAAAATTCACGCATACACCAGGAACCTAAACGGCCCAGGTCTTCGGTGGTCAAATGATCCGTAGGGATTACCGGATGCAGAAAATCCCAAGTGCTAAAATCAACTTTTTTCGGATCAATCCACCCCTTCTTTAAAGCAATCCTCCACATCGGTGAATTGGGAGCCGGAGTGACATAACCTACCCACAGGATATCCGGGTCCACCATGTCGGTGAACTCAAAACGCTGTTTGACGATCTCTTCGGTATCGTAATCAAACCCCATCATAATATCGGCAACAATAGCAATATCATTTTTACGCAAGATCTCGATAGTCTTCTTAATCTGCTCGATGGTTGTGCCTTTAGCGATTCTTTTGAGCTCAGATTGTGTCGTTACTTCAATTCCAAAAACTCCCATAAACAGGCCTGCCTCTTTCATCAGCGGCAGAATTGATTCACAGTTAACCCAATCCACAGCCCTGCCTAAAGCCACCCATTTCGTTTCGATCTTTTTAGCCAACTTTAATTCACAGAACTTTTTAACCCTGGCAGCATCAACAATGAAATTATCATCCTGGATTACCACTACCTTGACTTTGTATTTATTCTGCAAAAGTTCCAGCTCCTCAATTACCCGCTCCGGGCTTTTAGCGCGCCATTTTAAAAAATCTGACGGAGAACGCGGGTCAAATTGATCCCATTCATAACAAAAAGTACAGGCCGAAGGACAACCCCGGGAGGTAACCATATCGACAAACGGCTTCCAATAAGTATGCCCGGAATATTTATCCATGGGGAACAAGTCATAGGCCGGTAAAGGAAGCTTATCCAAATCTGTCATCAAGGGCTTATGCGGCCCCATCACGATCTGCCCATTAATGCGCGAGGTGACTCCGCCGACATCTTTGAGCGGTTTATTTTTATCGATCGCTTCAATTAAATCCCCAAAAGATTCCTCTTCCCCCATCACGATAAAATCAACTTCCGGAATTTCTTCTAAGGTCGGAATGGGCATGGCGGAATACCAAAGCCCGCCCAAAATGATCTTTATTTTAGGCAGCGCTTTTTTAATTCCGATCGCCGCATCTTTAAAATGACGCAAAACTCCGTATCCGCCGTAGCCGTGCAGCTGCTCACCCATCACCACAATATCAGGGTTTATATTTTTTACCTGTTGGATCAGCTGCTCCATGGGTATCTGTTCGGCTTTAGCGTCGATTACCGCTACATCTTTATAACCTTTCTCCCGGATATAAGCAGCCCAATGCGCATATAACTGATTCGGAGACCGGTGAATTCCATGCGTGGCCCAGGCGCCGACTTTAGGCATCACAAATAGTATTTTCATTTAAAACCCTCCATTAGTTTAAAATATAATTAGCTTTAAGCTGCTTTTTCAACTACGAGCACGGAATTAATTCCGCCGCGGCCGCGTGAAATAATTAAAGATTTGTTTACCTTATATTCTTTGGCCTCGCCAGCCACATAATTTAAGCTGTTTTGAGCCGGCTTTTCTAAATTTAATGTCGGAGCAACTAAACTATGTTCCATGGTTAAAAGCGCAATGATCATATCTAAGGCGCCGGAAGCGCCCAGTAAATTCCCAAACATCGACTTTGGACAGCTGGCCGGGATTTTCTTCAAGTTTTTGCCAAAGACTAACTCCAGGGCTTTTACCTCGGAATTATCCCAAAGTTCAACTGCCAAGCCGTCTAAACTAATGTAACCGATCTCCTCAGGCAACGCTTTAGCATCATCCAGGGCCATTTTAATTGCCCGGGCTAATTCTTTTCCGTCGCTGGCGCAATTAATCCGATCTACTCCGTCACAGGCAGTACCATAGCCGGAAATTAACCCTAAAATGTTGGCGTTACGGCTCCGGGCGCGCTGAATACTCTCCATCACTACGATCCCGGCGCCTTCACCGATTACAAAACCGTTGCGCTCCCGGTCAAAGGGCCGATAAGCTCCGGCCGGATCATGATTATTTTTAGAAAGCGCCCCGTAAGTATTACAACACAATAAAGCATACGGAGAAACCGGCGCTTCCATCCCTCCGCCTAAGATCATATTAAGTTTATTCTTCGCTAAAACTTTTCGGGCATAACCCAGCGCCATAAGCGAACTGGCCCGGTCACTGACCACGGTCTTGCTGAAACCTTTAATCCCGTAATAAATTGAAACCTGGCCTTGGGGAGCCGCCGGGAACCAGGCGCTGGCCATATAAGGCGAAACACCTTCCCGGCCTTCCAGGTATAAATCCCTTAATTCCGTCTCAGCGTAAAGCCAGCCGCCGATAGCATTACCTAAAAAAATCCCCACCAGATTCGGATCTTCGTTCTTGATATCGATCCCGGCATCCTGCAGCGCTAACTCCGCGGCCACCAGCGCCATATGCGAAAATGCGTCAATTTTCTTAAGCAGTCTTTCGGAGATGTGGCTATACTTTTCTAAATCATCTATTTGGCCGGCAATATGAGAAGGATAAAGGCTGGCATCAAAACGCCTGATCTCTTTAATAAAAGAACGGCCGCTTTTAATGTTGGCCCAAAACTGCCGCTTACCGATTCCCGACGGGCTGACTACGCCGATACCTGTAATTGCAATCTTTTCCATTATCCACCAAACCTTTTTAAAATAAGGGAAGAGTGTATCCCTGAAAAACCGCTGCTGGTTTTTAAAATAATATCGACCTTTTTTTGAATGGCCTGATTGGGAATATAATACAGATCGCACTGGGGGTCTTTTTCCTCCTGGTTGATCGTCGGAGGAAGAATATTTTTTTCAAAAATCAGACTAGCCATCGTCAGCTCAATGGCATTGGCCGCCGCCAGAGGATGGCCGATCATGGATTTAAAAGAACTGATCGGCAGCTTATAGGCATATTGGCCAAAAATTGTTTTATAAGCGCTGGTTTCAAAAATATCATTCATTTTCGTGCTTGAGCCGTGCGCATTAATATAATCAATTTCCGATGGTTTAACCTGGGCATCTTTTAAAGCCAAACTAATGCAAATTTCCATGGCCCGGCCGTCAGAAGGCAAATCCGTCATATGAAAAGCATTGCAGCTGGTGCCAAAACCTAAAACCTCGCAGTAAATCGGAGCATTGCGTTTTAAGGCGTGATTTAATTCTTCCAGCACCAGAAGCCCGGCCCCTTCCCCTAAAACAAAACCATCCCTTTTATTATCAAAGGGCCGGGAGGCTTTTTGCGGTTCGTCATTATGCACGGATAAAACATTGACCACATCAAAAGCCCCGAAGGTAATCGGAGTAAGCGGGGCTTCCGCAGCACCGCAAATCATTACATCCATCTCCGCATCCTGAATGCTCTCTAAACCAAAACCTAAAGAATCGGTACCGGCGGTACATCCGGTCGAAATAGTATTACAGTTTCCTTTTAATCCATAACGGGCGCTTAACTCAATGGAAGGAGTATTAAACATCGCCGCGTCATAAAGATCCGGGCGCACCAAAGCCGGGTTAATCGGCCGCTTGCCGTCATCGGTAACCAAAGCAAATTCTTCCTCCATATATTTTGTCCCGCAGATAGCATTAGCCAAACAAACACCCACCCGCGTTACATCTTCTTTCGAAAAATCCAGCTGACTGTCTTCTATCGCCATTTTTCCGGCGGCTACGCCAAACTGCACGTAACGGTCCATGCGCATAGCCTCTTCATGAGTTAGACCCAATTTAAAAGGATCAAAATCCCTGACCTCGGCGGCAATCTTAGTATTAAAAACCGAAACATCAAAACCATCCACTAAACGGATCCCGGATTTACCGCTGGAAAAACCTTCCCAGGCATTCTTTTTCCCGATACCGTTGGGGGAAATTACTCCCACACCGGTAATGACTACTCTACGTTTAACCACTTTTGTTATTCCTTTCATTATTACCTAAAACGGAATTCTTTTTTGCCAAGACGCAAGATTTTGCGTCTCTACGTTATGTTTGGTTCTTTCGCGTAATCTTGAAAACAATATTTCCCCCGTCCGGACAGGTAACTGTATCAATCGTATCCGGATCAGGCATAAAGAAAAATTTAGCGCCGAAATTTAAAGCAAATAAAGCCGGAAAAGCGGTATGAAATGCCGCTCCGCAAAACCCCGGGATACATTTCAACCCTTGAGTTTCCCATTTGTCCCCTACTTTATACCCAAAAGAACATTTGCCTTTTGATTGCACTACCTCCAGGATCATTTTCTTGGGGCGGGGGCCTTGATACTCCGGATCGCGCGGGATAACTTCCAGTTTGCCGTCTTTATCCAAAATTTCAACTTTAAACTCCAGTTTGCCGCCGTCAGGACAAGTAGTCAATAACGAACGCTGATTATCGCGAAACCCGAATTTGGCGCCGAAACTTAAAGCATAAATGGTGGGAAATAAAGCATGCGCCAGGCCTAAACAAAAGTGTTTTGGCGCATGTGTAAAATCCTCCAGAATAATCACATCCCCGGCTTTATACCCGTGGTAACAGACCCCCAGAACCTGGGTCACGGTAAGTTTAAGCTTCGGGAAAGGTGTTTTTACTTCATCCATGTTAAACCAGCTCCTTAGTTCTGTGGATAAGATCTTCTTTGCTAAAAAATTTATGGCTAACCTCTACTTGATGCACCATCTCTACTAAAGTTTTATTCAGGGGCGCGGTAAGATTATTTTCTTCGGCCAAACGCACAAATTCTCCGTTAATATAATCAATCTCTGAAAGTTTACCGCGCAGGATACTCTGCAATATCGAGCCATATAACGGGTCCTTGCTTAAATTTCTCATCATCCCCGAGAAAATCTCAGCGGCATGAGCGCTGGGCAGGCTGGTAAATTTAGTGAGGTTTTCGATCGGAAATCCGGGGAGAGAAACTAAATCTATCCCGATTTTATCAAATATCTCAAAAGCCTCTTTCCAAATAGCGATACTGATCCGGCTAACGGTTAAATCTCCGAAAACATCCTGTATGCTTCTGCCCAGAATTGCCGGCAGACAATTGTTAGCATTAACAAAGATCTTTAAATATTTCATCCCCCGCATATTTTGGCTGATGATCGCCGGGAAAGCCTTATCCAAAACCAAGCTTAAATCGAGCAGCCCTTGAGTAGGGTTAGGGTTAAAAATGCTTCCCACAATCCAGCTGCCCTCGAAATTATGCACCACTATGCCGGGTTCCAAATTAGTCGCCCCGAACATGATAATACTTGAGATAATTTGCTCAACCGGTAAATATTTGGCGGCGATCTTATCTGCCTGCACACCGTTTTGCGTAGTGAGCAATAAAGAATTCTGGATTAAATGGCGGCTGGCCGATAAAGCTGAATCAATATCCTGTGTTTTAGTCGTTAAAATTACTAAATCCGGAGCGTAGTGTAATTTATCGGAGATCTCCACATGCACCGTTTGATTCCCCCGGACTCCGGAGATGACCAGCCCCTGCCGGCTGATCACTTCAACCCCCGGACCGCGGCCGACTAAAGTTACCTCTTCGCCTTGCTTTTTAAGGTAACCAGCAACTAAACAACCTATAGCCCCGGGGCCGATAACTGCAATACGCATTATGGTTTAACGTTTTTTGGAAAACCGTACTTTTTATAATCAAACCCGTTTTGTCCCAACAGGCGCACCATCATACTGTAAAAAGGCGAGGGCACATCGGAAAAAAAAGCCGCTACCACATCCTGGTCGCTGACTCCGGTAGAGGAGCGTTTAGCAGCAAGCTCTTCGGCTCGGCGGCGGACTACTGATTCCGTAATTCTCCGGTGGAATACCGGGATCTTGGAAATTAATACTTTAAATTTATTTTCTGTTTCCGTTTCCCAAAACATAGTGGTTGGCTAAAATTAGCTGCGTTGGCCTTCTTTTATATAGTAAAATTTTACTATATAATTTTAGTTAAGCTGGCTGCCTTTGTCAAGATAATTAATCTAATTTTAGAAATTTCAAAACCGGATTGTAGAATAAAGTTATATTTTTTTAAGGAGCGCGCTCAAGAAAGCAGATTCTGCTTTCAGCAGGCAAAGATTATGCTCCATTATCCGCCGTAAGGGCAGGGAATTTTCCAGTTCTTTAGAATCGCACATTTTCTTTAATCCGGAGGAAATTTTGTCCAGGATTTCTGACCTTTTCTTGAGCCGGCGGCAAGCTAAAGCCGGTTGAGCAAAACCCAGGAAAAATAAACTTAAATCCAGATTGAACTGCGGGCGTTTAAAATCCAAAAGATTTTTATTGAGCAGCATCTCAAAACGCGCTTTACCCCGGGGGGTAAGACAATAAACCAGCCTCGCCGGCCGCTTGCTTTTTTTTACTATCTGCTTGGTAAGGAAACCTTTTTTTTCTAAAATTCTTAGAGGATAATATATGGATTTTAATTGCACGCCGGCAAATAAAGAAAGGATTTCGCGTACTTTGACTTTAATTTCATAACCATGCTTAGGCCCCTGGCGCAGGAGGCCTAAAAGAATCAGTTCCTGATCAATCATCCGGTAACACCCATGGCCCTAAACTTCTTATATCTTAATTTCAGCAGCGCATCTTTATCTAATGCTTCTAATTCCTTAAGATTATTTAAAATTGCCTGCTTAACACTCCCGGCGATCTTCTGCGGGTCACGATGCGCTCCCCCCAATGGTTCAGGGATGACCTCATCAATCAAACCCATCTTTAAAAGATCCGGGCCGGTGAGTTTTAAAGCCTCCGCGGCTAAAGGAGCCTTGGCGCCATCCTTCCAAAGAATGGCCGCACAACCTTCCGGAGAGATTACGGAATAATATGAATTCTCTAAAACTGCCAGCCGGTCTGCCACCCCGACCCCCAGGGCGCCCCCGGAACCGCCTTCACCGATGACAATCGCGACGATCGGCACCGCACAACTCATCATTTCCCGCAAATTAAGCGCGATGGCGTGGGATTGCCCGCGTTCTTCCGCTCCCACACCCGGATACGCCCCGGGTGTATCAATAAAAACGACCACCGGCAGATCAAATTCCTCAGCCATCTGCATTAAGCGCAAGGCTTTGCGGTACCCTTCGGGATGCGCGCAGCCAAAATTACGTTTCAAATTTTCTTTGGTGTCCCGGCCTTTTTGATGCCCGATCACCATAACTTTCTTTTTATCGATTTTACCCAAACCGCAGATCATCGCTTTATCGTCACTAAACAGCCGGTCACCGTGCAATTCCATGAAATCCGACATAATCAAACTGATATAATCCAAGGTATAAGGCCGCAAAGGATGCCGGGCCAGCTGCACTCTCTGCCAAGCGGAAAGATTAACGTAGGTATCTTTCTTAAGATGCTCCAGCTTATCATCCAGCTTCTTGATCTCGGAGGATAAATCGATTTTTTTCTCCGTCATAAAAGATTTAAGCTCCTGAATCTTTTTTTCTAACTCTACAATCGGTTTTTCGAAATCTAGTCCGGCCATAATGATTACTCGATTATCGTAACTTCGGTTCCTACAGGAATAATAGTATAAAGCTCTTCCACCTCAGCGTTACTCATGCGCACACACCCCTGGGTAACTTGCTTGCCCAATTGGTTCGGTTCAGTCGTCCCGTGAATTCCGTAACCGGCCAGGTCAAACCCCATCCACCGGGTACCTAAAACATTTTCCGGACTCTGCGCAGGCACCACCGCGCCGGCTTTAAACCAGGTCGGATTAGCCAGCTTATTCACGATCTTAAATGTACCCACCGGAGAACAATTATTTTTTCCCGTAGATACAATATAAGTTTTAATAACCTCTTCATTATTTTTTAACAGTAATATATTTTGGGATTTATCTACCAGGATATTGAAAGGCAGCGCCCAAATTTTGATTTTACGGCCGGGGATGATCAATGAATCATTAAGATTATTGCTCTTCATAATCAATTCCGTGGTCGTTTTATGCTCGCGGGCGATCTTATTTAAGGTATCTCCCGGACGGATCTGATAGATGATCGAATTGGGCGTAAGCACCGGCGAAAACAGCAATCTGATATTGATATCTTCGGTTCTCTTCTGCCAATCCATTACTTCCGATGATTCCGGAAAATCATTAACCAGTTTCTGATACAATAACTTAGCTTCCAACAAGCTGCCTTTAGCTTCCAACTTACGCGCCTGAGCAGACAATGAGCGTGCCGATGAATTACCGGTAATCCTAACCGCCGGGCTTATTTTTTTACTACTGAACAAAACAATCAAACCTGACAATACTAATGCCGCGATAATGATCATCAAAATTATTCTTTTCACTTCCAACCCCCGTTGTTCGATCTAAATCTGTGCGGTTAAGGCAATCGCGATCCCCAGCAACAGCCCCATAATTACTTCTACCGGAGTATGGCCGATCAGTTCACGCAAACGTGTCTGCTGAATCTTACCCCGCCAGTAGATATCATCCATGATCGTATTTAGAATTCCGGCTTGTTTTCCTGTCGAACGGCGTACCCCCTGGGCGTCAAACATCACCACGATCGCAAAAGCAAAAGCCAAAGCGAAATAGACACTGTCAAATCCGCACTCCAAGCCGATGCTCGTGCCTAAACAAGCCGCCCCGGCGGCATGCGCTGAAGGCATCCCGCCGCTGCCGATAAATAAACGGAAATCAAACTTCTTCTTACGGAATACTCCGATGATCACTTTAATCGTCTGGGCAATCAGCCAAGCCGAAATAGTAGTCATCAGAATTTTGTTACGGTAGACTTCTACAATAAAATCATTCATTATTCTTTAGTTTTTGCGGGATTTACTTCGATCCTGATTGTTCCGGATGTCGGATTCCCATCTTTGATTAAAAATCCCTGGTTGCCCTTAATTCCTGAATCCGAAGCGTTACGTTTTTTAGCTTTCAATTCTTTTATCGCCTTCTTTAATTCCTGCAGCGATCCCAACCTGAATTTAAACTGTTCATTCTCAACATAGATACGTTTATGAATATCAATTAACGCTCTATTCTCCGCCTTTAAAACGGCAAATTTAGCGCTTGTATCTTCAAGTTCTGACTGGGTTTGAGAGCTATCCCGAAAAAGGCGCTTCAGCCTGATTTGGCTTGCCTTTAAATTAGCCTTAAGCTTTAGGTTCTTGACCGCTAAGGCCGCATTAAGCTCTTTTTCTTTCCCTATCTCCTGCAATAAGTTTTGTTTCTCTTGCGTCAACGCCACAACTTCGCCTTGTGACCGGGTCAAACTATCCTGAAGCCTGAATCTTGCTTTTAATTCACTAACGTATCTTACCATGCTAAAAGCAGCAATCCCTAGCAGTAAAATGAACGCTAGATTCTTAATCGCCTCTTTATTCATAAGCTTATATTATATAATCCTCGCTTTAAAAAGCAAGGTATTTTAATAAACGGCATCCGGATGCCTTCCTATAAAAAACGGTTAGATTATTACCTTTGGCACGTCTATTGGGCCGGAAGGAAAAAATGACCTCTAAAACATACAGCTTTGGCATTCTTGGTCTGGAAGCTTATCCGGTGGAGATAGAAATTGATGTTGCCAACGGGCTTCCCGCGGTAAACCTGGTTGGCTTGGCGGATGCCGCGATCAAAGAGAGCAAAGAGAGAGTGCGTTCAGCGATTAAAAATTCAGGATTTCAGTGGCCGGCCCAAAGAATAACCATTAACCTGGCCCCTTCTGATATCAAGAAAGAAGGCGCCTGTTTTGATCTAGCCATTGCCCTGGGTATTCTAGGGGCTACCGGACAAATCAATAAAGAATCTCTTAAAGATTACTCTTTTCTGGGCGAATTATCCTTAGATGGGCAACTGCGCCCGGTACATGGCGTCCTAACGATAAGTTTAACCCTGGCTAAATTACCTGTAAAAACCCTGGTCCTACCCGAAGAAAACGCCCAAGAAGCGGCAATCGTCCCGGAGGTCTCTGCCTGGGCCTTAAAAAGTTTAAAAGAGGTAGTGCAATTCTTAACTGACCCCGCCAGCCGGCAGCCGCTCAAATTAGATATTCATCAAACCCTCAAGAACAGCGCAAATTATACTTTAGATTTTTCAGAAGTAAAAGGGCAATATTTTGCCAAAAGAGCGCTGGAAGTAGCGGTATCCGGAGGCCATAACATTATTTTAATCGGCCCGCCCGGTAGCGGCAAAACCATGCTGGCCAAAAGAATTCCAACTATTATGCCAAGCCTTTCTTTAGAAGAAGCTCTGGAAATAACTAAAATTCACTCCGTAGCCGGCACACTGTTAAACCGGGATGGCCTTATCAAAACCCGGCCTTTCCGTTCCCCGCATCATAGCATTTCAGATGTCTCCTTGATTGGCGGAGGAAACATGCCTAAGCCCGGGGAGATCAGCTTATCTCATTACGGAGTTTTATTCCTGGATGAATTGCCGGAATTTAACCGTAAAGCTCTGGAAGCATTAAGGCAGCCCTTAGAGGACCGTTTAATATGTGTCAGCCGCATAAAAAGAACATTGGTTTTTCCCGCTTGTTTCATTTTAGCGGCAGCGCTTAACCCTTGTCCCTGCGGCAACTATTTTAGCCCGCAAAAAACCTGCCACTGCAGCCAAACAAAAATAAGAAATTATTTAGGGAGGATCTCCGGGCCGCTGTTGGATAGAATCGATTTGCATATCGAGGTTCCGCAGGTAAAATACCAGGAGTTAACCGATACTTGCCAGGCAGAATCCTCTGCAGCCATCAGGCAGCGCGTAGAGCGCGCCCGGGAAATTCAGCTCCTGAGATTCAAATCTCAAGGAATATTATGCAACGCGCAAATGTCTCATAAGCTAATCCGGGAATATTGTGTTTTGGACAAAGAAGGCAGGGAGTTAATCCGGATGGCGATTGCAGAACTGGCTTTATCGGCAAGAGCTTATGATAAGATCCTTAAAGTTAGCCGGACAATCAGCGATTTAGCGGGAAGCGCGGACATAAAAACCGAGCATCTTTCGGAGGCAATTCAATACCGCAGTTTAGACCGGCTGTAATAGCTGGCGGTCTGCATAAACTTGCTAAAAATATCTGCAAGAGCTTATGGCTTGCTTAACTGCCCTTACATTTTTTGCATAACTCTAATTCCAACACGCCTTTTTTGATGTTTTTTCTTAACCGCCGGTAATTGGGCTTTCTCCAGATATCTATTAATCTGTCATTCTCAAGATTGCCGAATTTAACCGAACTGAAATAATCCTGGCAACAGAGAATAAGATCACCGTTATAGTCGATCGCTACTTCCGGCAATAAAATTCTGCAGCGTGATTTTTTAAACTCACAATCAATCAGGCCGCCGCGGTTGACAATATTTTTTATGCGATCATAGCTTAAGGAGGCGCCCTCATCACCGTGTATCTTTCTATATTCCAGCACCTTGCCCATATTAACCGAACGCTCTTCTGAATGCTGGGTAATCATAAAAGTATTAACGCCGCAGGCAAGCAGGCTTTTGTATAACTCAACCGTTAGAAAATCTCCGTTTGAAAAAATGCAGATTTTTGCCAAAGGTAATTTAGACCTGGTATATGCCATGAATTGCACCAGCCGTTCATCCAGAAGCGGTTCCCCGTATAAACAAGGAGAAACAATCCCGCTGAATTCAAGCTCGCTGAGCTCATCCACCAGCTTGTAAAATAGCTCTGTTTTTAAAAATTTCTTATTTTCCGCCAGCCCCCGGTCAAATTTTGAATTCGGGCAGTAAGCGCACCTTCTATTACAGACAGTTATAGTTTCGATGCTGACAAATTTAAAAAGACCACCGGGGCCGTACTCAAGCAGATGCAATAACGCTATCCTTATTCTGGTTAATTTATCGAGGATTTTCATGACCAACTGTCTTACAATTCTCATCGCTTACTAGTATGTTCGCCGGATACTGATAGCAGGCGTATATTCTATTTGGATTTAATTAGATTTTGCAGCACTTCCTTATTGTCGGGATCGATCGCCAAGGCTTTTTGCCAATATTTTTCAGCTGTTTGGCGGTCATCCATCTTGGCATAGATAACCCCCAAACCGTTATATGCCTTAACTAAATCGGGATCAAGCTCTATCGCGCGCAGAAAATAATCAATCGCTTTGGTGTAAGAACCTTGATCTTTAAATACCGATCCGAGATAAAAGTATAGCTGCCCTGAACCGGGGTTTGATTCCAACGCTTTATTAAACGCCTCCAGCGCCTGAACCGGCATGCCTTGAGCATAATAACACAGGCCCAAATACATATAATCTTCGGTAATAAATCCCGGCGGGGTCAGATTTATCGCCGTGTTATATTCTTGTATCGCCTTATCATATAAATTACTGCTGAAAAACCCATAGGCCAGGTAACTGTGGGCTTCGAAACTATCCGGATAGATATCCGTCATTTCCGACCACAAAGAAATACTGTCCCGGTAGCTGCGGTTTCTAATCAGCGAGAACATAGAATAAAATATCAGCAATATAATAATCGCATTTTTCGATATCTTCAGCAGCGTTTCCTTCCGGAGCGAAAAAATATGAAAAGACGGCAATTTCAACAAAAATACCGCCAGAAAAAAACAGAAACCAATAATAGGAATATAAAGATACCGATTGGCGACAAAATTATTTATCAGTACGATATTCGACACCGGGAGTAAAGCGATAAAGAACCAGTAGATCGAAAATGACATTTCTTTGGAAAACCGTTTAATTTTATAGCCGGCAAAAAAACTGATTATAATCAACAAAGTGCAGAAAAATACCGGCGGGGTAAAAAAAGAATGGGAAATAAAATTATTTCCGTGCAGTATAAGATGGGTGTAAATAGGGAAAAAGGCCAGATAAATATAATGCACCAGGACCCTGGACATGGTCAGAAGATTGGTATAAAAACTCCCCCCGGGATACACCAATTCCGGGGCGGCGCTGTTTTTCATCAGAAAAAATTCCACCCAGAGATAGAATAAACCTACCAAAACAAATCCCAAATAACGGGATTTAAAACTGCCGAGTAATTTGCGCCGGTCCTCCTGAAAAACAAAAAAATAATCATAGGCGATTAACATTAAGGGCAGGGTAACCGCCATTTCTTTGGAGAATAAAGCCAGGGCGAATGAAAACAGCCCTGCGCCATAAAGATAGTTTATTTTTTGCTTAAGGAGCCTTGCGGATTGAATATATAAAATAAATGAAAGCAGGTAAAAAAAACAGGCCCACAGGTCTTCCCGGAAAGAAACAACGCTTATTGCTTCCGAGTTAACCGGATGAAGAGAAAATAACAGGGCAGTTAGTAATGCCAGCTTGACGTTAGCAGAGATTAAATTTACCAGAAGATAAAGCAGGCTGGCATTAAAAATATGCAGTAGCAAATTGCTAAGATGAAATCCAAAAGCCCTGTCTCCCCAGATAGAATAATCAATAAAATAGGAAAGCGTGGCAACCGGCCGGTAAGTTATTTCCCCGAAAGAAACCAGATAGGCTTTAGAAAAAATAAGGGGTAAATTATTAAAGGACTTGATAAAATTATTGCTTGTTATATTCCAAATATCATCCCAGACAAATCCGTTCAACAATGAATTTGCGTAGGCGATGGTCGTCATGAAAATAATTATTAAAATAGCATACTTAGAAAAAAAGTTGTTTTTCATGGCTAGACCTTAAATGTTTTATTGGCGCTGGGTTAGTTTTATATTTTTAAAACAGGCGCTCCCTAAGCGGATTTAAGCCGTTTAGTAAAAAACCTGCTGGAACTTTCCGGCGAATAATTAATTTTACCTGCTTTTTTTAATCTTTATGCTGATTTGGCCGCTTAAATATTCTATTTTTTATAAGGCTTAAGCAGTTCCAGGAATTTCGGGTTAACAGTATAGCCTAACGCCGCAGCCTGATCGCTATGTCCAACGGCCAAATCATATTCTTGCGCATAATAATAAGCTGCGGCAAGATTATTGTGCGCCACCGCCAAGCGGGGGTCAAGTTTTAACGCTTTTTTAAACCAGGTAATCGCTGCTTTATTCCTGCCGGTAGTTAAATAGGCATTACCCAGGCTGACATAGGCTGCTTTGAAACTCGGGTCAAGCTCGATCACCTTGCGGTAGAATGGAATTGCCTGCCTATCTTGCTGAGCATCCACAAATAAATTACCGAAATAATAGTAAGCTTCAAGTAAATCCACATGGTTAACCACGGCTTTTTTATATAACGCTTCCAGCTCTTTTTTCCGCCCGGAAGCTTTATAAATTCCAGCCAATGCGCTATAGGCCGGTTCATAAGCAGGGTCTATGGCCATAGCTTTGAAAAACATATTTTGAGCTTCTTGCTCCCTGCCCTGCTGGGCGTATAAAATGCCCAGAGCATCGTAGGCATATAATTTTGTTTTAACGGTCGCCAAGGCGAATGAACTCAAGGAACCGGTTCTTTCTTGAATACCGGTATTGCTCCACCGGTTTCCTAATTCGGTTACTTTGGTATATAACGCCGCGGCCTGATTTTTGTTACCCAGCGAATCTTCGATATTAGCCAGAGCAAGATATGCCCCGGCTTCAACGGCCAAACGGTTAAAGATCATTACGCTATTCTTCTGCTTGTTTGACTTTCCCAGATCGACCCGGTTGAAGTAATCCTCTTCCTCTTTGATAAGCTGCGTAAATATGGCGATTGCTTCCTGATTTTTTCCCAAAGCCCGCAGTGAATCTCCCAAATTAAGATAGTAATACTTATATGTAGGATTATAAAGCGGCTTGACAGCTACCTGCATGGCCAGTTTAAAATCAGCATAGGCCTCCTGGAACTGCCCGCGGCCCATCAAGGCTTCTCCCCGGTTATTATAGGCGGCGGCAATATTAGGATAATTTGCTAAAACATTATTCCACAAACTCACGCTATCTTTCCAAACCCGGCTTCTTTGCCGGGTAGAAAACGTCAAAAAAATTACGGCCAAGACTAATCCCGATACTAAAATACCCCTGGCCAGGCGGATATATCTTGCCGGACGGCAGTACAGCCAAAACAGACCTTCGGCGGCTAAATAGAATATCCCGATCACCGGCAAATAAACATAGCGGTCAGCTACCAATACATCATCCAGCGGTAAAAACCGCAAAGCAGGAAAAATGGTTAAGCAAAAAAACCCCACACCAAAAATTATTTTTCTGGAATACCGCATAGAGATAGCCGCAATCACAAATAAAATAATAACCAGCGCAAAAGAATATAAATAGAGCGGATTATTTTTTATTTCGGTATACGGATATAATACGGAAAACTTAACCGGCAAAAATATTTTACCCAGATAAAAAATAATATCGTAAGCTGCGCCCGTCAGCCTGGTAAACAAACTGTATGAGTTTTCATCAAAAAAAACCTTCGCTAAACGCCCGCCGGCCAGCGCGATCAACCCGAAGAGCAGTGATAAAACAAAAAAAGGTATTTTTTCCATAAACAATTTTCGATCTATCTTCCTGGCCAATAGATAGTCTAAACTTAATAAAACCAACGGCAAGGTAAGGGCCATCGATTTGGAGAGCAGGGACAAACTAAACAGCGCTAAACAGGAATAGTAATATTTTAATTTTTCTTCTTTCCCAAGATAATTAAGATAACTGATGATTGCGCCCAAGTAGAAGAAAGCATATAACAAATTTTTCCTCTCGCTGATCCAAGCTACCGATTCTGCCTGTATCGGATGTATTCCAAAACCAAGAGCCACCAGGCAGGCAATCGCGATCTTCCCGGTGAGCATATAGATTAACCAAAAAACCAGCAGGCAGTTTAATAAATGCAGGATGAGGTTGGTGAGATGGTAGCCAAAAGGGTTAAGCTTAAAAAAATGATAATCCAATAAATAAGAGAAGATTGTTACCGGCTGGTAATGCGTGATAAAAAATGAAACGGAGATGTGTTTTAAATTTTCTAAAGAAACCGAGCGGATAGCTTTATTTTCCGTGACATATAAATTGTCATCCCAATTGGTGAAATTGTTTTTAAGACAAGGGTAAAAAGAAAACAGGGTAATCAGGAGGATTAAAAAAACGGGGATAACTATTTTTAAGTTTTTCACGATTAAAATATTTGTCCCGGGGAGCTGCTAAAATTTCGTTTTAATTGCCCTAAATTAAATAAGCTTTCTATAATCGATGCGATCGACAAATTAACGCGTGACGACTTCGATTACGGAGGTAGCGCTGGAAACGGAGCCTTCCTGGTCCCTGACGGTGAGGGTAACCGTGAAATTACGCGAACCAAAAGTGGTGCTCCAGTAGGTATTCTCGGGATTTTTCTTGGTAGAGGTATCTCCATCGCCGAAATCCCACAGATAAGAAACAATTTTACCGGACTGAGAATATGACTTCTGCCCGGAGAAATTCACTTTTAAAGGAGAATAACCTTTGAGGGGCCGAGCAACAATCACGGCCGTGGGCGGAGCTGACATCTTTTTGGCCGCCGGCACTTCTTCAATAGCGGCGGATTTAATTTCCGCCGGACTTTGAGGGGAGGTAACGGGCTCAACCGCCAATACCGCAGCGGGCGCTTCTTGGATTACCGGCGGCTGCGGAGTAACCTGAACAGCCGGCTCTAAAACAAGCGCGGGAGCTTCTGTCTTAACTACTGTTGCATCTTGAATCTGCGGGGCAACTTGACCAACCACCTGAGCTTGAGAAAGCGCCGCCTCAACTACTCCCTGGCCACCTGACTCTTCAGCCAAATCCTTAGCGATATAGGCATCGAGCTCTTTCCTTAAATTAGCTACCCGCTCCATGGATAAGGTTTCTTTTTCTTCCTCATCTTTGTCCACTTTAGCTTTATATTTAGAATTATGGTTATATTTATAATCGGCCACGGCGATGAACGGCCAGCGCAGGAGGCCGCCGATAAAACCCGCAACCATCGCCGGCGGTTCCCAAAGATATGCTTTCAGGCGCGATTCAATCTGATCCATCTTTTTATAATAATATTCCACTTTAGATTTACGGCGCTTAAACCGTTCCTTGGCTAAAGTTAAATCCGGAAGGGATTTATCTTTCCCTACCGTATACTCTGCCAGAGGATAACCGTCATAATAAGCTAAATAACCCTGGCTATCGGAATTAGGTTTTTGAAATTTATATGTAGCGCAACCCGATAAAAGAAATGCCAAAATTAACAAAACCGGTATTTTTTTCAAAGCGATTACCCTTTCGTGGTTTAACCCAGCAGCGCCCGGTGAGACCCTCTTTTTACTGGCGCATTAAAGCTAAAGCCTCAGAACGCGTCTTTTCGTTCTCTTTAAAAATTCCCCGCACGGCGGAGGTTACCGTCATCGTACCCGGTTTTCTTACTCCGCGCATAGACATACATAAATGCTCTGCCTCAATAACAACCATCACTCCCAAAGGCTTTAATTTATTCATCACAATCTCGGCAATCTGCGTAGTCAATCTTTCTTGAACCTGCGGCCGGTGCGCTAAGATATCTACTACCCGGGCCAGCTTACTTAACCCGGTAACCCGGCCATTCTTAGGAATATAGGCAATATTGGCTTTGCCGAAAAAGGGCACCAGATGGTGCTCGCAGATAGAATATAACGGTATACCCCGCAGCAAGATAATTTCATGGTGTTTTTGCTCTAAAATAACCTCCAGCTCTTTTTCCGGATTCTGTTTAATGCCCGAAAATATCTCTTCGCACATTTGAGCGTAGCGCCGGGGTGTCTCCAGGAGGTCCTTTCTTTGCGGATCTTCACCGATCGCCTCTAAAATTTGGCGTACGGCTTTTTCGATTTTAGCTTTATTCATTTTAAAAGTTCCTTTATTAAACCCTAAAATTACTTCAGGTATTATCTAATGAAAAACACCTTTGCGCAAGCCGTTTTTTAAATGCCGGCTGGATGGGGAACCGGTAACGGCAAATCAACCCCTGTTGGAATTTAAACCCCTAATCTCAGAAACCGGGCAGCAATAACAGCCTGCTCTTACTTTCCGATACAAAAATCCGAAAAGATCCTGTCCAGAAGATCCTCGGAAAAACTTTTGCCCAGGATTTTATCCAGATAGACACAGGCATCTTTTAAATTTTGCGTAATTAATTCCAAGGGCGGTTGATCCGACAAAATAACCCGGGTTTGGTTGATCAGCTTCTGAGCATCCCGCAGGGCATGAATATGCCTTAAATTGCTTACCAGCATAAATTCCGGGTTGGGCAACTTCCCCTGGTAAACAAAATCATAGAGCGCATCCTCCAGATGATTTAAATTTTTTCCGGATTTAGCCGCCAGTAAAACCACCTTAGAAAATGCGCTAAGGATAACTTTTTTCTCAATTTCTGCTTTCAAATCAATTTTATTAATTACCGCGATGGTCTTTTTATGCTTAATTTCTTTAATCAACTTTAAATCTTGGCCGTCCAGATTATGACTGGCATCAAATAGAATGATTACCAGGTCTGCGGCTTTAATTTCATTCCGCGCCAATTTTACCGCTTTTCTTTCGATGAGATTACGCGGCGCCAGAATCCCGGCCGTATCCACGATCCTCACCGGAATGCCTTTAATATCCATCAGCTCTTCAATGGTATCCCGGGTAGTCCCGGCCACCGGAGTAACAATAGAGCGTTCTTTTTTAAGTAAAGCGTTTAGAAGCGAAGATTTACCGACATTGGGTTTGCCGCAAATAACCACGTGAAGACCTTCACGCAGGATCCTTCCGCCGGAAGCATTGTTTAACAGCAGATTTAATTGAGCATCGGCTGAGGCCAGCGACCGGGAGGTTTTTTCTAGATCCTGCGCCTGGATCTCTTCTTCGGGAAAATCTATATTTGCTTCCAAGATCACCAGGATATCCAAAAGCCTGCGGCGGATTTTATTAATCTCCCGGGAGAGGCTGCCATTTAGTTGTCCTAAGCTGATTTTAAGCGCAGAATCTGTTTTGGCACGGATAATATCAATCACCGCTTCAGCCTGGGCCAGGTCAATCCGTCCATTTAAGAATGCCCGCCGGGTAAATTCACCCGGGCTGGCTAACCGGCAACCCTGCTCCAGCACCAAATCCAGGATTTTACGCAAAGCCAGACGGCCACCGTGGCAGTTTATTTCGACAACATCCTGGCGGGTATAAGAGTTCGGCCGGCGCATAACGGTAAGAATAACCTCATCAATGATCTTATGCTGATCGACAATCTTGCCATAATGCATCGTGTAACTTTTAAAACTTGTCGGTTTATTTTTATCTAGACCCACAAAAATTTTATCTGCCACCTTAAGCGAATCTTTACCGCTTAAGCGCACAATACCGATTCCGCCTTCTCCGTTAGCTGTAGAAATTGCCGCAATAGTATCCTGTAGATTATCTTCCCACATCTCTGAATTCTCCGACTACAAATAAAGATCCCGTAACTAAAATTAAATCGTTTTGACCGGCCAGCCTTCCGGCTAGAATTTTAGCTTCTTTTACCCCCGAGGTCAAATATAGTTTTTGTTTAAAATAACCGGATAACTTAACCGGATCAGCCGCCCGGGGGGTTTGCGCCCGAGTAAGGATGACTTCATCAGCTAAAGGACCCAATTCCTTACAAATCCCCGGAAGATCCTTATCGGAAGAAATTCCTAAAACTAAAATGAGCCTTTGATATTTAAAATTATCTTTTATCGCTCTTGTTAAAACCTGCGCCGAAGCCAAATTTTGCGCTCCGTCTAAAACAATGCGCGGATGGTTTTGGATCACCTCACATCTTCCCGGCCAAACCGCATGCTCAAGCCCCCGGCGGATAGCGCCGGCTTTAAGTTTGACCCCGTAAGCACTTAAACTTTCAACCAATCCGGCAGCCAAGGCGGCATTGCCAAACTGATGCCTGCCTAAAAGACGCAAATGTAAATTTTGATAATTATTGTTCAAGCCTTTGATCACTAAACCTTTTTGCGTAATAGAATATTTGATCTGCTTGCCTATTTCATAAAGCCTGGCTTGAAATTTTTTACACCGCAGAGCAATTACTTCCCGGGCCGGTTTAACCTGAAAAGCCGAAACTACGATCGCCCCTTTTTTCTTGATAATCCCGGCTTTTTCCCCGGCGATTTTAACTAAAGTATTGCCTAATTTCTGCACGTGCTCAAAACTAAGCGGAGTGATTCCGCAAACCAGGGAATCGGCAGCATTGGTCGCATCTAATCTGCCGCCCATACCTGTTTCTAAAACTACAAAATCAACTTGCTTGCGTTTAAAATACAAAAAAGCCAGGGCGGTATAAACCTCAAAAAATGAAAGCTGGCCATACTTTGAATAACAGTTGTATTTATTGATGAGCGGTTTTAATTCCCGCACTAATCCGGACAGTTCTTTTCTGGAAATCATCCCCTCAAAATCTTTACCCGCCTTTTTATAACCGCCGGCGGGCATCCGGAGAATCCTGATTCTTTCCCTAAAATCCTTAAGGTGCGGCGAAGTATAGAGCCCCACGCGAAAACCCGCTTCCCTAAGAATATAAGCCGTCAAAGCACAGGTTGACCCCTTGCCTTTGGTTCCGGCAACATGGATTACCCGCAGACCTTTTTGAGGATCGCCGATAAGGGCAAGGAAATTTTGGATACGTTGGAGTTTGATTGTTTTTTGATAAGGATAATTAAGTTCTTTTTCGTAGTTAGCGAGGGAATTAAGATAGCGCAAAACTTCCGGGTAGGTCATACATTAATGCTTAAAATGCCTGATGCCTGTAGTCACCATCGCAATTTTATATTTGTCACAAGCCGCGATGATCTCCTGGTCGGCAATTGAGCCTCCGGGTTGAATTATGGCCTTGGCTGCGGCTTTATGGGCCCAGGATATCGCATCCGCTTTAGGGAAAAAAGCATCCGAAGCCAAACAACAGCCCTGAGTGGATCTGGCCGATTTATTTTTTGCGATCATTACCGAATCTACGCGGGACATTTGCCCGGCGCCGATCCCCACGGTCGAGGTACCTTGGGCTAAAACAATCGCGTTGGATTTTACATGTTTGGCTACCTTCCAGGCAAAAATCAAACTTTGCATTTGAGCTTTGCTGGGTTTTTTCTTAGTTACCACTTTGAGCTGATTAAAGTCTAACGTCAACGCATCAGCAGTTTCTAAAAGTATGCCGCCGGTAATCCGTTTCATCTGCAGGTCGCTGACAACACTCCAATCGTTCAATTCCAACAAACGCAGATTCTTCTTTTCTTTAAATAGATTTTGGGCTGCCTGCTCAAACCCCGGGGCAATAATACATTCTAAAAATCCGCTTTTGGCAATCAGTTTAGCTGTCTTAAGATCCATTTTCCGGTTTAAAGCGATAATCCCGCCAAACGCAGAAAGCTTATCAGTTTTCCAGGCATTTAAATACGCCTGGCTTAACGTTTTATTTTCCGCCACCCCGCAGGGATTATTATGTTTGACAATTACCGCGGCCGGATTTTTAAACTCTTTGGCTAATTCCACCGCGGAATTAAGATCAAGAATATTATTGAAGGAAAGCTCTTTGCCTTGCAATTGTTTAAGATTAATTAAACCTGAAAACTTGCCCTTTTCTTTATAAAAAGCACCTGCCTGATGGGGATTTTCCCCATAGCGCAGAGCCTGGATCTTTTCAAAAGCCAAAGTTAATTCCTGCGGGAAGTTTTCCGCGGTTTTGTTGATTTTAAAATAATCGCTCAAATAATTATAAATTGCCGCGTCATATCCGGCGGTATGCCGGTAAACTTCTACCCCTAATTTACACATTAAATCTTCGCCTAGACAGCCTTGATTTTCTTTTAACTGAGAAATTACTTGGGGGTAACTCCGGGGATTACAGATTACCGCTACCGATTGAAAATTTTTAGCCGCTGAACGCAGCATCGCCGGACCGCCGATATCAATATTCTCAATTACCTCGGTAATTTTTGCGCCTGGCTTGCGGATAACTTTCTCAAAAGGATACAAATTCACCACGAGCATATCAATGAAACCGATATTATGCTCGGCTAATACCTGCAGGTGCTCCGGATTATTGCGCAAGGCCAGTAAGCCGCCGTGAATCTTCGGATGCAGGGTTTTTACTCTTCCGTCAAGCATCTCCGGAAATCCGGTATAGGCGGAAACTTCAGTAACCTTAATATTATTTTCACGCAACAGTCTGGCGGTACCGCCCGTAGAAATTATTTCTACTTTCAAATTCTCCAACTCTTTGGCCAGCTCAACAATACCGATCTTGTCGGAAACGCTAATTAATGCCCGCTTAATCTTAACCATTATTTTAAAGTTTACTTATTGAACCGGAAATTGACCAGATCCGCATCTTGCATAATATAATCTTTTTGCTCCAGGCGCATTTTTCCCGCCTGTTTACTTTGAGTTTCTCCGCCGCAAGAAATAAAATCGGCGAAACTTATAATTTCAGCACGGATAAAACCTTGCTGTATATCAGAATGGATGACGCCGGCGGCCTCCCAGGCAGTTGTCCCTTTTTTAATTAACCAGGCGCGGTTCTCTTTATCCCCAACGGTTAAAAAACAGATATAGCCGCTTTGGGAAACGACTTTAGCCAGCAAGGCGCCCAGGTCGGATAATTCTTCTTTATCGATCACCACCACCGGCTTAAGAGTAAATAAACCATACCCGGAAATAACTTCTTTTTCCTGCTCCGTTAAACCCAGCGTCGAAATAAGTTCCTCTTTTTCTAAAGCCCCTTTGATCTTATCCAAGATTATTTTTTCATTCTCCGCCGGAGCTTTAGATAAACGTGTCTCTACAAAATCCAGGTCCTTAAGGATCAAATCCATCTTGGCATCGGCCTGAAGGATAATCACATCCGCCTCGCAAGCCTCCTCAGGCCCGACTAATTCCACCTGGGGATAAGTTTTCTTTTTCGCCTTAACCAGTTTATCCGCCTGGTCCAGACGGGTATCCTTGATATTCTGTTTACCCAAAGTAATCTCGCCAACCGCAAACGCGCTTATTTTCATCAATAGCTCCTAAAAGCAGAAACGCAGAATTTTGCGTATCTGCAGAATGATTAATTGAAATTTATTCCAGGTAGGTATAAATCTTGCCTTTATAATTACGCAATACATATTTACCCTTGGCCTGGGAAAGAATATAATTCGGCCCCACGGGGATTTTACCGCCGCCGCCCGGCCCATCGATAACATAGGTGGGAACCGCATAACCGGAGGTATGGCCGCGTAACTTCTCGATAATATTTATTCCGGTAGCAACCGGAGTACGGAAATGCTGTGTGCCCCTGACCGGGTCACACTGATAAATATAGTACGGCCTGACCCTGATCTGCAAAAGGTCATGCACCAGGCGTTTCATGATAAATGGCCGGTCATTGATCCCTTTAAGCAATACTGATTGGCTGCCTAAAGGGATGCCGCTCTCCGCCAGCATATCACAGGCATTTTTACAACGCTTAGTAATCTCTTTAGGATGATTAAAATGGATACTCATCCAAATCGGCGAATATTTTTTAAGCGTCTGGACCAATTTTTCCGTGATCCGTTGTGGCAGGGTTACCGGGATCCGCGTGCCGATTCTAAGTAATTCCACATGCGATATCGCGCGGATTTTCGAAACTAAAGACTCCAATGCTTCATCTTCCAAAGTAAGCGGATCGCCTCCGGAGATTAATACATCCCGGATTTTACGGTTAGTCTTAATATATTCTATCGCGGCGTCAAATTTAGTTTCCGGATCAATATCCTTCTCCTCATGATCTCCTACCAGACGCCGGCGGGTGCAATGCCGGCAATACATGGCACAATGGTCGGTTGCCAATAACAAAACCCTGTCCGGATAACGGTGGACTAAATGCGGCGCCGGAGAATCACGGTCTTCGGCGCAAGGATCCGCCATTTCATGCGGAGAAACAAAAAATTCATCATTAACCGGAACGGCTTGCCTTCTAATCGGGCAATTCGGGTCTTCGGCGTCAATCTGGCTGGCCCAGTAAGGAGTAATCGCCATCGCTAATCTGCCTTTGGCCTTATCAATACCTTTTTCTTCTTCGGGAGTAAGCTTAATAATCTGCACCAGTTCTTCTTTACTTCGGATCCGGTGTTTTAGCTGCCAATGCCAATCTTCCCAATCCAGAGGGTTGACATCTTTATAAAGAGCAAGCTGCTGATAATCTTTAGAACGTTTAGGTTGCCGAGAAATAACGGGTGTTTCCAACTGTACTTTCTGGTTCTCTAAACTTACGGGATTGCTCAATTCAGCCTTTTCCTTTCCGAGGCGCTTAAAAGTATGGCCTCAATAAGATCTTCATATTTCATCCCGGCGGCATAAGCCATAATTGGGAAGTTAGATTCTTTAGGATCTAGCCCCGGTAAAGGATTAATTTCTAGAACATAAGGTACATTGAATTTATCCAAACGGATATCCGTGCGCGAAATATCCAAACACCCGACTGCCCGGTGAGTACGCAAAGCGACATCTTTTACTTTTTCTTCCGTTTCCTTATCCAGTCTGGCCGGGCAATAGAATTCCGGCACCAGTCCCAGATCGCTATTGCCCTGGAACTCTTTCATCTTCCAGGAATAAAAATATTCACCGCTTTTTTTACAATTCGAAAAATCGATTTCCAGGATCGGTAACACCCGGGTCTTGCCATTTTCTAAAATCCCGACCGTCAGTTCTTTACCTTCGATAAATTCTTCAACCAAAGCTTCCTGCCGGTAGATATTAATGCATTCCTTAACTTTAAGCTGCAGGTCCTGGGGATTATTAACAACATTTGTTTTGTTAATCCCTTTGGCCGATCCTTCACAGTTAGGCTTAACAATCAGCGGAAATTTTAAACCCGGATCCAGGATTTCATCTCCTTTTGCAAAAAGCTGAAAATTAGGAGTAGGGATATTCTCTGCTTTGAGGATCTTTTTAGTCAGCGTCTTATTCAATGCTAGCGCTAAAGAAAAAGTATCGCTGCCGGTATAGGGTATATGTAAATAATCCAATACCGCCGGAACTTCACTTTCACGGAAACGGCCATGCTTTCCTTCGGCAATATTAAATACCATATCTACGCGATTTTTCCTGAAATAGGAAAATAATGCCGGGTATTCTACATCTATCGGTTCCACGGAATGCCCTTTAGTCTTAAGCGCCCTGACCACGGAATTAATTGTTTCCTCAGAGTCACATTCGGAAAAATAATCCGCCGGCTTTAGCGGATCTTTCTTTTTTAAATTATAAGTCAGCGCAACACGCATTTAATTTACTCCATTTCTAACCAACGCACTGTTTAAGATCTTGCCCACCATTTGTTCATAAGTAATGCCGATGTTTTTAGCCACGAGCATGAAGACATCTTCCGTGGATAAAGACGGCAGGGGATTGATCTCTAAAACATAAGGATTGCCGTTGTTATCAACGCGGAAATCGACCCGCCCAAAATCCCGGCAATCGACCGCCCGATAAACTTTTAAAGATAGCTCATCTAACTTTTTCTTTAAATCGCTGGTAATTTTAGCCGGGCAAATATACTCTAGACGGTCAGAAGTGATCCGGGCAAAAGTATAAAATTTATCATTTAACTTTAATTTTCCGTCGATCTTTATTTGCACGACCGGCATGACCTGGGGATTTTCATTGCCCACAATCGCCACGGTAAATTCCTGCCCGGAAATAAATTCTTCCACCAGGGCCGGCTGCTTGTAGGTTTTAACGATAAACTCTACCTGTTTCTTAAGTTCATCTGCGTTTTCTACACGCGAACTCTCGCTTAACCCTTTAGATGAACCTTCAAAACGCGGCTTAACGATAAGCGGAAATTGGCAATGGTCCTGGTTAATTAAACCTTCTATGGATCTGACTTCAAAAAATTTAGGTGTAGGAATTTTTTCGGCAATAAAAATTTTCTTGGCCATCACTTTGTCTAAAGTCAGCCCCAAAGTCAAAGCGTCAGCTCCTACAAAAGGCACCCCGGCCATCTCCAGTAAAATAGGCACTTGCGACTCCCGGTTCCTGCCGCTTAGCCCCTCGGATATGTTAAAAACAATATCCACTCCCAGATTATCGATTTTCTCTAACAAATTGGAAGCGTTGCCGATCTTTTTAACCTTAAAACCGTTGGCGGCGATCGCCTCGGCGATCACATCCACGGTCGATAAAGAATCGAATTCCGCGTTAGCGTCCAACGGATCGCCTTCTTTAAATTTGTAATCTGTTTTTAAATCGTAAGTTAATCCGACGGTTTTCATTTTATGCTTATTTATGCTTATTTATTCCGGTTTTTAAGCCCTAAATAAAAAAATAAGGGCCCCTTTCAAATACTTTATCCTGAGCCCTCAAAACTTCTATCCAATTTTTTCCAACTTCAGTTTAATCCCCCGATAATTTGCCCGCAAAATGTAGTAGCTATGTTTATTTTTTACCACAATATGTTGAGATTGTCAAGTATTTTTTGCCTAAATTCCGGATAAAAAATTTTGATTTTGCCGTCGGAGGATTGATTTTTTAAAGATTGCGGCTGGTAATTTTATAAAACTAAAATGGGATGATTTTTATTTGCGGCAAAAACAATTCCGTTTTTCTTAAGGTCGCTGATTAATTGGTTAAAACTGCCAAAAACACAGGCGCAAATACCTAAAGCTCTTGCACTTTCCACTAATTCCGGCCGGTCATCGGTGTAAAATATTTCTTCCGGGTTAACTCCTAAATCCCGGATCACTAAATCATAGATCGCTTTCTCCGGTTTGATCAATCCCAACTGGTAAGAAAGGAAAATCTTATCAAAAGCCCCGAAGACCGGAAAATTCTTTTTCAGATATTCATGGTGCAGAATATTGATATTAGAAAGCAGCACGGTTTTATAATTGGCGCGTAATGAATTCGCTAAACCAAAAACCGAGCGGTTTTTCGCGCTTAAAAAGAATATATCATTCCAGATCGGCTCAAATGAATTATAGCTGAGCTTTAAATCCAGCATCTGCTTAACTTTAAAATAAAAATCCTCAGGAGTAATCTTCCCGGCTTCAAAAGCGTTGGTTAATTCGGATCCCAGAAAAAGGTCAAAGATCTCCTGAGGAGTTTTAGGACAAAACTCCGCTATCCGGCGGGCCGCCCTTAAAGGATCAAAATCCACGAGCACTCTGCCCAAATCAAAAAGAACGACTTTAATTTCTTTGGCCATTAATTCCCCTTATCCGTATTCTTCCTGAAAAGATCCAGAAACTTATCTTCATATTCCTTATAAACATTCCACTTGTCCAATTCCACTTTTAACTCTTTAGCCTTGGAAATATCGCGGCGGCTTTCCTCAAAAAGCTTTTCGATTTTCTCTTTAATAGAAACCGGAAGATTGGTGAGCTGGCTTAAAGTTTTTTTAATCAATTCCACTTCTTCCTCGCCGATCGGAGCAGATACTCCGGGGTTACCTAATTTTAAATATTCCAGCAATTTATTAATTTCGCTTTCCATGGCGGCGGCCTGCTCTTTGAGCGGCGCGACATTAATCGGCAGATTCAATATTTTCCCTAAAGCTTCTAACACGGCGGCGGAAGCTTTGGGATTCTCGATCTGAATAGTATAAAGCGGGATCTCCCCCAGCAGACAAAATCCTTTTAACCCGGATTTTTTAGCAATCCCCAGGAATAATCCGTTCATCCCGCTGATCTGCCCGTCAACTAAAGCCGCAAAATTAAATTTCTTTAAACTTTCTTTTATTTTCTGGTCGGTAGCGGCAAACCAAACCCCGGAATCCTGGGTATGATCAGTGGGCTGGGGCATAGAAGCAAAACTTACGATCGTGCCTACGCCTAAATCGCTTGCCAGAGAGATAATCGTCTTGGCGTAACTATCCGCTTTAGAAAGATCCGGCTGGGCGTTGCTTAAAAAAATGATCAGATCATTTTTACCGGAAGAGGCGCCTTTGGCCGCGGGATTTTTCCAATAA
Source organism: Candidatus Omnitrophota bacterium (assembly GCA_035402765.1). Taxonomy (GTDB): domain Bacteria; phylum Omnitrophota; class Gorgyraeia; order Gygaellales; family Profunditerraquicolaceae; genus UBA6249. Next base: position 121,129 of record DAONDX010000002.1, read on the forward strand.
TAAAACTTCCCCTGCGGAAGCTGCGGGACTTCCAATATTCCGGCGGAAATTACACTGCCGGACAAGTAAAAAAAATCATCCGGAATGATCCGGGCAAATTCCACGGCTTTTAATTCCTGGACCAAATATTCTGCGGCTTTAAAAGCAACTTCCCCCATCCCGGGCCAAGCGACAATCAAATAAGGTTTTTTAAGTTTTGGTTTTTTGGTAATAACTAAAGCGCCCATTTTATCTCCTTGCGTACGAACGCGACACCGGAGCGATACTACTTTAGCCCCGGGAGCATTCCCTGATTTGCTTAAATAAGATTTAAGATCAAAACTTTAATTAAATTTATATTTTTTTAAAAATTCGACCAATACTTTTGCGCCATTATATAAATTATCCAGACAGGCGTATTCATCAGCGATATGCGCGCAGCCTTCCGTGCCAAAACCAGTGGCAATTGCCGGGATCTTCAGGGCTTTAAAGAAAGTAATCACCGTTGCCCCTTCAGAACCGCTGATGCGCCCCTTAAGGCGCAAACTTTTCATCGCCGCGACCAAGCTGCTGACTAAAGGATGAGACGGATCAATATAATAAGGATCCTGGATCCCCTGAATCGTAATTTTATATTTTCTGGCATGCCGAATGATCGTTTCTTTTAAAAAACGTAATATTTCTTTTTCCGAGTAACCGGGGAGAAATCTAAAATCCAGTTCAAATTCGCACCAATCACTGACGACGTTGACTTTATCTCCGCCTTTAATTGTCCCCACATTAACCGTGGGAGGGTGTAAATATTTATTTTTTGCGTAAGATTTGTGTTTACTTTTAAGATCCGTAATTATCTTGGCGGCCAAATCAATAGCATTAATTCCCAGCCAGGGATAAGCGCCGTGGGCCTTTTTACCTTCCACCTTCACGGTTAAATGCATCAGGCCTTTTTGGGTGATGACAATTTCAAAATCATCGGCATCCAAAACCACCGCCGCATCGGCTTTGAGGAGTTTACGCTCAAGCAGCGGTATTAAACCCAGAGCTGAACCACTTTCCTCATCAGCAGTAGCCGCAAAAATCAAATCATACTCCAGTTTAACCCCGTCTTCGACGAGCGAATTAATGGCTTCCAGCGCGCTGGCTAAATTTCCTTTGCAGTCTGTCGCGCCTAAACCGTAAATCCGGTTACCGACGATCTTCGCCGAAAGCGCCGGTGTTTTCCAGCTGATTCCAGCCGGAACCGTATCTAAATGCGGAGTAAGCAGGAGCGATTTATGGCGTTTTCCGCCGGGCAATCTGGCAATAACATTATCCCTTTTTTTACTAAAAGTGTAGATTTTTATTTCTAAGCCTAAATCCGCCAGGTATTTACTTACGAAGGCGGCAATTTTATGCTCGTTCCCCGGGGGATTCTGGGAATCCAGGGAAATTAATTTTTGCAGAGTTTGGATCAGGCGTTTTTTATTGACCATAGCGGGCAAATCTTACATTTAGGATTACGCTTACGACAATAATCCTTACCTAGTTTTACTAACAAAGCGTGATATTCCCCGAATAACTGCACGTCATGCTTGAGATTATCCGTAAAAAGATCCTGCAGTTGCGCGTAATCGGCCTGGGCCTTAATTAATCCATGCCGCGACAATATTCTTTTGGTATATGCATCCACCACAAATACCGGCTTATTTAAAGCGTAAAGCAGTATCGAATCGGCAGTTTCCGGACCGATGCCTTTGACCGCTAAAAGTTGCCGGCGCAAAACCCCTTGATCGCCAGCAACCATTCGTCCAATCTTTGCGGCGTAAACTTCAAAGAAAAATTTTAAAAAACACTTAAGGCGCCCGGCTTTAACATTATAGTATCCAGTATTTCTGATCAAAGCGGCCAGTTGTTTTTCCGGCAGCCGATAAAGTTTCCGGGCATTTAAAAGTTTACGGCTGCTCAGCAGCGCAATCGCTTTCTCCACATTAGACCAGCTGGTATTCTGAGTAAGGATCGCTCCGACGATTACTTCAAATCGGCTTTGCGCCGGCCACCAATTTTGTCGCCCGAAAGCCGAAGATAACCGTTTGTAAATCAGCTTTAAGGGGCGCTTCATTCCTTAAGTTCTAAAGGATTAAACCCATAATAAGCAAACAAGGTATAGGTCGTACCCGATACCGAACCCGTATGGCTGCCTTTAGGAGTAGACCAGCCATGACCGGTATCTACCTGGTCAAGCGTGGCATAAGGCAGACAACCTTGGCCTTGACCGGAAGGAGAAGCGCTGGAAATAATCATATTGCCTAATTCACTCAAATACATTTGAGCTTTCTGGCCATAACGGGCGGCTTTACTTTTATTATTCCTTTTCAAATAAAAATCTTCCATAATTTTATAGGAAACCACCATTTGCGCTGTCCATTCCGAAGACACCACTCCGCCGCGGGAAGTGTGGCGTTGCGGGGCAAAATCAAATCCTTTTATTTTTACGCGCTGGTCGCCAGCGCGCATAAAATCAACCTGAACGCTGCAATTTTCTTCCACAAATTCCAAGATCTTATCCGGATCCATGCCTAAAGTTAACAATTTTTCCGGACCGACCGCGGCAATACTCCAAGCATAAGTATCGGTAGCAATCGTTGAATCTCCCTTGCCGCGTTTAACCGGTAAATCCGGGCGGTCATAAGTATTATTTACCATCCAGTTTAGGGCTTTTTGCGCGGCCTGGGCATAAACGGCTTTCCCCGTCACTTGAGCTAACATATTAAAAAAAGCGTAGGCATCAAGGTTATGTTCCGTAGAATACCATTCTACCGTCGGACCTCCGCGGATGCCTTCTCCGGGATCCTGGTTCTGCAGATTAATGATCGTATCAGCGATGCTTTCCGCCAGATCTAAATAACGCGAATCTTTAGTAAACTGCATATACTGCATAACCGCCAAACCCACCCAAAGATTCGGCCCGCTGTGCATAATAAACTCCGCCGGAGCCCCATCATCAACATAATAAGCATTTAAAAACCAGCCGTTTTCTCTTTTGGCATCCCGGGCGAAAAAATCTAATATTTTCCGGGCGCGGTCAAAATCTGAAAACCGGCTATAGGCCTGGATTAATAAAGCCAGATCATAAGTAAAAGACCAATTAGCGATTTCTTTGTCGCCTTCGAAACTAGCGACCAAGCCGGTACGATTATTCTGATGAATCTTAAGCCATTGATACATCTTATCAAAATTGGCTTTTTCCAAGACCAGCTTCTTTTCATCCAACTGGGTTAGTTCTTGGGTGGCCAGGTTCTCATTGCGTTTGGCCGCTGACAGCTTGGCTTCTAAATCTTGCTTCTCCCGGGATAAACTTTCGATCAGATCATTTAGTTGTTTAATTTGAATTAAATCACCGGACTGAATCTTAGTTTTTTGAGCCTCTACGGATCTAATCTGCGCCTGGAGAATCCTTAATTTCGATTGAAAATTTTTACGCTCGGCAGTAACCTCCTCAATTCTTTGCTTGGCAAGATTAGAATCTTTTAAAACATTGGCTAACCTTTCGATCAGCAGCTTATTGCCCTGGGTGAGTTTAAAATTTAAATAACTATTTACGCCTAAAGCGCAGCCCAAAATTATCACCAAAGCCAAAACCGCCGGGACGAAAAGTTTCTTAAACCAGGCATAACGCATCAACTTGCTATTTTGCTCTGCCGGTATACGTTCATAATTTAATCCCACTAAATATTGATGTTTATTACCGAAGATATCTTTGACCCAGACAATGGTTGCGGAAGCTAAAATAGGTTTTAGGCTGATCGGAATATCAATTTCTAATGCTAATTTAATCTTTTTTTCTTTCAGAGTTTTTAATAACTCCGCATTAAGATTGTTGATGGCCAGGCAAAGACCACCCCGGCTGATATTATTAGTAAAACCCTGCAGCCAGTCGGAAAGAAAAACCCCGGTTTCCGGATTAACCAGGCGGAATTGCACCGGAAAAACCGTATCCAGACGCAGATATTTTCTTTGCTCCAGAGAAATTGTTTTTTTATGGCCAAATAACATTTTCTTTCCTTAAAAACAGTAGACTTTGAATTCTATTTTATAACAAATAACCGCTAACGCAAACTTATAATTTTATTCGCAGGCTTTTAGGTTTAAAATATTATCCAGACGGAAAATGCGCTGCTCCTTTTTTAGGCAACAATAGCCAACCAGATATTTATATTTATTATCCTGGCGGATCTCCTGCGGGATAACTTCCCGCTGGGAGATCTCTCCATTATGGCTGGAAATATAATTAAATTTAAGCACCGAGCCGCTGCGGATATATTTGTTGATCAAAACGGTTTTCTCGATATTCGAACTTTCAAGCAGCGCCGGATTATAGGCAAAAAGATTGGAAAAATCAGTAAAACCGGTTATGCCTTTTTGCCGGCAAATTACCTTCAGCCTGCTAAAAACCTCCCAGGTCATCTCGACATCGGCCAACGCCCGGTGCTTCTGTTTTAAATTAATTTCTAATTTCTCCGCGACAAACCACAGGGGATAACGCGGCAGTCCCGGCAGGAGTTTTTTCGCCATGGTTAATACATCAAAAACTGCCAAACCCGTAAGCGGCCCGGCGCCTAACAACTGCAATTCATGATTTAAAAAACCCAGGTCAAACTCAGCATTATAAGAACAAAGACAGCTTCCCTGAACAAATTCTAAAAATTTGGGAATGACCGTTTCGATACCGGGGGCGCCTTGTAACATTTCCGGAGTAATTTTATTTACCGCAAAAGCTCCCGGAGAAATCAAACGCCCCGGATTAACCAATACATCAAATTCCGCCAGCCGTCTTTGCCCTTTGACTCTTAATCCGGCTAACTCCACAATGCGGTCTCCGGAAAACGGGTTAAGCCCGGTAGTCTCGGTATCAAAAATGGTAAATTCCAGCTCTTCAATATTTTCGTTCATCTCGAGTGGCAATGTAAGCGGCAACTAAACGCGCCGGTTTATAAGCCAGCTTGGTTTTGCGCAAATTCTCCAGGCCCGAATCATCCATAATATTAATATATTGATAGCCTGTTAACTCCTGGCTAAACTGACGAAAAATAAACTGCGCCAATCCCTTAATGGTCAGGTCAGTAATTTCATAAAGTATACAGAATATTTCTTTATTGAGCCGGTAGCCAAAACTAAAAGCCTTGATCTGTTTATCTATTTTAACCACAATACCCTCTAATCCCAGCTTTTGATAATTCGCGAATGCCTCTTTGATAAGCTGACGGTTATCCTCAAGCATCCCGCAATAAACAGTATCTTGGCATTGAGACTTACGCTGGAGTATCCAGGAATCGAACAGATCCAGACAACCCGGCCGATCCGTTAATTTAAGTATGCTTGCGGCAAAATCATAATGTTTGGTAAAATAATTATACGCGGCACGCTGAGATTTAAATTTATTTCCTTTCAGGAGCGCTAAATCCCGGCGCCGGCAAAGATAATCCGGGTATTTTTCATTACACAGATAACCCAAAGAACGGTATCCGGCTAAATCTTCCTGCGGGATATTCTCAATGCGTGAGATATCCTTGTTTTGATTAAACTGGTCCATGATTGAGAAAGCCTGAGGGATAACTTCCGGCTGCACACGCAGCGACAGCGGCGGCAAATACATAAAACAACCCAAAGCATCCCGGAAGAAGATACACAGGCATCCTTTAATAATTACCCATTCAATATTATAAAAAACGCGCCAGAAATAGATATTCGCAAACGAGAAAGCCGCCAGTTCATGCGGGGAAAAAGCCAGGTACCGGGCAAATAATCTTTGGTCTTTTAAAGTTAATTTATTTAACTTCATGGGACAGGTTTAATTCCGCTACTTCCCGGACCTCTTCATAAGCCTGGATAATTTGAGGATTATCCTTAAGCATCGAACGCAGCGGACGGGAATTAAGATAACCGGTCAAATAAACAATATAATCTTTGGCCGCCGGGCTGTTGATTTGTTCATAGACATAAGGGCAATTTAAATCTACCGTTAATAAAACTTTGCCCTTGCGAAGATTAATCAGAAATGGATAGAGCTGGCATTCAAACGGACGGGTATCGTAAATTTTACATTTATTATCCTGCACCCCTAAAAACGGGCAGATAAAATCTGCGCCGGAGGGGTTGGCAACCACCTTGATGCGGTGGTCAATAGACATGGCCACTGCTGGAATTCCCGGTTTATCCAGTAAACCCTGGACCTCTTCATCCAAAAGACAGGGGCTCCACACCGAATCTTCTTCCTTAAACCGGCAGCAGCCCCGGCATTTAATACAAAAATCCTGGGGAACAAATTGTTTGATCACTTTACCACGCTCCCCAATTTCAGGTTTTTTTCCGGGGTAACGACGGCCAACAAATTTTCATCTGAACCGGCTAAAATCATCCCCTGGCTTTCAACTCCCCGCAAAATCACCGGATCTAAATTATCCACCACAACCACCTGTTTACCGATTAATTCTTCCCGGGTGTAGAATTTTTTAATTCCCGCCACCACCTGTTTTTGCCGGTCACCTAAATCTAAAGTTAAAACTACCAGCTTATCGGCATTCGGATGGTCAGCAACCTCTTTAATCTGAGCAATCTTAAATTCTAATTTTCTAAAATCATCAATCGTGGCCATTTTAAATCACTCTCTTTCTTTTAAACCGCTGTTTAATAAAAATTTTAATTAAAACGTTAACTCCACATAAAACTCAAACTGATAAGCATTATTGGCTGAACCATCCCCGCGCAGGTAAGGGCTAAATGTGCTTCCGTCGACATCATCGCGTTTTTCTTTATAATATTTTCCGGGAATAAAACAACCCCCGAGCACACCGACATTAATGTGTTCGGTTAATTTATAATCAACAAATAAATCCGCCTCCCAGCCTAAATCCCGGGAAAGGTATTTACTTTCTCCGTCTAAAGTCCCTACCGGACGGGAAAAAGCCCTTAAATAATACCCGTATAGCCCCACGCAAAGCTTATCGGTAAAATTATAGTCAAAACCAACCGAAGGCATAATCAGGTTTTCAAAATCACCGGGTGCAAATGTACCCGGCCGGGGTACTCCGTAATTTAAACCGAACCCTCCTCCCATCGCGATAATCGGAAGCATATCGGCATTACTGCTGCATACCGCATCGCCAAGGTTAGTGTTAGTCGGAGAATAGTAACTAAAAGCCCGGTTCTTACCGGAAACATAAGGCGCATCCGGCTGTCCTGCCATATCTAAAGTCGCTTTATTTCCGGAACAGAATAAAAATTGCAGCTCCGGAACAAATTTACCTAAAGTATAATCAAAAGCGGAATAAAACATATAACCGGTATGTTCAATATCTTTATATGCGCTATCCTCACTTTGAGCGTAGCCGAAATTACGCGCCGCTTCTAGTTTTAAAGTAAAATTATCAGCCGCATATTCCCAGGCCGTTCCAAAAGTTCCCAAGAGGTCCCTTTTAACCGGAGTGGCATATAGATTATAGCGCTTGCCGCTAGAAGTATAATCTGCCAGCATCCCGACATAAGGCCAAAAAGTCTGTTTGCCGGAGGTAATTTTTACGTCCGTTGAGAAAAAATTAGCCGCATTCGGCTCATAATCCTGCCCCTCTTGCTCCTCTTGTTTTACATGCGGGCCCAAAATATTTTTATAAACTAAATCCGGCCGGCAATAATAAAAGCGCCAAAAAATATCCGGCGTCTGATAATAAAAAGTGGCTCCGTAATTTTCGTAGCTGCCGTTTAAACTAAAACCGTTACCGACTTCATATATATACAACCCGGCCTTCAGGCCAAAATTGCCCCAGAGTTTATTATCCAGCCAGAATTCTTCGACTTGCGGCAATAATTCTGAATTTCGGTATTCTTCTATTTGGCCGCCGGCGGTCATCAGTTTATTATGAATAAAAAGCGGAGCATCATAATCATAAGGACCGTTGCGTTCAAATTTTAGGTAAACTTTGCTCCCGGAACCTTTAAACTCCGCATCAAAAGCCAGACTATAATCAATACCCAAATAGGTAGTGCGGTCATCCCGGTTATGGCTGTCTAAACCCACCACATTTTTCCAGGTTACTAAATCCAGGCGTGTGTAACTGTCCAGCTGCAAGGTCAATTGCTCGTTATTCAACAATTCATAACTATCGGCCGAAGAAGCAAGGCTTAAAATTAAAGCCAGAAGTAACCATATTTTTCTCATAGTTTGCTTTTATTTTGCTAAAGCTGTTTGTAGAAAAACTTAAGGATATAGTAACATCCGGGAAGGGAAAACTCAAGGCAAATCGGATTTTTTGCTTGCCTGCTTTAGCTAAAGCATAAAAAGCGCCATAAATTACTTATGGCGCTTTTTTTACTGGCGGGGCCGACGAGATTCGGACTCGCGATCTCCTCCGTGACAGGGAGGCGCTTTAAGCCAGGCTAAGCTACGACCCCAAATTTTTGATTCTAAATTTTAACCTAAAAACTCAAGCATTGCAACAGGTATTTATAAAATGGTGGGCGATAGAGGAGTTGAACCCCTGACCTTCTGAATGTAAATCAGACGCTCTAACCAACTGAGCTAATCGCCCTCAA
>DAONDX010000003.1:0-8184 GCA_035402765.1 Candidatus Omnitrophota bacterium
CTATTTAAACCATTGCGCACAGCCGCGGCCCCTAATGCCCGGATACCGGAGTAATATGCTATTCCGGCAACAAAGCAGCGGTCTAGCGTACAGGTAAGCAGGACCGTGTCCTGATCGGTAAAGCCGCATGCGGCGAAGGATTGTTTTTCGTTATAAGCCAGGCGTTTTAGGTCCCATTCGCTATATGATATTTTTGTTGGTTGCCCGCAAGTTCCGCTAGATAATACAATATCGCATACTTTTTTAGGTTTTACAGCCAGGAAATCATCATTGTAACGTTCGATTTGGTTTTTATCCGTAAATTTAAGATCGGTTAAATTATCCAGGCTGATTTTTTTTATCTGCACCCTATTTTTTTTAAATTCCCGCCGGTAATAAGGAGAGTTTTTTTGGCAATACCTGAGATGTTCGGAAAGCAGGATATTTTGTATCTGTTTTATCTTTTTGGGATGGTCAAACTCCAGGTTGCTGTAGGTTTCTAAAGGTATCATTTTGTTTTATCCATAATCAGTACTTCTTGGGCGATTATATTTCGTACATGATTCTTAAGTTTAAAGGGGCTAAAAGTTTTATAATCATCCCAGGTTAAAGCTGCTAACCTGTGAATTTTAATTACTCCGGGATGCAGTAAAGAGGAACCAATCGGCGGGACTGATTCGTTGCCCGTGATGCATACCGGTATAATTGTAGCATGAGTTTCCAGCGCCGTGCGGAATATCGCGCTGTGAAACTGGCCGACAGATTTATTGCGCGAACGCGTGCCTTCCGGAAAGGCGGCGATGGAGACCCCCTCTTTAATATACTGTGCCGTTTTAGCCGTGAATTCTGCATAAGGCATTTCTCTGATATTCAGATAGCCGGCAATTTTAGCGATTATTCCCAATGCCGGCAGGCGAAAAGGCCAAATATTTACTATCTGTACGATTTCATAAGGGAACACCGCCATTAAAAAAGGATCGCTGGCGGCGCGGTGATTACAAACAAAAATATACGGGGGTTTAAGGTTGCCGGTTTGGAAATTTTTGTAATTCAGGCGTACAAAAGGCCAGGGTAAAATCCGGATAATTACGGCGCCATACCATCTGATCGCCAGGCGGATAAATTTCAGGATTTTACGTTTAGGCAGAATAATTACCGAAAGGCAAATCAGTATCCCCAGATGCACATAGGCCGTCAGGGAGAATATAATAAAGAACGAATAAAAGAAAAAATTAAGAAATGCGATTTTTAAAAGCCGCATTATTTTCCGATTTCTTTTTTAATGGTTAAAATAAATTGTTGCAGATCCCCTAGCGTGCGGATACTGCGCACGCGTTCATCGTCGCGGATGGTCACGCCGAATTTTTTCTGTAAAGCTACGACTAAATCTACCACATCCAGGCTATCTAATCCTAAGTCCACAAAAATATTGGCTTGCGGTAGGAGTTTAGATTTCTCGATTTCGAATGAATCAACAAAAACCTCGTTGGTTAATTTAATTACTTCCTGTTCGGTCATTTTAAGATTTCCTTTCTTTTTTTTACTGTTGAAGCCCCTCTGACTGTTGTCAGGCAGACTTTTTACAAGCTAAGCTTACGTTGATCCCGCCAAAAGCAAAACAATTTTTGAGCAGAATGTTTATTTTTTTAGACAGTGGCTGCATAACATGGTTAATTCCCCGGCATTCTTTATCCGGATCCTCTAAATTTAAAGTGGGGTAAACCCGATTCTTTTCCATCATCATCAAAGAAGCGATCAGTTCGATCGCTCCGGATGCTCCCAATGTATGTCCAATGTTGCCCTTTAGGCTGCTTACCGGTATTTGGTCCCCGAAAATTTTAGCGATTGCGGCGGCTTCTTCTTTGTCTCCCTGGATGGTTGCAGTAGCATGAGCATTGATATAGTCCACTTCCTTAGGGGAAATTTTTGCCCTGATTAATGTTTCATTGATGCATGAGGCGATCGCCTGACGGTTTGATTCGCTGACATGAGATCCATTGCCAAAACTGCTATAACTGATGATTTCCGCATAAATTTTAGCGTTTCTTTTTTTGGCTAAGTCATAATCCTCCAGAACTACGATTCCGGCGCCTTCCCCGCAAACTAAACCATCGCGTTTAGCGTCAAATGGGCGGGGAGTCGCTTTAGGGTTTTGATTAAATTTAGTGGAAGTGGCAAAAAGCACATCAAAGGAGCCGACTACCGTTGGATGCAGCCCCTCTGCTCCTCCACAAAGCATAATATCCTGCTGCCCCGTACGAATCAAGTCATATCCTGCTCCGATTGCCTGCAAACCGGAAGCGCAGGCAGCGTTGGTTGCCATAACCGTTCCGGTGATACCTAAGAATTGCCCGACATTTAACGCGGCAGTATGTGAAACGCATTGAAAAAACTTAGTCGACGGAAGTTGCGATAAGTCATTATCCGGAATCAGTATTTCAAAAGCTTCGGCAATGCTTTCCGCGCTGCCCATGGTCGATCCAATTACGCAACCCAGCCGGTTGTTAGATAGCGCCTCTTGGGGAAGACTAGCGTCTTTAAGCGCTTGCTGCGCGGCTTGCACTGCGAATATGCTCAGCCTGCCCATTGAGCGCCGGTTTTGCCGGGGAATAAGCTTTTCGTCTTCCAGGCGGGCGGGGGCTCCGACTAAACAATGCAGCCCTTTGTATTTTTCCCATCCGGGCATATAAATCGAGGCATTTTCTTTACGCTCAAGGGCGGAAATAAAAGTTTCTACGCTATTGCCTAAAGGAGTAATTACCCCTAAACCGGTGATGGCTACTCTTTTCAATTGGACAGCGCTCCTTCAATAAAATGGTTAAATTTTTCTTTACCGATTAGGTTTCTGGCCACAATAAAGGAGGATACCATCGCCCCCACGATGCCCGGTAAAACCGCGCTTTGGCCGGCAACATAAATATTCATTAGCGGCAGTTTACCGAAAAGATTAAACTGCCCCATCTTCTGTTTTATTCCGTAGGCATTACCTTCAGGCGAAAATAAATAATCCCGGAAGGTCAATACGGAAGCGGTATCCAATACTTTAAAATTACCGCGGTATTGCGGATAAAGTGCGTAAAGGCGCTGGGTAACTCTTTTAGCCCTTTGCGCTTTATATTCATAATAATCCGCCGGCCTTTTACCGATAGATGAATCAGCCCATTGTTTAAGGTTAGAATAGAATTCCGGTCCGAAGGCATTCACGGTGCAATACTTCTTACCGTCGCGGCCGGTTTCTACGCAGCGAATAATTGCTAAGGCAGTTTCTCCTTTTTGCTCCGGGCTAAGTAAGCTATTCAAATCTGTACTGGGTAAAAGCGAAGCAATACTGGGGCCAAAATTTGAAGGATCGGCATTTTCGACTACTCCTGAAACGCAGAAAAATCCGTATGAGGTTTCAAAGGCTGAAACTCTATCCAGGAAGGCTTTTTTAAAATGCTGGCGCGGCAGGATTTTTAAAATCTCCTGTGGATGAATAGTAAAGGTGCAATCATCCGCGGTTATGATTTGGCCGTTAGATAAGACAAATTTCCCCACGCAATCATTCTTAATATCCTGGCACTGGCTAATCGTAGTATTGCAGCATACTTCAATGCTGGATTGGCTGAAACGATTCTTAAATGCCCGGATAAACGCCTCTCCGCCGTTTTCGATACGCGCCACTGATTCATAAAGCCCGCCGGCTATCCGGGCATGATTACCGAAGGAGGTTTCTTTAGGGCCGACTCCGTAACAAACGCAAAATGCTGACAAAATACCTTTAAGATGATTATCTTGGGTTAAAGAATCCAGCACTTGCTGCAGGCTTAAGTAATCTTCATCTATAGTTTGGCTGGAGAGCCCGATCTTACGCAGATCCAGGGATGGGGTAGAGCTAAATACTTTTTTTACTTTTGCAATGTATTCGTTAATGGCGGCGGTTTCTTCGGGGAAATATTTATGCAGACTTAAGCGGAAATTTTCCGTTCCGGCCGAGACATCATAAATCAGGTTTTCTTTTTCAAAAACAAAAAGCCCGCTACCCGGTCCGGAAATAAAAATTGGCTTAATTTGTTCACGCATACCCAAAACCTGAAGCATATCGGTGAGTATTCCGCCTTTAGAAAAACCAGCGGTAAAATGGAATCCCGTGTCAAAAGGGATATCTTTTTTATAAAAACGCACCAGGCTGCCACCGATATGGGGGGCTTTTTCTACGAGGAGTACTTTTTTGCCATTGGAAGCCAAAAGCTGGGCTAAAGTTAAGCCGCTGATGCCGCCTCCAACAACGATGTGATCGTATTTTTTCATTGGTTCAGTTTAAATCGCCAGGCCGCCGTTAATACCGATTATCTGACCGTGTATGTACATATCTTCTTCTGTGCATAAAAAATTTACTACACTGGCCACCTCTTCCACTTTACCAAACCGCCCCAGGGGGATCAAGGGAAGAATTTTATCTTTGGGTAGTTTATCAGTCATCTCGGTTTCAATTACCCCGGGACAAACTACATTCACAAAGATGTTCTTTTTGCCCACTTCGCGGGCTAAAGCTTTTGCTGCGCCGATCAATCCAGCTTTAGAGGCAGAGTAATTTACCTGTCCTGCCTGGCCGATTTGCCCGGAGGTCGAAGAGATAATCACAATCCTGCCGCGTTTTTCCCGTAACATGGGAAAAAGCAAAACGTGCATAATATTATAAAATCCGTTTAGGTTGGTTGAAATAACGCTGTTCCACTCTTCTTTGGTCATCCAAACCATTAGGTTGTCGCGGGCGATGCCGGCATTAAATACTACCGCATCCGGAACAGTGGCGTCGGTAGCCTTGCCTAAAGCAGCTTGCGTAGCTTCAAAATTAGAAATATCAAAGGAAAACAGGGTGCAGGCGCTTCCGAGGCTTTCTATTTCTTTTTTCGTGGCCTGCGCGGCGGGATGGTTATTCTGATAGGTAAGCCAAATATCAAATCCTGATTTAGCTAAACGTAAAGCAATAGCTTTTCCGATCCCCCGGCTTCCCCCGATGATTAAAGCTAGTTTTTCTTTAGGCATAAGATAAAAATGATTGCAGAGATTTAAAATAAGATTACAGAGATAAAAACGCAGGGTTTAATCGACGTAATCTGTTCTTTAATCTCCGTAATCAGGTTCTAATATTAAAAAAACCCTCGGAGGATTTCTCCTCCGAGGGTTTTTGGTGTTCTTACATTAATTACTTAGAATGCTACCTTCATTGACCCGATTAACTGTGTAGCATCGCGGCGGTTGTTCTCCTTGAATGCTTCACCGGGTTTAAACCAGCCGGCGGTTACGCCTAACTGCACATCTTCAGTATAATCATAGACCACTGAAAGATCGATAGAATTACCCAGATCTTTCTTACCGTTCATATCATATGAAGCGTTGTATAGATCCCCGTCTCCATCACAAGCCGGGCTAGCCATAGCAGCTTCATTGGCTTTAGCTCTTCTATACCAACCGTAGTTCAATGATACGGTAACATCTTCCATGGGTTTAACGCTACCCTTGATATTAATAACACTGAGGTTAGAGAAAGGGATAATCGCGTAAGCAATGTTATTTAATGACTGGTTGTAATACATCGGATCCCAGGCATTTTTGCCTAAGTTCGTTTCCTTATCTCCGCTCAATAAAGTATAGGATGCTCCGATCATAGGAGTCATCTTTATTTTAGAGAAAGTGTAATCTGCGATCGCCTGCAACGCATAAGCAAAGCGTTTATCATTAGAAGCAGAAGGAACATTTCTCCTGTTGCCGAACTGTAAACCTGCTTCAACAGATGTTTTCAAATCCTCTAACGGAGCAAATTTGATTAAGGTACCTAAAGTATATACCTTGTCGTTCTTATCTCCATTAGAATCATTTTTGTATAACACATAAGCATCTGCAGAAAGATTCTTCTTGATATCATAGGTTGAGTAAATACCGTAGAGGTCAACATCATCGTTTTCATCGCCTCTGGCGTTATTTGAATCGATTTTTGCATAAAAAGCATCGATCACCAGCGGATCATAATTCAAGGTGGCTTTAATCGCATCGAAAGCATGTCTTATGCTTAAGTCGGTGGACAGCCCGTTACGAACAATTGTAGCAGCAGTTCCAGCTGAGCCCATGACCAATTGGTTGCCGTATTTTAATTCCTGGCGGCCAAGTGTGATACTTAAAGGAGAATAAAGAAATTCCTTTAAAGTTACATAGGCTAAATCCAGATCAATGTCTGTATTCGAAACCGTTTCAGTATTCCAGTTTCTTTCATTGATCAACCTTAAAGTAACCAATACATTGTCAGTTAAGTCAGCATCGAATCTTACGCGAGTTATGGTGGCGAAATAGCTTTCGCTGTCATCATATTTGTTAGTATCAACTCCTTTAGTAAGATCAAACTGATTTCTGGCTACCCCTAAAACAGCTAGGTCGCCGGATACTTTGACGTTCTGTACTTCGGCATAGGCGGCACCGTAGGTCAAACCGACTATCAAAGCAAGCGCTAATATTGCAATCAAGCGTTTACCCATTTTTTACTCCTCCTTTTTTTAACTGTTATGGATATATGGTTAACTAGGCCAATAATAGTATTGCCTAGGATGATTTCTTAATTCTTTATTATGATTATTTTACCTATAACCCTATATTTGTCAAGGGTTTTTTTAGTGAGGCTACAACTTAGCGAGCGTTAGCGAAGCTAAGTTGTTTGGCCGAACTAATACTGCGCCTAAACACTCGAAAATCCCCTGTAATTTCTCGTAGGTGCAGTATCTTTCCCGGCTATATAGCATATGTAAGAACAGTTAAGCGAAGTAGTTAAGCCAATTTTTACTTAATCGGTGTTTTGGATTTTTTAGAGATATTTTGCGATTTAGGGCCTAGAGATACGGTGGCCAGAACCTCTTCATTCCAAAAACCTGCTATCTGCACAGTTATGATACAGGTTTCATTTTCACGTTCAAAGTTCAATAATCTTTGGCCGTATTCGATAATGTTAATCAGGCTCCAATTATACATCGGCATCTGTTCTTTGTAAAAATTAATTACCTGATCAATATTAGCCCTGCCTTGATATTTTAAGACTGCGACGCGGGTCCCTGCGTTTTCAAAAGAATATGATTTTTGGGGTAAAGATTTTAAACCTACAGGAATAGGCACATCCGAGAATTTAAGAATTGACTGCGGCTCAAGCCTTTTATCTGAAACCGTGGAGCAGCCCGCTAGAGCTGTAGCCAGCAGGCAGCAGATAGAAAATAAAAAAACCGATTTTACAGCGCCTTTCATCGTCTCTCCTTTTTGTTTAAGAATTCTTTAACATCCGTATATATTTTATCGATCTCAACTTGGGTCAATCCGGCATCCCGGCCGACCTTAATTAACTGTTGCGGCGTAATAATATCTTCAGGGGAGTGGCTATCGTTATTAAGAATTAATTTAGCAGAGAATTTTCTGGCTTGTTTTACGACATGCTCATTCGTCTGGTTATGACCGGAGCGGCTGGTAACTTCCAGAAATATGCCCCGCCGGGCAGCCAATTCCGCGTCGCTATCTGAAATCAATCCGGGATGGGCCAGGATATCAATATCGGCTAAAAGGCTTAAGTGATTAGTATCTTTAGCCACCGGCTCAACCGGGGTTTCTCCGTGGGCGATAATAATTTGAGCTCCTGCTCTTCTGGCTAAAGCTGCCAAAGGTTTAAATTGCTGGGGCGGCAGGTGAGTTAATTCTATTCCCGCCAGCACAGTAATCCCGGTGTCTTTTGGCCAGCGCCGGCAAAATTCTACAATGGATTTAGTAATTTGTTTAATATTGCTGTAGTCGGCGTGATCAGTAATTGCGATGATAGAGTAGCCTTTATCATGATAGCGAACCGCTACTTCTGAGGGAAGCAAATCACCATCACTGAGGAAAGTATGTGAGTGTAGGTTATACATTAATGAACTTTCAGCTTTCAGCCGTCAGCTATCAGCTTTCAACTAAATGGTGCGCCTGGCAGGAGTCGAACCTGCTGCCCAGAGTTTAGGAAACTCTTGCTCTATCCAGGTGAGCTACAGGCGCGTTTATCGTTATTTTTATACACCTCTTGCCTGCAACAGGTGTCCAGGTGTCCCGTTTTTATTGATCTATTAGCAAACGGGATTCCGCCTAATCAGATAAATCCTGGCGGAAGCTACAGGCGCGTTTATCGTTATTTTTATACACCTCTTGCCTGCAACAGGTGTC
>DAONDX010000003.1:8284-115777 GCA_035402765.1 Candidatus Omnitrophota bacterium
CAGGTGCCCCGTTTTTATTGATCTGTTAGCAAACGGGATTCCGCCTAATCAAATAAATACTGGCGGAAGCTACAGGCGCGTTTATTATTTTTTATACACCTCTTGCCTGCAACAGGTATTCAGTTATCTGTTGCAGATGTCCCGCCGGGCTATTCGCCTTCAAATTTAACTAAAGAATGAACTGGATATTCTTTAAATTTATCTTTACCTTTTAAATCCACCAGTTCAATAATAAAACCAATCCCGCCGACTTTGCCTCCCAATTTTTCGATCAGCTCAATTACAGCCTTGACTGTGCCGCCAGTAGCCAGGAGGTCATCAATAATTAAGATTTTTTCACCCGGCAAGATGGCGTCTTGATGGATTTCCAGGGTATCGGTACCATATTCCAAAGCGTAAGTCGTGGAAATGGTTTTAAAGGGAAGCTTGCCTTTTTTACGCACCGGCACAAAGCCGGCACCGATTTTATACGCTACCGCTGCGCCGAAGATAAATCCACGCGCTTCCACTCCGACTACTTTGTCAAATCCTTTTCCTTTATATTTTTTCGCCAGCAAATCCACGGATTTTTTAAAAGCTTCTTTATTTTGGATCAGAGTGGTGACATCGCGGAAAAGAATACCTGGTTTAGGAAAATCGGGGATATTCCTGATGGATTTTTCAAGCAGCGCGTTGTTGGTCATGGCGGCATCCTCTATTTTAAGGGAGAAGATTTAAATTTCTTTTTCCTGGCCGGCGACAAATCTTCTTAATTTTTTTAAAGCGGTTTCCTCGATCTGGCGGATTCTCTCGCGGGATACCCCCAGCTTTTTGGCGACCACCGCTAAAGTTTGAGGCTTGGTATTAGTTAATCCAAAGCGTAAATCCAGGATCTCCCTTTCCCGGTCAGACATTACTTCCAGGAGGTTATCGATCCTTTCCCGGTCCAGGAGTTTAACTATTCCGGCGTCAGGTGCCAGAGCGTTTTTATCTTCTACTAATTCGGAGATCTGATTTTCGTTATCATCGCCAATCGGCGCCTCCAGAGAAGAGGTAGTGCTGGACATCCAAAAATTAATTTGCTCGGTTTTTTCGGGGGTAAGTTTCAGCTTCTTGGCGATTTCTCGGTCAGAAGGCATACGTTTTAATTTTTGGCTTAAACCTTCTTTGGTTTTTTTCCATTTGGTGATCAGGTCATTCATATATACCGGAACCCGGATCATTTTACCTTGCTCGCTGATGGAACGGGTAATACTCTGCCTGATCCACCAGGCCGCGTAAGTTGAAAAACGGAAACCTTTACGGTGGTCGAATTTCTCAACCGCCTTCATTAGCCCTAAATTCCCCTCTTCAATTAAATCCAGAAACGGAGTACCCATACGCATATAGCGTTTAGCGATATTGATTACCAGGCGCAGGTTCGCCCGGATCATATCCTTGCGGGCGATCTCATCACCTTTACGAATGCGTTTGTTTAACTCCACTTCCTGCTTGGCAGTTAAAAGCGGGATCAATCTGACTTCTTTAAGATAGGTTTTCAAAGCTTCCATGTTTTGTCCCCGTTTACTGGTCAATAGCCGATAGACTATGGCCGATAGTTAAAACATTTCAGTATTTGCCATCGACTATAGACTATCGACTATTGTCCTGTATTTATTTTTTTATCGCCTTTTCTTTGATCACTGCCTGCGCTGCGGCTAATTTTGCAATCGGTACCCTAAACGGCGAACAGCTGACGTAATTCATGCCTACATTATGGCAGAATTCTACGGATCGGGGATCACCGCCATGTTCTCCGCAGATACCAACTTCCAAATTCTTGTTGGTTGAACGGCCGCGTTTAATACCCATTTTGATCAATTCGCCGATTCCCTCCTGATCAATACTTTGGAAAGGATCTTCCGGAAGGATGCCTTTTTTGATATATTCCGGCACAAAGCCTCCGATATCATCTCTGGAAAAACCAAAACCCATTTGGGTTAAATCATTGGTCCCGAAAGAGAAGAATTTGGCGACCGTTGCCAGCTGGTCAGCGACAATCGCCGCCCTGGGTATTTCAATCATCGTACCGAAAAGGTGTTTGATTTTCTTTAACCCGTATTTTGCCAGGACCTCTTCGTATATCTTTTTAGCAATCGCTAACTGATCGGTTAATTCTTTGACATCGCAAACGACCGGGATCATGATCTCCGGATACGGATCTTTGCCTTCCTTGGCTAATTCCGCGGCGGATTCTAAAATTGCGCGGATTTGCATCGAACTTACTTCAGGATAGGTTACTCCTAAACGTACGCCGCGATGCCCCATCATGGGGTTTGATTCATGCAGAGCATCCGCTCTTTTTGCCAGCTCAGTCATATCAATATTTAAATCCTTGGCTAATTGTTCAAGCTTAGCCTGTTCACGGGGAACGAATTCATGCAGCGGAGGATCCAGTAAACGGATAACTACCGGAAAACCATCCATCGCTTCAATCGTACCCTTGATATCTTTTTTGACAAACGGGAATAACTCATCCAGGGCCTTCTGTCTTTCTTCAACGCTTTTAGAAACAATCATTTTGCGTAACAGAAATAATGGCTGGTCTGAACCCTTGCCATAGAACATGTGTTCAGTACGGAAAAGCCCGATACCTTCGGCCCCGAATTGCAGGGCTTTTTTAGCATCATCCGGAGATTCAGCGTTAGTGCGCACCCCTAATTGCTTAACCGAATCGCAGATTTTCAAAAACTCAGAAAGGATGGTATTTTCTTCTGAGGCATCCATCATGCGCAGTTGGCCTTCGTAAACATTGCCTTTGGTGCCGTTTAAGGTAATCCAGTCTCCCAATTTGAAAATTTTGTCTGCAACCTGCAGTGTTTTCTTTTCCAGGTCGACATGAAGGCTGGAACATCCCACGATACAGCATTTACCCCAGCCGCGGGCGACTAAAGCGGCGTGTGAAGTCATGCCGCCGCGGGCAGTAAGAATTGCCTGTGCTACACGCATACCTTCCACATCTTCAGGATTGGTTTCTTCGCGTACCAAGATCACTTTTTTACCGGTTTTTGCCCATTCTACCGCTTCATTTGAAGAAAAAACGATCTGTCCGCAAGCTCCGCCAGGGCCGGCAGGTAACCCTTTAGCAATGGGTTTAACCGTCAACTCAAGCTTAGGATCAATAATCGGATGCAGCAATTCATCCAGTTGGGCCGGAGTTACGCGGATGACTGCCTGCTCTTTTTTGATCATTTTTTCACGAACCATATCTACAGCCATGCGGACCGCTGCCGGGCCGTTACGTTTGCCGATACGGCATTGCAACATAAAGAGTTTCCCTTTTTCGATAGTAAATTCAATATCCTGCATATCATGATAATGTTTTTCGAGCCGGTTTTGGATCGAGTAAAGTTCTTTATAAATCTTCGGCATGGTTTTTTCCAGGGTTAACAATTCCTTGTTATGGCTGGAAGTCGAATATTCGTTAATTGGCGCAGGCGTACGAATGCCGGCTACGACATCTTCACCCTGAGCGTTGATTAAATATTCGCCGTAGAAATTATTTTCGCCATTTCCAGGGTTACGGGTAAAAGCTACTCCGGTAGCTGAATCATCGCCCATGTTGCCGAAAACCATGGTTTGTACGTTTACTGCCGTGCCCCAGGCATCCGGGATATTTTCGATTCTGCGGTAGCTGATCGCACGCTTTCCGTTCCAGGAAGAAAATACTGCCCCGATTCCTCCCCAAAGCTGCTCCATAGGTTCATCCGGGAATTCTTTGCCCAGCACCTCTTTGATTTTAGCTTTGAATTGCGCGCAAAGTTTTTTTAAGTCTTCAACATTTAAATCTGTATCGCTGGAATAGCCCTTTTCTTTTTTCATATCCAGCATGACTTTTTCTAACTGTTTACGAATACCCTCTTCGCCTTTAGGTTCGATACCGGCGGCTTTTTCCATTACTACATCAGAATACATCATGATCAACCGGCGGTAAGCATCATAGACAAAACGGCTGTTTCCGTTGCTCTGTTTGATCAGCCCGGGAATAGTCTTTTCGGTTAAACCGACATTTAAAACTGTCTCCATCATACCCGGCATGGATTTCCTGGCGCCGGAACGAACAGAGAATAGTAATGGGTTATTGCTATCGCCAAATTTTCTTCCCATTAATTTTTCTACTTTTGCCAATGCTTTGTTAACCTGTTCTTTTAATTCTTTCGGATATCTCTTTTTATTTTCATAATAATATGTGCAAACCTCGGTAGTGCAGGTGAACCCCGGAGGTACCGGCAGTAGTAAATTTTTGTTGCCGGCCATCTCGGCTAAATTCGCACCTTTACCGCCCAAGAGATTTTTCATGCTTTCATTACCTTCGCCTTTGCCCCCGCCAAAACTGTAAACATATTTCTTTGCCATTACTTTTTAAACCCTTCCTTTCTGTGAGTTAAAAATACAGGTCATCGTCCTGCTTTAGTTTAATCTGTTAATAAGATATTCTTTTAGTTTGTCTATAGAAATTCTTTCCTGTAACATGGTGTCCCTGGAGCGGACGGTTACCTGTTTATCCTCCAGAGATTGCACATCTACGGTTACACAATAAAGCGTGCCTACTTCATCCTGCCTGCGGTAGAGTTTACCGATTGAGCCGGTATCATCATAAACAGCAGCAAAAGATTTTTTTAAATCCCCGGAGATATTTTTGGCTAATTCAACGATTTCCGGCCGGTTGCGTAAAAGCGGCAGCACCGCCGCTTTGACCGGTGCTAAATCTTTGTGTAATTTTAAAACTACCCGGGTGTCTTCTTTGACTTGTTCTTCCCGATAAGCGTTAATTAAAAAAGCCAGAACTCCCCGGTCTACTCCGCCGGAAGGTTCGATAATATAAGGAAAGAATTTTTCTTTTTTCTGGTCATCAAAATATTGTAAATCTTTTCCGCTGTACTGAGCGTGTTGTTTTAAATCGTAATCCGCGCGGTTGGCAATCCCCTCTAATTCTGCCCAGCCGAAAGGAAAGTTATACTCTACATCCATGCAGGCGTGCGCATAATGCGCCAGCTCATCTTTTCCGTGTTGGCGTTTTCTTAAATTCTCGGTTTTGATCCCTAATTCCAGGTACCAGTTAAACCGGTTCTGGATCCATTCCTCAAGCGCCCGTTGTGCATCTTGAGGGTGCACAAAATACTCAATCTCCATTTGCTCAAATTCGCGCGTACGGAAAGTAAAATTTCCCGGGGTTATTTCATTGCGGAATGATTTTCCGATCTGCGCCAGGCCGAAAGGAAGCTTGGGATGGCGGGAATCCAGAATATTAAGAAAGTTGACAAACATTCCTTGCGCCGTTTCCGGGCGCAGATGTATTTCATTGCCGGATTCTTCAACCGGGCCCTGATAAGTCTTAAACATAAGGTTAAACGGCCGGGCTTCGGTAAGCTCTCCTCCGCATTCGGGGCATTTAGCGGTGTCTTTAAGGTCAGCGCTTTTAAAACGTTTCTTACAGCCTTTACAGTCGCTTTTTAAATCAAAGAAGTTATGCACATGGCCGCTGGCTTCCCAAACCCGGGGGTGCATTAGAATAGCGCAGTCCATACCCAGGATATCGTTACGTTCCTGGACATTGGCTTTCCACCAGGCGTGCTTAAGGTTATTCTTTAATTCCACTCCATAGGGGCCGTAATCCCAGGTATTAGCCAATCCTCCGTAAATATCGCTGCCTTGAAAAATAAAACCCCGGCGCTTGCAGAGGGAAACAATTTTATCCATTAAATTTTCAGCCATAGTTTTATACTTTTAGCACAATCTGTTTAAAAAAGCAAGCTAAATCCTTAAGCCTAGTTAACCGGTTTAAGCGTAGAAATTATTGCAAATACATTATTTAAGTCCAGTGAGGCGCCGATGTCTTTTATATATACCTTAAAGAAATTTCCATCAGGATCGGAGACATTGCAGTCAAAATAATTATTCGGTTTAGCCATAGAGTAGTTAATGAAACCTCTCATTCCGTTGAACTCGAATTTGATCATTTTAGCGGTGCTTTGGTTGCCCACATCCGGAGTAAAAATGCTTTTCATAATTATAAAAAAAGCATCGGTAATATTATTTACCCGATCAAGGTTAGCGTACATCAGGCGGTTGATAAACTCATAGTTATCTTTAATCCCCTGTTTTTGCACGTCCGGATAAAGTTTTATAAAAGCATCCGGTTCCTGGATCAACAGGTAAATAACCGCATTATTATTGGGGTGTCTTTTTTTATAATAACGCTGTTTAATTAATTCCTGAACTAAGGTAAACCCTTTGGGCACGGAAACCGTCATCCGGGGGAATGCATGAGGAATTAAGGTATCCCGGTATTCGGTGTTGATCTGGGGTTGGAAAATTTTCTCATCCGGTTGCATGCAAAGTATCGGAGAACTTTTACAATTACCGATACCATAGCTAATGTATTGCCTTAAGATATTAGGACCGGCGAATTTAACAATAAATGCCAGGCAGATCAACAAAATTACGGTGCGGGTAAAAATTTTAACCCAACGGTTAGCAGGCATCGATCTTTTTAAATTCCTCTTCCTTAATCGTAAAAGAATGCTCTGGATCAGGAAATTTCTCCTGCAGAACATCATTTTTAAAATTTTCTATGGCTTCCAGGATGAGCGGGGAAAGATTGGCATATTTTTTAACAAATTTCGGGCTGTAGCGTTCAAACAAGCCCAGCAGATCATTGATGACCAGGACTTGTCCGTCACAATGTATTCCGGCTCCGATGCCCAGTGTGGGGATTTTTATTTTTTTAGTAATCAGCTGGGCAATTTTATCCGGGATGCATTCTAATACCAGGGCAAAACATCCCTTTTCTTCAAGTTCTTTTGCCTGCTGGATCAGGCGTTTAGCGGCGAGGGCGTCTTTGCCCTGGCATTTAAAACCGCCGATTTTATCTACGGTCTGCGGAGTTAAACCAATATGCCCCATTACCGGGATGCCGGCTTTAATAATTTGTTCAGTTACTTCCAAACAATTGTCAAACCACTCCAGTTTTACGCCCAGGCAGCCGGCTTGGCTGATAAATTTTTGAGCATTGGCTACGCATTCATTAGGGTTAAGCTGATAAGAGCTGTAAGGCATATCGCCGATCAGTAAAGCATTTTTTACCGCCCGGCTTACCGCTTTAGTATGATGCAGCATTTCCGGCATACCTACTTGCCGGGTAGACTCCAAACCCAATACAACGTTAGCCAGAGAATCTCCGACTAAAATGATATCGATGCCGGCACGGTCCACCAGACTGGCGATCGGATAGTCATAGGCCGTCAGCATGGTGATTTTTCGTTTGTTTTTTAAAGCGATAATGGAATCGACCGAAATTTTACTATTCATTTTAGTTTCTTAAGAATAATTTATGCAGATAGTTTAATAACGGTGAAATTATAAGCATGATCGTCATCAAGATAAGAATAACCGTCGTCGACCACCCCACGGTATTCTGAAAGAGATTGTTAGTATATTTGCCCATAATCTTTCGATTGTTTACCATGGTAACCATCGAAATAAGCACTACCGGAAGCAACATGGCGTTAAGAATCTGGCTCCAAAGGGTAATCGTAATTAACGGGGCATTTGGAATAAGGATGATGATCGCTGCGGCCAGGATAATAAATGTAAATAATGAATAGAATTGCGGAGCTTCATTTATTTTTTTATTGATCCCGGCTTCGAATCCAAAGGCTTCGCTGATATAAAACGCCGCGGCTAAAGGAAGAATGGTTGCCGAAAACACGGAAGCGACAAACAAGCCAAAGGCAAAAAGCTGGGAGGCGAATATTCCGGCGAATGGTTTAAGAGCAACTGCCGCGTCCTTAGCTTCGTTAATCGATATCCCGTTTTGATGTAAAGTTGCCGCGCAGGCGACAATGATAAAAAACGCCACGACTACTGTAGCTATACAACCAATAATTACATCCCAAACTACAAATTTATAGTCTTCGATCTTGATGCGTTTTTCGATTACCGCTGATTGCATATAAAATTGCATCCAGGGAGCGATGGTTGTACCGACTATCCCCAGGACCATACCCAAATATTCCTTATTGACCTGCATGTTGGGTTTGATAAAATCCGAACCGATTTGTCTCCAATCCGGTTTGGCTAATACCGCTGAAACAATGTAGGATAATAAACAAAAGCTAAACAGCAGGAATATTCTTTCCGTGGTCTTATAATTACTTTTTACAACTAATATCCAAACGGCGATTGCGGTTAATGGAACGGAGATATATTTACTTATCCCGAAAACATCCATACTTCCGGCAACTCCGGCGAATTCCGTGGCGGTATTTCCAATATCGGCGATCAGTAATCCCAAAAAAATAAAAAAAGTTATCTTGACCCCAAAGTTTTCCCGGATCAAGTCGGCTAAACCCTTGCCGGTGACAATTCCCATCCGGGCATTCATTTCCTGGACTACGGCCAGGATGATAAAAGACGGGATCAATGTCCATAAAAGCTTATAACCAAAAACCGCACCGGCTACAGAATAGGTGGTAATGCCGCCGGCATCATTGTCCACGCTGCCGGTGATAATCCCCGGTCCCAGCACAGCAAGAAATACGATCAGGTTCCGGATTAAAGGTTTATCTTTGAGTGTTTTCCAGAAGCTCATTGTACCTGCTCCGTTTCTTTACGGATTTGGTGAAATACTGCTTCAAAAGCATCCTTCATAGTAATGATGCCTTGGATTTTTCCCGCTTTATCGATTACCGGCACAACCGTAAAATCATATTTATAAAAAACTTCCGCTACATCCTTAATTTTAGTTTTAATTTTCACCTTGGCTACGCGTTTACGCATAAAATCGGAAACGATCTTTTCTCCTGATGTGGTAAGCAGCTGTTGTAAAGTTACAACTCCGGCTAAAGCATCATTGTCATCGAGCACATATATATAATATGATTCTTTTTTACGGGTCGATTCCTTTTTGGTTTTTTCTAAAGCTTCCGCCGCGGTCATGGCCTGCCTGATACAAATGAATTCCGTACTCATAATACTGCCGGCAATATCATTAGCGTGGCCTAGAAGGCTTGAGATTTGGGCGACTTTTTCCGCAGGCAGCCGGGTAAACAACGCGTTCATCTTTTTGATCGGCATCTCGGAAAATAAATCGACAGCTTCATCCATAGGCATTTCATTGATGATCTCAATCAAAAGTTTCTGGTCAAGCAATTCGGCAACCTGGAGGCGGATCTTGATGGGGAGCTCCTGAATTGTCCGGGCGGCGGTAGCCTTATCCATAGATTTAAGTATATTCAATCTTTCCTCCGTGCCCAAGTCAATTAAGATATCGGCAATGTCCGCCGGGTGCAGTTCGGACAATTTAGAATGGTGGACTTTTAATGACAGGGCATCGGAACCGATAGGCCCGTTAATAGGCTGAACATATTTCCAGGAAATAATCCTGTCCTCAACTTCATATGAAGAAACCAGTTTTATCATAAACTCGAATATCTTACTGCATCCTAATCTGCGCAATAAGCCGGTAATCCCGATATCCACGTGGACCACCCAAAGGCTCAAGCCTTCCCTTAAAAGGTGCAGGTCATTGATCCGGACTACTTTTGAACCGTGGATATCCACGATTTGTTTATCCCAGAAAATTTCTTTAAGCAAAAGTTCATTTTCGGCCGGCACAAACTGCTCTTGAGCTACCGCCAGGTAATTTTCAATAAAAATCCCCTTCTCTTCTACCATCATTTTTACGCTGCCCCAGGGCAAATAAATATCTTTGTTCTTTTTGTTCCGCATAATTAATCCGGTTATCCTCGGATACATTTCTTTAAGCGAGGCGACCAGATCTTTAATGCGGCCGATTTTTTTTCCGGTAAGCGAATCAATTACCGGCAGGCCGATGATGTAGTAGAGAAAAATAAATTTTTTAGGCAGATAGTTCATTCGGTAATTATAATTTTAAGGTTTTCGAATTTCTTTGCCAAGTTTTGAGCTTTCTGTTTACCTAAAACAAATACTGCGGTGGAAAATGCATCTGCCTCCAGGCCGTTATCGGCGACTACGGTTACGGAAGAAATCCCTGTTTGCGCCGGGTAACCGGTCTGAGGGTCGATAATATGGCAGTAACGTTTGTTCTTAACTAAAAAATACTGCTGGTAATCTCCGCTGGTGGAAGCGGATTGATTTTTTAATTCTAGCGTACCGGAAATTTCAGCTTTACGCGCGCTGCGGATTGCAATTTTCCAAGGCTGGCCGGATCTATCCCCCAGGCAAAAAATTTGGCCGCCGGCGTTAATCAGGCAGCTGTTGATATTATTTTCTTTTAGTTTTTTGACTGCGCAATCCAGGGCGAATCCTTTGGCAATCCCTCCTAAATCGATTTGAGTACCCTGAAGCCTGAATTCTACCACATTATCATTTTCATGTAAAATAATTTTATCGTTACCCACTAATCTTAAAACAGCCTGGATCCGGGCGCTGTCTGGTATCCGAAATTCCTTATTGGTAAACCCCCAAAGGTCAACTAACGGGGCAACGGTAATATCAAAAGCTCCCTGACTTAGCCGGCTGAATTCCTGGGATTTTTTAATAATGTAAAAAGTATCCGGGCTTACTTTTAATCTTCCTAGACGGTTAAGTTGAGCGACTTCACTGGTCGGGATGTATTTGCTCAATAATTGTTCGATCCGGGAGGCTTCCGAAAATACAATTGCTGCGGCTTGCCGGTTCGGTGAAGTTACTTCCCAAAAAGTGCCCATCAAAAGGCGGTTATCCCGGTAAAGCGGCCCTTCTTTTAACGGGTGTTTGGGGAATTTGGAGCTGAGCATTGGATAAATTAAAACAAATGACCATCCAATGATCAAAAAAACCACTAAAATTTTTCGAGTTTTTCCGCTAAAAGCCATGGTGATAAAGTTAAGGTTTGGGCTAAGATTAAGTAATTTTTAAGGCTTGAGTTTATTCATGCGCAGACTGGGCGTAGCTGGATTCCATAGTCTTGACTAAATCCAGAAGAAACTTATTAGTAGGCACTTCAATACCTAGTTCTTGCCCTAACCGCACAATAACGCCGTTGATAAAATCTACTTCCGTGCGCTTTTTTCTTAATATGTCTTGCAGCATTGAAGAAAGGTTATTTTGGGTTCCTTCGCAAACCGCTTCTACTTTAGCCAGCGGGTCATCAAAGATTAATTTTATACGCTTTCTTTTGGCAACTCGAGCAGCTTCCGTAACCGCGTCCCTTAAGATCCTCCGGGTCCCCTCATATTCTATCAGCCTGCCGTTAGGCAGGCGCGTGACCGCCGAAAGAGCGTTAATGCCCACGTTAATGATTAGTTTTGACCAAAGCAGGCTTTTTATATCACGCGACATCTTGCATTCAAAACCGACTTTATTAAATGTTTCGCGGATCGCGCGCATTTGAACCGGGATCTTACCATCGATGGTCCCAATAACTGTTTCTCCGCGTCCGGCATGCCGGATCTTTCCGGTATCGGTTAAAGTAGCCCCTTCGCTGGTTACTCCGACGATTACCCTGTCGCTGCCGGCCAGTTCAGAAATAATTTCAACATTACCGATACCGTTTTGTAAAGTTAGAATTTTGGTTTCAGCGGACAGAAGCGGCTTGATTTGTTCAACCGCCAGTTTAGTATGGAATGATTTTACGCAGACAAGGATTAAATCCGCTTTTCCGATCTCTGCGGGTTTGCTGGTAGTTTTTACTTTTATCTGCCAAGAGCCGCTTTCTCCCTCCAGGGAAATGCCGCCGGCGTTGATTTTGGCTGCCCGTTCGCTGTTTTTATCCAACAGCCAGATTTCTTCTTTTGATTTTGCCAGAAATGCCGCAAAAAGACAACCGATGGCTCCCGGACCGACAACTACAATTTTCATTTCTCCCCTCCTCGTCTACGTAGACGACACCGGCGCAATACCTATTAGCGCCGGGTGTAAAACTCTTTAGACGACACCGGCGCAATACCGTTTTCCACCGAAATATTTTATCCTACCCCCACCTCTAATTTATTAATTAGCTTTTGGGATTTTAGTTCCCGGCCCAGGTGAAAGTTTAAGAAAGCATTTAAAATAATATCCAATTCTTTTTTTATCTGGGGATTCATCCCCAGGGTTAAAGAATTATTAAAGCTGTTTTTTTCAATATGCAAGACAGTGGCAATGGTTCCCCGGAAGATCGAACGGGCAGTTGGATCTTTTGGCATACAGCGCGGGCAAAGCAAACCGCCTAAAGCCAGGCTGAATTTGGATTGCCCCATTATTTTATCCAAACAGGTAACGCAGGAATCAAGATGCGGTTTAAATCCGGAGAGGCTGAGTATTTTAATTTTAAATATGGTAGCGATCTTTTCCGGGCTGTAGTTAGTTTCCAGTTCTTTAAGAGCGGCCAAAGCCAGATCGAAGATCTCTTCATTTTTATCTTCCGCCTGCATTATCGAACTGACCAGCTCCATCATAAAACCCGCCGTGGTTGTCCTGTCAATATTCTGCCTGATGCGGGTAAAGTTGTCAATTTTATCCGCCTGGCTTACTAAATGAATGCTGGAATGCGTTTTTCTATAGAAGATAATTTCATTTAGCGAAAAAGGTTCTAAATTTGAGGCAAATTTCTTTGGGTCAGTGCGGATACCTTTGAGCACCCCGCAAACTTTACCGAATTCTTTAGTATAAAAATCCACGATCAGGGAAGTTTCGCGCAAATCCCGCTTATTTAAAACTAACCCCTGGGCACGATCAATTGACATATTGACTTTCTTTTTTACGCATCAGTTTTGTTTGTAGGCGGCTGCGGTCATCATAACCTAAAATGTGCAGTATACCATGCACCACGTAAAGGGAAATTTCATAATCGACAGTGGTTTTGAAATCAGCCGCTTGTTTTAAAGCCACTTGGGTTGAAATCATGATATCGGCACGCAGAACGCCTTTTTCTTTTTTATCGCTAGAGTCAAAAGCTAAAACATCGGTTGGGCTTTTAGTATGATGGTATTTAGCGTTAAACTTTTTAATTTGCAAATTATCGACAAAACAAAGATTAATCCAGCCGGTTTTTTTTACCCGCTCGCCTTGGAGTACTTTACGAATTAATTTTTTTATTTTTCCGGTCTTAAGAGGAACCCTTTTTTGCAGGTTCCAAAAAGTAATCTGCACTTAATTCTGAGGGTAATTAACCCGGCTATGGTAGATGCCGCTTAATATTCTAATGAAGATGATGGATATTTTCTCAATATCCTTCAAAGTAAGGTCGCACTCATCAAGCTGCCCGTCAATAAATTTATTGTTAATTACTTTATGTACCGTCTCTTCGATTTTATCCGGCGCAGGATCTTTTAAACTCCGCGTGGCTGCTTCTACGGAATCTGCTAATAATACGATCGCGGTCTCTTTAGTGTTGGGTTTCGGCCCGGGATAGCGGAACCCCTCTTCGGACACCTCCTGGTTTTCTTCTTTGCCTTCCAGTGCCCTGCGATAAAAATAATAAACCAGGCTGTTGCCGTGGTGTTGTTGAATAAAATCCCAAAGGATCGGGCTTAAATGATACTTTTTGGCCAATTCCAACCCTTCTTTAATATGATTCATGATAATCAGCTTACTCATGGTTGGAGTAAGTTCATCGTGGGCATTCTTGTTAATATCTTGATTTTCAATAAAATAATCGGGTTTCTGCAGCTTGCCGATATCGTGATAATATGCCCCGATTCTGGCTAAAAGTCCGTTAGCCCCCACTGCTGAACAGGCCGAATCTGAAAGGTTCCCGACGACCAAACTATGATGATAGGTTCCGGGCGCTTCTAAAATCATTCTTTGTAAAATAGGCTGGTTAAAATCCGCCAGTTCCAGGAGACTAATATTAGTGACTGTCTGCAGGATATATTCAAAAAAAGGTAAGATTCCTAAAGTAATGATTCCGGAAAGTAGCCCATTGATTAAAATTACCAGGTACCTTTGCGTATGCGCGATCCTGAAATGTTCCAGGAGTATTAATCCCACCAGCTGCAGCGCGCCGGCGATGATTCCGGCCCGGATTACCTGCGAACGTTTACGGGCCTGATCTACCAATAATATTGCGCAGATACATGAGGTTACAAAAAGAAAGCAGGCCTTAAAAGGTTCCGGGCTTAAGCTGGCCAGGGCGATTGAAGTAGTCAGTGATAAAAAATAAGCCACCCCGGGATTATTAAATAATAGTACGCAGAGCATGGGGATAATGGTAACCGGTATAAAATAGAAGGATAATCCCTGATTAATTAAATAATAACCCAGGCAAAAAGAGATTAAAAAAAGAAAATTTAAATTAAGCAGCCTGGCTGCTTTATTCTTGGTGAATCTTTTGTAGAAACAAAGATACAGCAGTATAAGAAAAAAAGGAATGCCTAGATTTATATGGATAAGGTAGCTGAAAAGAAAAATGAAAAGGCAAAACCCGATAGCCAGTAAGTTGGTTTTATTGAACAGTTTTTTCATAGGCGTGAATTATTCTTTGCACTAATGAGTGCCTGACTACATCGCAACCACTAAAGTAGATAAATTTAATCCCTTCGATTTCCTTAAGAATTTCCTGCGCTTGCAGCAGGCCGATAGGTTTGGCTCCGGGTAGATCGCTTTGAGTTACGTCTCCGGTAATCACGGCCTTAGAATCAAATCCTAACCGGGTTAGGAACATTTTCATTTGTTCAGCCGTGCAATTTTGCGCTTCATCTAAAACAATAAAAGCGTCGTTGAGCGTCCTGCCTCGCATGTAAGCCAGCGGAGCAACTTCAATTATCCCGGTTTCGATATAACTTTCAATCCTCCGGGCATCCATCATGTCATATAAGGCATCGTAAAGCGGCCTTAAATAGGGAGAGATTTTGGCTTGGAGGTCTCCGGGAAGAAAACCTAGCGATTCTCCGGCTTCGATCGCCGGACGGGTTAAAATGATCCGCCGGACCTCCTGTTTTTTTAACGCCTCAACCGCGCAAGCCATCGCTAAATAGGTCTTGCCTGTCCCCGCCGGTCCAACCCCAAAGACAATATCATGTTTTTGGATGGCTTCCACATACTCTCTTTGCCCGTTGGTTTTAGGGCCAATCTGTTTTCCGGCGATTGAGCGGGTAATCCCGTTATCAAATTCATCCAGCTGCAGGGATTTTTTTCCGCGTTTTAAATTAGATATTAAACAAGCCAGGTCGGTTTGGCCGATTTCACTGCTGCCGGCTCGTAAACCGGATAAAAGATATTCAACTAATTGGCTGGTTTTTTTAACATTCGCGGCGCTTCCGCTTATTTTTAAGTGTTCACCGCGCAAGGTAAGCTTGACCTTAAATTCATCCTGGATGCTTTTAAGATTGGCATCCTGGGCGCCCAGGAGCTCCTGGGTCTCCTTTTGGGATACAAACTGGATTATTTTATCCATAATAAAAGTTCAAAGCCGTTTATTTTAAAAACCAGGCTTACCTTTTTTAAGCGCTTGCCGATTTCACTTGAGCTTATTTAAGATTTTCCTTTGGCTCAAGCATTGCCCGGCTTTTTGCTTCTACCCTGGCGCCAGCAGGAATTTTTATGACTTGACCGGGATAAAGTTTATCCGGACCGCGCAGGACATCTTTATTGGCTTCATAAATTTTCATCCACCTTTTAGTTGTCCCGTAGAATTTATTCGAAATTTTCTGCAGCGTATCGTTTTTGGCGACGGTATAGTTTTCAAAATTCAAATTTGTTTCCTCGGCTTGTACTTCCGGGGCGGTTTCCTGGATCATTCTGGGCTCTTCCAGTCCGGCGGTTGATAACGGAGTATTTGCCGGACAGCTGGTTTTGGTCTTATTGGTCTGCCCTAACTCCAGCTCAAAGACCCTGGTAGTGCGGGTAGTTTTTCTTTCCTGGGGTTCCGGGGCTTTTCCCATAATGTAACCGCGGTTACCGGTTACCGGTGAAAGTTCCTGGTCGACTCTATCTCTGGTTAATTCATAGGTTCTGGCCACGCAACCCGATAATGCCAGCGTTGAGGTTAATACACAAATTCCTGCTAGTTTATAGCTGATCATTTTACTTCCCTCCCTTTTTTACGGTTAGACCTAATTCTTTTAATTGTTTATCTGTAACATCCGAAGGCGCGCTAGTTAACGGACAGAAAGCATTTGAGTTTTTGGGAAAAGTGATCACTTCCCGGATACTTGTTTCTCCGGAAAGTATGGCTAAAAGCCGGTCCAACCCAAAAGCTACTCCTCCATGCGGCGGGGCGCCGAATTGAAAAGCTTCCAGAAGAAAACCAAAACGTTTCTGAATTTCTTCTTTCTCCAGGCCGATAATATTAAAGATTTTTTCTTGGAGCTCTTGGCGGTGGATTCTGATCGAACCTGAACCCAGCTCCATTCCGTTTAACACCAAATCATAAGAGCGGGATTTAACTTTATCCGGGGCCTGCTCTAAATTTTCCAGATCTTCGACGGCCGGAGCGGTAAAAGGATGATGTTCGCTTTCCCAGCGGTTCTCTTCGGTATTAAATTTGAAGAGCGGGAAATCCACGACCCAGCAGAAAGCAAAATCCATCTTTAGATGTTCCCTTAAATCCGGCTTATCACATTTATACTTTTCCATTGCTTCTTTATAGCTGATCCTGGTGAAAGGTACCGGGATATCGATATTTTTTAATTCCTTGAAGATTAATTGCATCAGGCCTTCAGCCAGGCTGAAAACATCCTCTTCGTTAATGAAAGACATTTCAATATCTAATTGGGTAAATTCCGGCTGGCGGTCAGCGCGCAGGTCTTCATCCCGGAAACATTTAGCGATCTGGTAATATCTTTCTGCCCCGGCTACCATGAGTATCTGCTTAAATAATTGCGGAGATTGAGGTAAGGCAAAAAATTGTCCTAAATTTGCCCGTGAAGGAACCAAATAATCCCGGGCGCCTTCAGGGGTAGATTTGGTAAGTATCGGGGTTTCACATTCAATGAAATCTCTTTTTCCTAAATAACCGCGGATGACTTTATAAAGGTCGCTTCTTAAAAGCAGGTTTTTAAACACCTTAGTTCTTCTTAGGTCCAGGTAGCGGTATTTAAGGCGAAGCTCCTCGGTAATATCGGTTTCATCCAGAATCTCGAACGGCGGGGTATTGCTGGGGTTTAAAATTTCCAGCTCTTGCGCCAAAACTTCTATTTCTCCGGTGGATAACTTGGAGTTGATGGTCCCTTTCGGCCGGTTATTAACCACTCCTTTTAATTTAACCACAAACTCATTTCTTAAATCTTGGGCTAATTTATGGGCTTCCCCGGATTCTTTAGGGATAAAAACTACTTGCGTAAGGCCGTAACGATCGCGGATATCAATAAAAATTAATTTTCCATGGTCACGCCGGTTAGCCACCCAGCCGCAGAGGGTCACCGGTTTTCCCGTATCGGTGCCCTTTAATTCTCCGCAGGTATGCGTTCTTAACATTTTAATTCCTTGGTTAAATTTTCTAAACTAACTTCTCTTTGTGTGCTATCAGCCATATCTTTGACTGAAATAGTGTTCTTCTTTAATTCATCATCCCCTAAGATGAGCACCGAGGTTGCCCCGGCGTCATTAGCCGCGCGCATGGCGGCTTTTAATGATTTATTCAGATAATCCATATCTGCAGGTATTTGGGCATTTCTAAGTTGATTTAATATTTTTAAGCCCGCAGATTTTGCCGTATCTCCCAGAGTGATTAAGTAAACTAATTTTTTAGGAGGGTTCTGATCCAAGGTGTTCGGCACCAAAAGAAGCCGCTCGACCCCAAAAGCGAAACCAATCGCCCCCAGGTCCGGCCCGCCTAATTCACTAACTAAATTATTATAACGGCCGCCTGCCCCAATGGCATCCTGGCTGCCTAAATCGCTATGTGTAATTTCAAATACCGTGCGGGTGTAATAATCCAATCCGCGTACTAAGTGCGGATCGATCTGGAAGGGTATACCCAGATTATTCAGACCGGTTTTTACTTCTTCAAAATGTTCGCCGCATTCCGGACAAAGATGGGCGGTTTTCAGGTCAAGGGCTTTAACGATTTTTTTACAGTCCTCGTTTTTACAGTCAAGAATTCTTAATACGTTATGCTTAGCTCTCTGCTGGCAATCCGCGCACAAATGCGGTAATTTTTCCCGTAAATTTTCCTTCAAAGCAGCGCTAAGGACCTGCTTATCTTTAGGACAGCCCAAACTGTTAAGTTTGATCTTATAACCTGAAATTCCGAAACTTTTTAGTAATTGCTCTACTAAGCTGATTACTTCTATATCCAGGCTGGCTGCCGGCGAACCCAGAGCTTCAGCTCCGATATGGTGGAATTGGCGCAACCTTCCTTTTTGCGGACGCTCCAGGCGGAACATCGGACCGATATAATATAATTTTGAGAAACCGCAGGTTTTATCTAAATTATTTTCCAAGTAGCTGCGGACGATCGAGGCCGTCCCTTCGGGGCGCAGCGCGTAAGTATCTTCTTGGTTATGGATAAGGAACATCTGCTTTTGCACAATTTCGGTGGCCGCCCCTAAAGTACGGTTAAAAAGTGAAGCTTCTTCAATAACCGGCGTACGAATTTCTTGATAATTATATAGACAGAATATTCTACGCGCTGTGGCTTCCAGAGTTTGCCAGGAGGATGATTCATTAGGTAAGATGTCTTTAGTCCCGGGGATTCTTTTAAACATGTAATTAAATTAAATACTTGGTAACTAGAATTAAATTACCGGATTTATACTTATAAATAGTAATTGGTTATTTTAAATTAGTTTAGTTTATTTAATTTTTTGCTTCATTTCCAAGCCAGCTTTAAAGACAACTACTTTTCTGGGCGGGACAGGGATAACCTGATTAGTTCGCGGATTTCTGCCTGTGCGGCTTCTTCTTTGTTTTACTTTAAAAACGCCAAAATTACGTAATTCGATTTTTTCGCCCCTGATCAAAGCATCGATAATGCAATCGAAGGTCTTTTGGACTATTTTTTTGACGTCTATTTGCTTAAGGTTAGTTTCATCGGAAACTTTTAAGACAATATCTTTTTTGGTCATCTTGCACCCCCTATTGCTAAGTATAATAACAGCAGAAAGTTACAATGTCAAGCCTAAATTTATCCGTTAAGTATTCATCTTGGGTTTAGCCGTTGATTAAAACGCGGCTTTCTTTGCCCTAAATTACCAATGAAAAGTGTTCAGGGCCTAAAAGTTCATCTAAATCCTGGATAAGTTTTTCGCTGGGATCGACATACAACCCTTCGCCTACAATTAATTGTACCCGGGTTTTAGCGGGTGCTTGTTTACCGGTCGGCCCGGCTTCTAGGCGCAAATATACCGGGACATTACCGCGGTGGGTGGCCAGTAAAGTTTTTAAGGATTCAAAGATATTCTCCCTTAATCCGGCCAAATTAATGTTTATCGCGCTAATGAGTTTGTAAATTGCTTCAAAAGGAAAAATATCTTCCGCAATAATCTTCGGAGTCTCTTCTTTTAAGTCCAGCACTCCCCGGATATGCACGATGGTGTTGGCTTGAATGTATGAACTTATTTTAGCGTATGCCCTGGGGAAAACCAATACCTCTACGGCACCGTCTAAATCCTCGATTTTTAAAATCGCCATTTTCTCTTGTTTGGCACGGGTAACCGTGTTTTTAATCTTGGCAATTAATCCGACGATTTTAATAATATCCTGGTCTTTGTGTTCATGCAGGTTAACCGTTGAGGTGGAAACGAAGCGTTTGAGCTGGTTAGCATAACGCGCTAAAGGGTGTCCGCTGACATAAAAACCCAACATATCCTTTTCAAAAGCCAAAAGTTGCGGTTCAGGCCATTCTTTACAATCTACTAAATTGTTGACAGTCTTGCCGAAGCCGTTACTTTTTACTGCCTGGTCGAAGAATGAAAGCTGCCCGCTGGATTTTTCTTTCTGCGTCCTTTGGGCACCTTCTAATATTTGATCAAGACTGGCGAACATTTTTGCCCGCGCCATTTTGAAACAATCCAAAGCCCCGCATTTAATCAGACTTTCTAAAACTTTACGATTAGCCAGTCTTAAATCAATCCGCTGGCATAAATCTTCCAAGGATGTGAATTTTGCTTTCTCTCTTTGGGCAACGATCGATTCAACTGCGCCTCTTCCGACATTTTTAATCGCCAGCAGGCCAAAACGGATATTTGCAGCATCCTCGACCTTAAATAGCGCTTCGCTTTCATTAATGTCGGGCGGCTGGATTTTCAGGCCCATGCGCAGGGATTCATTAACGTATTCTACGATTTTATCGGTATTATCGCGCTCAGAGGTAAGCAGAGCAGACATGAATTCCACCGGGTAATTGGCTTTTAAATAAGCCGTGCGGTAAGAAACCAGGGCGTAAGCGGTAGAGTGTGATTTATTAAATCCGTAACCGGAGAAGTACTCGATCAGATCGAATATTTTGCTGGCGGTGCTCTCTTTAATTCCGTTTTTAACGCATCCATTAAGGAAATTTTTGCGTTCTTTCTCCATAATTTCGGGGATCTTTTTACCCATGGCTTTACGTAAGATATCAGCTTGGGCCAGCGAAAATCCGCCTAAAGCGGAGGCAATTTGCATAATTTGTTCCTGGTAAACCATTATCCCGTAAGTTTCTTTAAGGATCGGCTCAAGTTTAGGGTGTTCATATTTAATCGGAATGGTGCCATGTTTACGTTTCATAAAATCATCTAACATGCCGGAGCCGATCGGTCCCGGCCGGTATAACGCGATCAGGGCGATTAAATCTTCGAAACGCTCAGGCACAAGTTTTTTGAGCAAATCGCGCATTCCGGAGCTTTCTACCTGGAATATTCCGATCGTATGGCTGGAAGCCAGCAGTTTATAAGTGTTGGGGTCATTAAGGGGGATTTTCTCAAAATCAATTTGAATACCGTGGATCTTATTGACCAATTTTACAGTTTCATCAATTACCGTCAGTGTTCTTAACCCCAAAAAATCAACTTTAAGCAAGCCGATTTTTTCCAGCATTCCCATGCTATAGCCGGTAGTGATCTGGTCGTCTCCGGTTTTAAATAAAGGCGTATAATTTTTCAGCGGTTTATCCGAAATTATTACCCCGGCGGCATGCACTGAAGCATGGCGGTTTAAACCTTCGAGGGATTGGGCAACATTGATCAGTTTGGTAATTTGCGGGTCGGTTTTATAAAGGTTATTTAATTCCTCCTCACTCTCCATGGCTTTTTTAAGCGTCATATCCAGTTCGGCCGGGATCAATTTAGCGATCCGGTCGACTTGAGCGTAAGGAATTGCCATTACCCGGCCGACATCCCGGATTACTCCGCGGGCCTGCATTGTTCCGAAAGTAATAATTTGGGCGACATTTTCCCGCCCGTATTTCTGGGTGACATAATCGATTACTTCCTGCCGGCGTTCATAACAGAAATCGATATCAATATCCGGCATCCCCAAACGTTCGGGATTAAGGAATCTTTCGAAAATTAAGCCGTAATTCAACGGATTAAGATCGGTAATGCCTAAAAGATAGCTTACCAGGCTTCCTGCCGCCGATCCCCTTCCGGGCCCCACGGGAATATTCTGAGCTTTAGCATAAGCGATAAAATCCCGGACAATCAAGAAGTAACTGATAAACCCCATATGTTTAATTATTTTCAGTTCGTGTTCCAGTCTTTTTTGCGCTTCAGGGTCCTGATCAAGTTTTTTTTCAGTCATGCCCTTTTGGCATAACTCCAGCAGATAGGCTTCTTTATCTTTTCCTTCGGGAGGTGAAAATTTAGGTAAATGCAGTTGCTTAAAATTAAGCTCCAGGTTACACCGTGAGGCAATCTCCAAAGTATTCTTTAGGGCTTCCGGATAATCGCTAAACAGCTTTTTCATTTCTGCCGGAGAAGTAAAATAGAATTCTTCGGTCTGAAAACGCATGTGTTTGGGGTCATCCAGAGTCGATTGGGTTTGGATACACAGTAGCGCTTCGTGGGCAGCGGCCCGGTCACGGGTTGGATAATGTACGTCATTTGTAGCAACTAGAGGGATATCTAATTGACGTGAAATCTTAACTAATCCTTCGTTAGCGATTTTTTGTTCGGGAATGGAATTGCCTTGAATTTCCAGGTAAAAGTTGCCTTTTCCCAGTATATTTTGAAAGTTATCGGCGGCTTTTAAAGCATCGTTGAAGCGTTTTTGTAATATCAGGCAGGCAATTTCACCTTTCAGGCAGGCTGAAGATCCGATCAAACCGGCGGCATGCCGGGATAAAACTTCTTTATCAATGCGCGGCCGGTAATAAAATCCTTCCAGGTAAGCGATGGAGACCAGCTCCATTAAATTATGATAGCCTTCTTCATCGCGGGCTAAAAGAATTAAATGGTTGGCGGCATCTTCGATCCCTGAGCTGCTTTTTTCCAGGCGGCTTTGCGGGGCGACATAAAATTCGCAGCCAATAATAGGTTTAACCCCGGCTTTCTGAGCTTCTAAATAGAATTCGATCGCCCCAAACATGTTGCCATGGTCAGTAATGGCCAGGGAATCCATTTTAAAACTTTTAGCAATAGCGAGTATTTCAGGTATACGGCAGGCACCGTCAAGAAGACTATATTGTGTATGTAGATGGAGATGGACGAATTCCGAACCAGGCATAAAAAGCTTTAAGTTTTAAGCTATAAGCTTTAAGCTGCAGCTTACGACTTACGGCTTATCGCTTATCTAGGTTTTTTAGATTTAAACAAATCATTCCCACTCGATCGTGGCCGGAGGTTTGGAGCTGATATCATAAACTACCCGGTTAATTCCTTTTACTTCATTAATGATACGGTTGGATATTCTTTCCATGACTTCATAGGGAAGCTTTACCCAATCCGCGGTCATCCCGTCAAAACTGGAAACACAGCGTAAAGCGCAGACATTTTCATAAGTACGCTCATCTCCCATGATCCCTACGCTTTTAATCGGGAGCAATACCGCGAAAGACTGCCAAACCTGATCGTAAAGCCCGGCTTTTGTAATTTCTTCGATTACGCGTTTATCCGCTTCGCGTAAGAGATCTAATTTTTGAATATCAATCTCTCCTATTATTCTAACGGCCAAACCCGGCCCGGGGAAAGGTTGACGCTGGATAATATTTTCCGGTAAGCCCAATTGACTGCCGATCTGCCGGGCCTCATCTTTAAATAATTCCCGCAACGGCTCGATAAGCTTAAGGTTCATTTGAGCAGGCAGCCCGCCGACATTATGATGGCTCTTAATTTTTCTGCTCGGGCCTCCGGTGGGGGAAACGGATTCGATTACATCCGGGTAAAGCGTGCCTTGGCCCAGGAATTTTACACCTTTGGTCTTTTTAGCCTCTTCTTCAAAAACCTTAATAAATTCACTGCCGATGATTTTTCTTTTTTCTTCCGGATCAGTTACGCCTTTTAAACGTTCAAGGAATCTTTTACTTCTATCCACGTAACTCAAGTTGAGATGGTACATTTCTTTAAAAACATTTTTAACCTGTTCGGCTTCTCCTTTTCTGAGCAGGCCATTGTCAATAAAGATACAGCGTAAATTCTTGCCGATTGCCCGGTGGATTAACAAAGCGGCTACAGAAGAATCAACTCCGCCGCTTAAACCTAGAACTACCTTATCTTTTCCGATAGTCTT
Source organism: Candidatus Omnitrophota bacterium (assembly GCA_035402765.1). Taxonomy (GTDB): domain Bacteria; phylum Omnitrophota; class Gorgyraeia; order Gygaellales; family Profunditerraquicolaceae; genus UBA6249. The sequence continues at coordinate 31,835 of DAONDX010000003.1, forward strand.
TTTAATATTTAAAATCGATTCTTTGATAAACGACTGCATGGTCCAGCGGCTGGAAGCCCCGCAGGCTTTAAATAAGAAATTGCTCAAAATCTGGTTGCCTTTTTCCGTGTGGGTCACTTCCGGATGAAACTGTACGGCAAAGATCTTTCTCTTGAAGTTAGCGATTGCCGCGATAGGGGTATTGCTGGTGTGACCGATCGTGTGAAAACCGGCCGGCATCTTGGTTACATAGTCCCCATGGCTGGCCCAACAGGTGAAATTACCCGGTAGGTGGCTGAACAGATTGCTGTTATCATCAATAAATAATTCTACTTTCCCGAATTCGCGGTCGCGGGTATGTTTAACCTTGCCTCCTAATAATTCACAGATTACCTGCATTCCGTAACAGATACCCAAAATCGGAATCCCTAACTTAAAGATGCCGGCATCAGGATAGGGCGACTTTTTGTCAACTACCGAAGCCGGTCCGCCGGAAAGAATAATTCCTTTAGGATTTAATAAAGCAATTTCTTTGGCCGGAGTATTGTAAGGAATAATCATTGAAAAAACTTTATTCTCCCTTACTCTGCGGGCGATCAATTGTGTATATTGGGAGCCAAAATCCAAAATTAATACTGTTTGCCTGGTGATCCCGGTTTTTCTTTCCTGAACTTTTTTTGCTCTGTTTTTTTTCTTCATTTATTTACCCATTCCTACTCTTTGGCTGACCTGAAAAATTTTACCTTCGGTTTGAATTGAAGGGGCGATAATAATTTCTACGTCATGCATTTCTTTTAAATTAGAGGCTCCCAGGGAACCCATGGAGGTTTTTAAAGCGCCTAAAAGATTCTGTGAACCGTCATCAACTTTAGCCGGGCCAAGTAAAATATCCTTGAGCGTGCCGGTGGTCCCTACTTGGATACGTGTTCCGCGGGGTAAATTAACATGCGAAGTAGCCATACCCCAATGAAATCCTCTTCCGGGAGCTTCTTTGGCACGGGCAAAACTTGAACCGATCATTACGGCATCGGCTCCGCAGGCAAAGGCTTTACAAATATCCCCGCCGCGATTCATCCCGCCGTCAGTAATAATGGAAACATATTTTCCGGTACGTTTAAAATAAAAATCCCGCGCTCCAGCGGCATCAACCGTGGCGGTAACCTGAGGAACTCCGATGCCTAATACCCCGCGTGAGGTGCAAGCTGCTCCCGGGCCTACTCCAATTAATAAGCCGCTGGCTCCTGTCCCCATAAGCTCTAAAGTTGACTCATAAGTCACGCAATTTCCTAATATGACCGGAACTTTTACGGATTTGCAAAATTTTACCAAGTCTAATGTTTTGTATTCTGTTGCGATATGTTTAAGGGTGGTTACTGTGGATTGGATGACAAAAACATCTACTCCGGCAGCGATAGCTAATTTTGAAAATTTTTCGGCGTTAGCCGGAATACAGCTGACTACCGCCATCGCCTTGGCGTCTTTAATTTCTGTGACTCTTTTAGTAACTAGTTTTTCTTTAATCGGCGTAGTATAAACAGTTTGGATCAATTCCGTAGCTTTTTGAGGGGTAGCTTTGGAAATATCCGCAAGCACTTCATCCGGATTCTCATAGCGGGTTTGGATACCATCAAGGTTTAAAACCGCAATTCCTCCTAAGCGGGACATTTCAATGGCAAATTTTACATCGACTACTCCATCCATAGCTGCCGCTAAAATAGGTATCTTGAAGTTTTTTCCGTTGAATTTAAAGCTTGTATCGACTTCGTTAGGATTTACCGTTTGGGATCCGGGAACTAAAGATACTTCATCAAAACCGTAACATCTTCTTGCGCGCCTGTTTATACCGATCCATTCCGCCATCTTAAAATCTCCTTGTAGTGTATTAAATCGTTGTTTTGCAACAAGTTATGAATTCTTAACTCACCTTGGGATTATACCTGACAGGATTAATAATTTTATATTAAACCGGATTATTTGTCAATAGATATTTAATTGGGCGTGTTGTTTAATAAAAGAGGACGTTTCATCAAAAATGAAGCGTCCTCTTTTATTCTATTCCATCGAAAAAACGACTATTTGCTGTTTTTTAATACATTCCTCCACCCATGCCACCCATGCCGCCCATTCCACCAGCAGGCATAGCAGGCATTTTATCCTCTTTCTCCGGTTTATCAGCAATCAACGCTTCCGTAGTAAGTAACAACGCAGCAATACTGGAAGAGTTCTGTAAAGCTGAGCGGGTTACTTTGGTCGGATCAATAACACCGGCCTCGATCATATCTACGTATTCATCCTGACTGACATCATAACCGATATTGGTTTTTTCCTGTTTAATCCTTTGCACAACTACTGATCCTTCCAGACCAGCATTTTGGGCAATTTGCCTTAAAGGCTCTTCGATAGCGCGTTTTACAATATCCGCGCCGATTTTTTCATCACCTTCCAGCTTTAATTTATCTAAAGCTGCGATGGTACGAATAAAGGCAACTCCGCCTCCGGGAACAATTCCTTCTTGAGTAGCTGCGCGAGTGGCATGTAAAGCATCTTCCACGCGGGCTTTCTTCTCTTTCATCTCGGTTTCGGTAGCTGCGCCAACATTGATCACTGCGACTCCACCGGCTAATTTCGCCAGGCGTTCCTGCAGTTTCTCTTTGTCATAATCTGAATCAGTATCTTCGATCTGTTTCTTCAACTGATTAATCCTGGCTTGAATCGCGGCATTCTTGCCGGCGCCTTCGACAATGGTTGAATTTTCTTTGTCGATCTTGATCTTTTTAGCGCGTCCTAAATCCTCAATATCCACATTTTCCAGTTTAATACCCAGATCCTCAGTCATGGCTTTACCGCCGGTGAGAATGGCAATATCTTCCAGCATGGCTTTACGTCTATCGCCATACCCGGGAGCTTTTACCGCGCAAGCCACAAAAGTACCCCGGATCTTGTTAACCACTAAAGTAGCCAAGGCTTCGCCATCAACTTCTTCAGCAATAATTAATAAAGGTTTTCCGGCCCGGGCAATTTTTTCCAATAAGGGCAGGATATCCTTGATTGAAGATATTTTTTTCTCATAAATAAGAATGTAAGCATCTTCTAAAAGCACTTCCATTCTCTCTGTATCGGTTACAAAGTAGGGTGATAAATACCCCTGGTCAAACTGCATTCCTTCTACGACATCCAAGGTAGTAGCAGTTGATTTTGCTTCTTCCACGGTGATTACGCCATCTTTACCTACTTTATCCATGGCTTCGGCAATTAATTCGCCGATATTGGTATCAGAGTTAGCCGCGATGCTGGCAACCTGAGCAATTTCCTTTTTATCTTTGATCGGAGTAGAAAGCTTGCCTAATTCTTCAACGACTTTGATCACTGCTTTTTCGATCCCGCGTTTCAAGGCCATCGGGTTTGAACCGGCAGTAACATTCTTTAATCCTTCACGATAGATCGCTTCGGCCAGGACGGTGGCGGTAGTGGTGCCATCACCGGCATTGTCAGAGGTTTTTTCGGCAACTTCTTTCACCATCTGAGCGCCCATATTTTCAAAAGGATCCTCTAAATCAATTTCCTTGGCTACGGAAACACCGTCTTTGGTGATCGTAGGAGAACCAAATTTTTTGTCAATTACAACATTACGCCCTTTAGGGCCTAAGGTCACCTTAACCGCCGCGGCCAGCTGCTCTACGCCCCTTAAAATCTTACGACGGGCATCGTCACTGTACAATAATTGCTTTGCCATAGATTCCTCCAGTTTGTATAGTTATTATTTATTTTATAATTGCTAAGATATCTTCTTCGCGCAAAATAAGTAAATCTTCGCCTTCTTTAGTGGTAATCTCATTTCCGGAATATTTGCCAAAGATCACTTTATCTCCGACTTTAACTTCGGGAGCTGCGATGGTACCATTCTCCAGCACTTTGCCTTTGCCCACCGCGACTACTTTGGCCTCTTGCGGTTTTTCTTTGGCAGTATCAGGCAAAAGAATTCCGCCCTTGCTTTTAGTCTCTGCCTCTAAAACTTTAACCACGATACGATCACCTAACGGTTTAATATCCATTATGTCTCCTCCTTGTTTACAAACACCCTGGTGCAAATCCGTTTAGCTCCGGGTGTCAATCGGTTAGATACTAAAACTAGCACTCTTTTTCCTAGAGTGCTAATTATAGATAAAAAAAATTTCTTGTCAAGAGTTTTTTTGAAATTTGCTATTTTTAGCTATTTTTGTATTATAAATCAACTCCATTCCAATCAAAGTTAAGGATGGGTTAATTTTAATTTTTAAACCGGAGTATTTTTTTATTAAAGCTATATTACCGCCGGTGCCGATAACAAGTAAATGCTTACCGATAATCCGTTTGATTCTTTCTGTGACTTCCTTGCTTAGGGCGGCGGTTCCGAAAATTATCCCGCTTAACATGCTATTTTTAGTATCCCTGCCGATTAACGTTTTTGGAGGTTGTAATTCTACTTGCGGTAATAACGCGGTCTTTTCTTTTAAGGCCTCCAGAGAGATGCGCATGCCCGGAACGATTAAACCTCCAAGATAGGCTTTATTTTTGGAAATCACATCAAAAGTAATGGCGGTTCCGGAGTCGATCACAACCAGCGGGCAAGCATAAAGGCAAACAGCAGCATAAGCATTTACCAGGCGGTCTTGTCCGACCTGTCCGGGTATACGATAACGGTTTTCAATGGGCACCACTAAATCTTTACCTATAATATAGGCGTTTCTTCCGGTTAAAAACTTAAGATCCTGCTGAATGATCCGGGTCAGCTTAGGAACAACGCTGCAGATAATTGCGGCAGATATCTTAGGGCAGTTTTTTAACTTTTTAGCCAGCCGGTTTTGGTTGTAGGCCCAAGTAGGAAGATCAAACTGCTTTTTTAGTTTTTTGCCGGCAAATATTCCGCAAGTAACATTAGTATTGCCGATATCAATGGCTAGTAGCATTACGCAACTCCTTAATTTTATCCCTTAAACCGGCGGCTTTCTCAAATTGTAAATTCCGCGCCGCCAATTCCATTTCATATTCTAACTCATCGATGTATTTATGCAACTGGTATTGCTCTCTGGGCTCTCCGGTCAGTTCTTCCACAAATTCCTGGATTTGTTCAGTGTCTTCAATGCCTTTTTTAATGGCTTTATCGATCGAACGCGGGGTAATCTTAAATTTATGGTTAAATTCGATCTGTTTAAGTCTGCGCCTCCGGCTTTCATCAATCGCTTTCTTCATGGATTTGGTAATCGTATCAGCATACATGATTACCGTTCCGTTTACATTCCGCGCCGCCCGCCCCCCGACCTGAATCAGCGCGGTTGCGCTGCGCAAGAATCCCTCCTTATCGGCATCCAGAATAGCGACTAATGAAACCTCCGGCAGATCCAGGCCCTCGCGGAGTAAATTTATCCCGACCAAGCAATCAAATTTCTTTTCACGTAACTCTTTAAGAATTTGTGAACGTTGGATAGTTTTAATTTCAGAATGTAAATATTTAACTTTTAGCCCCTGCTCCGTAAGATAAGCGGCTAAATCTTCCGACATTCTTTTGGTCAAGGTAGTCACCAGAGTCCTTTGATTATTCTTGGCGCGTTCCTTTATTTCCTTGATCAAATCCTCAATCTGGCCTTCCGAAGGCCTGACAATAATTTCCGGGTCGATTAATCCGGTGGGACGGATAATTTGCTCAGTAACTTTATCTTTGCTTAAAGCTAATTCATATTCATCGGGGGTAGCGGAAACAAAAACTAATTGTTTTACCAGGCGGTTAAATTCATTGAATTTTAACGGACGGTTATCCAGGCAGGAAGGTAATCTGAATCCGTAATTAACCAGGGTTTCTTTTCTGGCCCGGTCACCGGCGTACATTCCCCGGATTTGCGGTAGCGTAGCATGCGATTCGTCGATAATCGTCAAAAAATCTCCGCTAAAATAGTCGATCATCGCCCAGGGACGGGTCCCCGGCTCAGAGCCGTTTAAATGCCGCGAGTAATTTTCAATTCCGTGGCAATATCCGATCTCATTAAGCATCTCTAAGTCGTAATTTGTCCGCGACTCTAATCTTTGGGCCTCCAATAATTTATTCTTACTACGCAGCTGCTCAAGGCAAAGATTTAACTCTTCTTTGATTGAACCGGTAGCCGACTGTATTCTTTGCGGTGAGGCAATAAAATGCTTAGCCGGGTAGATGGCTATTTGTTCGGTCCGGTTAATTATTTTGGCGGTGACCGGGTCAATTATCGAAATTTGCGATATTTTATCCCGGTTTAATTCCAGGCGGATAGCCTGCTGGCTGTAAGAAGGAAATACCTCAACGACGTCTCCGCGGACCCGGATCTTCCCGCGTTTAAATTCGTAGTCGTTACGTTCATATTGAATACTGATAAGTTTAGCGATCAATTCATCACGCGAAACGCTAGTATCCTTATTCAGAATAACCAGCATTTCCCGGTAGTCCTGCGGAGAGCCTAAATTGTAAATACAGGAAACCGAGGCCACAATAATTACGTCACGGCGGCTCATTAACGAAGTAGTAGCGGAAAGCCTTAAGCGGTCGAGGTTCTCATTGATCGAAGAATCTTTCTCGATATAAGTATCCGTGGAAGGAATGTAGGCTTCCGGCTGGTAATAATCGTAATAACTAACAAAATATTCAACGGCATTATGGGGGAAAAATTCTTTAAATTCAGAATAAAGCTGGGCGGCTAAAGTTTTATTGTGCGAGATGACCAGCGTCGGTAAATTTACTTTGGCGATAGTATTAGCCAGGGTAAAGGTTTTGCCGCTGCCGGTAACCCCCAGGAGCGTAGTATAACGTTGTTTGGCGAGAATGGATTTAGAAAGTTCCCGGATGGCTTTGGGTTGATCGCCGCAGGGCTTAAATCTTGAAACAAGTTTAAAGCTATTCATAAAAAGCTTCCCGGTGAATCCGGTTATTTTAAACCCGGATTTCTAGTCTACCTCTAAACTGATATCTACGGATTTTATTGAATCGGTTAACTCCCCGATAGAGATAAACTCAACTCCGGTAGAGGCATATTTCTTTACGTTACCCAAGTGTATGCCTCCGCTGGCCTCCAGTTTGGTATTAATTTTCAGGCTGTTTCTAATTTTTACAGCTTCTTTAATATCCCGGATCTTCATATTGTCCAGCATAATAATATCCGGCTTAAAGCTGATGGCATGCCTAAACTCTTTAAGGTTTTGAGTTTCAATTTCAATTTTACATCCGCCAGGCACCTTGGGCAGATGCGAGTAGTTACCGATGATTTTTAAATGGTTATCTTTAATCAGGACCATTTCCGCCAGACTTATTCTATGGTTATAACCTGAGCCTACTCTCACGGCGTATTTTTGCAATTGCCGCAATCCGGCTACGGTTTTACGGGTGTCCATGATTTTAGTTTTAAAGGGCTCTATTCTTTTTACAAATACCGATGTTTTAGTGGCTATCCCGGAAAGCAGGGAAACTAAATTTAAGGCGACTCTTTCCGCCGTAAGGATACTGGCTGCTTTTCCTGAAATAAACGCCAAAATGTCTTTATTGTGAACGGCTTTTCCATCCCTAGCCTTTGCCATGAATTTAATACCCGGATCTACGGCGCTAAACACCTTTTTAGCTAAATCTATTCCGCAGAGCAGAAAATTTTCCTTCGCGATAATTCTAGCTTTTATTTGCGCTTTTTTTGGAATGGTTAAGCGGGTAGTAATGTCTCCCCCTCCGATGTCTTCGGCCAGAGCGCGTTTAATAATGGATTTTGCCTCTTTGGCGCTAAGCTTGCCATTAGCCAGGAAATATTTAGCGCAAGCCATTTTTAATGACCTCCAGCTTTTTGATTTGTTCGTGCATATCGGTTAATTTAGTTTTTTCCGTTTCTACTATTTCTTTGGGCGCCCGCGAGATAAAATTTTTATTCGCCAGCATCCCTTCCTTATTTTTAATCTCGGACTGTAATTTTTCGATTCTTAATCCGGTTTTCTTAAGTTGTAAAGCCACATCCACGATCCCGGCCAGAGGCATAACCACATGTAAATCTTTAAAAACAACCGCGTATTGATTACTCTGCGGGATATATTTATCGGTTAAGGTTAAATTGTTAACTTTAGCCAGATTCTTTATGTAAGCGGCGGTCATTTCCAGGGAATTTCGAGTAGTTTTACTGGTAACCGTTATTTGTATATCAACCCGGCTGGCGGGATTGATCTCCAATTCGGCGCGCATGTTTCTAACCGTGTTAATCACATCAAAAACCAGCCCCATTTCTAATTCATCATTTTTATTAATTAATTCCGGTTGCAGATGCGGCCAGTTCTGCTGCATGATCGAATCTTGAGCATCCGGCAGACGCTGCCAGATTTCTTCCGTTATAAAAGGCATAAAAGGATGCATGATGCGCAGGGTTTTTTCTAAAATCTTATACATTACCACCTGTGTTTGTTTATCGTTAATTTGAGGTTTAATTAATTCCAGATACCAATCGCAGAATTCATGCCAGAAAAACGAATATACGCTATTAGCCGCTTCATTAAATTTAAAATCATCCAATTCTTTCCCCACCTTTTCCAAGGTGGTATAAAAACGGCTTAAGATCCAGCGGTTAACGATATTTAACCGTTCGTTTTTAAAAAACACGCACAGATCCAGCCTTACTTCTTCCGGCTTAAGGTTAATTAAAATAAATCTTGAAGCATTCCAAACTTTATTGGCAAAATTCCTGCCCTGCTCAAAGCGATCTTTAGATAAATATATGTCCTGGCTTTGGCTGGCAATCGAAACAAGGCTGAAGCGCAAAGCATCTGTACCGTACTCAGCGATGATCTCTAAAGGATCGATCGCGTTACCCAAAGATTTAGACATCTTTCTACCTTGGCTATCGCGTACTGTGCCGTGCAGGTAGACATCTTTAAAGGGGATCTTTTTTTTAAATTCAAATCCCGCCATAATCATGCGTGCTACCCAAAAGAAAATGATTTCAGGAGCGGTAACCAGCGTCGCAGTAGGATAAAAATAATCTAAATCTGCTTGATGCCGGCGATTTTTGTTTTTTAGCTCTTCAGTAACTCCCTCTTGGTTTAAAAATGGCCAATAAAAAGTAGCAAATGGCCAAAGCCAGCTGGAAAACCAGGTATCTAAGACGTCTTCCTCTTGCGTTAAATCAATTGACCCGCATTTAGGGCATTTGGTCGGCTTTATTCTAGAGACAATGATGCCGGTTTTAGGGTTTTTTGCCTGGCATTTTTTACAGTAATAAACCGGCATCCGGTGGCCCCACCAGATCTGCCGGGAAATACACCAATCTTGAATATTCTCCATCCAATTTAAATATACCTTAGTCCAGCGTTCCGGATGGAACTTTATACTGCCCTTTTTTACCGCCGCGATCGCAGGACGGGCCAAAGGCTTCATTTTTACAAACCATTGTTTTGATAAATACGGCTCAACAATTGTATTACAACGGTAACAATGCCCGGCAGAAAGGGTATGCGGGGTAATTTTTTCCAATAAACCTGATGTTTTTAACTCTTCTAATATCGCCTCTCTTGCTTTAAAACGATCCAGCCCCGAAAACTTCTGAGCTGAATCATTCATCCTGCCATCCGGCGTCATAACATTAATAAATTCTAAGCCGTGCCTTTTGCCTAAAGCATAATCATTGGGATCATGCGCGGGAGTAACTTTTACCGCTCCGGTGCCAAATTCCATATCCACAACGCTATCGGCAATAATTTTTATCGGCCGGTTCATTAAAGGCAGGATCAAATATTTACCGATATATTGTTTATAGCGTTTATCTTTGGGGTTTACCGCCACAGCGGTATCGCCAAGCATAGTTTCCGGCCGGGTAGTAGCCACCGTAATAAATTCTTTGGGGTTTTCTTTTAACGGGTACTTAAGGAAATAAAGACTGCCTTGTAATTCAATATGGCTGGCTTCTTCATCGCTTAGTGCCGTCTGGCAACGCGGGCACCAGTTGATAATATAATGGCCTTGATAGATCAGTTTTTTTTCATAAAGCCTGACAAATACTTCGGTAACCGCCGCGGAATAATCCTGATCCATGGTGAAACGCGTACGTTCCCAATCACAGGCGCAGCCCAGTTTTTTAAGCTGGCTGATTATAGTTGAGCCATAATGCTGTTTCCAATCCCAGACTCTTTCTACGAATTTATCCCGGCCTAAATCCTGCCGCCGCAACCCTTCTTTAGCAATGGCTTTTTCGACTACATTTTGCGTGGCAATTCCGGCGTGATCCGTGCCCGGCATCCAAAGCGCGGCAAAACCCCGCATTTTTTTATAGCGGATCAGAATATCCTGAAGCGTGTCGTTTAAGGCATGCCCCATATGCAGGATCCCGGTAACATTAGGCGGCGGGATCACTATGCAATATGGTTTTTTATCGGCTGAAGGCTTAACGGAAAAAAGATTATTCTGTTCCCAGACCTTATACCATTTACTTTCGGTATCCTGCGGATTATACTGCTTGCTTAATTCTTCGTTCATTAATAATTATCCTTGCTGGCGAGAAAATCGTTCGGGCTGCAACTTACGGTTTACTCGGTAGTTGATCTTTCAGAAGTTTGTATTCAATGCTGTCGGTTAAGGCCTGCCAACTGGCTTCAATAATATTTTCATGCACCCCGATCGTACTCCAGGTATCCGTTGCATCCTGAGATTGGATCAATACCCGCACCGGAGCAGCTGTTCCGGCCTTTTCATCCAATACGCGCACTTTAAAATCCGTCAGATGCATTTTAGCTAATGTCGGATAAAAATCTTTGAGGGCTTTACGCAAAGCATTATCCAGCGCGTTTACCGGGCCATCCCCTTCGGCGGCGGTATGCTCTTTAACCCCGTTAACCTTTAATTTGATGATCGCTTCAGAGTTCATTTTGTTGTTTTGGTTTTTTTCAATGACTACTTTATACCCTTCCAGTTCAAAGAATTTTCTGAATTTCTTTAAAGCCCTCTGCATTAATACCTGAAAAGAAGCTTCCGCTGCCTCAAATTGGAAACCTTTGTGTTCAAGGGCCTGGACTAATTCCAGGATTTTTTTAGTCTGCGGGTCGGTTTTGCTTAAATCATAGTTTAAATCCCTGGCTCTTAACAGAATGCCGGTTTTACCTCCTAATTCGGAAACCAGTATCCGGCGCTTGTTACCGACTAAACGGGGGTCCAGATGTTCATAAGTCAGAGGATTTTTCATGATCGCGTTAATATGCATCCCTCCCTTATGCGCGAAAGCTGAATCGCCTACATAAGGCTGCTCATTTTTTAGCCGCATATTGCTAATCTGGCTGACAAAATGCGAAAGATGCGTCAATTGTTTTAACTGTTCATCCGCAATGCAGTCGGATTTTAGCTTAATTTTCAAATTAGCAATAATCGGGATAAGGTCGGCGTTGCCGCAACGTTCTCCGTAGCCATTAATCGTCCCCTGGACGATTCTGGCGCCGGCTTCGACGGCAGCCAGGGAATTGGCGATCGCCACCCCGGAATCATTGTGGCAATGAATACCCAGATCAACTTTAATCTTTTTGCGGATCTCTTTAACGGTAGAACTGATTTGGCTGGTTAAAGACCCGCCGTTAGTATCGCAAAGGCAGACCGCTGAACTGCCGGCATCCTGCGCGGCGATTAAAGTTTTTAAAGCATAGTCCGGATTATTATTGTAGGCATCAAAAAAATGTTCCGCATCATAAAAAACAATAAATCCCTTCTTAACCAGGAAATCGACAGTATCAGCAATCATGTTCAGGTTTTCTTCCAGCGTAGTTTTTAAAACTTCTTTCACATGAAAGTCCCAGGTTTTACCGACAATCGTAATTACTTGGGCTTTGGATTTAAGCAATGCCGCTAAGTTGCTATCCTGATCGGCGGAAATATCCGGCCGGCGCGTCATGCTGAAAGCGGCAATCTTGGAATTTTTAAGTTTGATCTGGCCGATCCTTTCAAAAAATTCACGATCTTTAGGATTTGAACCGGGCCAGCCGCCTTCAATAAAATGGATCCCGAAACGGTCTAATTCTTCGGCAATCCGGACTTTGTCCATTACTGAATAAGATATCCCTTCAGCCTGCGAGCCGTCCCGTAATGTAGTATCGTAAATTTTTACCTTTTCCATACATAACCTCTTATTTAGCGAAAATTTCTAATGCGGTTTACTGAGGCCAAAATCAGCGTGGATCTTTTTTACGGCTATCTCAGCGTCTTTTTTCTTAATAATACAGGAAATACTTATATCGGAAGTTGAAATCATTTCGATATTAATTTTGTTGTCCGCCATAATTCCAAACATTCTTGCCGCAACGCCACGGTGGGATTTCATCCCGACCCCGACTATAGAAACCCGGGCGATATCCTCATCCAATAGAACTTCACCGGCGCCGATTTTTCTGGCGACCATTTTAGTAATTTTGCTGGCTTTATTGCAGTCAGATTTAGCTACGGTAAAAGATATATCTGTTGAGCGGGTATGGCTTACATTTTGCACGATCATATCGACGCTCACTCCGGAAGTAGCCAAATCTTTAAATAATTTTACCGCGACACCCGGCTTATCCGGAACGCCGCAAAGAGTGATTTTGGCCTCATTTTTATTTAAAGTTACCCCGCTTACCAATACATCCTCCATCTTTTTAACCTCCTTAATGATCATTGTCCCTTTTTTAGTGTTAAATGAAGAACGCACATGCAACGGAACATTGAATTTTTTAGCTACTTCGATAGAACGGGGCTGCATTACCTGAGCCCCCAAAGAAGCCATTTCGAGCATTTCATCATAGGTAATTTCTTTAATTTTCCGGGCCGCCGGCTCAATCCGCGGATCGGTAGTATAAATACCCATTACATCTGTATATATTTCGCAGGCATCTGCCTGGAGTTCTTTAGCTAAAGCTACCGCGGTTAGATCTGATCCGCCTCTGCCTAAAGTAGTAATATCATGGTTTAAAGTTACCCCCTGAAAACCGGCGACAATAACAATCCTGCCTTTTTTAAGTTCTTCCTTAATCTTATCGGCATTAATCTTAATAATTCTGGCCCGGGTGTGGCTGGTATCAGTAATAATTCCTACCTGGGAGCCGGTAAAAGAAATCGCCTGAAATCCTAATTTATGGATCGCCATCGCCAGGAGCGCAACCGAAATTTGTTCGCCGGTTGATAACAACATATCCATTTCCCGTTCCGAAGGACTGGAGTTAATTTTATCGGCTAGTTCAACTAATTCATCTGTGGTATCGCCTAAAGCCGAAACAACCACAACCAAATCGTAGCCTTTTTTACTATATCCGACTACTCTTTTGGCCACCCTTTGAATACGTTCGACGTTGGCTACGCTTGAACCCCCGTATTTCTGCACTACCAAACCTTTATGCATCCTGCATTCTCCTTAAGATAAGATATTCCATAAGTTGATAACCATTTTTAAAATAAAGCCCGGATTTTTGCGCTTCTTTTTCACTGTAATTAAGAAATTCCCCTTTTTGGACATCTTGGCCGTAAAGCGCAAAAGGCACGGCTTCTGAAGAATGCGTTTTCAAGGAAACCGGAGTAGCATGATCCGGTAACACCAAGATCCGGAAATCGGTTTTATCTTTACAGTACTCCAAAAACGAACCGACTATTGATTGATCAAAACGTTCAATCGCCGTAAGCTTTTCCCGCAGGTCGCCGTTATGGCCGGCTTCATCCGGAGCCTCAACATGCACAAAAACAAAATCATGCTTGTTTAAAGACTTGATCGCCGCGCTGGCTTTGCCTTCATAGTCCGTATCATAATAACCGGTTGCACCGGGAACATTAATTACTTCCAGCCCTAAAATATGCCCCAACCCTTTAATCAGATCAACCGCCGAAATTACGCTTCCGGTTAAACCAAATTTATCGATAAATTTAGGCATCGACGGTTTTACCCCTTGGCCCCAAAGCCAGATCATATTGGCCGGATTTTCTTTTAAATCTACCCGGACTTGATTAATTTCATGCGGCTCCAGGATTTCCTTGGAATCCCGCATCAGCTTAATAATTATATCCGCGTTATCTCCTTTAGGCAAATGCCTTTTAATACTTTGGCCGGAGATATCATGCGGAGCAAAACATTTTAAATTTTGTAATTTTAACTCCGCGCCGCGTTTAACTAAAAGCAGATGCCGGTAACTGACCCCGGGAAAAAAACGCAATTTATTATTCCCTAATTTCTGATCAATGTATTTAATTAACTTTTCTGCTTCTGCCGATCGAATATGTCCGGCACTGTAGTCAAGCAGGGTATCGCCTTCGGCAGTGATTAAATTACAGCGAAAAGCTACGTCATCATCTTCCAGCTCAATACCCAGGTTGGCCGCTTCCAAAGGCGCTCTTCCCGAATAATATTTTGCCGGGTCATAGCCTAAAATGGAAAGATTGGCTACATCAGATGCCGGGATCATTTTATCCGGGATCGTTTTGACTTGTCCCAAACAACCATTTTTAGCGATAAAATCCATATTGGGCGTTCGGGCGACTTCCAAAGGAGTACGCATCCCTAAGCTCTCTATCGGATAATCTGCCATGCCATCGCCGACTAATACAATATATTTTGTCATATCAGAATTTTACCTCGGGGACTATTTTCGCTTTTTCTTCAGCCTTAAAATATTCACTGGCGACTTTATAATTAATAATTCCGGCAACTATATTACCGGGAAACATTCTTACGGTAACGTTATAGTCCCGGACTGCCTCATTATAACGCATCCGTTCAACAGCAATCCGATTTTCTGAACCGGCAAGTTCATCCATAAGTTTTAAGAACGTGCCATCGGCTTTTAAGGTAGGATAATTCTCGGCGACAAAAAGCAACCTGGATAATGCCGCATCCAAAGCTCCGGCAGCCTTAACTTTTTCATCCACTGAACCGGCCCGCGCCCATTGAGAACGGGCATCCGTAACTGCTTCAAATACGCCTTTTTCATGTGCGGCATATCCTTTTACGGAATTAACCAGATTGGGAATTAAATCATTACGTCTTTGCAGTTGATTATCAACTTGCGCCCATTTAGCGGTAATCGTTTCGTGTTTGGAAACTATTGAGTTATACGTACCGATGAAAAACATAGCACTAATCAGTACCGCGACTCCTAAACCAATTAATATTTTTTTCATTTTATCTCCTTTGTTGTAAACAGGTGGATCTTTTTTGCTTTCTTAATTCACAAGATCAAAATCCTCCGCCGGCGCCCCCACCTCCGCCGCCCCCTCCTCCGCCGCCGCCGAATCCGCCGCCGCCGAACCCGCCGCCCCATCCACCGCCATATGCGCTGTTTTGCCTGCTTTGGCTAATTTTAAAAATAATCACTAGAATAAAAAATAAAATTACGGTTCTTAATAATACGTACAGTTTAAAAATTGCCACTAAAAGCATGGCAATCAGAAACAGCGCAATGATTATCTCCCATGAAGCATAAACTCCAAAAGCAATACCTATTATTACTGCTAATTTTCCAAGATCATTAACTGGCTCGCTTGGTTTAACTACAGAACTTGGTTTTATTTCTTTGCTCAGGATGCCGGAGATTATCTTTACTCCCTGGTAAAGCCCTTCAGAATATTGGCCATTTTTAAAATATGGCACCATATAATTACGGCCGATTTCCCCGCAGAGACCATCGGGCAATATCCCCTCTAAACCATAACCGGTCTCAATACGCCAGCGCCTTTGGCCGATCGCTAAAAGTATTAATGCGCCATTGTCCCTGCCTTTTTTACCCGGTTTCCAATTATCAAAGATCAGCCGCGCGTATTCTTTTTCATCATAAGGGGCGATCGAATTAATCGTGATCACCATAATCTCTGCGCCGGTTTTCTGTTCAACCTTCTCCAGAAGCGCAGTGATGTCATTTTTGCGATCAGAGCTGATTACTCCGGCAAAATCATTCACCCAGCCTACAGGAGCAGGCAGTTGATCAGCCGCCAAAGCCGGAGTGCTAAACATCAACCCGGCCAATAAGGCGATTTTACAGATTAATCTATAAGGCATCAACTGTTTGAACAATCTTTTCCAGGTTATCAACAAAAACGATAAACAACCTTTCAATTTCTGATTTTTTCAGCCTCATCTTTTTTGATTTAGCTGATAAAATTATCTCCCAGTTGCCAGTATCGATTTTAAAATACTCGGTTAGCTGTTTAACCAAACCTTCTTTTTTATAAAGAGGTTGGATATTTTTAAGCCGTAATATATTCCTTAAAATATGCAAAGTTGAATTAAAAGTTTTAAACAATAATATTTTAAGATCGCCCGGACGGGAGTTCAGGACTAAATAGAGTTGTTTTAAATTCAACAGCTTAACTTTTAACTCCTGCTCGCATTGAAATCTTAAATTTTTTAGATCAATATGGATTTCATTTAAAAAATCCTGCCCGGTTAGGACAATGTGATTTTCCTTCAAATCCAAGAATTCAATCGGAAACACATCGACCGAGGCAAGGATATATTCCCGGGTTAAAAATAGCGGTTTGAGATTCCTGTATTTTTTTACGGTTTTTGCAGCCTGCTTCAGATAAACCAATTCGGTGGATCTTAAAATCACCAGGATGTTTAGATTAGAATGACCCATGACAAATTCACCGCTGGCAGCTGTTCCATAGAGAGCAACGCTTAAAAGATCTGCGCCATAGATTTTTTCTAAACTTTGAATAAATCCGGCAACCTCCCGCTTTAATCTTACCGGCAAGTTCAGGTTTAACATAATCGTCTCCCGATTAACCCCGCTAAACAAACAGCCATTTTCACTTTGGTTAAAAAAGGTCCGTATTTATTGCATCCATCTAGGATGTAAGCCCGGTACCCGGATTTATTAGAATTAGCTACGACTAAATCTAAATCTGCGGTTTTTAACAGTTTGCCGGCCCGCTTGAGCAGCTGATTGTAATTTGCCTCCGGTTCGAATTTAAATCCCACAGTCAATAAATCCGCTTGATAAGCTTTAAGCTGATTGATCAATTTTGGCGTAGGAACTAAATTTAAACTCCAATTTTTACGTACCGAGCTGATTTTACCGGGAAAAAATTCTTGGGGCTGGTAGTCGGCAACCGCCGCAGCATGAATAACCGCCGCAAATTTTTTACTTTTCAATTCTTGATCTAAAAGCCGGGCTAACTGTGAAAAATAATTAAACCGGATAACCCTGATCCCCGGTTGGCAATCGCAAAAATTACCCGGACCCAGCAAAAGTGTAACTTTAGCGCCAAGCTTCTTAAATTTATCCGCCAAGAGGCATCCGGTTTCACCCGTCGCCAGATTGCTAATCACTCTCACCCGGTCAAGAGCAACCCAAGTCGGCCCGGCAGTAATCAGGATTTTTTTATTAGTAACCAATTTCTTTAATAATTGTTTTTAAATCTGCGCCAATTAGTTTAGGCGGTTTAATCGTTTTTATTGCCCGGTCGGGGTCTTTTAAACCGTGCCCGGTTAAAATACAAACGATCTTAAATTTATTTTTTCCGGCATTTGATTTTTTAAAATAACCTTTTTTTATTAATTTAAGGAGTCCGGCGACTGAAGAGGCAGAAGCCGGTTCAGCATATACCCCTTCTTTTTCGGCCAGCATTTTATAAGCGTTGAGTATTTGAGCATCCGAGACCAGATCAATTAAGCCACCGGATTCGTCGCGGGCTTCTACCGCGCTTTTCCAACTGGCCGGATTCCCGATCCGGATCGCCGTAGCAATTGTTTCAGGATTAGCGATCGGCCGGTTTTTTACGATCGGCGCCGCTCCCTGTGCTTGAAAACCTAACATGACGGGAAGTTTTCTACTTAAATCCCGATCCTGATATTCTTTATAGCCTTTCCAATACGCGGTAATATTCCCGGCATTTCCTACCGGCATAATTTGAAAATCCGGCGCATCACCAAGGTAATCGCAGATTTCAAAACTGGCAGTTTTTTGCCCCTGGATACGAAAAGGATTTAAAGAATTTACTAGTTTTATAGGGAATTGCCGGGTAATTTCCTTGGCCAGCTCTAGCGCAACATCGAAATTGCCCTTAATTGCTAAGACTTTTGCCCCATGAATTAATGCCTGACTGAGCTTTCCTAAAGCAATCGCTCCGCTGGGAATAAGTACGATGCATTTTATTCCGGCCACTGCTGAATAAGCCGCAGCAGATGCCGAAGTATTTCCGGTAGAAGCGCACATGACCGCGGTAGCCTTTTCTTCGCAAGCTTTTGAAATAGCCATGGTCATCCCCCGGTCCTTAAAAGAACCAGTAGGGTTTAAACCTTCATACTTTAAATAAACTTCCGCATTTTTACCCGCCAGGCGGCTTAAATAACCGGCATAAATTAAAGGCGTATTACCTTCATTTAAAGTAATTACCGGAGTCTTGTCGCTAACCGGAAGAAATTTTCTGTATTTCTGAATAATACCTCTATATTTTTGTTCACCCATTAAACACCTTCAATCCTGATCGCAACAGACTCATCCTTAATGTCTGCCAATTTATCGATCATTTTTAACGCGCCGCGAAGATTTTTTTCTTTTACTTCATGCGTAACCATTACTACCGGTACAACATGGGTTTTTACTTTTTCTTTCTGATTAACTGAAGCAATACTAATACCGAATTTTGCCAGAATCCCGGATATCTTTGCCAATACGCCAGGTTTATCTACCGCTGTAATACGAATGTAGTATTTATTTTCGAATTCATCGATTTTGCGCAGGCTTTTAATGGAATTATCTTCCCGGGAATTTAAAGTCGGCCTGAACAAACCGGCTTTAATATCCTGGGCAAGATCAACAATATCCGAAACCACCGCTGAAGCAGCCGGCAGCTGCCCTGCTCCCGGCCCGTAAAACATCAACTCCCCGGCTAAATCGCTGGCGACGTAAATAGCGTTAAAAACTCCGTCTACCGAGGATAATAAGTGTTCACTGGGCAAAAGAGTGGGGTGCACCCGAACCTCCAATTCATCAATTTCTTTTTTGGCGATCGCCAGCAGTTTTATGGTATAGCCTAATTCATTAGCATAAGCAATATCGGCAGCCGATACTTGCGCTATGCCTTCAATAAAAATATCCTTAAGGCTAACAATTTTTCCAAAAGCCAGGTAAGTAAGCAACACCAGCTTATGCGCTGAATCAAAACCTTGAATATCAAAAGTCGGATCTTTCTCGGCGAACCCCTTAAGCTGAGCCCGCTCCAGGGCATTAGCAAAAGAACAGTTTTCTTTAGACATCTGAGTAAGCACATAATTTGATGTCCCGTTAACAATCCCGATAATGCTATTAAATTTATTCGCCACCAGCCCTTCTTTGATGGATTTTATAATCGGGATACCCGCGCCGACCGAAGCTTCGAAATAAATATTTTTTCCGCGATCCATCGCTTCTCTGAATAATTCATTGCCATGTTCAGCCAAAAGAGCTTTATTCGCAGTAACCACGTGCTTACCCTTTTTTAAGGCCGCTAAAATAAACTCACGGGCAGGATTGATCCCTCCCATCAGTTCAACGACAATATCAATTCCGGGGTCATTAATAATTGCGTAGGCATCGCTGGTGAGTAATGATTTATCCAGGGAAACATCTCTTTTTCTGGTCAAATCCTTATCGCAAATCCTTTTAATCACAATTTCAGTTTCTATCTTTTGTGCCAATAAAGATTTTCTGGAGCCTAAGATCTTGACTACTCCACATCCAATATTACCCAGACCAATAATACCAATACTAATCTTTCTCATAAATTAACCTTTCTTAAGATAATAACCGATTGTTTCACTGATTACTTTGCGATGCTTTTCATCGATGGCTAAGAAAATAAGACGGGTATCATAAATTACCCCCTTAGTGATTTCTCTTGACTCCAGGACTTTAGCAATTGTCATTATGGGGTCCGGATCGAAAGGCAGGCGGATCTCAAGGGCTAAATTAGTCCCGACCGGAAATTGGCAATTGGTAGTCAAAAGCATTCCGCCCAGGCTTAAATTTTTCGTTTGCGAGATATCCGCATTACTATTATTCGGAATGACCCTGTAGGAAACAATAAACCTTCCATTAGCACGAGGATCTTTTCTTCTCTCTGCCCCTGCGTATTCCTTAGACATATTGCCTCCTTTTATCCGCTTATGCTTAGCTATTTGCCTGTCTTTAAAGAACTTAACTGGATTAATAATTTTACCACAAATCTAAATAAAGGAAAACAGAATATATTCTTTTGCAGTCCGGTTGCCTGCCCTGAAAAATTGTTTACCGTTTATATTAATTAAATTAAACTTTGGGGGTTTTCCAGGAAATAGGCTCCGCGCCCATTTCCATTTAGAAAACCCCCAAAGCCCGATATGGTCGGGGCGACAGGACTTGAACCTGTGACCTCTTGAACCCCATTCAAGCGCTCTACCAAGCTGAGCCACGCCCCGTTTTGCCGAAACTTTTAAGTCTTGCAAAACGCTCCGAGCCATCTTTACATGTGGCGAGGAGCCTTTGCCAACAACTATTCTTCCTTACTCTTCCTGGTCATCAAATCATTGACTGCCTGCCGAGGAGACTTATCTTTATAAAGCAAATGGTATACTTCTTTAATAATAGGCATATCTATTTTATATTTCCGGCTTAAGGCATAGGCAGATTTTGCCGTAGGAACGCCTTCTGCCACCATCTGCATATGACGGCAAATTTCTTTTAGGCTTTTTCCTTTTCCGATCAACTCTCCAACATTGCGGTTACGGCTTTGCTGGCTAATACAGGTGGTCACCAAATCGCCTAGTCCGCTAATCCCGCTGAAAGTTTCCGGTTTTGCCCCCATAGCCTTGCCTAATCTGGAGATCTCAGCCAGCCCCCGGGTAAGAATAGCAGCTTTAGTATTAGTCCCGAAACCTAAACCGTCGGATACGCCGCAGGCAATCGCGATGACATTCTTTAAGCTCCCCCCCAGTTCAACACCGGTTACATCCGGGTTAGTATAAACCCGGAATCTATTTGTGCTAAATACCGCCTGGATAGTTTTACGTATTTGCTTATTATTAGAGGCCGCCACGGCGGTTGTGGGAATCTCTTTAGCTACTTCTGAAGCAATCGTCGGACCGGATAAAACAGCCAGTTTAACCGGCCCAAGCTCTGCCTGAATTACTTCCGATATCCTTTTAGAAGATTTTACTTCAATGCCTTTGGTTACGCTTAAAAATATAGTTTTTTTAGCAAAAAGGCCTGTCATCTTTTTCAGCGTCAGACGGGTATACTGCGAGGGAATTGCCAATACGATAATTTCTTTATCCGCCACCGCTTTTTTAATATCATTGGTGATGGTGATATTTTGCGGAATTTTTATTCCCGGCAGGAACCTGGGGTTTTGGCGGGTCTTAATCATGACTTTGCTATAGTCGGCGAAAGCCCCCCAAAGCGTAACCGGATAGCCTTTTTTAGAAAGCAATACCGCAAGAGTTGTTCCCCAGCCACCGTCTCCAATCACTGCAATGCGTAATTTAGACATAGCTTATTTCAAGTCCCTCTTTTTATTTGTTCTTAACATGGCTAATTCCCAGGCATAATCGTAAAGGTGCAAACCCTTGCTCACGGCAATAATTTCTCCGTCCTCAACTCCGATTTCTTCAGCCATATATTGTTTTACCAGCTGCAAACCTCCCAAATTCGAAGGGAAACCGCCCCAAAGATCCCAGGAACGAAAGTAAAGTATAAAATGTAATTTACCATAACGCAGCCGCGTATCAATTAACCTTAGGCAAGGTGGATCAACCAGTTTAATATCCGAAGGCATGCCGATTTCCATGACTGCCTGATTAGTGCCGGGGCCTTTCTCCTTGTACATTTTAATTACTTCTTCCACCTGGTTGACATTTAAAGGCATATCCGAAATCAATTCCCGGCCGTTTAAATTCTGTTTGATCCTGACTTTAGGATCAACTAATCTTTCTCCGTAAGTATAATCTTCAGTTTCGGTTTTGGCTCCGGTTAAAAGGTAACTTAAATACCCCTGGATATAGTCCATATCGGTAGGAGCGGGAATATTCATTCCTTCCGGGATAATCGGAATGATTTGATGGCCGGGCCTCTTCACCCGGACAGAAACAAAATCAAACTCCAATCTTTTTTGCCCGGTATAGCTGCCTCGGGTGATAGTATACAAATGCCCTTGGTCTAAGATCGCGGATAAACATTGGAACCAGGCGTCATCAAGATCAAAAGCATCGATAAAAACCGGTTTTAAGAATTCTTCGGCCATTAAACGCGGGTTCTTTCTTTAGCTTCCTTTACAAATTTTTTAAAGGTAACTATAATTTCAGCTACCGGCATATTTTTACCGATGTAGCCGCAACAACCAAACTGCTTACTTTTGCCGATCAATTCCTCGTCGAATCCAAATCCCGTGATCATCACCACCGGTAAATCCGAGTATTTTTCCCGGATATCTTTAAGCACATCTAAACCGCTGATTCCGGAAAGCTTAATATCTAACAACACAACATCAAAAGTTTCTTTTTTCAGTAAAGCCAGGGCTTCTTCGCCGCTGCCGCAGGTCACCGGGACACAATCTTCTTTTTTGAACAAATCTTCCAGCAAATCCCTGACCGGCGGTTCGTCATCAACAACCAAAATTTTATAGAGCACAGTTACCTCCTTTTAAGCAAAAGGTAATTTGACGGTAAAAGTTGTTCCTTGGTTGATCCGGCTCTCTAGTTCAATGGAGCCGTTATGATTCTTAATAATATTATGACAAATTGACAAGCCTAATCCGGTACCCTGCCCTTTAGTTGAGAAAAAAGGCATAAAAATATTTTTAAGGTTGGTTTCCGGAATGCCCATGCCGGTATCGGTGATTTGAATTAGAGCATAACGATTCTGAAAATTACTCGTGGTAATTTTAATTACTCCGCCTTCAGGCATAGACTGATAGGCGTTAATGATGATATTCAGAAAAACTTCTTGCAATTGGTCCAGATCGCCCGAAATTTTAGGTATATTTTTTTCAAAGATCTTTTCAATTTTAACTTCAACCGATGGTAAATTATTATAGAGCGCTAAAGGCAAAGCCAGTTCAATAATTTCATTAATATCCACAGGCTCAAGGGTAAGGGCGGATTTACGGGCGAATTTTAAAACCCGGTCAACCAACTTACGTATACGATTTACTTGGGAATCAATCAAATCAATTGTCTCTGCGAATTTAGAAGCGAGTTTTTCCCCTTTGAGCATTACCAATCTTCCGGAAATGACAAAAAGCGGGTTATTTATCTCATGCGCAATCCCGGCAGAAAGCTGCCCCAGAGCGGCTAATTTCTCAGCCTGAAAGATCTGGTATTCCAGCTTTTTTGTTCGGGTAATATCTTTAGCAATAAATACATAGCCGGTCAATTTACCCTGGGCATCCAAAAAATTATTTACCGTCAACCTGACCGGGATAGTGGAACCGGCATTAGTCAGCAGGTTAATCTCTGATTCATATTTGCCGAATTGATGCACGTGTTTAAGAATAGCTTCAAGTTCCAAAACAGCTTTATTGCTGCTATGCAGGATACTTGCGTGCTTAAAGATGATCTCCGGTTTACTATAACCGAACATCTTTTCGCAACCCATCCCGAAATAGGTAATTAAACTATCCAGGTTGATTACATAGAGAGCATATTCGTCAATACTGGAAATAATATTCTTCAGGGAATCATCAATATTCTTGAGCGAATTTTTACCTTCCTGGCTTTCAGTGATATCATGGCCCAACAATAAGCTGCCCTGTATCCGCTCATGCTTATCAAGAATAGGAGTGACATTCCAGGATATTAATCTGGAATCACCTTGGCTGCTTTTAAGGTGACATTCAAAATCCTTGGTTCTTCGATAAGTTAAAGCGTCATCTAAAACCGCCTTAAACATCTCTCTTTTAATCGTGTTATCGTCGTTTTTAAAGAGTATGCTAAGCCAGTTTTTGCCTACAATTTCAGCGGAGTTTAGCCCAACCGTACCCTGAGTTTTTTTATTACAAAGAACGATGTTTCCATTCTGATCTAAATAAAGCACTAATACCGCGGCATCCTCTATCAGTTTAGAAAAAATATCTTTCATATCGGCGCCCGTAGTAAATAAGCGGGTGATCGGAATCGAACCGACATAATTGTTGCTTGTCCCGCCACCTCAGATTTTTCATGTACAGCGGGATACCGCCGCTATCTATTATAGTTCTAAGCGGGAGAGGGGAATCGAACCCCCATTCATAGCTTGGAAGGCTATTGTTCTACCACTGAACTACTCCCGCATTAAACTTTAAGATAGCGGCGGGAGAAGGCTATTATTCTACCATTGAACTACACCCGCAAAAAAAAATGGTGGGCAGGAAAGGATTCGAACCTTTGAAGCACAGGTGCAACAGATTTACAGTCTGTCCCCTTTGGCCACTTGGGTACCTGCCCTAGAATTTTTTGTTTTCTAAAAAATTTTACTTCGAGCGTTTCCTTTGGAGAATATCCAGGCTTAACGAGAAGTAAATTAATTCGATCTTAAAGAACAAAAGAGAATTCAAATGCGCGTAATATTTAAGCCGACGAGAGGATTTGAACCCCCGACCCGCTACCAGAGGGGCTCTGCCCCTATGGCGCTCCTCACTAACGTTCGTCGCTGTTACCCCGAATCCGCGGGGGAAGTTTTCCCCCGCACCCCTTTCGGGTCGGACGTATATTTAAGCCGACGAGAGGATTTGAACCCCCGACCCGCTACCAGAGGGGCTCTGCCCCTATGGCGCTCCTCACTAACGTTCGTCGCTGTTACCCCGAATCCGCGGGGGAAGTTTTCCCCCGCACCCCTTTCGGGTCGGACGTATATTTAAGCCGACGAGAGGATTTGAACCCCCGACCCGCTGTTTACAAAACAGCCGCTCTACCAACTGAGCTACGTCGGCACTAGCTACAAATCTTTAGCGCATCCGGAATCCGGCTGATAATATCCGATGCGATTAATCCCATTTGTGTTTTATCGCAAGCGCCGATATCGCCGGCTAAACCGTGAACATAAGTCGCATACTTTGCCGCGTCAAAAACTTCCAGGCCTTGCGCCAGAAAAGCACCGACCATGCCGCTGAGCACATCGCCGCTTCCAGCAGTAGCCATTCCGGGGTTGCCGGTATTATTGATATAAAATTTAGAACCGCCATCAGTTACAATGCTGCGATGGCCTTTAAGGATAATTATAGTATTATAATATTTAGCGTACTTTTTAGCAATCAATTTCCTGTTTTTATTTATAAAATCAAGATCTATCCCAAAAAGCCCGGACATCTCTTTGGCGTGAGGAGTTAAAACAACTCCTCCTTGATGCTGTTGAATTATTTTCAAATGGTGCGTCAATGCATTTAGGCCATCAGCATCAATTACAGTAGGCAAGCTTGACTGCTTGATTATTTTTCTTACCAAAGCATCAGTTGACTTATGCTTACCTAACCCCGGCCCGATAATTAAAACGTCAGCAGTTTTAAGAAACAGCTTGATCCTGGAAAATGCCGCTAAACTTAATGTCCCATCTTTAGTTTGCGGCAGAGGCAAGGTCATTACCTCTTTAATCTTGTTCTTAATGACTGCCGAATTAATACCCTCCGGTACGCCCACGGTTACCAGACCCGCTCCAGAGCGTAAAGCTGCTTCAGCACAAAGTAAAGCCGCCCCCGAAAACCGTCGACAACCGGCCAAAATCAAGATGCTGCCATAATCGCCTTTATGAGAATCAGCTTTTCTTCGTAACAACTGCGTTGGCAACCGCATAAGTTTTGACATGTGATATTGAAATATGTACGTTGATATCTTTGCCTTTACCGTTTAAGAATAAACAAACCGGCTTGCCATCTGAATCATTATGTATTTGAATATCCTGCCAGGAAAGCTGGTTATCCCCGACTGCTTTAAAAATCGCCTCTTTGGCAGCGAATCTTCCGGCTAAATGCTGATAAAAAGAAGTTTTAGTCCGGGCATTCTTTATTTCGGCCGGAGTAAAAACGCGCTCTAAAAAATCCTGGCCCCACTTTTCGACTGCTTGGCGAATACGCCTTACTTCAGTGATATCTACCCCGGTTCCGATCAGCATTATTTAATTAGCTCCCGCATTTCTTTAACCGCCGAAATTAACCCCGCGTATAAAGCTTTACAAATAATTGAATATCCGATATTAAGTTCCTGAATACCTTTAATTTCAGCGATCGGTTTTACGTTTGAATAATCCAAACCATGTCCGGCACAAACCAGTAAACCTTGCGCCTGAGCATAATCTACGGCTAGTTTTAACTGATTAAGAAATTGATTTCTTTGCCGGAAAGTTTTTGCCAAAGCGTATCTGCCGGTATGCAGCTCGACAATCGAGGCGCCGGATTTTCCGGCGGCAATAATTTGTTTCTTATCCGGGTCGACAAATATACTTACCTGAATATCAGCGCGTTTCAATTTATTTACGGCCGCAGCAATAACTTTAAGGTTGCCAGCGACATTTAAGCCGCCTTCAGTAGTCAATTCATTTCTTTTTTCGGGCACCAAAGTAGCCTGATCCGGCCTGACCCGGGATGCAATTTTTAAAATCCCCGGGTTAATGGACATTTCAAGATTAAACTTAACGGTTATCTTTTTACCTAACAGTTTAACATCTTGATCCTGGATGTGCCGGCGGTCTTCTCTTAAATGCGCCACGATACTTTCAGCTCCGGCCTGTTCAGCTAAAAAAGCGGCATCCACAGGATCAACAAGATGCCCGCCGCGCGCTTGACGCAAAGTTGCTACATGATCGATATTTACTCCTAAACTAGGCATATTTTGATTTTAAATTCTTTCCCCTTTTGCGTAAAACCAAACGATGATCGCCAGGAGCAAAGAAATCAGTTTCAACCACGGGTGGGTAGAAATCAAACGGATAATTGCCGAAAAAATATCATTCTGTTTTTTATTCATTTTCTGTTTTAAGTAATTCTTTGATTTTTGTTTCCAGCTGTGCGATTCCCAGATCTTTATAAAATTTACCCCGGAAAATAATGGAGATATCATGCCTTTCTTCGGAGACTACGATCAGTACGGCATCCGTCTCTTCGCTTAAACCTAAAGCCGCCCGATGTCGTGTACCGAAAACCCGGCTTAATTCTTGATTAACCGCCAGAGGGAAAATACATCCGGCCGCAGCCATTCTCCCCCGGCAAATAATCAATCCGCCGTCATGCAAAGGATTATTGGGGGTAAAAATCGCTTCAATTAAATCCGCCGAAACCAGCGCGTCGATCGGCTCTCCGCTTTGAATATAAGCCACCAGAGAGTCGTTTTTTTCGATAGCGATCAAAGCTCCCAGTTTATTCTTGACTAAATTTTCACAACCCATCGAAATTTGCCGGCTGAGCAGTATAATATCCTCATCTTTAAGATTATTTTTAAAGATTTGCCGTTTACCGATTTGGGTCAGCCCCATTCTTATTTCCGGATGGAAAATAATCAAAATTGCGATAACGGATATCCCGAAGAGTTTTTCGAATAACCAGCTGAGTACTCCAAAATCAAATTTTTTAAAAACTAGAAAAGCAAGCAAAAGCACAATTATACCGCGCAAAGCCTGCAGCGCCCGCGTGCCTTCAAAAAATAGCGCAATTTGATAAATAAGAAACCACAAAATCGCAATCTCCGTTGCCGGTTTCCAATATAGAACTAAATTATGAATTAACATTCTTCAGCACGCTTTCGGTTATTTTTAAAGCCTGGCTTACTTCTTTTACGTCATGCACCCGCACAATGTTGGCGCCGCGCTCAACCGCCATTACACATGCAGCGATAGAACCGCTGGAGCGGTTTTCCGAATCAGACTTTAAAACTTTAGCAATAAAAGATTTTCGGGAAGGACCGATAAGTATCGGCTTGCCCAAGGGCTTAAATTCTTCCAAGTGTTTAATTATTTCCAGATTTTGCCCCGGATTCTTTCCAAAACCTAGACCCGGATCAACCATGATTTTTTCAGGCAAAATCCCTCCCGCTTGCGCAGCATCAATGGAGTTTCTTAAAAACCCGGTAATATCGTCGATTAATGATTCGTAAACAATATTTTTTTGCATATTTACGGGTTTTCCCAGCATATGCATAATTACCACCGCCGCTTTAAAACGGGCAACCACTTTTATCATCCGGCTGTCTCTTAGCCCGGAAATATCGTTAATGATTTGCGCCCCGGCGTCTAAAACGGCTTTAGCTACTTCAGGTTTATTCGTATCAACAGAAATAGGTACTTTAATTTTTTTTACTAAAAACTTTACTACCGGTTCAGTGCGTCGCAACTCTTCTTTAATACTCACGGATTTTGCGCCCGGGCGGCTGGACTGACCGCCTAAATCAATGAGATCGGCTCCATCTTTTACCAGGGCCTGAGCTTTTTTAAGAGCCAGATCTAAATAGTCGCGGTTAAACCGCTGATAAATACCATCGTGGCTGAATGAATCAGGGGTTAAATTTATAATCCCCATGATCTTGGCTCTTTGTCCGAGATCTAAGCGGCCTTTTCTTAAAGCAAGGACAAAATCAGTTTGGGTAAATTTTTTGATACTTCCATCTAAATCCTCTGCCAATTTTTGCAGGCCGAACGGCTGGATTTTCAATTTACTAATCAGGGCATTAAACTGGGCCAGCTGTCCGATTAAAAGAATATCGGTTTTTTTAATACTACCGGTAAGCGATCCCCGGGCAACCGCCGCATCTGCCCCCAAAGCCAGCATTTCCTGCTTAAGGATATTGGCCACTACATTATTCACAGCCTTTAACCGGATCAAAAAAGCCGAGGCCTTAGGCAGCATGATCTTGATCCCATAAGGATCAGCACCAATCTCGGACATGATTCTGCTTACGTCTTCAGAGCTGCTAAAACGGAAAATGCGCATTGATCTAGACTAAATCGGTTTTTTCAATTCCCAGTATTTTTTTTACCTCTTCACCGCTTAAAACTTCTTTTTCCAGCAGAGAATCCGAAAGTAATTTAAGTTTACTTTGGTTAGCTTTTAACAGCTCAAGCGCTTTATTATAAGCATCATCAGTTATTTGTTTTACCTCTTCATCAATGATATGCGCAGTCTGTTCGCTATAGTTTTTTTCTTCCATGATATCGCGGCCTAAAAATACTAATCCTTCCCTTCTGCCCAAAGTTAAGTTACCTAGCCGTTCAGACATGCCAAATTGAGTAACCATCCGCCTGGCCATGCCGGTGGCTACTTCCAAATCATTTTGCGCGCCCGTGGTCACTTCGCTTAAATTCAACTGTTCCGAAGCCCGGCCGCCCAGAATCATGGTAATCTCAGCTAATAATTCTTTTTTCGTCCAATAATGGCGATCTTCCAGAGGAGGGGTAAAAGTATAGCCGCCAGCCAAACCGCGGGGGATGATCGAAACCTTTTTCAAAGGATTAACTTCGGGTAACAGCAGCGAAAGCAAAGCGTGCCCGGATTCATGTAAAGAAGTAATTTCCTTTTCTTTCTTGGACATGATGTGGCTTTTCTTTTCCGGCCCCATTAAAACTCTTTCCACGGATTTATCTAAATCCACTTCTTCTACTGATTCCTTATTGTTACGGGCCGCCATTAACGCCGCCTCATTACAAAGATTAGCCAGGTCTGCCCCGGAAAAGCCCGGAGTTTGGCTGGCTACAGATTTTAAGTTAACTGATGCGGATAGTTTTATCTTACGGGTATGCACCTTAAGTATCTCTTCACGTCCCTTAATATCCGGTAAGTTGATAATAATGGTGCGGTCAAATCTGCCCGGACGTAACAGCGCCGGGTCAAGCGTATCCGGACGATTGGTAGCGGCGATCAAGATCAAGCCTTGCTGGCCGTCAAAACCATCCATTTCTACTAACAGCTGATTAAGGGTTTGTTCCCGCTCATCATTACCTCCGCCAATCCCGGAAAAACGTAAGCGTCCAACAGCATCAATTTCATCGATAAAAATTATTGCGCCTTTTCCCGAAACTATTCCGGCTTTACGCCCCTGATCAAATAGATCTCTGACCCGGCTGGCCCCCACTCCCACAAACATCTCCACAAAGTTTGAGCCGGAGATGCTAAAAAAAGGCACATTTGCTTCCCCGGCAACTGCCCGGGCAATCAGGGTTTTACCGCATCCGGGCGGGCCGACTAAAAGCACGCCTTTAGGAATTTTACCTCCTAATTTCTGAAATTTTTTAGGATCTTTAAGAAATTCAATTACTTCCTTGAGTTCTTCTTTTGCTTCATCCACGCCGGCAACATCGTCAAAGGTAGCCTTTTCATTATTACTTTGAATTTTAGATTTAACTTTCCCAAAAGACATGATCCGGCTGCCTAATTGTTCTCCGCGGGCAGCCATCATCCACCAAAAAAAGATCAGCAGCAATATCGGACCGAGGTTAAAAAGCAGGGTCAGCCAAAAGGTGCGCGCCGGTTGGATCTCGAAATTCTTGAGATTTTGGCGCATCAGCGTCAACATTTCCGGGTCATTATCCGGAATATTCACGAAAAATTTGGAATTATCCGAAAAGTCCCCTTCCAATTTGTTTTCAACCTTGGTAACTTTGCTTATTTTTTCAGGGTTATTTTTTAAAGTTTGATAGAATTGACTGTAAGTAATTTCTTTAGGCACTGCGCTCCCCGGCAGATTATTAAAAGAATTAGTTAATATGATCAGTAGAAAAAAAACCAACAACCAACCAAAAGGGAAACGCTTCGTAATATTGGTTTTGTCGGATTTAGGTTTCTTTTGTGCGGCCATTTAATTTCTCCGTGGTTTTTAAGAAAATCGCTTCAACAATTTTCATAAGTGAATTAAGATTAATTATTATATTCTGGAAAACATGTAAAATCAAGTATTTTATGGATTTAGTGCTTTAAAAAACGCAATATATTGCGGGTTTTTTGCACGTAGATTCCCTTGGGTAAGTCTACTATTGCCCCTTCGGGACGAAGGTAAATTAAATCTTCCAATTCCTTGATATGCTGAAAAGTTATCCTGCGCGTATCCCCCTGGAGGCAAGCTATGCTTTGACGCAATTTAAGACGCAGGATCGCCGGATGTAATTTTGAGATTTTTTTAAGCTGGAGCCGTAAAGGATTGCCTTTTACGCAGCGCCTGGCAACTTGATCTAAGTATTCATAATCGTAAGAGACACTTTCCGCCAGATTAGCCAGTACCTTTAACATATTAACATTATACTTGCTCGAAAGCAAAGGAATCAGGTGGTGGCGGATTTTATTACGTAAAAAAATATCTTCTTGATTAGTAGAATCATTGCGGGCTTTTACTGCGCGTTTCTTTAAGTATGCGTTTATTTCCCGGCGAGTTGTTTCAAGAAATGGCCGGATAAAAACCACGCCCCGGATAGTTCTTTTAGGAGAAATTCCGGATAAGCCGGACAAACCCGTTCCCCGCAATAAACGCATGAGCACCGTTTCGGCCTGGTCATTAAGATTATGCCCCAAAGCGACTTTATGGGCCCGGACTGTTTTTGCGGTTTTAATGAAAAATTTCAATCTTTCTTCCCGGAAGAATTCTTCTAAAGAACCCTTGGCTTTAATCTGCTGGACCGGCAGCTGTTTTATGGTTACGGGAAGCTTAAGTTTGCGTCCCCATTTTTTTACAAAAAGCGCATCCAATTTTGAATCTTTGCGTAAACCATGATCTACATGCACGATATGCAAAGTTAAACCCAGCTTAAACTTCAGGCTGTAAATCTTCAAAAGTAACGCCAATGAGTCCGGGCCGCCGGAAACCGCCACCAGGATTCTGTCGCCTTTTTTGATCAAAGAATAACTATTAATTGTCTTAATAAAATTATCGGGCATGGCTTATCTTACCATAAAATTACAGAATTTATAGTCCGAATTCTGCCGCAGGCTTAGGCTTATTTTTCTTAAACCACATTCTCTTTGATTAAAATCATTGGTTTAGGCAATTTCGGGTTGACTTTATCCGTTGAAAAGTGTAAATTAGTAAAAATGACTGCTAAAATCATCACCCACAAAGAAAGAAGAATCGTTCTAGGCAATTTCATTTCTCTTACCACCCTCCAGGGCATCAGCTATATACTGCCGATAATCGTTCTGCCCTATCTTATCCGGGTAATTGGAATGGAGAAATTCGGCTTGATCGCTTTTGCGCAAAGCTTAGTTCAATACTTTTTGATCCTCACTGACTACGGATTCAGCCTCTCAGCCACCCGAAGCATGTCTCTGATCGGAGAGCATAAGAAAAAAACCAGCGCCTTATTCTCATCGGTAATGACCGTAAAACTAATTTTTGCAGCGCTAAGCTTCCTGATTCTATGCGCTCTCCTCTATTTCATCCCTAAATTCAGGGAAGAATGGCTGATTTATATCTTAAGTTTCGGTTCGGTGATCGGCAGCACTTTGTTTCCGGTGTGGTTTTTCCAAGGCAAAGAAAAAATGAGCTACATCGCCGTAGTTAATGTTGTAAGCGGCATAACTTACACCATACTTATCTTTTTCTATGTTACCGGTCCGGAGGATTACCTGCGCGTGCCGATGTTAGGCTCAATTTTATCTATTACCGGCGGCATACTCGGGCTATATATAGCTTTTAAAAAATTTAAACTGGAATTTATCCTGCAAAAATATACCGACCTAAAAAGAGAACTTCGAACAGGCTGGGATATCTTTATTTCTATTTTAGCGGTTAACGCCTATACGACCAGCCGGATTTTTGCCGTAGGCTTGTTAACCAATAATATAATTACCGGATATTATTCGCTGGCTGAACAGATTGCTAACGTTATTCAAACTTTCCCCATGGATTCATTCACCCGGGCAGTCTTCCCCAGGTTAAGCAATGTTTTTGCCAGAAACCGGCAACGCGCCATAGCCATCATGTATCGTATCCAAGATGGCATCACTTTAGGGTTTGTGGTCTGCCTACCTATCGCCTACTTTCTAGCCCCCTGGGTCATCCGCATGCTTGCCGGAACAGCTTATCCAGAAGTTGTATTTACTTTGAGGCTCCTATTGGCCGCGGTATTTTTTGTAGGAGCCAATAATTTCAAAATCCAATTCCTGCTGGTCTGCGGCAAACAGGATCTTTATGCTAAAATTCATATTATCGCCGCGCTTATCGGGCTACCGCTTATATTTATATTAATACACCAATTTTCCTACATGGGGGCAGCACTGGCAACGGTACTGACTGAGGCAGGGGTATTTATTCTTACTTCGCTTATCGTAGAAAAACTCGCCAAGAAAATTTCAAGGATTTAATTATTTTTTAATTTGATTTCCGATACAAAGGATTTCCTGGATACTCGCGTCATAACCGATTATCGCTTTATTTGTCCATAAAACATGCACCCGCTCGCCATTACTGCGCATATTCTCGTTCTCATTTATGGAATACTCCTGAGGATTGCCGAGAATTTTTTTGATCATCTTATCTAAATCTTCACCGGCGGAATTTGACTGAGGCACGATTGTACCGATTACGTTTTCCCCCAATATATCAGTATCCCGGTAGCCGAAGAATCTCTGGCCGAATTGGTTAAGAAAAATGATCCCTCCCCGGTTATTCATCAATAGGATAATACTATTGGCATTCTCGACTATTTCCTTGTATTTGCTATCGCTAATCATTTTTCCTCAACAGTTGAAGGTTAAAAAAATAACCTCATTTTAAAATGAGGCGGTTTCCTAAAATAAGCGTCGGCGCAAGTCATATTTTTTTCAACAAAAGCACGTATCCCACTCCCAAAGCGTTTAAACAAGCCAGCAAAACTACGCCGGCGGCAATATCTTTAATCAGTTTAATCTTAACCTGATACTCCTGGCTGAGCGCATCCATCATTAATTCGATCGCGGTATTGAATATCTCCGCCATAAAAACCAACGTAATCGTAATGCAGACGGCTACCAGCTCAATACCTTTTAACTTCAGATAAATACCTGACAAAAATACCAGTACCCCTGAAATAAAAATCAGGCGCATGTTGCGGTGATAAAGGAATAAATAGATTATCCCCTTAACCGCTAAATTTAAGCTATTCATAAAGCCCCGGGTTTTAAAAATGTTCCTGAATGTATTATTTTTTACCATAGTATTTTATTAAAACATCGGAGGCCAAAGCAGCAAATATTCTAAAAAACTGGTGGCGGAGAGTGGATTTAAACCACCGACCAAGCGGGTATGAGCCGCGTGCTCTATCAGGCTGAGCTACTCCGCCAAATTTAAGTTTTCAAAGCTTCAATTTTTACTACACGCGGCTTGATTTTGGTATCAAGCCGCCAGATCGTTATCTTCTGCGGCGCAGTCCCTGAAGCCGCAGGCTTCAGGGGGAGCCGCGTGCTCTATCAGGCTGAGCTACTCCGCCAAAATCGTTTTTAGATGACCAAGGATATGGCTATTTCTTGCGATAAGCGTTTAAATAAGAATCGCAATAAATATTCTTATTTAAAAGCAATTCTGCGGTAATTAACGTATCCATTAACTCTTTATCTTTAGGATCAAGTATAGCAGAATCTAAGCCGGATGCAACTGCCATTGTTAAAAATGTGCGGTTGAGCAGATTACGCTCCTGAGCCCCTTGAGAAACATTGCTTAAGCCAATAATGGTTTGCGGCCCGGGAAGCGACATAAGCTTAAATTCATGAATTGATTCCAGGATATCCCGGATTTGGCCTTGGGCCACATTGACCGGCATCAGGATCGGATCAAGATATAGGTCTTGCGCAGGAAATCCTTTTTCGCTGGCATGCATAAGAATCGTGGCCGCCAATTCCAGGCGTTGATCCTTATTTTGCGGAATACCTTTGGCGCTAATCGTTATCCCGATCAACTTGCATTTATATTTTTTAGCTAACGGGACAAGTATCTCCAGTTTTTCCGGGTCAGCCGTAGTAGAATTAATGATCGTTCTATTTTTAGCAGCTTTTAATCCTTCGGCGATCGCTTCAGGCTTGCTGGAATCCAGGCAAAGCGGTTTGTCGGTAACCTCCTGGACTGTTTCGACCAACCAAGGCATATCAACTAAAGAATTTCGGGAAGCCGGCCCGCAGCAAAGGTCTAAAGCATCCGCGCCCCCTTTGATCTGCTCCAGCGCACAAATCTGAATGGTTTTTTTATCACGCTCTTTTAACGCTTGAGCGATATTTGAATACATTCCGTTAATTAATTCACCGATCACAAACATTTTTACCTCTTAAATAGCGCCTCTATGTAATTAGCCACATTTAAAGCGGCTTGCGGATGGCGCATAACTAAAAGATCAGCTCCGGATTGAATAAGACTGGTAGCCGTAAGCGTTTCCCAAATCACTCCTTGCTGCAAATCAGCTTTTGCCTCTTTGGCCCTCCAGGCCTCCTGGCCCACAAGACAAATAAACGGGGAAGATAGAGTTTTATCCCCGGATAAAGCCGCCAGCCTGGCTCTTTCCATAATTGAGTAAGCATATTCTAAACCATACCCCAATGCGCCGATCGTGGGATTAATTACAATTCGCTCCAGAGGCAACCCCATATCAGAAATTAAAATATTGAGTTGTTTAGCGATATTTATATCAATCGGGCTTTCGGCAATCAGACTATGTCCGTCAGCTAGAACGCTGGCGACTAAAGTTTTATAATTATCCTGGACTGCGGAACCGATAAGACAGCGTTCTCCGCGGGCAGCTTCCGAGCAAGCCGGCAGAATCAAGTTATCCTTGTCATCCTCACCGCTGCCCATAATTATCAAAGGCACGCTGATCTTGCTTAAAAATTTAGAAATAAACTTCGCGGCATCCTGGGGGCTCTTATTCCCGAAATCAGGATGCGTTCCCTGCATTTTTAAACAAAGCATCCCAGCTTTAAATTGGTTAATACAGATATCCGCCCAGGTAAAGGGATCATTTATAGCTTTGCCATATGCCTTTATCAATCCCTCGTCGAAATCTAGCGGCGCAATATCCCAAATTTCAAAAGCAATTTTAGGCTTATAGGGAATGGTGCCTTCCCGGAATAATAACGGCATGACATTTTGCCCGCCGATTTTAACGGTCGAACTGCGCGAACCACCCTCTGCTTGTTTAGCTCCGATAGTTACGGTTGAAACTTCTTGAGGCCATTTCTCCAATACTAATGGTGCATCCATATACGTTCTCCCAATGAATTAAGCGCGGTTAAAACTTGCGCATCTGTTTTTAGGTCAAAAATTGAACCACCCTGTAAACTTAAACGTTCAAGTTCCGGAGAAACCGGTAACTTACCTAAAAGTTCCAACCCGGCTTCTTTAATCATTTCATCCGGAATACTGTTATTAAAACGATTAATCAAAAGCAGGCTTTTCTTAATCTCTATTTTCAAGTTAGCCACTAGCTGGACAATTCTTTTAGCGGATCTTAAGCTGACCGCGGTAGCATCCGATACTACAATCATCATATCCGCCTGAGGCGTAGTGCGTCTGGACAAATGCTCTAATCCGGCTTCATTATCCACAATAATATAATCATAATCTTTGGTCAACTTAACAATTAGCCCGCGTAAAATGTTATTGACATAACAATAACAACCCGGACCCTCGGGTTTACCCATATTTAACAGGTCAAAACCATCCTCTTCCTGAATGGCTGCCTGCACCTGGTGTTGAATAAAACGCTCCTTAGTCATCCCCGCCGGGATCTTGTCCGGGTTAACCGATAGATTATCGAGAATATCACCTACCGCCCGGCCCGGTTTTACTCCGAGCGTTTCACCTAAATTACTATTAGGATCCGCATCAATGGCTAACACCGAACCTGATTTCCGTTCTTTTAAAACACGCACAATTAAAGCCGCGATCGTAGTTTTACCAGTGCCACCCTTACCGGCTAAAGCAATAACATATCCCATTTAAAATCCCACCGAAGGAAATTTGGTTAAATCCGTATGCGGAAAAAATAAGGCCTGGCCATATTCTTCCATGTACCCCGGATCAACAGATAATTCGAAATATGTAATCTTGGAAGCCAAAGCATCGGCCAATTCCATCGCCTGACTGGATAAAAGTGTTTCCCGGGCACCGGCCAAAGAGCTATTTCCGATAAAAACAAATTTAGTCAGCGGTAAATCCGGCAATAACCCGATATTAATAGCGTGCTCAATATCCAAATACGTGCCAAAGCCTCCGGCGATAAAAATCTTGGAAATTTCTAAAAATCCCAGGCCCAAATGCTCAACTAAAATCGAGGTTGCTGAATAGATCGCCGCTTTAGAACGTTTAAGATTTTCAATGTCTGCCTCGTTGATCACAATATCAGCTTGAGCCTGGATATCTTCTTTAAAACAAACTACAAATTCACGGCCGTTATCGGTTGAACGGATCCGCTTACCGGTAGCTTTAATTTTTCCGCCTTTATCAATTATCCCGGAGCTTAGCATTTCACTTAATAAATCGATGTAACCTGAACCGCAGATCCCCCGCGGCGGTTTATCCTGGATGGTAGAATATTTAACGCTAAAATCATTTTTATCAATACTGACTCTTTGGATCGCTCCGCTAGAGGCACGCATACCGCTAGTTACGCCACTGCCTTCAAAAGCCGGGCCCGCGGATGCCGCGCAAGCTACCAAAAAATCACGGTTGCCTAAGACGATCTCCCCGTTGGTTCCGATATCGATCAAAATGCAAGATTGTTCTTTTTGATAGATACCGCTGGATAAAATACCGGCAGTAGTATCGCCTCCCACATAGCTGGAAACTCCGGGGACACAACTTAACAGCCCCCGGGGATTAATATTTATTCCGGCCTCGGCAGCCCGGAATACCGGAATAAAATTTGCCGTCGGGACATAAGGCTGGCGCCGGATATGCGCCGGATCCATACTTAAGAGCAGATGGATCATCGTAGTATTGCCTGAGCAAACAACACAATTAACATCATTAAGATCAACCTGATGTTCGCCGGTTAATTCTTTAATAATCTGGTTCATGGTATCCGAAACAGCGTTGTGCAATTTTTCTAAACCGTCAGTTTTAGCAGCATAAACGATGCGGGTAATTACATCGCTGCCAAAAGCCGCCTGTTGATTATAGGTAGCCTTGGTCCCGAGAATCTTTTTTGAATTCAAGTTTACCAATTGCCCGGAAATAGTTGTCGTACCGATATCAAAACAAAACCCGAAATTATTATCCGTCGTGTCGCCCGGCTCAATTAAAACAATTTCCACGGCATCATCGCGCCGGGCCAAAGTTACCGTGACTTTCCAGGAATAATCCCGCAATAATTCACCGAGCTGGCGGATATTAAACAGACCCGTAGTGATTCTCGGAAATTCTCCTAAAACCCGCAGGGCCCGGTATAATCTCTCCAGATCGCTGATACTGTCATTAAGCGTAGGCTCGGGTAATTCCAGATATATTTTTGTGGCAAACGGGGAATGTTTAAAAAGTTCTTCTTCCGGACTTGTTTTTAGCGGATGCACATCCTCTGCTTTAGAGTACAGGCCGCTTAACCGTTCTTCCAGTTCATCCGGAGTAAGTTTGTCAAAATTAATCCGGGAACTATCCGGAATCAAAACCTCCAAATCACTGTGTACCGTAGTTAGACAAGCCAGGTAAACATTATTCTTTTTCTCTTGCGCGGTAATTATACCGTTTGGCTGGCTATTAACTTTGCCCTGTTTAACAATCACTTTACAGCGGCCGCAAATCCCATCTCCCCCGCAATT
Organism: Candidatus Omnitrophota bacterium; assembly: GCA_035402765.1. Taxonomy (GTDB): domain Bacteria; phylum Omnitrophota; class Gorgyraeia; order Gygaellales; family Profunditerraquicolaceae; genus UBA6249. The sequence continues at coordinate 70,443 of DAONDX010000003.1, forward strand.
AGAATTAAGGCTTACCCCGGCAGATATAGCCGCGCCAAGTATCGTCTTATCCTGTTCCACGGTAACTGACAAATTATCCGGAATAAATGTAACTTTAAACTTTTGCATAGGTAAAATAAATTTAATTAAGATTCTTCAAAAATGCGGGGATACCGGCCGCTTCTTTAGGACCGACGATAATTTTGAAACCGGACTGGTCTTCCAGGTCGCCGCTAATCATCGCCACATAACCCGGAATGACTAAATTCTTATGCTTAATTATTTCTTTAACCCCGCAGGCGGATAATGATTTAGTAATCGCTTCCGCGTTAAATTTCTCCGCGGCCCAAGCGGTAAGTACTGACATCCCTTGCGTATCTACGCTTAAGATATAGGCGGGTATTTTGCTTGTCTCCACCTCTCCTAAAACAGTATAATAGGTTAAAGAAAAATTTGTCGTAACCAAGAGCGGGGAATCCTGGCTGACCTTACCGATAGAATAAAGTTTAGGATCGATTTGCAGAGGTTTTTGCGGATCAGTATAAATATTTTGCCTTAAAGTTAAAATCGCCAGAACCTCCCAGGCAGAAAAACCTCTGATCAGAACGATCCCGGCATATTTAGCGATATAAGCGCTTGCTTCCATAGCCTCTTCATAAGGATCAGTTTTTTCTACAATCGCCAGGCTGGGATAGCCTAATGCGCGATTGGATTTTTTAAGCGCCTGGCGGCGTAACTGGGTTAAATCCCAAATTTTATCCGTGATGGGTTTTACCCCTGAATCTAAAATCAGATCCTTGACCCCCAAGTTGTTCAATTCTTTGGCCAGCTGGCCTAATTGAACAATATCCTGCGCAACTACCACCAGAGGCAGCTGGAATTCTTTAGCGATGGAGGCGATTTGAGTAAAATTATCCTGATTTGCCCCGTAAAGCAAAGGCTTGCGCTTTTGACTGATTATTACCGCTTCTTTTAAAGTGGGCAAATCGCTGCTGATCAACATCAGCGGTAAAACGGTATTATCCATAACCAATTTGGTGGCTTGCAAAAACCTTCCGGCATCCTTGCTCTGTTCTAATGCCACCAAATTCACGTTAAGCTCCTGGCCGACCCGCTCAAATTTTAATTGATTAATTTTAGAAAGCCGGTCTTTTATTTCATTATCACTAAGATCGGCATTAATAATAAATCCCAACCCCGCAGGATTACGGAATTTTTCTTCATGCCTATACATAACCGTTTCGTTACCAATATCAAATTTTGATTCATTACTGCCTAAAGTAATCAATTTAATTGCCGGCATGGCCTGCTCTTCCAGGGTATTTTTAGCTTCCGGGGAGATAAAGGGACATTTATCGATGGGCAGTGTCTTTTTCGCCAGCTGCATGGCAAAAGCCAAACAAGTAGCCAACCCGCATTGACGGCAATTTGTCTTAGGTAATAACTTGTAGATATCCAAACCTGAAAGTGCCATAATTCCTTTCTTTTCCGCAAAGCGCCCGCGGTACTACTCTAATATGAGCAAACACTTACTTCTGTCGCCGGGTATTATTGATCAAACTTGCAAAGTATCCGGCTCCAAATCCATTATCAATGTTAACTACGCTGACTCCCGGAGAACAACCGTTGAGCATCGTCAGCAAAGCCGCCAGGCCGGAAAAACTTGATCCATACCCGCAGCTGGTCGGTACCGCCACAATCGGCGCTTTGACTAATCCGCTGACTAAACTAGCCAACGCCCCTTCCATACCGGCTACTACTACGATCACTTGAGCTTTTTTTAATTTATCAAGGTTTTTCATCAAACGGTGTACGCCGGCCACACCTACGTCATAAAGCTTATCCACCCGATTACCCATAATCTTCAAGGTTTGTACCGCTTCTTCAGCCACCGGAATATCAGCAGTTCCGGCAGAAACTACCAGCACTAAACCTTGCGCTAAAGATTTTGGCTTATTTAAATAGTAACCGATTTTTGCCAAGGAGTTATATTTTAAGGCAGGGATGCTCTTTTTTAAATAAGAAAACGCGCTTTTATCCAGTTTGGTTAAAAGTAAATCTTGTTTAGCAGCAACTATTCTTTTAGCAATCCCTTTTAGATGCGGGCGTTCTTTACCCGGGCAATAAATGACTTCGGCAAATCCTTTGCGGTTTTCTCTGTCGGTATCAATTTTCGCAAACCCTAAATCACAGAATCCTTTGCCGGATGTCATCGCTTTATAAACCCCGGTAAACCAAATATCCCAAAAGGATAATAAAAATCAGGGCAAAGATATAAAAATCGTTAAAATAAAAAAAATCGCCGATACTGCTGCCTAAACTTTCAGATTCTCCTTTAGCCGGTCCGGGTTTTAAATGACCTTGTTTCTTTTTATATTGTTCGACTTGTTCCTTTTTGAATCTCAAATATACTCCGCCTACCTTATAACCCGGGATGACCCCGCTTTCGGTCAAATCCAAAACATCTTTTTCCGACACCCCCAGCATAATTGAAACATCCCTGACAGTAAGCATTTTTTCTTCAGTCATTTTAAACTCAAGCGGCCTTGGCTTCCGGTATTTTTTTTAACCAGATGCGGTATCCACTAATACGAATTCAGTTTTTATAATTAAATCCCGAAGTTTTTTCCGGCTTATTTTGCGATTTTGCCAGAAGCCACCCAGGAATCTATCGCTTTACGCTCGAATTTCCAATCATTATTTTCTTTACTGGCCGGAACTTTTCCTGAATTGGCCCATTCCATAATCGAACTTAATTCTACTTCCAGATATTTAGCCAATTGTTCGGAATTAAGAAAATCATGCAACATAGTACATTGTCCCTCAAAAACTGCCCCTTCGGCAATATTAAGCTTAGCCGGATAAATATGCCCCTCCACTATCGCCTGAGGAAGCAGGGTAAGCCTTTCTTTAGCCGTAATTTTCCCTTTGACCCGGCCGCCAATAATAATATTATCTCCGACGATATCGGCGTTAATTGCCGCAGTAGTCCCGATCGTCAAATTACCCCGGGTATCCAGGTTCCCCTCAAATTTACCGTTGATCCGCAGATTAACCGGATCTTTAAAGGTTAAGGTCCCCTGCATAGCAGCATCGACATCCAATGTTTTTTCTTCTAAATTCTTTTTAAATGCCATGTTTACCCTCCTTTGAAAGTGGTGTTTCTACATAGCGTAAAAGGTATAAAACGAACCAAACGAGTAACGTGGCAAAAGCGGCGATTTTAATAAAACCCACACCAACTGCTAAACCAATCCCTGCCGCCACCCAAAGGCTCGCCGCAGTAGTCAGGCCCCGGATTCCGTCAGATTCACGCATAATCGCACCGGCACCCAAAAAACCAATACCGGTAACTACTCCGGCAGCAATCCGCGCCGGATCTAAAGCCACCTGATCTTTATATATATCAAAAACATACAAAGATGTCAACATGATAAGGCAACTGCCTAAAGCGACTAATATATGTGTGCGCAAACCGGCATCTCTGCGATGCACCTGCCTCTCCAAACCGATAAATCCGCTTAAAATTAAAGTTACCAATAAACGCATAACCATTTGTAAATCTGTAGGCATCTTCTCCTCCTGGTCTACCTAGACGGCACCGACCTAATTCGCCAAACGGCCGAATGACAGTCCATCTTGTTATGCCGGTGCAATTCCCTTTAGCTCCGGATGATAGTAATTAAACATTAAGATAAAGATCACTTCGAACGCCACGCTGATAAAGATACCCGCCTAATCCGGCAACCATCGCAGCATTATCCATGCATAAATTAAACTCCGGAAAAAAACAGTTCACTCCTTCGGCCTTAGCACAAGCATAGAATTTCTTACGTAATTCCTGATTAGCGGACACCCCTCCGCCGATTAAAAGCTGTTTAACTGAGTTTTGTTTACAAGCCAGCAAGGATTTCTTAATTAAAACGTTGAAGGCGCTCTCTTGAAAAGAGGCAGCCAGGTCATTTTTCATTTTGATCCCGGATTTTTTGCCTTTTAGATAATATAAAACCGCGGTCTTTATGCCGCTAAAACTAAAATCCAACTCCCTGTTCATCCCGGAACAAGCAAATTTAATTTTATGCCGGTTGCCGGATTTAGCCATTTTTTCAATTAATGGACCTCCGGGATAACCCAATCCCATAATTTTAGCCACCTTATCAAAAGCCTCCCCGCAAGCATCATCTAAAGTTTGCCCCAAAACCTTAAATTTAGAAAAATCTTTTACATAAAAAAGTGAGGTATGCCCTCCGGAAACAACTAAAGCTACCGCCGGTAATTTTATTTTCTCATGGCAAAGGTAATTAGCATAAACATGCCCGAAGATATGATTGACCCCCAAAATAGGCCTATTTAAAGACAGGGCCAACGCTTTGGCAAAAGCCACCCCCACGATCAATGAACCCGGCAACCCCGGATGCGTGGTGACCGAGATTAAATCAATCTGCTCAGGTTTTATTTTGGCAATTTTAAGCGCTTCAGCGAATACCCCGGCTATGCTTTCCAGCTGCATCCGCGAAGCGATCTCAGGAATTACCCCGCCGTGGCAGCTATGCAATTTCAGGCTGGTGGCCACGACATCCGCTAAAACTTTTTTTCCATCTTTAACAATCGCCACCCCGGTTTCATCGCAGGAGCTTTCCACTCCCAAAACCATCATTCTAGCACCTGCGAAAGTAAAACAAATTTATAACCTTCTTTTTCCATCTGAGGAAGCATAGTTTTTAATACCAGCAGGGTATTCTTACGGTCATGACCGATCCCCACGGCAGTACCCTGCCTCCTGGCTAAATTCTTCAGCTTTAACAGCTGACCTTTAATATATTCAAAATCATTTTGATTATCCAAAAAAACATCCCGTTTGGCAAATGGAATTTTCATTTTTTCAGCCAAAATCTGACCCAAGGATGCATTAGTCACAAAACTATCAAAAAAATAAAGTTTCCGTCTTTTTACTTCCGCCAGCACCAAAGCGCAAGCTTTTTGATCTTCGGTAATCCGCGATCCCATGTGGTTAGATACCCCTTTGGCTAAATTAATATCGCCTAAATCTCGGTCAAAAATATCCCGGATCTGACCGGCATTCATCTTGGCAGTAATCGTATCTTTTTCCAGATTATACTTTTCTTTCGGCTCCATCGGCAAATGTAAGATTATTTCGAAACCTAAATCGTTTAATTTTTGCATGACCGTATTGGAATTTTTTAATCCCGGTAAAATCGCGCAGGTCAAAGGCTGCCGGATTTGCCCGGCGGCAGGCAGATTATTCAAACTATACCCCCAATCATCAATTACAATCGCAATCCGTCCGCGGGTTAATTGCGCCTTTTTAACCAAAGCTTTTTTTACCGGCGGTTTTTTTACCGGAGGTTTTCTATGCACCGGCGGCAAAATAAGAGCAATAAATACCAATAAAACAAAAATAATCCCCACCACTTCAAAACTTTTATTTTTCATCGATCAAAATATTATTAAATTTAAATTATTTAACCTGCTTATAAATTTCAATCGCTTTCAAAGCTTCCACGGCGCGCATAAGTTGCGTATCGGTTTTATAATTGAAGTCATTTTTGGCGGGCTTATCGTTCTGTTGCATATTCTGAACTTGATCAAATATTTCATCAGAATTTTTAAGTCCTGTTTCACTAACTTTATTATCCGGGATCTTCTTGTCTTCCACCGTAATATCCGGAGTGATCCCTTTACCCTGAATAATTTTACCGGAGGGAGTAAAATAATGGCTCGTAGTTAAGCGCAAAGCGGAACCGTCGTTTAAAGGTATAACTGTCTGTACTGACCCTTTACCAAATGATTTTTTCCCGATAATAATGGCGCGTTTGTAATCCTGTAAAGCACCGGCGACGATTTCGCTTCCGGAAGCAGAACCCTCATTAATCAGAATTACCAAAGGCAAGTTCAGATTAGTATTCTGGTCTTCGGAGAAAAATTCAAGGTCCTGATCCTTCTGCCTGCTCTTAGTATAAGCCACCAGCTTATTGGGAGGCAGGAATTTCCCAGTCACCTTAACCGCCACATCCAGCAGGCCGCCGGGATTATTACGCAAATCGATAATCAATGACTGCATCCCCTCCTTGGAAAGAATGCTGAGAGCGTTATTTAACTCCGCCAGGGTATTTTCTCGAAACTCGCTTAAACGAATATAACCTACTCCGGACTCCAGAATACGCACATATTTTATATCCGTAATCTTGATAATATCTCTGGTGATTTTAAACTCCAAAAGCTTTTTTTCGCTATCTCTTAATATCGTAAGATCAACCAATGTGCCGGGCTTGCCGCGCATTTTTTTTACCGCTTCCGTAAGGGACATCTCCCTGGTCAGGGCATCATTAATCTTTACGATCCGGTCGCCGGCTTTTACCCCCGCCTTCCAAGCCGGGGTATCTTCGATCGGCGTAATCACGGTGAGTAATCCGTCTTTGATCGTGATCTCAATTCCCAAGCCGCCGAATTTACCCTGAGTATCTACTCTTAATTCCTCATAGGCTTCCGGATCCATAAACTGGCTATGCGGATCAAGCGACTCCAGCATGCCTTTTAACGCCCCATAGATCAAATCCCTGGTTTTGGTCTCATCGACATATTCTTTTTGAACGATGGCCAGGGTATCCGAAAATATCTCTACCTGCTTATACAATTTATCGTTATTTTTCTTTTTACTTTCAGAAAAACCTAAACGAACACCCGCCAGTACTAATACAGCAAGTAAAAAAATGAGCACGATATTTTTACGCATCAACTAAGCCTCCGTCTGATTATTTCACCGACTACTTTGGGATTAGCTTTACCTGCGCTTTTTTTCATAACCTGGCCGACTAAATACATCAGCGCATTAGTTTTTCCTGCTTTAAAATCATCTACGGATTTTACATTTTCCCGGATTACCGTTTCAATCACTGCAGCCAGCTCCTCGGTATTGGATATCTGTTGTAAGTTACCCTCCTTGATTAAAGCTTGAGCGGTTTTTCCGTTATCAATCATTTGGCTTAATACGTTCTTGGCTGAAAGATGGGAAATATCCTGCCTCTGAACAAAACCGATCAGGCTGATTAATTCTTTTTTATCAAGCTTAAGCTCATGCAATTTTACTTTTCTTAAATTAGCTTCGGATAATAACGGGCCAATGATCCAATTTGCCATTTCCTTTTTATCTTTACCCGGGTATTCCCGGATGCACTGTTCCGCAAAATCCGCATCATTTTTCGTGCTTACCAGGATCTTGGCATCAGCTTCAGTTAAACCGTATTCCTTAATGAAACGCTGCATTTTTTCCTGGGGCAATTCCGGCAGTTGCGTTTTTATCCCAGCGATCATCGCCTGGTCAATAATAAAAACTGTCAGATCCGGATCCGGAAAATATCTATAGTCTTTTGCCCCTTCTTTGGTACGCATTGACACCGTAATTCCTTGTTCAACGTCCCAAAGCCGGGTTTCCTGAAGCATGACTTCCTGCGTTTCCAGTAATTTAGTCTGACGCTGGACCTCAAAAGTTAAAGCATCCTTAACTCCTTTAAAAGAATTCATATTTTTTAATTCAGTTTTAACTCCCAGCTCTTTTGCTCCTTGAATCCTCAGAGAAATATTTGCGTCACAACGCAGGGAACCTTTTTCCATATCGCAATCCGAAACATCCAGATATTCGATTATACTTTTTAAGCTTGTAAGATAATCAAAAGCCTCCTGAGGGCTGTTTAAATCCGGCTCGCTGACAATTTCTAATAAAGGAATGCCGGTGCGGTTAAAATCCACTAGGCTGGCTTGCGCTTCATGAATAAGCTTCCCGGCATCTTCTTCTAAATGCACCCGGGTAATCCCGATGCGCTTAGGAGTATCATTAGTGAAAATGTCTAAATAACCATTGCGCGATAAAGGCAGGTCATATTGCGAAATCTGGTAGTTCTTGGGCAGGTCCGGGTAAAAATAATTTTTTCGGTCAAATTTAGTATGCTCTTGGATCTGGCAATTAAACGCCAAAGCCAATTTAATCGCGGAATTTAAAGCTTCACGGTTATAAACCGGTAAAGATCCGGGAAAACCCAGGCATACCGGGCAAACGTTAGAATTAGGCGCTTTTCCAAAATCCGTAGAGCAGCCGCAAAAAGCCTTAGTTTTGGTGTTAAGCTGCACATGAACCTCTAATCCAATGACGGTCTGATACTTCAATTCCGCTCCTTTATTATATTGATTATTTAATCTTACAATCTTACAGTTTAGGTTTAATTTTATGCCAATCCGTATTCTGCTCGAAAGTATGCGCTACCCTAAAAAGCATTTCTTCATTAAAGGGTTTGGCCATGATCTGCAACCCCACGGGCAGGCCTTTCTTTGTAAATCCGCAGGGGATAGAAATCGCCGGTATTCCTGCCAAGTTTACGGATATCGTATAAATATCCGAAAGATACATTTTTAAAGGATCCTGCGCCCGCTCGCCGATCTTAAAAGCAGGAGTAGGAGAAGTTGGGGCGACAATACAATCAAAATCCTGAAAAACTTTGTCAAAATCCTGTTTGATCAGAGTGCGCACCTTTAAAGCCCGTAGATAATATGCATCGTAGTATCCGTGTGACAAAGCAAAAGTACCCAATAAAATCCTGCGTTTAGCCTCCGGGCCGAAACCTTGCGCGCGGGTCATTTTATACATCTGGATTAGGTTATCAGATGCTACCCGGTATCCGTATTGCACGCCATCAAATCTGGCTAAATTTGAGCTGGCTTCGGCGGTAGCAATAATATAGTAAACCGGCACAGCATATTCAGTATGCGGCAAAGACACCGGATCGGTAAAGGCGCCCAGAGTTTTAAGCTTATCAATCGCCTCTTCAATGATCGATTTAACTTCCGTATCCAATCCGGCAACAAAATATTCTTTAGGAATACCGATTTTAAGGCCCTTGATATCTCCGGTCAGACTTTTAGTATAATCCGGAACTTCCTGATTTACTGAAGTGGAATCCCGGGGGTCATGCCCGCAGATAATTCCGGATAAAATTGCCGCATCTTGAACATCTTTAGTGATTGGCCCGATCTGATCAAGGCTGGAAGCAAAAGCAATTAAACCAAAGCGCGAAACCCGGCCATAAGTTGGTTTTAATCCGACTACCCCGCAAAAAGATGCCGGCTGACGGATCGAACCGCCGGTATCGCTCCCTAAAGCCCAAATCGCTTCATCGCTTGCTACAGCCGCGGCGCTTCCTCCGGAAGAGCCTCCGGGCACACATTCCAGATCCCAGGGATTATGCGTCGGGCCGAAATAAGAATTTTCACAAGAGGAACCAAAAGCAAACTCATCCATATTCGCTTTTAACGCAAAGATCGTGGCTCCGTTTTCTTTTAATTTGCTAATTACCGTAGCATCATAAGGCGGACGAAAACCGCGCAGGATCTTAGAACAACATTCAGTAGTTAATCCTGCGGTACAAATATTATCTTTAATGGTAATGGGTAAGCCTTTAAGCAGACTTAACGCAGAAGGATTTGCGGCAGAATTTTCAACCTCCCCTACTCTGGCATAAGCCTTAACTTTAGGCTCAGTCTTATGAATCCGCTCTTGCAGCGAGAGCAAGATCTTTTCAGCAGACACTTCCTTATTTTTCAGCTTAGCCAATAATTCGTGAGCAGTAAATTGGTTTAATTCCATAATTATTCTAATATTTTGGGAACACAAAAGAAGTTGCCCTTTTTATCGGGGGCATTATCTAAAGCCATTTCCGGGGTCAGAGAAACCTGGGGCTTATCCTCCCGCAGCACATTACTAATGGGTAAAATATGGCTGGCAGGCTTAACTTGATCGACATCCAAAGCGCTGAGTTTATCTATAAAATCCAAAATCTTTTGCAATTCTTCCGACAGTTTCTCTAACTCACTTGGCTGCAGATCGATACGCGCTAAATGCGCGACATGTTTAATTGTTTCTTTATCTAACGACATTTTCCCTCCAGAATTTATTTATTCTAACATTTTTCTTTTTAAAAGTCAACATTACTGCCCATCCATATGAGTTGACAAATTCTTAAAAATGTGTAAAATACTTTTAATTAACTTTAAATAAAAAATGAGCGCCACGCCGACTAAAGCTAAGTATTATTTAAACAAGCAAGGTGAATTTGTAATTCAAAATTACAATTACGCCAAGCCATTCGCTAATTTCTTCCCGGGAATCGCCGGAAAATTCGGCATCCCGATGTGGGTTTTCTATGTTAACCGCGGGCAGTGTGTCTGCAGCTTCGGTACCAAAGATAAAGACCGCGCCATCCTGGAGTTTTTCCCGGCGAATAAAGCCTGGGAATTAACTTCTTCCCTGGGTTTCCGCACTTTCTACAAAATTAAAAACGCCAAGTCCAAACCAATCTATTATGAACCATTCCATAACGGCTACAGCAATCTAAAATATCAAATTACCAATTCCATGCGGATCGGTTCTGCCGAGTTGATCCTGGAAGAAGAAAATCGCTCCCTAGGCATTAAAACCCTGGTTAAATATTTTAATATTCCTAACGATACCTTTGCCGGCCTAAGCCGGATTGTCTGCGTAGAAAATACCGGACATAAACTTAAATCCCTCCAGATGATTGACGGATTACCCCAAATCATCCCTTTCGGCACAAATAATTTTTTCCTTAAAAAACTCGGACGCACCATTGAAGCCTGGATGAAAATAGTTAACCTGGAGAATTCTGTCCCTTTTTATAAACTTGAAGTTGACCCGGCTGACCGGCCGGAAGTCGTCCATATTAACGATGGCAATTTTTATCTGGGTTTCCATTTCAAAAACCAAAAGCTTCAACTACTTAAACCCATTGTCGATCCGCAAGCTGTTTTTGGAGCGGTAACCGATTTTTCTTATCCGGCCGAGTTTTTAGCTAAACCAAAATTTTCATATCCGGCCGAACAGCTAATCCAGGGTAAAACCCCCAGCGCCCTGCTTTTGATGGATCTGGAGCTCAAGCCCGCTGAACAAAAAATCTTTTATTCAGTTATTGGCCAGGCCCGCGACAGTAAAACCCTGAATAATTCGGTTAAAAGAATCATCGTACCCGGCTATCTAGATGATAAAATGCGCCAAAACCGGGAATTGATCGAAAAATTAAAAGCTGATATAGCAACTAAAAGCAGCTCTGCCGAATTTGATTTATACGCCGGGCAAACCTACTTGGATAATATTATGCGCGGCGGATACCCGGAAGTTTTTAAATCCGGATCGGTAGTCTATCTTTATTCTCGTAAACACGGCGATTTAGAACGTGACTACAATAAGTTTCAGCTACAACCTACCTACCTTTCTCAAGGCAATGGCAACTACCGGGACGCTAACCAAAACCGGCGTAGCGATATCTGGTTCAACCCGGATATACAAGATGAAAATATTATTTCTTTCATGAATTTAATCCAAGCTGACGGCTTTAATCCTCTGGTAGTAAAACCGGAAAGTTTCCTTATTAAAGAAAGCGCGGATTTACAAAAACTACTGGAAAACGTAGCTAAACAAGAGGATCTTGACCGGTTGGGCCATTTTTTAAAAAAACCTTTTACTCCCGGAGAACTTATCTTTTTCATTGAGGAAAATAAAATTTTGCTCAACACCTCCTATGATATTTTTCTGGATCTGATCCTCTCGGCTTCCTTAAAAACCCAGGAAGCCGAGCACGGTGAAGGTTTCTGGACGGATCATTGGGCTTATAATTTAGATTTAATCGACAGCTACCTGGGTGTGTATCCGGAAAAAGCTAACACGCTGTTTTTCGGAAGAAAAATTTTCTCATTCTTTGATAACGCCGAAATTGTCAGGCCCCGGAGTGAAAAATATGTTCTTTATAACGGGCAACCGCGCCAGCTGCATTCCCTTATGCTGGATAATAACAAAAAGGAAATGCTGCGTAAGCGGCTGGCTGACCCGCATTCTTTAAGGACGCTTCACGGAGAAGGCCCGGTCCATTACACGACGCTAACCGCTAAACTTTTGTGCCTGGCGGCAAATAAACTCGCCTCTCTGGATGCATCCGGAGTTGGCATTGAGATGGAAGCCAATAAACCTAACTGGTTCGATTCGCTTAACGGCCTGCCTGCCCTCTTTGGCTCATCAATCTGCGAAACCTTTGAATTAAAACGCCTGCTTATAACGATAAAACAGGCGCTAGAAAAATCCCCGGTAAAAGAAATTGAGATGGCCGAAGAAATAGCTAAATTTATTGAACAACTTAGCGGCCTGTTTGCGGAAGAAACTTTTTCTTATTGGGACAAAAGCAACACCGTCAAAGAAAATTACCGCTATAATATCCGCCTGGGGTTTTCCGGGACCCTGACCAATGTCCCGGTGAATAAACTGCTTGATTTCCTGAAATGCGGCCTGGAAAAAGTGGAGACCGGCTTAACTAAAGCATTTGATAAAACTAAACACGTTTATAATTCGTATTTTATCAATGAGGTTTCCGATTATAGTATTGTAAAAGATCACTACATAAAACCGCTTAAATTTACCCAAAAACCTGCTCCGTTATTCCTGGAAGGTCAAATGCATGCTTTAAGGCTTACTTCCGGAGGCCAACAAAGTTTAGATCTATACCAAGCGACTAAACAAAGCGCGCTTTTTGATAAAAAACTAAAAATGTATAAAGTAACCGCCCCGCTTGGCGCCATGCCGGAAGAGATCGGCAGATGCAGGGCATTTAGCCCCGGATGGTTAGAAAATGAATCAATTTGGCTGCATATGGAATACAAGTATATTCTGGAGATGCTTAAAACCGGTCTCCATGAGGAATTTTACGCCGAATTTAAAAATGTGCTCATTCCTTTTCTAGACCCGAAAATTTACGGCCGTAGCATATTAGAAAACTCTTCTTTTCTGGTCAGCAGCGCATTCCCTGACAAAAGATTGCATGGAAACGGATACGTAGCCAGGTTATCCGGGTCAACCGCAGAATTTATACATATCTGGTTGATCATGAACTGCGGGGCTTCTCCTTTTTCATTGGATGAATCCGGCCGGCTGAATTTAACTTTTAAACCATGCTTAGCGGGATGGCTATTCAATAAAAATGGCGAATATGTTTTTAATTTCTTAAGTCAAATTCAAATAACCTACCATAACCCTAAAAGAAAGAATACCTACGGCAAGAATTCCGCCAAAATCCGTAAAATCATCCTCCAAAATAAAAACCAATCCCAAGAGATAAATTCCACGGTCATACCTGCGCCTTATGCTGAAGCAATCAGGTCGCGTCAAATCAATAAGATTGACATCTATCTGGATTAAATACCAGCCTTTGGATCAACTAAAAAAGCCAGGCTAAAAAATTGCCTGGCTGGCCTTAACTAAGCTTAAATAACTACCGCTAACCGATTTGTTCGCTTATCTTTATAGTCGAGGTAAGGTTAACGTTTAAAGTATGCACAAATAAAATCTGAAAAAAGTTTCCCTGATTAACCGCTAGAATACTCCCCTTAACTTTGCAAAAGAAATGCTCCCGTTTTTCCTTGGTATTCTTTTCCTTAATAACATATAAATACGGCTGCGGGTTAACCAACTGATCGGCTTTAATAGGCCTGATGATATAAGCAAAATGCCGGCGCACTACGCTATGCACTCCTTCTTTATCAGCAATCTCGGAAGTGGCGATAATCTTACGTCCCCGGTCAGAAAAAGTCAAATTTTTATAAAGTAGATCTCTCATCTGGCTCCTGCTTTTACCAAACCTTTAATAAAATAACCGATTTCTAATAAAGTATGCAAGCCAGCTGAGGTTAAATCAATACAATTTCACCTTAAAAAGAAAGCGCTTCCTCGTCCACCTGGACGACACCAACGCAATACCACTTAGCGTTGGGTGTATTGTCTACCTAGACGACACCAACGCAATACCCCTTAGCGTTGGGTGTATTGTCTACCTAGACGACACCAACGCAATACCGCTTAGCGTTGGGTGTATTGTCTACCTAGACGACACCAACGCAATACCGCTTAGCGTTGGGTATGCCCCTACCCTTGGCAGATAACGCCGATTTAAAATTCACTAGCGAAAGCGGCAGCCTTGCCATTAAACGGGTCTAATTAGATTTAAAGGAGAAATTATTTTTCTGACTTTTTAAAATAAAGGCGAGATTCTTTACCTTGGAATATTCTAACCAGATTGGATTTATGACGAAACACAACAAAAATAGAAAGCAATAAGCTTAGATAAACAAACATCGGGGATTGTTTCAGAAAAAACGAAGCCGCCGGGAAAGCGATTGCGCTGCAGATGGAAGCCAAAGAAACCATTCTAAAAGCAAAAAAAACAATAAACCAAACTAAGATTAATATTCCGATCACAAAATTTAGACCGGCAACTTTCAGGGATAATCCGATTAAAACACCAAAAGTAGTAGCAATCCCCTTACCGCCTTTAAACTGCAGAAATATCGTCCAGTTATGGCCGCAAATACAAAACAGGCCCATAAGTATACATAAATTCTGGTTTGATAACAATGTTACCTTATCCGCAAAATAACTGCCCAAAACAACCACTGTCACGAATCCTTTAATTATATCCAAAAGTAGAACGGTGATCCCTGCTTTACGGCCCAAAACCCGCAAAGCATTAGTCGCCCCCACATTGCCGGAACCGACTTTACGGATATCCACTCCCTTAAGGGCTTTGCCGAAAAGATAGGCCGTGGGAATAGAACCGATAAGATAACTAATTATTAACGCGATAAATATCAGAACCATATAAAATCTTAAATCCTTTCCTCACATAATCTGCACCGGAAATAACCGTAAAGATCACCGCTGGCCACCAAATTAAAAGCGACAGCTTCCATTGTAACAAAACGCTGATTACTGAAAGCATTTGAAAAGTAGTAGTCAATTTACCCCAGCGGGTAGGATAGACTTCCAAATTCTGCTTAACCATATAAATAACCACGGCGCCGATGATAATAATCAAATCTCTGGAAATCACAATAAAACTTACCCACAGCGGGAAAGTTAATTCCAAACGGCAAGCCGGAGATAAAAATATAAAAGCGCTCATCAATAAAAGCTTATCCCCTAAAGGATCTAAAATTAATCCGGCTTGTGACTGCATCTTGGCTTTTCTGGCGACATAACCATCTAAACCGTCGGAAATAACACCGAAAATAAATATCGCTAAAGCTACATTCTTTAAGTACGCACTTTCCGGAGTGCAATATAATAAAGCGGCAATAAAAAAAGGAACGCTTAAAATACGTAGGGTTGAAATTTTATTAGCGATATTCATTAAGCGGCTGCTCCTGATTACTTAACTTGTAAAACACACCTGTCTTTAGTAATAAAATACTTAGCCGGTGCGAAATTTATTTGATGATCCTGATACGCTGCGGCGGCCAATAGATGATCATCGCCTGGCCCAATAAATTATTTTTGGGTACAAACCCCCAATACCGGCTATCTTTAGAAGTAGCGGAATTATCGCCTAGAACAAAATAGCTATCCGGTGGTACCACCAATTTTTCACCCGATGCAGCCAACTGTCCTTGATTATAATAATAGATCTGGTTAAAGATTGCCTCCGGAGCAGGCTTGTTATTAATATAGATTGAACCGCCTTTGATCTGGATTACATCTCCGGGAAGGCCGACCAGCCTTTTAATGAAATCTTTACTTTTATCTTCCGGGTAAATAAAAACAATCACATCCCCTCTTTTAGGCTCATGCAGCGCCGGCAACCTGAAACCGGTAAAAGGAACTTTAGCCCCATAAACAAATTTATTCACTAAAATCAGGTCGCCTTCGATCAAAGTCATACGCATTGACCCGGTAGGGATCTTAAAAGCCTGGACCAGAAACGCCCGGATCACTAAAGCCAGAAAAAAAGCGATGATAATTGATTCGACCCAATCTCGAATTACGGATTTATTTTTCGAACTCATATTTTTAATATCTCCAGAAAAGCTTCTTGCGGTATTTCAACTTTACCGAACTGCTTTAACCTTTTCTTACCCTTTTTTTGAGTTTCCCAGAGTTTACGTTTGCGGGTGATATCTCCGCCGGAACATTTACTCGTGGCATTCTTGCCCACCGAACGCACTCTTTCAGAAGCCAAAATCTGGCTGCCCACTGCCGCTTGAATGGTTACTTCAAAAAGCTGACGCGGAATTAGATCTTTAAGCTTAGAAACTAAAAGATGCGCCCGGCTGGTCGCTTTTTCCTTAAACATTAACGATGAAAAAGCATCACAAATCTGCCCGTTTAACAATATATCCAGCTTGACTAGCCTGGTCGGAAGGTACTCTTTCACCTCATAATCCATTGAGCCATAACCCCGGGTGATCGATTTCATACGATCATAAAAATCAACTATAATTTCAGAGAGCGGAATAGAAAAAACTACTTTTACCCGGTCCTCACCTAAATATTCGTTAGAAACAAAAACACCCCGCCGGGATTTTGTAAAATCACAAACGGCTTCTATAGAATCAACCGGAACAATCATTAAGAGGCTGGCAAACGGCTCCTGGGCTTCCTGGATATCTCCCGAAGCGCTCAATTTCATTGGCGTGTCTATCTCCAAGAGTTCACCGGACTTTGTTTTTATACGGTAAACAACGTTGGGCACGGTAAGGATAAGGTTTAGGTTATACTCACGCTCCAGCCTTTCCTGCACGATTTCCATGTGTAAAAGTCCCAAGAAACCGCAGCGAAAACCGGTCCCGAATGATTGGGAATTTTCGGGCTCAAACACAAAAGAAGCATCAGAAAGTTTAAGCTTATCCATCGCATCGCGCAACTCCGGAAAATCCGCCGGGTTGACCGGATAGATCCCGCAAAATACCAAAGGTTTTACATTACGGTATCCGGGTAAAGCTTGAGCGCAGGGGTTTTTCGGGTCGGTAATCGTATCACCGATAACTACTTCCCGCGGATCGCGCAGATTGGCGGTGAAATAGCCGACTTCACCGCAAGTTAAAGTATCAACCGCGGAATATTTCAGATCTTTAAAAACACCCAGCTCTTCAATTTTATAAACCTTACCGGTATGGAACATTTTTAATTGGGTCTTGGGCGTTATCTGACCGTCAATAACCTTGACAAAAACTACCACTCCTTTGAAAGCGTCAAACCGGCAATCAAAAATTAAAGCTTTTAACGGATGTTCTACCTGCCCGCCGGGGCTGGGAATCGTTTCAATAATCCGGTCTAAAATCTCGATCACCCCCCGGCCTTCTTTAGCGGAAGCCAAAATAATTTCTTCTTCCTTGAAGCCTAAGACCGTCTGGACCTGAGATTGGACTTTAGGGACATCCGCAGATATCAAATCTATTTTATTAATTACCGGGATCACGTGCAGGTTATTCTCCAGAGCCAGATAATAATTAGCTACGGTTTGGGCTTCAATTCCTTGGCCGGCATCAACCACCAGCACCGCGCCTTCACAGGCAGCTAAAGACTTAGAGACTTCATAAGTGAAATCCACATGGCCGGGAGTATCGATAAGGTTTAGAATATATGCCCGGTTAAATTTTTTAGAAAAATAGCTTAACCTGACCATGGAAGCCTTTATCGTAATACCCCGCTCTTTTTCCAAATCCATATCATCTAACAGCTGATCGCCTTTATGCCGTTTATCCACCGCTCCGGTTACTTCCAATATCCGGTCAGCCAAAGTGGATTTACCGTGATCAATATGCGCAATAATCGAAAAATTCCTAATTAACGTTTTATCCATCTAGTTTACAAAAATTAAGCATCTTTTCTACCACTTGCTCTATAGAAAGATCCGAGGTATCAATATAGATCGCATCCGGAGCTTGGCGTAAAGGCGAAGCTTGCCGGGTAGAATCAATTCTATCGCGATTGGCCAAATCATTAGCAACATCATTCTCGGCAACTTCCTGGCCTAAACCTTTTAATTCCTTGAAACGGCGACTTACCCGCACCTGCGCGGAAGCATCGATAAAAAATTTTTTCTCTGCCTGAGGGAAAACCACCGTGCCGATATCTCTGCCGTCTAAAACACAGTTTCCTTTTTGGCCAAACTCTCTTTGGATCTTCACCAGTATCTGGCGCACCTCTTTAATCTTGGCCACCTCTGAAACAAACTGCGTAATTCTGGGCTGCCGGATAGCCAAAGAAACATCCCGGCCATCAAGGATAACGGTCAACGGCCCTTCCGGATTATTCTTCAGATCAATCTTAATTCCATTAGCCAGCCGGATAATCGCCGGTTCATCGTCCATCGAAACATGATTATCCAAAGCTTTCAAAGTCAAAGCCCGATACATCGCCCCGGTGTCAATATAAAGATACCCCAGGCGTTTAGCTAGAATTTTAGCCACCGTACTTTTTCCCGCACCCGCTGGACCGTCAACAGCAATAATCATCCTAATTTTTCTCGTTTTTGTTTGGCCTGCCGAAGGATTTTTGTTAGGCGTTCTTTATCTTTATTTTTTAGAGCAAATTTTAAAGCGGCGAGCTTTATCTGAAAAACCGATAAAGCCTTCAATAAATTACCGCGATTACTTAAAAATATCTCACCCCACAGATCGGCATCGGAACCGGCGATTCGCGTGGCGTCCCTTAACCCGTTGGAGCTCAAACCCAAAAATTGTTCCGGAATTGCGCTGATCAAAGAAAAAGCGATAGCGTGCGGAAGATGGCTGGTCAAGGCCAAAATCTGATCATGTTTTTTTGCAGGAAGAACCGTTATTCTTGCCCCGAGCTTCTGCCAAAGCCGTTTAATCTTATCCAAAGTAATTTTACTGGTCTTTTTTGTGGGGGTAATCACGCAAATCGAACCCTTAAAAATACTATCCTGTAGATTAACAATCCCTTTCTTCTCTGAACCGGCTAACGGATGACAACCCACAAAGTTAGGAATTAAAGCGCTAAATTCGGAAACAATACGCTCTTTAGTACTGCCGACATCGATTACCAAGCACTCTTTTTTTATTTTTTCCGCAATTTCAGGAGCAATCCGGATAATGGCATCCACCGGCATAGCTAAAATAACTAGATCTGCATCAGCTAATACCTTTAAAGACGCACCAACAACATCAATCGCACCGATTCTTTTAGCAAACCTGGCATTCTTCTGATGCCGGCTTAAACCGATAATTTGACCGGCTAAATGCTGTTTCCTTAAAGCCAAACCCAGAGATCCCCCGATCAGACCGGTACCGATAATCACGACTTTATTAAACATTTTCATAAAATTTTTCTTCCTACAGCCCCAGCCATAACCTTAAGTTCGTCCATCAGATTAGAAAATCTATCCGGAAGAAGCGACTGCGCTCCGTCAGAAACTGCTTCTTCGGGATGATTATGCACTTCAACAATTAAACCATCAGCTCCGGCAGCGATCGCCGCTCTGGATAAAGCCGGGACCCAGCTCCATTTTCCGGCGGCATGCGAGGGATCAACGATAATCGGCAGATGCGAAAGCCGCTTAGTTACCGGCACTGCGCTAATATCTAAAGTATTACGCGTAGAATCTTCAAAAGTACGGATACCTCTCTCGCAAAGAATTACCGAAAAATTACCGCCGCTTAATATGTATTCTGCAGACATCAGCAGATCCTTAACCGTAGAAGCCATCCCGCGTTTTAAAACTACAGGTTTTTTAGTGGCGCCAACTTCTTTTAAAAGATTAAAGTTCTGCATATTCCGGCAGCCGATCTGCAAGATATCCACGTAATCAGCTACCAACCCCACATCACGGCTATCCATAACTTCACTGACCGTGACTAAACCCAGTTCATCCCCTACTTTCTTGAGCATTTTCAAACCCGCCTCGCCTAATCCCTGAAAGCTATACGGAGAAGTACGCGGCTTAAAAGCTCCGCCCCGCAGGACAGTCGCACCGGCAGCTTTAACTGCTCTGGCGATTTCATATAAACTATCGATATTTTCGATGGTACAAGGCCCGGCCATAATCACTACCTCATTACCGCCGATTTTAACACCTTTGCCCAGATCAATTACCGAATCCTCTGATTTAAATTCCCGGGAGACCAGCTTAAATGGCGCAAGCACCGGGATTACGTTTTCTACTCCCGGAAAAACCTCCAGAGGCGTAACCCGCAGTACATCCTCAGGGCCGATCACCCCGATAATTGTCCTTTCGGCGCCTTTAGAAACATGAGTAGTTAAACCAAGAGCTTTTACTTTTTCAATAATATGTTCAACTTGTTCATTGCTAGCACCAGGTTTTAAAACGATAATCATTATTTTCTCCTCATTGGCCAGGGACAACCGCGCAAATCCGCATCAATGCAAAACGGTTTTTTTCTATTTAAACAACACTTTTTTTAAAACTTGTATAAACCTTTGGTTTTCCTCGGCGGTGCCAATCGTCACGCGGATAAAATTAGCCAGCCCGCTTTGGCGCATTTCCCGGACAATTACCCCGTACTTAAGACAAGACTTAAATACCTGGCGGCTATCCCGACCCACATCCACAAGTATAAAATTTGCCGTCGAAAGCACATAACCCAGACCCATCTTTGACAACTCCCGGTAAATAAAATCTTTACCCTCTAAAGTCAAACGGCGGATTTTCGTTAAGAAAACTTTATCTTCTAAAGCCGCCACCCCGGCAACCTGCGCCAGAAGATTAACATTAAACGGCTGCCTGATGCGTTCCATAAAATTGACCAATTCCGGTTGAGCGATGGCGTATCCCAGGCGCAAACCGGCTAAACCATAGGCTTTAGAAAACGTCCTTAAAATAATCACTTTCTTTCTCTTGTTCAAATAGCTTAAGGAATCCGGATAATCATCCACATCAATAAAAGTACCATAAGCCTCGTCAAAAACAACGATTACCGATTCCGGCAACGCGTTTAGAAATTCTTCAACCTCATTTTTGGCAACATAGGTTCCGGTAGGATTATTGGGATTAGCGATAAAAACCAACTTGGTCTTTTTGTCTACTAACTTCAACATACCTTTTAAATCATATTTAAAATAACGTAAAGGCGCCTTTTTCACCTTACGGTCATTAACCTGGGCAATAATTTCATACTCGGCGAAAGTACCTTCGGAAGTCAGGATATTTTCATCCGCTTCCATAAAAGTCTTAATCACCACATCGATTAATTCATCAGAACCGTTCCCTAAAACTAAGTTGCCAGGTTTCAACCCCAAAGATTTAGCCAGGCGCTGCTTTAAATAAAATCCCTGCGCATCCGGATAACGATTAATCCCCGGTAGCGCCCTTTTGATTGCCGCGATTGCTTTCGGCGACGGGCCCCAGGAATTTTCATTAGAAGCCAGCTTGATCACGCTTTTTAACCCAAACTGCCGCTTAGTTTCCTCAATCGGCTTACCGGGCACATAAGGATTGACCGACAAAACACTTTTACGAATTAATTTTTTCATTTTACAGTTTATTCTCCAATCGGATAAGAACCTAATATTTTAAGATAGCTGCATTTGTGTTCTAACTCCTTGAGCGCTTTCTTAATCAAAGTATCATCCTGATGACCCAAAATATCCACAAAAAAATAATATTCCCAAGCCTTCTTTTTCGAAGGGCGGGATTCAATCTTAGTCAGGTTAACCCCGTATTTACGAAAAGGCAGAAGCATCTCATATAAAGCCCCGACCCGGTCTTTAATCGAAAAAAGCAAGCTGGTCTTATCTTTGCCGGTGCGGGAAGCAACATTTTTGCCCACCACCAGAAAACGGGTAATGTTATGCGATAGATCCTGGATACCCGACGATAGCACTTTCAAGCCGTAAACCTTAGAAGCCAAAAGTGAAGCGATCGCCGCGGTATTTTTTTCTTTTTTAGCCATCTCCGCTGCCCGGGTAGTGCTGGAAACATCTACTAAACGCGCATTGGGTAAATTTTTCTGTAACCAGATCCGGCACTGTCCAAAAACATAAGGGTTAGAATAAACCACCCGGATCTTGTTCTTGGAGCAATTGGCCAGTAAATTATGGGTTATTTCTAAAATAACCTGCGAACAAATTTTTAAATCCGAATCCACCAAAACATCCAGGGTATGGCTAACCGCCCCTTCAATTGAATTTTCAATAGGCACTACCCCATAATCGGCACTTCCTAATTCCACCTCTTGAAAAATATCGGCGATACTGTTACAAGCAACATAGTTGACCTGTGAGCCGAATTTTTTTATGGCTGCCAAATTAGTAAAACTTGCTTGAGGCCCCAAATAAGCAATTTTAAGCGGCTTCTCTAAAGCCAAACTGGCTGACATTACCTCCCGATAAATCGCCTCCAAAGCGCCCTTTTTTAAAGGCCCTTTATTTAAGCTGGCGATCTTTTTTAAGACCTCCATCTCTCTTTCCGGCACATAAATACTTTTGCCGGCATTAATCTTTATTTTACCGATATTTTTAGTTGCTGCGGCACGCTGATTCAGTAAGTTAATCAGTCTCCGGTCAAGCAGATCGATTTTTTTACGCAATTTGTCCAGACTCATTTTTAACCTCCAGGTCATCTTGGGCAATCGGCTCAATATCAGCTTGGGCTTCCTTCTCTTCAGCTAAAACCTTAAAATCTTCCATTTTAGGCAGATCCTGCAAACTTTTTAACCCAAAATGCTCGAGAAATTCCCGGGTAGTACCAAAAACGAATGGGCGGCCGGGAACCTTTTTTCTACCGCAAATCCGGATTAAATTCTTTTCCACCAGGCTTTTCATCACGCCATCGACATTTACATTTCTTAAAGATTCAATTTCAGCTTTCGTTAACGGTTGTTTATAAGCGATAATCGCCAAAGATTCAAGGGCGGGCTTGGATAATTTATCGCTATAGCGGTTTTTAAAAAGCTTTTTTAGAAAAGGGGCAAAATTACTATTGGTGATCATCTGAAAACCACCGGCGATCTCAATGATTTTAATCCCCCTATTCTGCAGATCAAATTCGTTTTTTAATTCCTCAACGATCTTATTAATGCTAGCCGCATCCAGATCCCCTAAAACCTTTTTAATCTGTTCCGTAGTGATCGGTTTCTCAGACGCAAAAATTAAAGCTTCCACCGCTGACTTTATATTATTCTCTTCCATTTTCACCTATCTCTTTTTTTGTTTATAAACCAGGTTTAATAATTCTTCGGTCGTGTTTACCTGCGGCTTGGCTTCTAAAACCTTTTTGATCATGCCCAGGGCCTCACTCCTTTTATATTCCAATTGCAGCAAAACTTCCAATGCTTCTTCAGCTATATTTTTAGCTTCGAGTTTTATTCCGCCGGCGCGTTCCTGAATCAACCCGAATTTGCCTACCTTATTCTGCAGTTTAGCCACAATCTCTTTAGCTCTTTGTTCGCCGATACCCGGAAGCGACTTTAAAAAAACCAAATCGCCTTCATCAATAGCCTTAGCAATCAAAGAAATAGGTTTATTCAAAGCCTTCAAAGCCGCCCGCGGGCCGATACCGGAAACCGTAATAAATATCTCGAAAAAATCCTTTTCTACCTGGCTCAGGAATCCGATCAAGATCGGAATACTCTTGGCCTGGTCAACCTGATAATAATGATAAGTCAGAAGAGAGATTTTTTCCTCTTGCCCTAAGACATTATCCAGTCCCTGCATAACACAAGCCGGGATAAAAACCTCATAACTTAAACCGCCTAAATCCAGGATTAAAAAGTTGGGGCCTTTCTCTGTAACGCGCCCGGTAATTTTAGAGATCATAATTTTGCTTTCGAAATATAGCTATGTCCGATAGCCAAGGCCAAAGCGTCAGTAACATCCATGTACGGGGTTAAAGTTTTCAAACCTAAAGTATGGGTAACCATTCTTTGCACTTGCGCTTTAGAAGCCAGCCCCTTACCGACAATCGCCTTCTTAATCCGGGTCGCTGAATACTCAAAAAAAGGAACTTTAGCTGTATAAGCCGCCAGGCAGATAACCCCTCTAGCCTGACCTAGGATACAAGCCGTTGCCGGATGTTTGTAATGTGAATATATTTTTTCCAGAACCAAACAGTCTGCTTTTGTATCACTGACCAGTTTAATTACCCCGCGGTATATTTTATCTAGCCGGCAGCAAACAGATTCTTTGGCGTTAGTTTTGATTATCCCGGCTTCAATCAAACTGAGCGATGTTTTATTAACCTGAATCACACCGTAACCGCTAACCGCTAAAGCCGGATCAACCCCTACAATAATCATTCCTCAGAAGCAACCTCATCTAGGATCTCATCCGGAATATCGAAATTGGCATAAACCTGCTGGACATCATCATGCTCTTCCAAAGTTTCAATTAAACCTAAAACTTGTTTTGCTTCATGACCGGTGACCTTAATCGTTGAGGACGGAATCATGGTTAATTCCGCATCAACCCACTTAATGCCTTTCTCGGTAAGGGCCTGCTTAACCTTCTCCAAATCCGCTATTGCTGTGTAAATTTCATAAACCTCGTCTTCATGTTTCATATCTTCAGCCCCGGCATCCAGGACAATATTCATCAACTCATCTTCTTTGACATTTTCTTTAGCTACTGAGATATAGCCTTTTTGGGTAAACATCCAGCTCACTGAACCGGCACCGGCCATATTACCGCCTTTTTTTGACATGATATTACGTATTTCAGCGGTAGTCCGGTTCTTGTTATCGGTAAGAGAATCAATTAGAATCGCCACCCCGCCCGGTCCGTAAGCTTCATACATTACAGCCTCATAAACTACTCCGGGAAGCTCCCCGGTTCCTCTCTTAATCGCCATCTTTACGTTATCCGAAGGCATATTGGCTCTTTTGGCCTTTTCCATTATGGCACGCAGACGGGGGTTAGAGTCCGGGTTTCCGCCGCCATCTCTGGCTACCACCACCAACTCTTTAATAATTTTAGTAAAGGTCGCCCCGCGCTTAGCATCCGCAATACCTTTTTTACCCTTATTTGTTTTCCATTTCGAATGACCTGACATAACTCCTCCTCATCTACCTAGACGACACCCGCGTAGAGTGCCCACTACTGTTTATAATATCTCCTCGATACTGCGTTAATCAACACACATTAAGTGCAATTTCAATTCACCCGGAGTGTCTTGAATTAATTTTTAATAAATAAAGCAGGCAGAATAAGCCGGGTTCTGTCTTGATGCCTGCCTGCCGGCAGGCAGGCGAATGCTACATCGCAGTGGCTATTCCTCTCAATTCCCGCGTTACCACGGGAACTTTAGCAGTTTACCCGAGATTGTTTTCCGTTGAAACGGAAAGCGCGCCGAATCAGCACTCATCTCCTATTCTACTTTGCTCCACGTAGAGATTGCCCGTTTCACCTCTCCGCTTGGAAGCGGATACTCGTCTCTGTGGCTCTCTTGCGCTTTTGGCGCAAGATCCCAAGGGATTATCCTCTTAGCGGTTTTCTCAAACCGCTAAGGACGGGAATTACCCGTTACGTTATTCTCCGGAGCCCGGACTTTCCTCCCGCCATTGAAACAATGACGGGCAGCCACATCCTGCCTGCTTATATCAAAGATTTACCCAGAGTAGAATTAACGGCTTGTGTTGCCAATTTATCCGCCAAACTGTTCTCTTCCCGGGGTATATGGTTAATTAAAACTTTTTCAAAACCCGTTAAAAGATGCACCGCCCGGTTATACAAATTTATTATTCCGGCATTTTTAACTTTATAAATTTTATTCAACTGCCGGGCTAAAAGCTGACTGTCAGTATTTATTTTTACGCTTTTAGCTTTTAACAGCAGGGCTTCTTCAAGCGCATAAATAAGGGCCGTATATTCAGCGATGTTATTAGTAGCCAGACCGATATAGCTTGAGATGTTCTTAATCCGCAAACCATCCCGGTAAATTACAACCCCTACCCCGCTATGCCCCGGGTTACCCTGGGAGGCCCCATCTATATAAATCTCTAAATGGTTCATTCCTGAATATAAAGAATCCGGTTACAAACTTCGCAGGTAACAATACGTTCATACATCTTAATCAAATTAATTACCTGAGGCGGGACTAACATATGGCATCCCCCGCAAGAATTATCTTTGACCGGAACGATTGCTAAACCATCCCGGCTGTGCAAGATTCTTTCATATTCCTGCAGCATCTTAGGATCAATACCGGGAATAACCTGCTTCCTTTGAGCATCCAGCTGGCTTATCCGTCCGGCTATTTCTTCGATCCGCGTTTCAACAGACTTTTTTTTCTGCAAAAAAATCTTTTCTTCATCTTTTAGTTTTAAATTTTCAGCATCAATCTGAGCTTTAATTTTATCCGACTCTTCGAAAGAAATAAGAATTTTTTCTTCGATTACCGACCCATCAGCTTTAGCATCCGCGATCTGCTGTTGCATAGTCTGAAATTCTTTATTCGTCTTAAGTGAAAAAAGCTGGCCGCTAAGTTTTTTAATTCCTTCGGCATTGGCAGCAAGCTCCAGCTCTTTTTCTTTGCGTTGTTTTTGCAGGTCTAAAGACTTTTTTTCCAGAGCTAACAAATCCTGTTTTTTAAGCTCAAAAGCTGCCTCCAGGATTTTAATTTCCTGAGGTTTATTGTTTTTTTCATTTCCTAAAGCGTAAATCTCGCTATCTAGTTCCTGTAGCTTCACTAAACCGGTAATCTGAGCTTTTAAGTCTACGTTGGGCAATTTTTCTCCTCTTCTAGCTATTGTTAGGCGTAATTGTACTGGAACCTATAAAACCTCTACAATCCTCACCAATATAATAATGGGCGATAGAGGACTCGAACCTCTGACATCTACAATGTGAATGTAGCGCTCTAACCAACTGAGCCAATCGCCCTCAAATTTTCGAGTGAAACGAGAAAATTTTACTCCGCGCTTTACCTTAATCTGGAAATCTAGGTCAAGCGATGAGAAATCGTATAATAACCTGTTAAACTTTATCCCTCGTCAGACCGATATTTATTTAATAAGGTATCCTCGGAGTGATTTTGTGAAGCAAAAATCATGGGCCCACAGGGACTCGAACCCCGGACCAATTACCAAAGGGGCTCTGCCCCTATGGCGCTTTGCTGTTACCCCGAAATCGTGGGGAAAAGTTTAATTACCTTTATAGCTCCTTCGAGCTTGAACCTGGATAAATTCTTTAGGTATCGCTCGAAGTGAATTTTTACTTCGTAAAAATTCATGGGCCCACAGGGACTCGAACCCCGGACCAATTGATTATGAGTCAACTGCTCTAACCGACTGAGCTATGGGCCCCATAAAATTAGCTTTATTTCACCTAAAGCCAAATCTTTGCTAGATTTACAGCTGCCATTCTAAGCTAATTTAGTTGACTAGATTAGCCATAAAATAATACTATATATTACTATTTTTAGGGAATTTTGGCAAGTTAAAACTTATTTAATTCAGGGGCAGGAAAATCTACTTTATCTTACCCACTACTCTAAGAAAAGCACTGACAATGCGGGGATCAAACTGAGTCCCGGAAGATTTCTTAATTATATCTATGGCCGCGGTTTTAGTAAACGCTTTATGATATGGCCGGTCACTGATCAAAGCCTGGTAAACATCGGCAATCGCGATCACCCTGGCCCCCAGCGGGATATCTTCACCTCTTATTCCGCTGGGATACCCTTTACCGTCCCAACGCTCATGATGGTAAAAAATAAACGGGATAAGATCGTGCAAAAACTGAATCGGCCGGATGATATCAGCTCCGATTTGAGGGTGCTTTTTTATCTCTTCAAACTCTTTTTTATTAAGTTTACCTTTTTTAAGTAAAATGTTCTCGCTAATTCCGATTTTACCTAGATCATGCAGCATAGAGGCCTGCTTAATCAATTCCACATCCTCTTTTGGCAAATTCAATTCTTTAGCTATTCCAACGGCAAAATGCACCGTATTTTCAACATGCTCGCCGGTATAATGATCCTTCAATTCTAATGTTTTAGCAAAAGCAAAGATTGATTCGCTTAAACCCTGTTTAGATTGCTTGTTCAATTTATCAATAGTATTCTTTAATGATTTTATACCTACGGATTTAGTAATCTTCTCGATTCCTTTTTTTATTGGATTTTTTACATCCAATGAAGAATAAACCCGGTTACCGCCGCCTTCTTTAACTTTATTCAACAACATATCCGCCAAATTCACTAAATCCATCCCGTTTTTTGCCCGATCTTCGGGAAATGAAACCACCGAAAGACTGATTTTTAGCTTAACACTGTGCTTTCTATTCCCGAAATTGATAAAATTCAAGGAATCCAGCAATCTTTGCGCCATATTAAAAGCCACGTTACGGCTTAGACGCGGAGAAATAACAATAAACTCCTCGCCGCTATAACGCACCAAGACATCATAGCGCCTAACCATACGCTTAAGCTGCTTGGCTAATTGTTTCAGAACTAAATCCCCAAAAGCGATTCCATACACATCATTGATCGATTTAAAATAGTCAACATCCAGCATGATAATGGCTAAGTTTTGGGCATACCTTCTGGCTTGATGGAACTCAACCTCGATTGCCTCTTGCAGATAGCGATAATTATATAAACCGGTATGCGCATCAATTAATGAAATACTTTTTAATTTTTCATTAATTTTGATCAATTCACGGTTGAGCTTGCTTTTTTCCAATTCCGCGGCTTTATAGCGATTAGTTTCCTGTAGAAGATCGCGGGTACGTTCCCCTACCAGCTCTTCCAGATCATTACGGTAACGCTTAAGCTCTTCGTCAATCTTCTTTTTTTGCGTTATATCCACATTCACTTCAGCGACATACCACTTGCCGTCTTTACCCTGGTAAGGTATAGAAGTAATCTGAATGGGACGATTGCCTTCTTTCTCTAAAATTTCTTCACTTACCACAATCTTCTTAGTTCTCAAAGCCTCTTCAATAGCGCAAGTAGGACAGCGTTCCTTGCGCCCCATAAAATACTCAAAACATTTCTTCCCTTTCCACTCGCCATACACGCTAGACCAAGCAGGATCTATGTAGATAACATTGTATTCCTGATCGATGATATCTAAACCGGTTTTAGTTACTCCTAAAGTATACTCTAACCGCTGATGCACAAGATTTGCTTTTTCTTCGATCTCCTTTCTCGAGGCGATTTCCAATTCCAGAGATTTTGTCCGCTGCTCAACCAAGATTTCCAGCTTTTCATGATAAACCTTTAATTCATTTTCATATTCTTTTCTTTTACTAACATCTTCCATACATCCCAGCATCCGGAAAGGTTTACCATTTTTATCTTTAAGGAACATCCCCCTGTCTTTCATATAAGCATAACTGCCGTTTTTTTGTAAAAAACGGTATTCTACTTCATATACTCCGCCCGATTTGATTGTCTGATTCAATAAATCACTGGCCATTTTTCGGTCATCAGGATGGATCATCTCTTCCCAGCGCCTAAGATCTACTTTGGAAAACTCTTCATGAGTAAATCCGGTAATTTTCTCAATCAAACCACTCCAGATTATCTCCTGTGTTGATAAATTCAAATCGTAAATAAGCTGGCCGGTTTGCTCGGTAACCAAGCGGTAACGTTCTTCAGCAATAGTTAGTTTCTCACTATTTTCTTTTTGCAAAGAGATATCTTCGAAACTTCCCAAAACAGACAGCCGCCCATCTAAAGTTAACATTGAGGCGGTAATATTAGCAAAGAAAATACTGTTGTCTTTCCTTTTAACCGGTATATTTATAACGTTAATCAGTTCACCCTTTATCAGCCGTTCAAATTGTTCAGCGGCAAAAGACCAATCTTTTTTGGCATGAATATCCCTGACGCCTAAATGAGACAATTCATCTTTGCTATAACCCAGCATCTTTTGGACCGCTTTATTGCTTAAAACAAAGTCGCGGGTTTGTATATCAACAATCAGCATCCCAATGTTAGAATTCTCAAAAATAGTCTTAAATTTTTCTTCGCTATAGCGTAAAGCCTCTTCGGCAGTTTTACGCTGGGTTATATCACGCACATATTCAATCACTCCGCTAATTTTTTTAGTTTTTTCATCAAACATCGGGAAGCTGTAAAGATCAAAATAACCGACAATTTTTCCTTCTTTGTCATGCTTCGGAGAAACATTAACGGCGGGCTTTAAAGTTTTAAAGGTCTCTTTCACCGGGCAATTTTGGCAAGGCTCATTTTTTCCATGAAAAGCCGCGTAACATTTTTTTCCAACCAGAGGCAAATTATGTTCATGCCATTTTTCTTTAGTCAGATTGCACCAGACAACGTTCATTTCCGGATCTAAAACGCTTAATCCATCCTGGATGCTGTTAAACACATTGGTTGAAAAAGCAGTCAACTTACCCAGCTCTTTTTGGGTTTCTTGTGCCAGGCGCATCTCTTTACGCAAAGCCTCGTTGGAGCTGGCCAACTCCGCCGTCCTGACTTTAACCCTAAGCTCAAGCTCCGCGCGGACATCTTCCAACCTATCTGTCTGGCTCTTATAAAGGGTAATATTTCTGGCAATTCCGGTTGTGCCGATTACGTTGCCATGATCATCAAAAAAAGGAGTTTTTATCGTCTCGATCCACTGTTCACCTGTTTCTTGATACATTAATCTTTCCTGAACACATTTACGTTTCTTGCTCTTAATTACTTCTTGATCATCAGCCTGGTAACTTAAAGCTAATTCTTTAGGCCAGATATCCAAATCAGTTTTTCCGATAATTTCCTCGACCTTAAAACCGCAAGCTTTAACAAAAGGCCCGTTAACAGCAATAAACCTGCCCTGGAGATCTTTAAGCCAGGCGATATCCGGGATATTATCCAAAATAGCCTTCTGCTGGAATTCTACCTTGCGCAGCTTAGCAAGCGTAATTTCAAAATTTTCGTTTTTAGAATCTTCCATTTTAGCCTTAGGGTTGTTTATTTACCGGTTAAGAAAAAAAAACAGCTCCTTTTTTAATTAAGAAGCTGCTTTTTTAATCTTATCTTTTGAGTAAATCATCTAATATCCCCGGTCAGATTATCTTTTAATATTCCCTCTGATGCGCCAAAGTCATATCCATAAAAGTACGTAAACGCCGCGAACGTGACGGATGCCTGAGTTTCTTTAAGGCCTTAGCTTCGATTTGCCTGACCCTTTCGCGCGTAACTTTAAACACATTGCCCACCTCTTCCAAAGTACGGGCGGAACCATCATGAATGCCGAAACGCAAAACCAGGATCTTTTTCTCCCTTTCGGTTAAAGTACTTAAAGCCGAATTCATTTCATCCTTTAACATTGAACGCACCGTTTCATTAGCCGGAGAGACGGCTTTTTTATCCTGGATAAAATCTCCGAAGTGCGTATCACCTTCATCGCCAATCGGCATCTGCAGTGAAATCGGCTCCTGGGCAATCTTGAGTATTGATTTTATTTTGCCTTGCGGAAAACGCATTTTATGAGCGATCTCCTCCGGTGTAGGCTCCCGGCCGTTTTTTTGCACAAAAACCCTGGAAAAACGGATTATCTTGTTAATCGTTTCAGTCATATGTACGGGAATCCTGATGGTACGGGCCTGATCCGCGATTGAGCGAGTGATCGCCTGGCGTATCCACCAAGTAGCATAAGTGGAAAATTTATAACCACGTTTATATTCAAATTTTTCTACCGCCCGCATCAAACCAATATTACCCTCCTGGATCAAATCCAGAAAAGAAAGACCGCGGTTGGTATATTTTTTAGCGATACTTACCACCAGTCGTAAGTTTGCTTCTACTAATTTCTTTTTTGTACGGCTGAATTTAAGATGCGCGGATTTAATCAGCTTCATCTGCTCTTTGATTTTACCGTAAGGCTGGGCCAATTCTTTGAGAATTTGGCGGCTGCGCAGATTATCCCGTTTATTTAACCGCTTAATATGCTCTAGCTCACGCAATAAAAGGCTCAACTTGCGTACTGCCGCTTCGATCACCGAAGTAGTAAAATTCAACTGCAAAATTAAATTTATCGCGTTACTATCGCTGCGGGTTTGCTTAATTTTAGCTAAAATACGCTTAAACCTGCCGATCACGCTGTTCTTCTTTATATGGATATCTTCTTTAACTACCTCCTCCATATTGATCTTATCATCTAAAATATTGGCCGCCACGATTAAGACTTCATTCCTGGCAAACTTAGTCACTAAAACTGCCCGCTTGAATTTATCTTCGGCATCTTCGATCTTTTTAGCCAGTTCAATTTCATTTTCACGGCTGAGCAAAGAGATCGAACCCATTTGCTTCAAATACATTTTTACCGGATCATCCAAAGGCATAAAACGCTCTTCGCTTTTAAGCTGCTCGGTGAGCAGCTCCTCACGCTGCTGCACTAAATTTTGCTTATCCTGCTGGGTAGCGCGGTTTGCCGATAAACCTGCGTCAGTTTCACCCTCGACCACTTGAATATCTTCATTCCCCAGTAATTCAAAAAGGTGATCAATCGCCACGGTACTAGAAAGGTCCTCAGGCAACAAATCATTAACTTCATCATAAGTTAAAAAGCCCTTCTGTTTACCCAGGGCAATTAGTTTTTCCATATCTTTGGTGGGCTGCTGCTGATTCTTTTTCATACTTAGTCGCCTTTCTTTATAAGATTATCAAATTCCTGAATAAGACTGTTTAACTTTTCCTGATCGCCTTGAGATTCAGCGCTCTTAATCTGTTTATTTAAATTCTCACGCCGGGATCTTAATTTTTGGGTTTTAATCCGCGCGATGCAATCATTAACCGCTTTCTCCCTGCCTTGATCCGTAAGCGCCGGCATAAACATAGTTTCACAAACCAACTGGCTGGCATCATCTTCGCTAAAATAATTCATCAGTACGCTTGGCTGAATACTTTTTCCCTGAAGAACTAAATCATGCATTACAGAAACAATTTTAGCCGTGCGCGCATCCGCAAAATCGGCAGGCGCCAACTCATGCATAATTCTTTCAATCAGATCTTTTTCCTCGAGCATAAATTTGATCAAAAGTTTCTCCGCCGGATTGATCGGCATAGAGTTTTTCACCGAAACAACAACAGGATCCGCAGGAATAGAAACAACCGGTTTGAATTTACGCAACTCTTCAAGAATATCTGCCTGCGGTATCCGCATTTCTTCAGACAATTTTTTTGTATATTCACCTCTTAAAATAGCATTATCGAACTTGTTAATCGTAAAAAGCATTTCCGCGGCAATTTTAGCTTTACCATGCGCATCTTTTATATCATGCCGGCTTTTTAAAATCTCCAGTTTATAATCAAAGAAACTGGCCGCTTTTTCTACTTTATCTTTTAAGGTATTGACACCCTGCTTGCGCACCAAAGTATCCGGATCCATCCCGGCAGGCAAAGTAACAACTTTTACCTGCAAACCTTCATCGATCAGAATATCCAGGCTTCTTAAAGTAGCCAGCTCTCCGGCGGCATCTCCGTCATAAACCATTACAACATTATGCGTATAACGTTTAATTAGTTTAATCTGCTCCAAAGTAAGCGCCGTGCCCTGTGAAGCAACGATATTTTTCAACCCCTCCTGAAAAGGAATAATGAAATCCAAATAACCTTCCACGATCACTACCCGGTCGCCATCCCGGATAAAATCCTTGGATAAATTCAACCCGAAGAGATTTTTGCCTTTAGTGTAAACCGGCGTCTCCGGAGAATTAATATATTTAGGCAGAGTCTCATCCAACACCCGCGCACCGAATCCGATCGAACGCGCCCGCACATCAAAAATCGGGAATATAATACGCTGGCGAAAACGATCATAATAACCACCGGAATCTTTAGGTAAAATCAAGCCCGCCTGCTCCATCAAAGCCAGACTGATATTCTTGCTTCTTAAAAAATTAATTAAACCATCCCAGCCCAAAGTAGCTAAACCTAAATGAAACTCTTTAGCGGTAGCAAGCTTAATCCCTCTGTTTTGTAAATAATTTACCGCGGCTTCCGCTCCCGGAACATGCAGGTTATTTTCATAAAAACTTACCGCGAGTTCATTAATTTTGTATAATTGGCTGCTTAAACTGGCAGCCTGAGCTAATTCCGGACGATTCTGATCAGGCAGAATAATTCCGCATCTTTTAGCCAGCATTTCAACCGCTTCGGGAAATTCCATCCGCTCATGACGCATCAGGAACTTAAAAGCATTGCCGGATTCACCGCAGCCAAAACAATGGTAAATCTGGCGTTCCGGAGAGACCATAAAAGAGGCTGTCTTTTCATGATGAAAAGGACAATTGGTTTTAAAGTTCGAACCGGCTTTCTTAAGCGGGATATAGCTAGAAATAATCTCCACGATATCTACCCGCCCAAGGATATCCTCTAATATATTTTCTGGTATACGCCCAAACATTTCTCTACTTTCTTTTTATTCTAGTAAAACCGGAGCAGGCAATAATTTCAAAACGTTCTCTGGCGGCTTGTTCAATATTATCTAAAAGTAAATTCAGGCCCAGAGTATCCGACGAAATATGGCCGGCAATCACTACATTTAAATTAGCATCTTTAACTTTTTTAAAATGCCCTTCACTCAAATGCATGGAAACTAAAGTCCTTACCCCGGCTTTATATAATTTGTCAAAAACGTCTTTTGAGCCCTCAGTACCTCCGGTCATCTCAAATAAAATTTTGCCGGCCGGACGCTTAGGATTACCCAAAATTATACGCGGCCCGGTATTAAATTTACCGGCGATCTGATACTCCGGTATAGTGTTTAATACTTTTACCACATCTTCGACTAAACGCGGGATACGGGATTTCTGCTTAAAAATCGCTTCCAGGTACCTGTGCACATGATTATCAGCCGGAGTATGCAAATTCATAAAAGGAATCTTTAACAATCTGGCAGCATCTACCGGCCGGGTATGATTCTGCGGCAATACCCCGCGCTGGACCTGTGCCATTCTTTCCTCAACTAATCTGGTTGCGGCGGGCTTAGCCAGACCGGCTTGCGTCAATAGATCAACCTGCAATCTCATCACTTCATATAAACCGGCATAAGCTTTTCCTTCGGGATGATGCGCAAGCACTAAATCCAACCCTTCCTTTTGCCGGATACGGTCAGCCAGCAAAAGCTCCGGGGTTTCAATATCTATTCCAACCAGAATTTTTTTAACCTCTAAATCCGGCTGGCCGAAAAGTATCGCTGAATCGGGAAAAGATTTTATTTTTGATTTAGCTTTACGCACATCCGCTAAACGGCCAAAACGCACGGCCTGATTATAAAAGTTTATCAGCTTCATCAGCGATAGAATTTATCCATGGTTTCGGCAACGGTAGAATTAAATTTTTCATGAGCGGAGAACTTAGAAAAGATATTGCTCCAAAGCCAATCGTAAGTCCGGGGAGAAATAGCAAAAGCCCGGCTGCCTAAATAAGAATGCCGTACGGAATTACTAATATAAGTAACCGTGGAAATACTCAAAGTAAAAGAAATTAAACCGACTATCAAAAAACTCCGGAAAATGCCTAAAATCAACCCGGCGACCTGGTTGATCCTGGGAACAGCGTTTAATTGAACAAAACGGAAAAGCAAGCTGCGTAAAAGTATAAAACAGGAGTATCCCACAATAACCAGCAAAATAAAAACTATAAAATCCATGAATGCTAAAGGCATAATTTGGGAGAAAAAACGCCTCTGGATAAGATCTGAAACAGCGACATAATAATGCAGCGATATATAAGTTGAAAAAATTACACCTGCAAGCTTGAAAAGTTCGATGGATAAACCCATTTTAGCAGCAATGTAACATATTCTAAATAAAACAATTAGGATAATGAAATCTAAAAAATTAAACTTTGCTAACGTCTCGGCTATCATCACTCTCTCCTATTTTTTTGGGAATTAATGCTTGTTCTTGGTATAGTAGGATTAGCTGCAATTTATCAAAAAGTATAACATATATCCGACCGGATTGTCAAGGAAACGGGCAGATTTATATCCTAAACCAGGCTATGGTGCGCTCTAACCCGTTTTCCAGGGAAACCTTGGGTTTCCAGCCAAGAAGCTTCTTGGCTCTAGTAATATCCGGCCGGCGTTGCTGCGGATCATCTTGAGGCAATTCTTTAAAAACAATCTTACTTTTAGAACCGGTCAATTTTAAAACAAGCTTTACCAGCTGCATAATAGTGAATTCGGCAGGATTACCCAGATTAACCGGTAGATTCTGGTGAGCAACCATTAAACGCAATAAACCATCCACCAAATCATCAATATAACAAAAACTTCTGCTCTGCTTGCCCCTCCCGTAAACCGTAATCGCCCGGCCGGCTAAAGCCTGACTGATAAAATTAGGGACTACCCGGCCGTCATTATGACGCATTTTCGGACCATAAGTGTTAAAAATACGGACAATCTTAGTGTTTACCTTATGTTCACGGCAATAAGCCATCGTTATGGCTTCCGCAAACCGCTTGGATTCATCATAACAGCTACGCACACCAATAGGATTCACATGTCCCCAATAATTTTCGGTTTGCGGATGAACCAGAGGGTCGCCATAAACCTCCGAAGTAGAAAAAAGCATAAATGCGGCTTTTTTCTTTTTAGCCAGGCCTAAAGCATTATGCGTACCTAACGCACCGACTTTTAGAGTTTGGATGGGAAAATCTAAATAATCCTTCGGAGAAGCTAAAGAAGCGCAATGCAGGACATAATCTAATTTACCGGAAATATTAATATGGTCGGAAACGTCACAAACCTCTAATCTGAAATTTTTATCTTTAGAAAATCCATCCAGATTGCTGGGAGTACCGGTAATAAAGTTATCCAAACAAATAACCCGGTAATTTTCGGCCAGCAGCCTCTGGCACAAATGCGAACCGATAAAACCCGCTCCCCCGGTAATCAACACTGTCTGTTTAGGCATTTTGTTTCCAAAAATCCACAGTAATTTTTAAACCATCGATAAAACTGACTTTCGGCTTAAAATTCAAAAATTTTCCGGCTTGTCTTATATCAGCCAAAGTCCTAAATACATCACCCGCCCGCACAGGAAGTAATCTAGGTTTAATATTTTTGCCTAAAATCTGATTAAGGATTTTAACTAAATCCAGAACCGAAGTGTCTTTACCGCTGGCGACATTAAAAACTCCATGCTTAACTTTACAAGCAGAAGCGGCCAACAAATTGGCAGCTACCACATTTTGCACAAAGGTGAAATCCCGGGACTGGCGACCATTACCAAAAATCGGCGGAGATTGATTATTCAAAAGACAATTAATAAACTTGGGAATTACTACCGCATAATCATCATCTAATGCCTGGCGCGGCCCGAAAACATTGAAATATCGCAAGGCAACCGTAGGTAAAGCAAAATATAGACTGAATATCTTACAGTAATATTCTCCGGTTATCTTACTTAAAGCATACGGGGAAATCGGACCGGGGAGGAAACTTTCTTTTTCCGGATAATCTTTTACCTCACCGTATACCGAACTCGATGAAGCAAAAACAAAACGTTTTATCTTATTTTCCCGGGAAGCCTCCAGCATATTAAGCGTTCCGTCGATATTAACGCGATTATAGGCATGCGGTTCAACCATGCTCTTAGGCACGCTCCTTAAAGCCGCTTGATGTAAAACGAAATCCACCCCTTTGGTCGCTTTAACACAAGCAGCATAAGAACAAATATCCCCTCTGATTAAATCAATCTTTTTTTCCAGCCCCTTAAGGTTACTTAATTTGCCGCTAGAAAAATTATCCAGGACCCGCACATTCTTGCCCTGTTTAACCAAAGCTTCGACAATATGTGAACCGATAAAACCTGCCCCGCCGGTAACCAAAAACCTGCTCATAATCTCTCCACCTTATCCTGGTATTTTCCTTTATAAACGTTTCTTGAATCAAAAATAAATTTCGCGTTTTTTAATAAAGCTGCGTAATCTACCTGAGTATGGTCGGTAGCGATAAGACAGCAATCAAATTTCTTAATTATTCTAGGGGTCAGCGGCACTGACTCTAAATTTAATCCTCCCCATTTTAAAAAGGGTATCAATGGATCGGAATAGCAAACTTCAACCCCTTGCCTTTTTAAACTGTTGATTACATCGATACTTGGGGATTTACGCAGATCTTTGATATCTTTTTTATAAGTAACCCCCACCACTAATATTTTCGCATTTGCCAGTTTGCAGCCAACCCGCTGCAAACCATTTTCTATTCTTTTTACAATATATTCAGGCATGTATTCGATCACATCGGAAGCCAGCTTAATAAAACGTGAATGAAAACCGAAACTTTTAGCTTTCCAATGCAAATACAAAGGATCCTTCGGGATACAATGGCCTCCTACACCCGGCCCGGGATAAAAAGGCATAAAGCCAAACGGCTTGGTGCTGGCAGCGCCGACTACTTCCCAAATATCAATTTTCATTTTATGCGCCATCATCGACAGCTCATCAATCAATCCGATATTAATCAGGCGAAAAGTATTCTCCAGCAATTTTACCGTTTCCGCAGCCCGGCAGCTGCTGACCGGAACCACCTGCTTAAGAATAATCCGGTAAACTGCCATGGCCAGGCGGGTAGCTTGAGGATTGAGTCCGCCAATAACCTTAGGGATCTTGTGCACGGGGAATTTCTTATTACCCGGATCAATACGTTCAGGTGAAAAACATAAGTAAAAATCTTTACCATGCCGGCACCCCTGCCGGTTAAAAATCGGCAGGATTTCTTCTTCAGTTGTCCCGGGATAAGTAGTACTCTCCAAAACTACCAAAGCTCCTTTTTTTAAATGCAAAACCACCTGGCCCACCGCGTTCTTAATAAAAGAGATATCCGGCAGATACTTTCTCTTCAAAGGAGTAGGAACGCAGATTAAAACAGCATCCTGCATCCGGATATCCTCAAAACTGCCGCTGGCCTTAAAATATCCGCTCTTTAACGCCCTTTTTAATTCCAAGCTGCTTATATCGCTGATATATGAT
Source organism: Candidatus Omnitrophota bacterium (assembly GCA_035402765.1). Lineage (GTDB taxonomy): Bacteria > Omnitrophota > Gorgyraeia > Gygaellales > Profunditerraquicolaceae > UBA6249. Next base: position 109,175 of record DAONDX010000003.1, read on the forward strand.
TTACCGCCGGCAATGGATTTCAGGCGGTCAGCATCAATCTCAATCCCGGTGACTTTTACCTTTTTTTTAGCAAATTCCAAAGCCAAAGGAAAACCCACGTAGCCTAAGCCGACTACCGCGACTCTAATTTGTCTATTTTTTATTTTTTTGTTTAAATCCGCTAAAATTTTATCCATTTCCCGATCCCACTCCGATATAAGTAAAACCTTGTTTAGTAAGCAGCTTAGAATCGTAGATATTCCTGCCGTCCACGATGAGAGCGCGTTTTAACTTCTTTTTCAATTTCATGAAATCCAACTCTTTAAATTCGTTCCATTCAGTAGCCACAATCAGGCAATCGGCTTGGCTAGCTGCCTGATAAGCATCTTTACAAAAAACAACTTTTTTTAAAATCTTCCTGGCTTTCTCCATAGCTTGCGGGTCATAAACCTTGATTTTGGCTCCCTCTTGGATTAATAGCTCGATCAAATCCAAACTCGGTGAGTTTCTTAAATCATCCGTATCCGGTTTGAAAGCCAGCCCCAGGACCGCAATCGTTTTACCCCGAATGATCCAGAGAGCATCTTTAATCTTTTTCAAAACAAATACCTTCTGCTCTCGGTTAGTATCTCTAACCGCTTTAAGGATCTGAAAATCATAACCTAATTTTTCGGCAATCCCGATAAAAGCATCTAAATCTTTAGGAAAACAAGAACCCCCGTAACCAATACCGGCATGCAGGAAATGCCGGCCGATACGATTATCCAGCCCCATACCGCCAGCCACTTCTTTTACATCCGCCCCCACCAAATCACAAATACAAGCCAAAGCATTAACAAAAGAGATTTTAGCCGCTAAAAAAGCGTTGGAGGCATGTTTGATCAATTCCGCGGATTTTATATTGGTAACCAGGACCGGACGATTCAAAGGCTGGTATAAATTAGTCATGGTCTGGGTAGCCCTGGTAGTTTCCACCCCCAAGACCACTCGATCAGGATGATTAAAATCATTAATCGCTGAACCTTCCCGCAAAAATTCCGGATTTGAAACTATATCAAATTTATATTTCTTTTTATTATAAGTTAAAATTGTTTTTTTGATCCAAGCGCAAGTCTCTACCGGTACGGTTGATTTCTCGACAATCAGCCGGTAGCCATCCATATTCTGGGCAATTTCACGGGCAACATTCTCGATTCCGGTTAAATCCACCTCTCCGTTTTTAAGCGTCGGAGTTCCGACCGCAATAAAAATTATCTCGCTCTGTCTTACTGCCTCAGGAATACTGGAAGTAAATTTAATTCTTTTATTTTTAAGGTTGTTAGTGATTAATTCTTCCAAACCCGGTTCATAAATGGGAAGCACCCCTTTTTTAAGGCCGGCGATCTTTTTTACATCATTATCAGCGCAGATCACCTGATTACCTAGTTCGGCAAAACAGGCGCCGCTAACCAATCCCACATGACCGGAACCAATAATTGAAATATTCATTTAGATTGTACTTTTAGATCTTCCTGTTGATATTACGCAAGAGAACGTGAATTTTATTGCGAACCGGATTTCCCTTCACTCATCTTCTGATCAAAACCGAATTCATTTTCAGGAAAAGCCTTAAGCCGGAAGGTAAAAAACACCGTTGTCCCGGAGTCTTCTTTCCTATTCAGAGTAATGTCCAAATCCCAGCAATGCAAATCCCGGGTTAGAGTATATTCTTGTTCCTGAGAGCCCTTATCCAAATTGGGAGTTTGTTTAAGATTATACCGCTGGTAAACGCTAAACTTCCATTTCGGACTTAGGCGCCAGTTGAAACCGGCGGTAATTTCATTATAACCTTTTCTTTCATAACGCTGTCCGATGGAAAATGAGCGTTCTGGCCCCAAATCGAAGTTTAAACTATAGTTGGCTACTGAAAACTTGTTGTAGTTAGCCAAGTCATGATTCGAATGCTGGAAAGTTGCTTCCGATTCCAATCTTAACCAAGAATACGGCAACACTTTTAGCCTGAACAAAATATCCGAAAGCTGGCTTTCTAATTTATTACCGGTATTGGTAAGAATGCTATTCTGATTGATACCGCTTTTAGGATCAAACACGTATTCCGAGGTAATTAAAAAATCTACAAAATCTACGCTTTGACCGTTACGTTTAGTTTGTAATTTATTCGATAAACTTAAAGCCGCGGTGTTGCCGCGGGTAATTGTATCTACCGCATCAATTTGCCTTAAATTACCCATCGGAATAGTTGGAGCATGCGTATACAAATACCCCACGCTAGGAGTGATAATATGACGCAGGCCATTGATATCTAATCCCATAAAATTTGTTTTGGCGTTATAAATACGGTAGAACTTAGTACTCAGATCAACTCCGCCATAAAAAATTGTGCGCACTATCCCGCTTTGACCGTTTGCGCCTTGATCGTAATAAGTCTGGCGGCTTGCCAGGAAAGGTTTAAACTGTAAAAAAGCTAATTTCATCGGCAAAGAAACCTTATTAGTAGTATCCAAGCGGGTTACCGTAACGTCATCAGCCGTAACCGGCGCGGTAGCTGCTTTTTTATTATAAACCCCCAGTTGGCTGGAATTTTCAAAATAAAGCGGAGTTTGCCCCACCTGCAGACTGGGTAAACTATAATTTATTTCCGGCATTTTATCCAGCTGGTCAAACCAATGGTTAGTCCTTTTCTGAAGAAATATATCCAAACTGGAATAATCAAAACTGTGATGAAATAATGCATAGGTCAGCGGCTCAGAATCCTTTTCGTATTCACGGAAAAAATAATCCTGAAAAAGATTGTGGGCTTCAGAATTAGGAGCCGGATAATTTTCATACTTTCGGCGGTGATCTGAAATTTTATAAAATTCGGTGATAAAGTTAGTCCGCGGGTCAATATCCCATTTATGACGCCAGCGCAAGAAATAACGCTGAAACTCTGTCGGGTCTCCGGGTATGCCGGTAGGTAAATTTTTGGCTTTTTCATCCGTATAGTAAAATTTAAAATCACCCCGGCCCAGCGCAGGCTGCTTATAGTTTAAATCAAAACCTTCGGCCAGGCCCAGTTTGGTACGGTAATCCAAAAATAATCTCAGATTGGAATTCTCCGTAAGATTATAGCGCCAGGTGCTCAAAAGGTACGGGCCCCAATCCTTACGCTTACCCGGTTCCACCTGGACATGCATAATCGGATCCTTCATTGAATAATTAAACCGTGGCAGGTAAATTAAAGGTATGCTCCACAAATAAAGCGTAGTACCTTTAGCCTGAATTTTATCCTGCGGGAACATATTGATCTTTTTGGTAGCAAAACGGTAATGCGGATGATCCAGGCTGCAGGTGGTAAAATAGCCGTTCTTAGATACAAATTCACTGTCGCTTAATTTTTCGACTTTTTTGGCTTTTCCAAAATAAGGATTGGCGCGAAAATCCGCGTCGTAAATAACCCCGACTTTATTTGCAAAATCATAAGCGATTTTATCGCCGGTAACAACACCCTTGGCATCTTCAATTTTAGCATTTCCTTCGGCCAGGCCTTCCTTAGTTTGCATATTAACTTTTAATCTATTGCAGGTAAGTTTAGCGCCTTTATAGATAACTTCAATATTGCCGGTTGCCACAACTTCTTTGCTATCGGCAGAATATTCTACGTTATCACCGTTTATAATCATCGGCGATTCTTTGGCTGTTTCAGCAAAAACTAAGTTTACCCCAAAGATAAAACCCAAGATGATACCCAGAGCCAATCTTTTAAACGGTTGGATTTTTTCTGATTTATTTGACATTATTTCCTTGGGGGATCTTTTTAGAATCTTCCAGAAACTTGTTTATCCCGATTTCGGTCAAAGGATGCTTAATTAACTGTTCAATCACCAAATATGGAATAGTGGCAATATCCGCTCCGATCAAAGCAGCATCAACTACATGCATCGGATTACGCACGGAAGCAACAATAATTTGAGTGCTAAAATTATAATTAACGTAAATCTTCTTTATATCTCTGATTAAATTCATGCCCTCCTGAGCTATATCATCAAGCCGGCCGATAAAAGGCGATACATAGGTAGCACCGGCCTTAGCCACCAGTAAAGCCTGGGCAGCGGAAAAACAAAGCGTAACATTGGTTTTAATCCCTTCTTGCGCCAAAACCTTCACCGCTTTTAACCCTTCTTTGGTAAGCGGGATTTTAACCACAATGTTCTTAGCTATTTTTACCAATTGACGCGCTTCGCCGATCATACCCATCGATTCCAGACTGATTACCTCCGCGCTGACCGGACCGGCCACCAATTGGCATATCTCTTCTAGTACCTGTTGAGGACTACGCCCCTCGCGAGCCATAAGCGAAGGATTAGTAGTCACGCCGTCAATTAACCCTAAACTAGCAGCTTCTTTTATTTCTTTAACATTCGCAGTATCAATGAAAATCTTCAATCCGCACCTTCTTTCTTCTTAGATTCATTAAATCATTTACTTTTAACAGTTAAATTTACGGAAGGCGCGGATTTTATCCTTCAACCGCCCCTTTAATTAAAATTCCGGCTCCGATAATCCCGGCATCGACCCCTAATTTGGCGTTAATCACTTTTACTCTTTTTGCCTGCACCCGCATCGCCCGCAAAAGGATTGTCCGCCTGATATTTTCCAATAACACCATTCCGGCGCAAGCTACCCCTCCGCCGATTACAACCGCATCAAGGTTAAGCAAATTAACTATACCGCTTAAAGCCAAACCCAGTTTTTCACCAACCTGCTTCCAAAACTTAATTGCCCTGAGATCATTTTTCCGGGCCAAAGCGCTTACTTCTTCCAGAGTAATCTGCGGCCCAAATATTTTTCTCGCCTCTTTGATAATTTTATGATTGCCGACATACGCCTCTAAACACCCCTGCGCTCCGCAGCCGCACAAGGGGCCTTTTTCATTAAGCGGAAAATGACCGGCTTCGCCGGCGGCGTTATCTAACCCCCGGTAGAGGGAATTATTAATAATTAAACCTCCGCCTACCCCCGTACCCAAAGTCAGACATAGCACATTTTTTAATTTTTTCGCCGCTCCGAATTCATGCTCGGCTAAAGTCATTAATTTAGCATCATTATCGATCGCCACCGGTAACCCGGTACTTTGCTCTAGAATTTTTTTAAGTTTTACTTCTTTCCATCCCGGAATATTCGGCAGGAAATGCACAATCCCGGCTAAATTATCCACCGGCCCGGGAAGACCGATACCAACTCCCAAGATCGCAGAGGTTTTAAGTTTCTGGCTTAAAATGAAACTCTCAACCGCTTCGATAATTCCCCGGATAAGCTTTTGCTGATTATCAAAACTCTTTGTGCTAAAAGAGCTTCTGGCTTTAATTTTTAAATTATTATCCAGTAAAGCGCATTTTAAATTAGTCCCGCCTAAATCTATGGCAATGATAAATTTTTTAACCATGGGTGGTATTTTATATTAAAATGAATGGATTTTCAAGGAATAATCTTTAAATTTAGGTGGGAGAAAAACACACCTTATTCTTTCCGGTTTCTTTAGCCAGATACAAAGCCTGGTCAGCCATTTCAATTAAGTTCTGCATATTCAAAGCATTATCCGGAAAAGTAGAAACGCCTATGCTAACCGTAACCTTTAAGTCTTCATCATAAACTTTAATTGATTCCGTGGCAATTGCCTGCCGGATACGTTCCGCGGCAAAATTAGCCTGCTCTTTATTAGTCTCTGCCAAAACTACGGAGATCTCCTCGCCGCCGTAACGGCCGATAAAATCAATTTGCCTGACCGCCAGTGAAATAGTTTTAGCTACCTGGCGTAATATGGCATCGCCGACTAAATGCCCATAGCGGTCGTTAAACTGTTTAAAATTATCGATATCGATCATCAAAAAAGTTAGCGCTAGCTTATTTTTTTTAGAACGTTTGAGCTCTTCACTAAAACGCTCCAAAAAATACCTCCGGCAATAAACGCCGGTCAAAACATCCGTAATCGTTAAATCCTGGACTTTCTGGTAAAGCAACGCTTTTCTCAGACCAATTAAAAATTGCTGCGCCAATATCCCGAATTTTTCCTTATCAGTTTCTAAAATTCTGTCCACTGCCAAGTATCCTGCGATCTGGTTGCCTTCTAGATGCAGGGGTAAAATTGTATAGTTTTTATACTTGATTAAATCCGCGCTATTTTTAATATAACGGCAGTCACCGATACCGATATGCTGCTTTAAATTCTTATTAAAAGTCGCAAAGACCTTCTCCTCGTCCAAGCTCTTGCAGATATCCTTAGTCACCTCATAAAGCGCCAAAGTATCTTCAAACCTATTATTCAACAAACTATTTTCCCGGTCTATGCTTTGCTTAAAATCCTTAAGCCGGTCAAGTTCATTTTGCAAACAATCTTGATCCGCCTCTTTACGCTTAAGGTTTTCCGAAAAAAAGTCCCGAAAAAATAAGCCCAACGCCACCGTAATAATTAAAAGCAATATTATATTGAGCATACCTGATTTCTGCCTTTTTCCTTGGCCATATACATGGATTTATCCGCCTTCTGAACCAATTCATCCTCATCTTTTGTATCCAAAGGCAGGCTCGCCACCCCGATTGACACGGTAATATGCGTATCCTGACGGCGCAGCATTATTTTCTCTG
>DAONDX010000004.1:0-9377 GCA_035402765.1 Candidatus Omnitrophota bacterium
ATGGGAGATAATATTGTGTGTAAGTTAACTTGTTCCAGTAGCTTAGAGTTGGGAGAAAATAATGGATGAGCGCAGGATTAAGCCGAGATGGCAGATTAATCAAGGCGCAGAGTTAACTTTCGAGAACGGGGTGCATGCTATTCCTTGCGTTGTGGAAGACATCAGCCAGAGTGGGATGCGTGTTGCCTTAAGAAGAAACTTATTTGATGATGTGTTCTCGAACTTCAAATTAGCTTTCACAAATGATTTTGAGTTAAACCTTGGCGCGCAAGTAGTTTGGCGTGAGGAAAAGTTTGAAAAGAATATTTATGGCCTGGTATTTAACCGGATTGATAAGATGGCCTTAGAAGGCTTGGATCAATATATTGAAAATAATTTTCACGATTTGGTGGTTAAGCATTGGTGGGAAGGACGCTGGCAATGATGTATGAGCGCAGAAAAATCCCCAGATGGCAGGTTAATAAACGCGCTTTGCTTACATTATTAAAAAAAGCGGCGAACGGATTATACTGCCAGATCAAAGATATTAATTCTGTCGGGGCGCAAATTGTTTTAAATGTCAAGCTGCCGGAGAATACTTTTTTTAAGATCAGCCTGCGGCTTTCAGAGGATTATACTATCGAGGCCAAAGTCTGGACGGCTTGGCATAAGGTGGTTAGCGGCAACAACCATTACGGGCTTTATTTCAGCGAAATAAAAGATGCGGATAAAGATAAAATTAATAAATATATATGCGCTTTTTATCCTAATGATGATCCAGGAAAGATTATGTGGCTAGACCCTGATGAGATTAAAAAGACGGAAGGGGGTGAAGGGATGAATGATCATCGGATATTTGAGAGATTTGGCAAGGAGTTTTCTGCGCGATTTATAGGTTTAGACGGGCAGGAAGGAGTAGCGCAGACTTTTGATGTAAGCGCAAAAGGCTTGGGGTTATCAACTAGCCATGAATTAAAACCGCAGACGAATTTGGAAATTTGGTTAGATGTTCCCAATAGTACTGATCCGTTGTATACCCGGGGCCAGGTGGTTTGGTCAAAATTAACCGGTGATAGCGGTTTCCATTCAGGTGTTGAATTAGAGAGAGCAGATCTTATGGGTATCTCCAGGCTATTGCGGGCATAACCCATTTAGCCTGGACGCTGGTGATCTTTGAGCTTGGTTGGAGATGGATTTAGCCTTGCCTACCGGCAAACAGGCAATAAAAAACTTGACCTGTTGGCTAAAATATGTTAAGTTTTAACATTACGTCTTTTTTATAGTCTATTCCTAGTGGATAATATCCCCCACGACAAACGGAAGGAGTATAGGATGTGGTTTAAGAACGTGTGTTTAGGTGCTTTTGTATTATTTTCAGTTCTAGGTTGTTCCCAGCAAAAAATAGATTCAAAGCCCACCATTAATATCTGGCACTGGATGACTGATCGCGATGCAACCTTCCAGGAGCTGGCCAAAAAATATGAAACTTTAACCGGAGTAAGAGTAAATTTTGAACTTTATGCTCCTTCAGATGCTTATTCACAGAAGATTCGCGCCGCGGCGCAGGGTACTAATCTTCCGGATGTGTTCGGTATTTTAGGCGAAAAAAGAGATTTCGCTTCTTTTATCAGAGCCGGGCATATTTTAGATCTTACCTCTTATATGGAGGCGGATAACAGCAGCTGGAAGAATAGCTTCTTTCCTAAAGCTCTGGCGGTGAATGAATTTACCCCCCAGAATAGTTATCGGATCAACCCGGGTATCTTCGGCGTACCGATAGATATCATGACTATTCAGATGGTCTATAACAAAAAACTTTTTTCACAACTTGGCCTAAATCCCAGCCGTCCCCCTAAAACCCTTCAGGAGTTTTTAGATATCGGGGCTAAAATTCAGGCTGCCGGCCTGCAGGGTTTGGTTTCCGGATGGGGTGAGGTCTGGATGATCGATTGTTTAGCTAGCAATTATGCTTTTAATATCATGGGAAAAGATAAGGTTTTGGCGACGATAAAAGGGGAAGTTCCTTATACGGATCCGGATTGGATCAAGGTGCTTTATGTTTTTAAGCAGATGAAAGATTCCGGGGTCCTGGCCCAAGGCCTGGTGACCATGATTAATAAAACTTCCGAGCAGCTTTTTGCGAATGAAAAAGCAGTGTTTGCTTTTAACGGTTCATGGTGTGTGAATGTCTATAAAGGAATGAATCCCGGTTTGGAATATGGAGCGATGATCCCTCCTGAAGCATCGGAAAAATTCCCGATGGCTATTTGGGGCGGGGCAGGTTCTTCTTTTATGGTGAATGCCCGTTCTAAAAATAAGGAAGAGGCAGTTAAATTCTTGATTTGGTTGACCAGCCAGGATCAGCAGGCGTATTTAGCGGCGGCGACTAATAATTTGCCGGCGAATAAGAATAGCTTATCCAAGATCCCGGAAATTCTTGCCCAGTTTGCCCGCGGCATGGATTACGCCACGCACCCGAATGTCTGGGGGGTTTCCGAGTTTTCTTTAGTAATTGAGGCTTTCGACCGGGGTATCCAGTCGATTATTATCGGGGAGAAAACTCCGGAACAGGTAGCTGATGAAGTGCAGAAGATCAAAGAACGTGAATTAGCCAAGAAAAGAGCGCAATGAACCCCGCACCTTCTTCATATTTAGTTATCGGAGGGAGCAGGGTCTTAAAATTAATCAATAAAAGAGAAGGTGCGGGGTGAAAGTAAGAGATACCTTAGAAAACTACGTTTTTGTCTTACCTGCTGTCGCGATATTTTCTATTTTTTATATTATTCCTTTTATTTGGGTTTTTCAGCTGGGGATGTTTGAATGGGACGGGATTTCTTTTACCAAAATATTTGTCGGTTTGGGAAATTTTAAAGAAATCTTTACGCAGGATGTTAACTGGTGGCATTCCATGTGGAATGCCGGATACATTACTATAATTGCGCTTACCTTCCAGAATATCCTGGCTTTTATGCTTGCCTGGGCCTGTGACCGCGAAATAAAAATGAAAAATTTTTACCGGGTGATCTTTTTCATTCCCCCGGTTTTATCCGAAGTGGTAGTGGGGATGGCTTGGCGTTTTATCATTAATGACATTGATGGGGCCAATATTATTAACCGGACATTGATCGGAATGGGGCTGGGTAATTTCGCGCATAACTGGTTATCTGATCCCTCTACGGCTTTAACTACGGTTGCGATTGTTCACTGCTGGAAGGGTTTTGGCTGGGGCTTTTTGATCTTTTTGGCCGGTTTGCAGACGATTCCGCGTGAGCTTTATGAAGCGGCCCGGGTGGATGGAGCCAGCGCTTGGCAGTCATTTAAAAAAATAACCCTGCCCTTAATGATCCCGATCATGGTATTGGTGGTTATCCTTACTGTATTGGGTACCATGCAGGTATTTGTATTGATCGTTAGTTTAGTGGGGGGAGAATTCGCCGGGCATACTTCAGTGCCGGTTTTAAGGATTCTGGCTTCTATGCGCGGTTCATCGCGTTTTGGCTATGCCTGCGCGCAGGGAATTACTTTCGGCCTGGTGCTTGTTATAATATCTTTTATCCAGTATCGTTTTTCTAAAAAGGGACAATAAGCTGATGAAAAACGCGTTTTATTATAAAAGTAAAAAGATCTTATCCAATACGCTAATCCATATTTTCTTAATTAGCGTGGCAGTCACCTGTTTATATCCTTTGCTTTGGATGATTTCCTCCAGCCTGAAAACGCAGGATATGATCTTTAAGGATATTTCTTTGATCCCGCATCAATTCCGCCTGGAAAATTATGTTTTGGCCTGGAGAGAGGGAGGGTTCGGGCGTAACTTTTTTAATAGTATAATTTATACCGTGTCCGTGGTTTTTGGCATCGTGATTGTTTCCTCTATGGCCGCTTATGCTTTTAGCCGCCTGCGTTTTATCGGAAGCAAATTTTTATTTATTATGTTTATGGCGGCTATGATGATTCCTATCCCGGGAAGCTTTGTGGCGCTTTATGTCTTGTTAAATAAACTGCATTTAAGGAATACTCCGGCCGGTTATATTTTGTGCATGATCAATGTCGGCCTGTCCACCAGCATATTTTTGCTCAAAACATTTTTCGATAAGATGCCTAAAGAATTAGAAGACGCCGCGCGGATTGATGGCTGTTCGAAGATCGGGATCTGGTGGCATGTGGCGATACCGTTGGCCAAGCCGGTGTTGGCAGTAGTGATTGTTTTGAATGCCCTGACCGTCTGGAATGAATATATCCTGGCCTTGATTATTTTCGATGACCGTTCCTTTATGCCGCTTCAGGTGGCTTTGCAGGCTTTCCAGGGAGAATTTGTCACAAATTATCCGTTATTAATGGCCGGCCTGACCATTACCGCCTTACCGATTATTTTAGTATACCTGTTCATGCAGAAATATATTATTAAAGGAGTAACGCAGGGAGCGGTTGTAGGTTAAAATGAATTTTAAATTTATAAAATTAATTTTTGTTTTATCTATCCTTTCTTTAAACTCCAGCCTTTACGCCGGGGAATCTATTCCTGCGGCCGGCAAGCCTTCTTCAGGGGATCTGACCACTAAATCTTGGATCGCGCATGGTAAAAAAGATATCGAGGCGACCAGTAAATATACTCAGGAATGTATCGATCTGTATAAAGAGCAGGCGCAAAAAGAGCAGGCGAGTTTATCGGCTTTGCCCAAAAATAAGAAAGAGATCGAAGCGGTGCAAACCTTAAACGATGTGGCGACATGTTATTTTATCCAGGCGGAATCCCTGATGCGCCAGCAGAAGACTGAAGAAGCTAAAAAAATATTTAAATTGATCATGGATAAATATTCTTACGGCCAGGCTTGGGATCCGCGGGGCTGGTTCTGGTCGCTGCGTTTGGCGGCAGAGCAAAGTATCAAAAAAATTGAAACCGGTTCGATCGAAGTTGAAACTAAAAAGAAAGTCAGCCAGCTGCCGACGAAATTAGTTTTGCTTGATCCGGGCAAGGAAGAATTCGTGGATTATGAGAAATACGGCCAGTTTAAGAATGTCGGGACCAAGGATTACCAATATGTGATCACGGATCAAGAGGGTTTGATGGCGGCAGTCGGAGAAGGGGTCTATCCTAATAACGGGGCGATCAGGAAAAATCCGATCTTTAAACAGGTGATTAAAGATAAACGTTTGGAAGGTGATGCCTGGGATTTTCTTTATTCCCCGGATCAAGAGGCGGCATTTATTAAATGGGCCACTTCCAGCGAACCGCAAGGGGTGAAATTATTTTGTACCGCTCAGGTTCTTGAAAGAGCCGGTTTGATTACCCAGGCGATCAAATGTTATTATTCTATTTTGGTGCACTTTCCCGGCAGTTACGGCTGGACTTATTGGCACACACCTTGGTATGTCGGCCAGGCGGCGATCGCAAAAATAAATTATCTTTTAAAATGCAATCCGCAATTAGGCTATAAACTTCAGGGAGCCCAGATTGATATTATCAATGGTTTTGACAATGAGATTATTAATGATACGGCAATTGTCAATCCCGGAAAATTTGTAAAAGTGGACCTGGCGCAAGAGGCGGCTAAAGTAAAACCAACCGCTGATGCTTTAGGAATTAAAAAAGAGGTCGGAAGCGGCAAAGTACGTTTAGTGCAATATAAAAATGATGATTGGCAGCTGTTAGTAGACGGCCAACCGTATATAATTAAAGGGATTACTTATACTCCGACTAAAGTCGGCCAGTCTCCGGATGAAGGAACGCTGGGTAACTGGATGGAAGAGGATTTTAACAAAAACGGCAAGATTGACGGACCATTCGATGCTTTTGTAGATGAGAATAGAAATAATCTTCAGGATGCCGATGAACTAGCGGTCGGCGATTTTAAATTACTGCAGGATATGGGAGCTAATACTATCCGCCTGTATCATCATCCGGCCAAAGTTAATAAAGAGTTAATGCGCCAGATGTATAACGATTACGGGATCCGCGTAATTCTGGGGGATTTCTTGGGTAAATACGCGATCGGTTCGGGGGCTTCCTGGAATCCCGGTACGGATTACAATAATGAAGAGCATAAAAAGAAGATGATCGCTTCGGTTACTGCGATGGTTAATGAATTTAAGGATGAGCCTTATATTTTATTCTGGCTTTTGGGTAACGAAAATGTTTATGGATATGCCTGTAACGCTAATGAACAGCCTGAGGCTTATTTTAAATTTGCTAATGAAGTAGCCAAAATCATTAAATCTATCGATCCGCAGCATCCAGTAGCTATCTGCAGCGGAGATATTTTATTTTTGGACAAGTTTGGCAAGAATGCTCCGGATATTGATATTTTCGGCACTAATGCTTACCGGGGAGATTACGGATTCGGGGCTTTTTGGAGGCAGGTTAAAGAGCAGTCAGGCAAGCCGGCTTTCATTACCGAATTTGGCTGTCCGTCTTATGCTGAAGGAAAGAGTATTGATGAAGCTGAGCAGCTGCAGGCGCAATACCATTCAGGATCGTGGGAAGACATGGAAAACAATATGGCTTTTAACGGAGCAGCCGGTAATTGTATAGGTGGAGTAGTTTTTGAGTGGCTAGATGAATGGTGGAAGGCTTATGAACCGGCAATCCATGATACAAAAGGATTATGGAGTGGTCCGTTTCCCGACGGTTTTATGCATGAAGAATGGCTGGGAATAGCCGGCCAGGGAGACGGAAAGGAAAGCCCGTTTTTAAGACAATTGCGTAAAGCATATTATATGTACCAAAAAAAGTGGAAATAAAATAATAAACAGAAATACCCGGCGGTTATAATTTATTGCGCGGGTATTGTCTGGCTTCCCCTCGCGGAGCTCGGGGTCATTTTTCCCCAGGCGCCGGAGGCTGGGGAAAAATGAGGAGGTGGGTATGAAAAAGTTATTAGCGGTGTTGCTGGCTTTAACTCTTCTGGCTCCGGTCATGGCGCTAGCTGAAGATAAAGCCGCAGGCCCTAAGGAATTTGTGATTTTCTCGGATAAAAATGCCAAAGATAATCACTATATTCCTTCCGGCTGGATGGGTGATTATGGTGATATCAAAATGAACGATCAGGCGGCGGATGCCCCGCATGCCGGAACCACGAGTATTCAGTTTATCTACAGCGGTAAAAAATCTCAAACCCAAGGCTGGGCAGGTGCTTATTGGCAGAATCCTGCAAACAATTGGGGAAATAAAAAAGGCGGTTTTGATTTAACCGGTATGACCAAACTTACTTTCTGGGCCCGCGGCGCTAAAGGCGGCGAGGTGATCCAAAAAGTCATGGTTGGCGGGATCAAGGGAACTTATCCTGATTCTTTAGTCGTTGAGATGGGGCCGATCGAGTTAACCGATACCTGGAAACAATATACAGTTAATTTGGTGGGCAAGGATCTTTCCTACGTTAACGGTGCTTTTGGCTGGACGACCACTGCGGATTTAAATCCTAATGGCGCCACATTTTATATGGATGATATAAAATTCGAGGCGGATCCGAATTTAAAACCTGAAAGCAAAAAGCAGCAGGCAATGCCATTCTATATTTATGCTGACCGTTCCAGCGTGGTCAACCATTTTATCCCTTCCGGTTGGATGGGCGATTATGGCGACATAAAGTATGATGGTTCTTCAAAAGAAGATGCGTATTTAGGAGATACTTGCGTTAAGGTTGTGTACAGCGGTAAAGCCACTCAAGGTGCACGCTGGGCAGGGATCTTCTGGCAGAACCCGGCAAATAACTGGGGTAGTGTGGACGCCGGATTTGATCTTTCATTAGCTACTAAACTTACTTTCTGGGCCCGCGGCGCAGTTGGCGGCGAGCGTATTGAAGAATTTAAAGTTGGTGGTATTATGGGAGAGTTTTCGGATTCTGATAGCGCGACTATCGGTCCGGTGCTTTTAAATAAAGAATGGACTCAATATACGATTGATTTAAAAGGTAAAGATATGTCGTATATCCTAGGTGGATTTGCCTGGTCAACTAATGTCGATAATAACCCTGAAGGGGCTACATTCTATCTGGATGAGATCAAGTTTGAGTGATTCAAAGAATAAGATAACTAATACTGCAGGCTACAGGCGTTTTTTGCTTGTAGCCTGTAGTATTTTGTTGGTATTTATTTTATCCGCCTGCCGGGATTCCGGAGGAGTCTATATCCAGAAACTGAAAAATCAGCATTATGTTTTGATGGTAGACGGCCGGCCGTATATTGTAAAGGGGGTTTGTTACAATCCTGTTTCGATCGGCTCAAATCATGAATATGATTGGTGGGGCGATCCGAATAAGCCGTGGATTACGGACGGCAAGTTAATGAAAAAAATGGGTGTTAATACCGTCCGTCTTTATCAGGCCCATGAACATCCCGAAGAAGTTAAACAGGTAATCAGTGATCTGTATAAATTATACGGGATTCGTACGCTGTTAGGTGATTGGCTGGGTTTTTGGGAATACCCCTGTCCTTTTTACGGGGATAAAAAATTTCAAGATAAAGTAGCTTCACAAGTAAAGGAGATGGTCCGTCTTTATAAAGATGAACCCGGGATCCTGGGCTGGATTTTAGGAAATGAAAATAATTATTCCTGCCTGGGCCATGTAAATCCCTGGTCTAGCCCGGAGGTAGATCTTGAACCGGATCCGCAGAAGCAAAAAGCTATGCGGGCAAAAATTTACTATTCTTTTGTTAATGATTTATCTCAACAGATACATAAAATCGACTCCAAACATCCTGTCGGCTTGGGTAATGGAGAGCTGGTAGGTTTGGACTCGGCTAATAAATTTTGTCAGGATGTTGATTTCGTGGCTTGTATTATTTACCGCGGAAAAACATTTGGCAATCTTTTTAAATCCCTCAGGATGACTTTTGATAAACCTTTATTAATGGCGGAGTTCGGCGCGGATTGTTATGACGCGTATTTAAAAAAAGAAGATCAACACATGCAGGCCTTCTTTTTGCAGTCACAATGGAATCAGATTTATGAAAATCTGGCCAGTAGTAAAATCGGCGAAGGGAACTGTATCGGGGGGACGGTTTTTGAGTGGACGGATGAGTGGTGGAAGCATACTCAGGATGATCCGGAAAGCTGGAAAATTCAAGATACTCAGAGCAGCTGGTCTAATGGCAGCTATTATTATGATATCCGGGCTGAAGATAATAAAAACATGAATGAAGAATGGTTTGGCATCGTGGCGCAAAGCCCGCAGTTAGAAAACGGTATAAATAAACGCGTCCCGCGTAAAGCCTATTATGTAATCAGGGAATTTTGGAAAAACCCGGTAATCAAAAAAACCAAAGGTAAAAAAGTTAAGTAGGGCGGTTGGTTATTCAAAGGCAACCCAACGCTTAAGAGGAATTGCGTTGGTGTTATCTAGGTAGATAAGACACCCGGCGTTAAGCGGAATTACGCCGGTGTTATCCAGGTGGATAAG
>DAONDX010000004.1:9477-114884 GCA_035402765.1 Candidatus Omnitrophota bacterium
AAGGAGGATGATATGGTAGCTTTTTTAAGATCGGCAGTGGTATTTTTAGTGATAGTCCTGGGAATGCCTGCGACTTTTTTTGCCCAGCCGCAAACCGAAAAATCCAACACTTGCTGCCCTGACATCCAAGAAGCTGAATCCAAATATTTAGCCGCAAATCAGTATAATGAATTCGTGGCTTTTCTAAATGATTTTAAAGATAAAGACAAACTTAATGCTCCCTGCCTGGATTATTATAAAGCCCGCGCCCGTTTCCTGCAGCTTAAATACTTAGAGGAGAACCAGGCTTGGGATGATTATTTTGCTAATGGAAATGCTTACCGCGATGAGCTGGTTGAGAATGCCCAGAAAGTTATCGCTCAAACCGAAGGCGTCCCAGTTTGTCTGCGTCCTAAAAGCCGGCTTTTGCTTTGGCAGTTTCATCATGGCCAGCAAGATGCTTTTGCCCAGCCGGCTTTAGAGGATCTGGTAGCTGAGGTTAGCCGCTATGCCAAGCAAAGTTCGGATTTGGGATTGATTAAAGAAATCGCCGATGAACTTTTAAGTAATGAAGAAAAATCAAAAGCCCGTGAAATTTATAAATTGTATGTTGAAGGCCTGGTGGCGCAAAAAATGACCGCCAGCCAGCTTAAAGAGGTAGCCGCCGGTTTTTATAAACAAGGGAATTTGGAATTAGCAGAGAGTGTTTATGATATTTATATTGAGGAAATTTCTAAAACTTCCGTTCCTGAGAAACTGATCCCGGAATTATTTGAGATCGCCGATCTTTTTGTTTACGGCCGGCATGGCGAAGGTTTAGTTTCCGGCAGCTTGAGCCTTAAAACAGCCGGTTTCTATGATATGGCTTACGCGGAAAAAATTTATGCCGGGATAGAAGCCTTGGGGCAGAAAGATGCATTTAACCAGGATACAATCTATTTGCGCGCCTTTAACTTAGAAAAAATGCATGCTTATAAAGAGGCGCAAAAATTCTATCAACAATTAACCCAAACTTATCCGGATACCAAGTATTTCGATGAGGCTATTTATAAAATAGCGATGATCAATGCTTACGCTTTGGCGGATATAAATGAAGCCAGGAAGTATTTTGATATTCTTGGCGCTAAAACCGTATTAAGCGCTCATACTGTTTCTAGCCTTTATCAGTTGGGGCTTTTAGCTCAATGGCAAGGAGATCTGGTTAAGGCCAGCAGTTACTATGAGCAGCTGCTAAAGAATGCCCAGGATAAGTATGTTGCTGTAGTGGCGCTTACCCAGGAGCGGATCAAGGAGATCCAAGAGAATAAGCCGTTGAGTTATAATTTAAAAACGTTTCTTGATCTGTCTCTTAATAATGAACAGGCGCTGATTGAGATGAATAAGACAGAATTGAAATCCTCCAGTTATATATTACAAAAAAACCAAAATAATACCGTTTCTTCATTAGTCAGCATGCCGCAAAGCGGATGTAACCAGGTGGAGCTGCAGTATCTTTGGAGCGGTGATTTAGGAGGCGCTAATCCGGCAGCAGGCGAAAGTAATTTTTCCGGCGCTTATTCCGATAGCGGGACCAAAGACGTAAATATTGTTATAATCTCACCTGCAGGCACCGTAGACCGTTCGTTTACCATGCTGGATGTTTATTAATTTCTTCGCCTTTTGGCAACGCTCGGTTGAGCGGCAATCTGCAAGCAAGACTAAAGGGAATGGGATTTTAGCCTGCCAGAAATTTCCCTTACTTCTTAAAAATACTTGACTTAAGGTTTCTTTAGTAGTATAAATAAGATAAATATAAAAATAATTTTTTATGTTTTTAATCATAAAACCTTAAATTAAGCTTATTTTTTAAACGCAAATAATAATTTAACTAATGCGCGGATTGGATTTGCATAAAGAAGATTTCAGCGAAAAAGAAAAACGCAATATTGAAATATTGGGTTTACTTAGAAGGCGCGGCCCGATCAGCCGTTCGGATATTTCGCAGGAGATGGGGATAAATGTAGTCAGTATTTCTAATTATATAGATGATTTTATTAAATATAATTTAGTCTACGAGAAAGAACTGGATGTTTCTGAAGGCGGCAGGCGTCCGGTATTATTGGATCTAAATCCGCGCGCCGGATATGCTATTGGCGTAGGCTTGAACCTGATGAATATGGTCGGGTTGCTGGTAGATTTAAAGGGCAATATTATTACTAAAACCCAGATTGCCCGGCCGCAGGCTTCGGTTAAGGAAGTTTCCGAATGTCTTTTAGAAATTGTCCGGGAAATCTTAAGGCGTTCTAAAGGCTATGTTGAAAACATCAAAGGCATCGGCGTGGGGATCGCCGGTTTAATTAATAAAAAAGACGGCTCAATCCATTGGCCGCAGAAGATGGATCATTATTATACTTACGCTTCGGTTGACCTGCCCTTAAAAGGGTTAATGGAGAGAGAATTCGATCTGCCGACCCTCATTGAGAATGATGCCACCAGCGCCTGTTTTGGCGAGCATTGGTTTGATCTAAATGAAAATTATAAGAATGTTCTGTATATGTTTTCCGGGGTAGGCTGCGGGATGATCATTAACGGCGAGCTTTACCGCGGCGCGCAAGGTTACGCCGGTGAAGTTTCCGTGTATAATTATAAAGACCAGGATCTTTTTAACTGTGATAACGGCAAGCCCTGTTTTGTTAAACGTTGGGATATTGATCTGGGAATTATCCAGGATGTAAAGAAAATACTGCGGGCGGATAAACAAAAAGCGGATGAGTTTTTTGACCTCATCTCCGGAAATATGGAGAGCCTGGATCTGAAAAATATTTTTCTCGCCGCGCGTTCGAAAAATATAGTAGCTTCCGCCGCCTTAGACCGGGCCGCTAAAAGATTAGGGATTAAAATCGCCTATTTAGTTAACCTGCTTAATCCGCAGGTAGTGGTCATCGGCGGAGGTTTTGAAGAATCCGGCGAAGATTTTTTAAATATGGTCAGAAGCACAGTTGGGGATTGGGCTTTTCGTGAAGCAACCGGTAATTTAAAAATAGTTTATTCTCAATTAAGAGAAAATGCCGTTGCCATGGGAGCGGCCAGCTTAGTTCTTGAGAAAGTGTTCGCCCAATTATAAGCCGCAAGGCAATGGTTTGCCTTTCGTTAGGCAAAGCCATAATAGGGGGGGATTATGGAACAGAAAACAAAAATAATTATTATCGGTTTGGTTGGCTTTTGTTTGTTATGTCTTTTTCTTTTTATGCAGTCATTTAGCCAGCAGCAGAAATTGCTTCGCGAAAGCAACGATTTAAAAACTGAAAATACATCTTTGGTGAGCAAAGCCAATAAGCTGGAGGGTGAATTAAAAGAAACCCAGGGTAAGCTTGGCTCGATGAAGGCCGATAAAGAGAGAGTGTCGGAAGAACTTAATGAATTGCAGAAAAAATTTGAGTCGGTTAGCCGCTCCAGGGATGAGTTAGTGGAAAGGCTCAAACAAAAGAGCCAGGAAGTTGCTCCTGTTCCTGCGCCGGTTCAGCAGGCGCCTGCTCCGGTAGTCCAGAATACGGATGCTTATTGGGGGACGGTGCTCAAAGCTAAAACAGATTTAGAGATACAGCTATCCAGCGTTCAGGTGGAATTGAAGAATCTGATGATTACGAATGAGGCGCTGTTGAGAGAAAAGAGCGTTCTGGAATTAGATATTAATAGTTTGCGTAATGATAAAAAAGATCTTTTAAGGCAGCTTGATTATAATCAAAAACTTCTGGATAGTATGTCCCAGGATGTGGTCCGCGAGAAAAATGATAAAGGGGCGATTCAAGACAGCCTTAAAACTATCCGGGCTGAGAACGGTGTGCTTAGCCGGCAATTAAAGAGCTTGGTCAGCCGCAAGGAAGTCCTGGATAAAAAAGTTCAACTGCTTCAGGAAGAGAAAAATACCGCCGAAAGACGTTTAAGCGAAATGGAAAGTATGCTTACTGACAAGATCTCTAAAGTGGATGCTCTTAAGAACGAGCTGGATGCGATAAAAAGCGGTAAGGCCGCCGATACTTCCGCCGAGCCGAAAGAATCTGTAGAATTACCGGCGATCGTGGTGCGTTCAGGGACTTCCGCGGTAAAAGGCCAGGCTCAGATTCAGGATTATCCCGGCAAGGTTTTGGCGGTTAATTTAGATAGTAATTTTGTGGTTATTGATTTAGGTGCTTCTTCCGGGGTTAAGGTGGGTGATACTTTTAATGTTTATCGTAACGCCCGGCCCATCGGTACTTTGGGCGTGATTCAAACCCGGGCCGGTATCTCTGCCTGTGATATAAAGAAAATGAATACTCCGCTTAAAATCGGAGACCATGTTAAATAATTTATTTTTCCCCATGCTTAGTAATATTCGGGGAATTTTACCAGACAATCTCTAGCGCTTGAGTTAAGATAGAATGACTCGCTCAAAAACAATTCCTTCCAAAAATATCTCCATTATCGATGTCGCCCGCGCCAGCGGTGTATCCATTACTACAGTCTCCAGAGTTATCAATAAGATCGGAACGGTAAAAGAAGCTAACCGCTCCAGAGTAATGCGTGCGGTTAAGGATTTGAAGTTTCAGCCTTCGGTTTTTGCTCAGCGTTTGGCTACCGGTAAAAGTAATGTGGTGGGCCTGGTGATCCCCCGTTATGAGGGAGTGTTTTATTCTTTTTACGCCTTGGAACTTATCCGCGGCGTAGGCACCATGTGTGAAGTTTTAAAACTGGATTTACTCCTGCATTTAACGGATGCCCGCACCCCGCTAGCTTTACGCGGAGTGGGGGGAGTGATATTTTCTGATATTATCGGTAATCGCGCGCAATTAGAAGATTGTATAAATAAGGGGCTGCCGAGCGTTGTGATTAATTATTACGTGGATGATTTGGATGTTTCCTGTATTGCTATAGATAATGCCGGCGGAGCTGAAAACGCCGTTAATTATCTAATTGAATTGGGCCACAAAAAGATTGCGCATATTACCGGCGATGTAATGACTCAAGCCGCCGCCAAGCGGCTGGAGGGTTATAAACGGGCAATGGATAAAAATGGCATTCCCATCAGGCAAGACTATATATTTGAAACCGATTATTCCCGGGGCGCGGCCAGAAGCGCGGCTGAAAAATTAATTAAAGCGGCGGATCCGGCTACGGCTGTTTTTGTGGCAAGCGATGCGATGGCTTTAGAGGTAATGGCGGTGGCGCGTGAACTGGGCAAAAATATTCCGAATGATTTATCGATTGTGGGGTTTGATGATAATCCTTCGGGGCTTTACGGGCCGGTCGGCTTAACGACTGTGCGCCAGCCGTTGATTAAGATGGCCGAAGAAAGTGTTAAAGAATTAAACCGTCTGATCGGGTTAAGTAAAAAATCAATAAAAAAGATTCTGCTCCCTGCGGAATTGATCATTCGGGAGTCTTGCAAGCCTTTTGCCGGCGGATAAGCTGCAAGGCAATGGTTGGGCCTCCTTTGGCCGAAGCCATAAGCTCTTCCTACAATATATTGTGTTTGGCAATAAATTTTACCCTACAGGTTGTAAATTTTTTTGTTGACAAGCAGTAGCTGTTTTGTTATAGTGCATAAGTAATTTGTTATTAATCCCCCACATCATTCGAGGTGAAAAATGGAATTAAAGTTAACTCCTAACGCCATCAAGGTCTTGGAGCGTAGATATCTGCGCAAAGATCAGGAAGGCAGGCTGATCGAAACTCCTGAACAAATGTTTACCCGAGTGGCCAGCGCGATTGCTGTCGCGGATAAACAATATGGCGCAAATGATCTGCAGGTCAAAGCACTTCAGGACTCATTTTTTAAGATGATGGTAAATTTAGAATTTCTGCCTAACTCGCCGTGTTTGATGAATGCGGGAAAAGAGCTGGGGCAGCTTTCCGCCTGTTTTACGCTTCCCATCGAAGATTCCATGGAGTCAATTTTTGAAACTTTAAAGATTACCAGCCTCATTCATAAATCCGGCGGCGGTACAGGTTTTAATTTTTCGCGCCTGCGTCCTAAAAATGCGGTAGTCAAAACTACCGGCGGAGTAGCCAGCGGCCCGATTTCCTTTATGCGCGTTTATGATGCGGCAACCGAGGCAGTTAAGCAGGGAGGAACCCGGCGCGGGGCAAATATGGGTATCTTGCGCGTGGATCATCCGGATATTATGGAGTTTATTACCTGCAAGGAAAATAATAGTCACATCACCAATTTTAACATTTCCGTCGCCATCACCGATGAATTTATGCGCAGGTTAGCCAAGGGCGAGGATTACGATCTAATTGATCCGCACACGCATAAACCGGTGCAGAAAATTAACAGCAAAGAGGTTTTTAATTTGATCGTCAAACAGGCGCATAAAAACGGGGAGCCCGGAATTATTTTTATTGACCGGATTAATCAATATAATCCTACTCCTAAACTTGGCATGATCGAAAGCACTAATCCTTGCGGTGAACAGCCGTTATTGCCTTATGAATCCTGCGATCTAGGTTCGATTAATCTGGACCAGATGTGTAAAAAATCAGGACTCAATTGTGAAATTGACTGGGAAAGGCTCAAGGAAGTAACTAGCTTAGCCGTGCATTTCCTGGATAATTTAATTGATGTAAATAAATTTCCTCTTCCGGAGATCGAGAAAGCCACCAAGGCTACCCGTAAGGTAGGTTTGGGGGTTATGGGTTGGGCCAGCCTGCTTATCCGTTTAAGAATTCCTTATAATAGCGAAGAGGCCGTAGCTTTAGCTGAAAAAGTAATGTCATTTATTCTGGATGAGGCCAATAAAAAATCCCTGGAGTTGGGAAAGTCTAAAGGTGTATTCCCGGCCTTTAAGGGAAGTATTTATGATAAAAAAGATGGTTTGACCCGGATGCGTAATGCTACTTTAACTACTATTGCTCCTACCGGAACAATCAGTATTATTGCCGGCCCCTGTTCGTCGGGAATTGAGCCTTTGTTCGCGCTGTCTTATCACCGCAGCGTGATGGACAATGACAAATTAATCGAGGTAGAACCGCTTTTTGAGCAAATTGCCCGCGAGCGCGGGTTTTATAGCAGCCAATTAATGGAAAAGATCGCGCAAAACGCTTCGATCAAAGATATTAAAGAAATCCCCGAAGATGTGCGCCGAGTTTTTGTAACTTCGCATGATATTTCTCCTGAATGGCATGTCCGTATGCAGTCGGCTTTCCAAAAATATGTGCACAATGCCACGAGCAAAACGATTAACTTTTCGCATGAAGCGACCATCGAAGAGGTACGTAAGGCTTATTTGCTGGCGTTTAATTCAGAATGCAAGGGGATTACTATTTATCGCGATCGCAGCCGGGAAGAGCAGGTATTAAATGTCGGTAAACCTAAAGAAAAGCAGGAAGTCAGAAGTATCCACGAAGTTAAAAAAGAGATTGCTCCGCGGCCGAGGCCGGAAGTAATTATCGGAACTACGACTAAGGTTTCAACCGGATGCGGCAATCTTTATGTTACGATAAATATTGATGAAGACGGCAAGCCTTTTGAGCTATTTACTCAGATGGGTAAAGCCGGTGGTTGCGCCGCTAGTCAGTTGGAGGCAACCGGACGTTTAGTTTCTTTGGCTTTCCGCGCTAATATCGAAGTTAAATCCATTATTGAACAGTTGCGTAATATCCGTTGTCCTTCTCCTTCTTGGGAGAAAGGGCAAAGAATATTCTCTTGCGCGGATGCGATTGCCCGGGTGGTTGAGCGCCGCCTGGTTAACGTGCAGCCGGCGGTGGTCATGGCAGAATCCGTAACTGTCCCGATGAAACATTCACATGATGATCAGCTGCAATCCACTGATTTAGATGAGCAGGTGAATATCGTGGGAATGTGCCCGGATTGCGGAGGCGCTCTGCGCCATGAGGAAGGCTGTGTGAAGTGTCATGGCTGCGGTTATTCTAAGTGCTAGTCTGAATTCTACCAATAATATTCCATGGACAATTTTGAAGTGATTGTTATCGGTGCCGGCCATGCCGGCATCGAAGCAAGCTTGGCGTGCGCCCGGCTGGGCGTAAGGACCGTCATGCTTACTTTAGATATTAATTCTATCGGTAAGATGAGCTGTAACCCGGCTATCGGCGGGGTGGGCAAGGGGCAATTAGTTAAAGACCTGGATGCTTTGGGCGGAGCTATGGGGCGTGCCGCGGATGCCTGCGCGATACAATTCCGTATTCTTAACTCTTCCCGCGGAGCGGCGGTGCAATCCTCGCGGGCGCAGATCGATATGCGTAAATACAGCCGCTATATGTACAAGCTCATCCGGCATCAAAAGAATCTTTCGGTTCAAGAAACTGAGGCTAGGCAGTTAATCGTCAAGGACGGCCAGGTTTTGGGTGTGGTTACTGATCAGGGCCGGATACTGGCCAAAGCTGTGGTGATCTGTCCGGGGACATTCCTGGACGGTTTGATCCATGTGGGCCTGGAACATACCAGCGGCGGCAGGCTCAATGAACGCGCCTCCATCGCTCTGGCGGATGATTTAAAAGAACTCGGATTCAACATCCTGCATTTTAAAACCGGGACTTGCCCGCGCCTAGATAAAAATACGATCAATTATCGTAATCTTATAAAACAAGACGGCGATCTGTCCCCTAAACCGTTCTCCTTTGCGACCAAAAGCGTAAAACGTAAACAAGCTCCTTGCTATATAACTTATACTAATAAAAAAACGCATGAGATTATCCATAAAAATTTAAACCGTTCTCCGCTTTATTCCGGTAAGATCAAATCTACCGGGGTAAGGTATTGCCCGTCCATTGAAGATAAAATTGTGAAATTTGCCGATAAAGAGAGGCATCAGGTTTTTTTGGAACCGGAAGGCCTGGCGGTAAATGATATTTACCCTAATGGTTTATCGACCAGTTTGCCTAAAGATGTCCAGCTTGAAATATTGCATTCTATACCTGGCCTTGAAAAAACTAAAGTTTTACGTTTTGGTTATGGAATTGAACACGCGGTGGTTGAACCTACCCAGCTTTATCCTACTTTAGAAACCAAGTTGATCAAAAATCTTTATTTGGCCGGCCAGATTAATGGTACGACCGGTTATGAAGAGGCCGCCGCGCAAGGTTTAATTGCCGGAATTAACGCCGCTTTACGCCTAAAGAATAAGGAGCCTTTTATTTTAGATCGCGCCTCCAGCTATATCGGCGTATTAATTGATGATCTAACAACTAAAGGGACACTTGAACCCTATCGCATGTTTACCTCCCGGGTAGAATACCGCCTGATTATCCGTGAGGATAACGCGGATTTACGTTTAAGCAAAATGGGTTTTGAGTTAGGCCTGTTAGGTAAAAATGATTATCGTAGAACCGAAGAGAAGATCGAAAACATTAAAAAAGGATTAGCTTTTTTGAAGAGAACCCGCCTGAAACCTGTAAAATCAGTTAATGCCAAACTCGCTCAGTTAAATTGTGCCCCTCTTAAGGCGAGCTTAACTTTGGAGGAATTATTAAAACGCCCGCAAATAAGTATTAAAGATTTAAATATGATCTATAGGTTAAAGCCGGGGATTGGCGAATCCGCTTGGCAGCAGGTGGCAATTGAGGTAAAATATGCTGGATTTATTCAAAGGCAGTCTAAGGATGTAGAGCGGTTTAAACATTTAGAAAAAATCAAACTGCCGTTGGATTTTGATTATAGCAGTTTAACCGGGATATCCCGGGAGATCAGAGAAAAACTGGTTAAATTTAAGCCGCTTAATTTAGGCCAGGCTTCACGTATTTCAGGGGTAACCCCGGTTGCTATCTCGCTTTTAATGGTCTATTTAAAAAGGGCCCATGGATAAAAAAAAGAATTACTCGGATTTAAAAGAAATATGCCTTAAAGAAGGTTTGGATCTTTTCGGGGTAGCTGATATTAGCGAAGTAAAAAATGAATTTAAAATTTCTCCCCAGACTTTAGAAAAATTAGATAAAGCCATCTGCCTGGGCTTAAGGCTTTCCCAGTCTATACTTTCAGAGATGGGAGAAAAACCGACCAAATTATATTTCCACCATTACAAAATAGTAAACTCATTTATCGACCAAGTAGCTTTGAAATTAGGCAATATTATTCAAAAGCAGGGGTATGCCGCCCTGGCTATTCCGGCTACCCAGATTATTGATTGGGAAAAGAATACTGCTCATCTTTCGCACAGAAAATTAGGAGTATTAGCCGGGTTGGGTTGGATCGGCCGGAATAATCTTTTAATTAATGAAGAATTAGGCTGCCAATTCCGCCTGGTTTCCATTCTTACCGATATGCCGCTTTCTGTTGATAAGCCGAACAAAAAAGGCTGCGGGGATTGTCAGCTTTGTGTCAAAGTATGCCCGGCAGGAGCGATCCATAAAACGCCCGCAGATTTTGATCACGTTAAATGTTTTGAAAAACTTAAAAGTTTTCAAGCGCAACGCCAGGTTGAGCAGTTTGTCTGCGGAATCTGTGTGAACGTTTGCAAGGGGAAATAAATGGAATTTATTATTTTAGTAGCTTTGGTTTTATTGATGGCGGCATCCGTCGGCTGGTCAATTGGCGCAAATGATGCTGCCAATTCTTTAGGTACGGCGGTTGGCTCTAAAGTCTTAACTTTACGTCAGGCGATCTTTTTAATTGCTATCTTCGGTTTGTTGGGCGCTTATCTGCAAGGATCTTTTGTTACTAAAACCATTGGTAAGGGGATTGTGCCGCTGGACCAATTGGAAAAAAATGTTTCTTTATATATAGCCGTAGTTGCTTCTTTTGCGGCTTGCGCCTGGGTGATTTTAGCTACTTATTGGAAAATGCCGATTTCTACCAGCCATTCCATTGTGGGTGCGGTTGCCGGAGCGGGCTTGGCGGTGCATGCTTCGGTAAAATGGATAATGCTGCGGGATATTTTTATCTGTTGGATTTTTACTCCGTTGGGGGCGGCGGTATTAGGCTATATATTCTTTAAATTATTACAAAATTCATTATACAGGATTATTCCGCGTAAATATTTAAAACCGGTTATCACTTTATCGATTATCTTAAGCGGTTGTTATGTCGCTTTTACCTGGGGAGCTAATGATGTAGCTAACGCGGTGGGAGTTATTTCAGGGACTGGAGTATTGACTCCTAAAATGAGCGTTATCTTCGGAGGCTTAGCCATAGTTTTGGGAATTATGACTTGGGGATATAAAGTTATTGAAACCATTGGCTCCGAGATTACGCGTCTTTTACCGATCATGGCGCTTTCGGCGCAATTAGCCAGTTCGGTGAATGTGCAAATTTATACTTTATTCGGTATTCCGGTCTCGACCAGTCATTCAATCGTAGGAGCGATTGTCGGGGTAGGCATGGTGCGCGGGATCCGGGTATTAAATTTCCGGATTATGAAAGATATGATCCTTTGTTGGTTGGCTACACCTTTTATTTCCGGAATTATTAGTTATATAAGCTTAACGGTAATTAAATTATTCGTAAAAATTTAACCAATACCCCGCGTTTATAGTACCCGGCGCTTAATGGGATTACGCCGGTATCGCCTTTTGGCGTAGAATCACGCGGGTATGCCTTTGTGGGCAAGGGGGGAAAATGAGAGAGACAAGAAATATTTTAGGCTGGTTAGGCATGGCAGAAGAGCAGTCAATTTTATTGGATTCCAAGAAGCACGTAGAGGAGACCTATAAAACGGTTACTTTTTTTGCGGATGCGGTCAAGTTTTTTATTAATGGCGACTTGGTCGGCAAATCTAAGGCCATCGACAATGTCGCCCAAAGCGAGCAGCAAGCTGACATTTTGCGTTCTAAAATGGTCAATGAATTATCCGAAGGCATGCTGCTTCCTCCTGACCGGGAGGATCTGATGCATTTTGTAAAAACTTTAGACAAAATAGCTGATTGGACTAACGGAGCGGCCAGACTATTGGGATTTATCGAACTGAAGCTGCCGGAAGGCGTATTAAAGAATATTTCCTTGGGGACAGACCTCATTGTAAGTTCTATCTCTAAGTTGCAGGAAGCGATAATCGCTTTGACTAAGAATGAGTTGAAAAACGCCATATCTTTAAGCGCCGAAATTGATCATTTAGAGCATCAGGCGGATGACCAGAAAAAAGCGATGATTGAATCGATTATTCACGCTAATCTTGATCCGGTTAGCCTGCTGTTAACTTATCAATTGTCCGAATATTTAGAGGGTGTAACTGATAAAATAGAAGATTGCGCTGATTTTATAAAAGTATTAGCAATTAAGTCTAAATAAATAAAATCTCAATGTGCATCCGGGAAGTATTAAAATTAAGTATAGCTATTGTTGCCGTCAGCCTGTTTTTAACCGTTAAGCTTTATGCTTACGATGACGGAGATTTCCAGATTTGGAATACTGATACGGAAGAATTCAAAATAAACCCAGATGCGAAAATAACCCTAGAAGAGGAGTTTCGCTGGGGCGGCGGCGCGAAAGAATTCTATTATCAACATTACGATGTGGGGTTTTTCTATAATTTTAAGAAATATTTGAATGTCGGCGGGGGATACCGTCATGTGCTTTCCAAGTCCCAGGGTAAATTTTTAGTAGAGAATGAACCCTATATCGCCGCTACGTTATTATGGAGTATTTCAGGTTTTAAATTTGATGACCGCAGTCGTCTTGAGTATAATCATTTTGATTATAAAAAAGACACCTGGAGATACCGCAATAAATTTTCCGTAAAAGCCCCCTGGAAATTTACGAAGCTTGAAATTCAGCCCTATTTGTCAGATGAAATCTTTGTCCTTTTTGATAATGATCAAAAATTAAATACAAATAGATTTTCTGCCGGTTTAGGTATGTCCATTACTAAGAACCTGAAGGCGGAGATTTATTATATGCTGCAAAGTTCAAAGAGTCTCAAATGGATCGATACCAATATATTGGGCACGAAATTAAAGCTTACGTTCTAATTCCCCAAGATTTAATCTCCTTGACCCCCCGTATCTAGTGGTATATAATCCAATAAATATATATCTAAACAGCAATAAATCGTAGCTTAAGGTTTTTATCGACATGCGCAGTAAAATTGTTTCATGGATCAAGCAAAAAGTTAAGGTTTCCGGGTCCAAAGGGATTGTTTTGGGGCTTTCCGGAGGTATTGATTCTGCCGTAGTAGCGGCGTTGGCTGGCGAAGCGGTAGGCAGAGACAGGCTCCTGGTTTTGTTTATGCCTTGCAACAGCAATCCTCAGGATCTAAAGGATGCAAAATTAGTGGCTCATAAATTAGGCCTTAAATCTAAACTCGTGGATTTATCCTCGGTCTATAACAATTTTCTGAAAATTTTGCCCGGTGCAATTTGCCTGGCCCGGGGCAATCTTAAATCGCGCCTTAGGATGAGCACGCTTTATTATTTCGCCAATAAGCTGAACTATTTGGTTTGCGGCACCGGCAATAAATCTGAACTGATGGTCGGATACTTTACCAAACACGGCGACAGCGGCGTAGATATCCTGCCGATCGCGGATTTATTTAAGCGCCAGGTACGCCTGCTTGCTTGTGAGTTAAAAATACCCCGGGAGATTATCGATAAAGCTCCTACGGCCGGCCTCTGGAACGGCCAGACCGATGAAGTGGAGATGGGGATAACCTATAATGAATTAGATGATATTCTGGATAGATTGTGTAACCATAAAAAACAGGTTGCCTCCGATAAAATAGTTAAAAGGGTAACCGGGATGTATAAAAAGTCAGAGCATAAAAGACAAGGCGCACAGATCTGTAAGATTCACTAACTTTAGGAGAGCGTGAAAATGGACGAAATATTAGAGATTTTAGAAAAAGACGGGCGGGCTACTGTAGAAGATATCGCTAAGATGACGCATAAGAAACCGGATGAAGTAAAAAAAGCGATTAAAAAATACGAAAAAGAAGGGGCGATCTTAAAATATAAAGCCGTCATCAATAAAGATCTAGTCCGGGATAGCGATTCTGAAGTGCGGGCATTGATTGAGGTAAACATTGTCCCGCAGAAGGATCTGGGTTTTGAAAAAATTGCCGAACGGATCTATTCTTTCCCGGAAGTAACCAGCTGTTATTTGATCAGCGGAACCTATGATTTATTAGTGGTCGTGGAAGGGAAGAATCTGCATACGGTTTCCAATTTCGTGGCGGAAAAGCTTTCCTGCCTTGAGAATGTGCGGGGAACAGCGACACATTTTTTATTAAAGAAATATAAAGAGGATGGCGTACTTTTAAAACATAAACAAGATAAAAATCAGAGGATAGCGATATCCTATTAAGTTGTAAGTTATAAGCTAGTATTTAGGATGTATATAAGATGAAAAATATGGTTTCTAAAAAAGTTCAGGTAATGCAGCCATCCGGAATCCGGGCATTTTTTGATTTGGTGCTGGGAATGAAGGATGTTATCTCATTAGGGGTAGGTGAGCCGGATTTTGTCACGCCGTGGCAAATTCGTGAAGCAGGGATCTATTCGCTGGAGCAGGGATTTACCAGTTATACCTCAAATAAAGGGCTTTATAAACTGCGTCTGGGCATTCACCGCCATTTAAAAAATAAATATGATTTGGAGTATTGCCCGGATGAGGAAATCTTAATTACTGTCGGAGTAAGCGAAGGGTTGGACCTGGTATTGCGGGCGATTATTAATCCGGGAGATAAAATATTGATTCCTCAGCCCAGCTATGTTTCTTATGGCCCGGTCACGGAGTTAGCCGGAGGAGTCCCGGTTTATATTGATACTTCCGGCGACGGGTTTAAAATTACCCCGCGGCTTTTAGAAAAATGTATCGATAGAAAAACCAAAGCTATCGTTCTAAATTACCCGACTAATCCTACCGGTGTTTCCTACCGGCGCAAGGAGCTGGAAGAGATAAATAAGGTTTTACTGAAACATAAGATACTTTGTATCAGCGACGAAGTTTACGGTGATCTGACTTATGATTTTGACCACGTGGCTTTTCC
The DNA here is from genome assembly GCA_035402765.1 of Candidatus Omnitrophota bacterium. Classification (GTDB taxonomy): domain Bacteria; phylum Omnitrophota; class Gorgyraeia; order Gygaellales; family Profunditerraquicolaceae; genus UBA6249. The sequence continues at coordinate 24,348 of DAONDX010000004.1, forward strand.
GACTTTACCTTACGCGCGCAATAATACCGTGTATCTTAACGGATTTTCTAAAGCTTATGCGATGACCGGCTGGCGGGTAGGTTTTGCCTGCGGACCGCAAGAGATTATTGCGGCGATGACCAAAATCCACCAGTATACGATCATGTGCGTACCGATTACCAGCCAAATGGCGGCGGCTGAAGCTTTAGTTAGCGGAAGAAGATCTACAGAACAAATGAAACGCGAATATAACCGCCGGCGTCAACTTATGACTGTGGAGCTGAATGCTTTAGGGTTAAAATGTTCACGCCCGCAAGGAGCTTTTTATATGTTTCCTTCCATTAAAAGCACGGGTTTATCCTCAATGGATTTCTCGCGTAAACTGCTGGAGGAAGAAAAAGTGGCGGTGGTGCCGGGCACGGCTTTTGGCCCCGGTTGTGAGGGGTATATCAGGATTTCCTATGCTTCCAGTTTGGAAAATCTAAAAGAAGCTTTGGTTAGGATCAAAAGATTTTTAGAAAAGAGAAGAAGTGTCCGTTAAGAAAAAAGATAATTTCCAGATTTATGTTAAACAGATTGAAGCAATTTCAAAAGTTGCCAATCTGATTACTTCCGGTATGTATCTGGAGGAGCTGCTGCGCCTGGTGGTTCAGGTAACCGCCGAGGTAATGAATTCCAAGATTTCTTCTTTGATGCTGCTGGATCCGAATAAAAACGAATTAGTAATCAAAGCCACCCAATCGATATCCGAAGCTTATAATAAAAAACCCAATATTCCTTTAGGTAAAGGTATCGCCGGAATAGTCGCTAAAGAAAATAAGGCGGCTTGTATCCTCGATGTCAAAAAAGATCCCCGTTATCTGAATCAGGATGTGGCTAAAAAAGAAGGTCTATGTTCTTTGGCTTGTGTGCCGCTGGCAGTTAAGGGCAGAGTGATCGGGGTGCTTAATTGCTATACTTCCCGGCAGCATAAATTTTCAAAATCTGAGTTAGACTTGCTTGGCGCTTTAGCTAACCAAGCCGCGATTGCCATCGAAAATGCGGAATTAGATCTTAGGGCTAGTTCTGCGGAAGAGGCGTTGACTACCCGTAAAATGGTGGAACGGGCAAAGGACATACTCTCGCAGGATGCGCATATTTCTTCTGCCGAGGCGTATCGCTTGATCCAGAAACAAAGCATGGACATACGTAAATCCATGCGCGAAGTAGCCGAAGCCATTATTCTGGCAAAAGATATACGCTCTAAATAAAACCTCCCCCCGAAAATTTCTTATTCAGCCAATTTTACTGATTCTGTTAAACAGCAGAAAGCCTTTTTTTATTGGTGATAATGTTAATCCGGTTTTAATAAGAATGCCTCTTTTATTTTTATTCGATTATGGTAAAATAAACCAGTATTCCTTATCATATTCAAAGGGGGAAAAATGAACTTAAGGCAGAAACTTTTATTTAAAGTCAAAGGTATAGAGTTGAAAAAAATCGCTTCGCCGGCAAAAGTTTCTTCTTATTTTGGGCAGGATACTTTCAATATAGAAATTATGCGTAAGCACGTTGCTCAAAATACTTTCCAGGCATTCAAGCTTTGGATTGCTGAAGGCAAAACCATTTCTTTGGCCCAGGCTAATGAGATCGCCAATGCCATGAAGAACTGGGCGATGGCTAAAGGGGCGACTTACTATACACATTGGTTCCAACCCATGACCGGGCTTACCGCTGAGAAGCACGATAGTTTTATCTCTTTTACCGGCCCGGGCAAGGTAATTGAAAAGTTCTCCGGTAATAAGTTAATCCAGGGGGAACCGGATGCCTCCAGTTTTCCTTCCGGCGGAATACGCGCTACCTTCGAAGCCAGGGGTTATACTGCCTGGGATCCTTCCAGCCCGGCTTTTATCATGGAAAGCACACTGGGTAAAACTCTTTGTATCCCGACGATATTTATCTCTTATCACGGCGCCTCTTTAGATAAAAAATTGCCGCTTTTACGTTCAGAAGATGCAATAAATAAATCCGCTTTAGGACTGCTTAAACTTTTTGGCCATAAGCGCGCTAAAAAAGTCTTTTCTACCTGCGGCCCGGAGCAGGAGTATTTCTTAATTGATAAGAACTATTATAATTTGCGCCAAGATTTGATCATGACCGGCCGTACCTTAATCGGCGCCCCCAGCCCCAAAGGACAGCAGCTGGAGGATCAGTATTTTGGTACGATTAAGGAGCGGGTATTGAACTATATGTTCGATGTGGCTGTGGATGCTTATAAACTCGGTATTCCGATCATGACTCGCCACAACGAGGTTGCTCCGCATCAATATGAATTTGCTCCGATATTCGAAGAATCTAATTTAGCGGCTGATCACAATCAGTTGTTGATGGAGTTAATGAAAAAGGTGGCTTTGCGCCACGGATTAGTCTGCCTTTTTCATGAAAAACCTTTTGCCGGAGTAAACGGCAGCGGTAAACATGTCAATTGGTCTTTGTCCGATGATCAGGGCAATAACCTGCTTAATCCCGGAGAAACTCCGGAAGACAACCTGCAGTTTTTAGCGGTTCTGGCGGCAGTTTTAAGGGCAGTTTATTTACACGGAGATCTTTTACGCGCTTCAGTGGCTTTAGCCGGTAATGAACACCGTTTAGGCGCCAACGAAGCGCCGCCGGCGATTATCAGCGTCTTTTTAGGCGAGCAGCTGACGCATATTTTGAATATGATCGAAAAGGGGGTAAAATCTAAAGTCTCCAAGCGCGATATTATGGATTTAGGTATCGGCCGCCTCCCTAAATTTAATAAAGACTCTACCGATAGGAATCGTACTTCGCCGTTTGCTTTTACGGGTACGAAATTTGAATTTCGGGCTGTGGGTTCTTCCCAAAATATATCTACCGCCATCGCGGTATTGAATACGATAATTTCTGAAAGTTTGGATTATGTAGCTGAGGAGATCAAAAAGGCCAGGCATCAGGAAGCCGATTTTAACTCGGCGGTGTTTAAAGTTATTGCTAAAGTTATTCACCAGACCAAGGATATCCGCTTTGAAGGCAATAACTATGCCCAGGAATGGATCAAAGAAGCCAAAAAAAGAGGCTTACCGAATATCGCGGCTAGCTATAAGGCTCTGGAATCCTTAATCAAAAAAGAAAATATCGCATTATTTGAGAAGTATAAAGTTCTTTCTAAGGAAGAGTTAGTCGCCCGTTATCACATCTGGGTGCATATGTATAATCTTACTTTAGAGATTGAAGCTAATACTTTAAATGAGATGGTTAACGCTTCCGTAGTCCCGGCCGGGTATAAATATGAAAGATTGTTAGCTTCGGCTTTGGATAAATTGGTAAGGTTGAAAAAGAGCGCAGGGCTGAAAGTTAATGCCGCCGCTTTAGCGGATAAAAAAGCGCATTTAAGCGAAGTGGTTTCCAGTATCTATTATGTGCGCAGAAATACTTTGGTCATGGTTAGCTTGCTGGAGAGGGCGAAAAAGCTTAGCGATGAGAAACGAGCCGAGGTCTATTTTTCTCAACTTAAACCATTAATGGAGCATATTCGTAAGCATGTTGACCAATTGGAGTGCGTGGTCGCCGATGATGCCTGGGATCTTCCCAAATACCGGGAAATGTTGTTTATCAAATAATCACCTTTAATAATAAGTAATACAGGAGATAATTATGAATATTTGGCAACTGATTAAAGCGGGTGGCTTTACCATGATTATACTTTTAGCCGCCTCAGTATTATCGATCGCGATTATTTTGGAAAGACTGATTACCTACCGCCGTAAATCCAGGGTTAAGAGGCAGGATTTTATGTTAAAGATGCGCCAGGAGATTAAGAAGAACAGGCTTAATCCGGCAATTGAGATCTGTAAAGAGACAAATACTCCTTTTGCTCAGGTTGTGCATGCGGGTTTAAGTTTTTTTGATTGCAGTGAAAAAGAGATATCCAATAATATGGAACGCCAGATCATTATCGAGACGACGATACTTGAACGCCTGACTTCCATCATCGGTACTCTGGGAAGCGTGGCAGTTTATGTGGGATTATTTGGAACCGTCCTGGGTATTATCCGTGCATTCCATGATATATCCGCCAGTGGTTCCGGAGGCATAAGCGTGGTGATCAGCGGGATATCGGAGGCCCTGGCTTGTACTGCTGCCGGGCTCTGCGTGGCGGTTCCGGCCGTAATTGCCTACAATTATTTTATGAAAAAGATCGATGATTTTATTAAGGATATGGAGCTGGCTGCTTCTGAAACTATGGATTTAATCAGCGCGATAAAAAAATGAGGTCTCCGGCTAAAAGACAGCAACTAATTGCTGAAATAAATATTACTCCTTTTACGGACGTGATTTTAGTGCTGCTGATCATTTTTATGATCACTACTCCGCTTATTCTGCAGTCTAATATTCAAGTGAATCTGCCGAGTTCGGCTACCGGAAAACCTCCCAAGGACACCGCCCGGCAAATTAGCGTGATGGTGACTAATGAGGGGATGACCTATCTTGATAATCGGCCGGTTTCAAGAAAAGCGCTTAAAGCAGAAGTGGATAAACTTCACCAGGCCGATCCTAATCTAGAGGTGATTTTGTATTCCGATAGGATGGTAAGGTTTAAAGATATCGTCAGTCTTTTAGATATTTTTAATGAATTAAATATTAAGAACCTGAATATAGCCACTAAAACAGAATAATCTGTTTTTTAAAATGGTTTATACTAAGTCTTTTGTTCTTGACTTGGTCGAAATTGGAATTATAATTTAAAAACACCCTTGTTTCCTCTACCTTAAATTAGCTAAAATAGGAAGAAAAAAAAGAGGGAAAGCAATCCGGCAGCAGAGGGCTGATCATGCTTGATTTACGCTAGTTAAGGCCCTAGTTTTGTCAGCCGGTTTTTTAAGAGAATACGCCAGAGAATGCGTTCTCTGGTTTTTTATTGCGGCGATAGCTTAGCTAGTGATAACGAAATTAAGTTGGTCAGCCGAAAATAATCCCGTTTCTTGCATAATTTTGCCCTTAAGACGGCTCAACGGGAAAATTTAAGCTCAATTCCAAGAATGAAAAAAGAACTAATTTTATTTTTAATTATTTTTATTCCTATTGCGGGGGCGTTGATTTTACCTCTTATCAGCAGGATCGCCTCAGCCTTTAGGAACGGGTTTTCGTTTGCGGTAATTGCTTTTTCTTTTATCGCCTCGTGGTTTTTGTTGCCGCTTGCGCTTAAAGATCAAGCGGTCATCATCTTTAAAAGTTATCCGTTGGGATTAAATTTCGTGCTTACCGCGGATTGCTTAGCTGTATATATGGCGATCATTGTGTCATTTATCAGCGCGCTGATCGTATTGTATTCTTTTGATTATATTAAGCATTATGAAAATCAAAATGAATATTATCCGATGGTAGTCTTGTTTCTGGGGGCGATGATGGGGTTGGTTTTTTCCGGAAATCTGATCCTGCTTTATGTTTTCTGGGAGATTACCGCGATAACCAGTTGGCGGCTGATCGGTTTTTTCAGAGAGAAAGAGCATGTTTTACGCGCCGACAAAGCATTCTTAATTACGGTTTTTGGTTCCCTGGTCATGCTTTTAGGTTTTATCAGATTGTATCAAGAGACGGGTTCATTCGATTTATTTACGATAAAAGAAGTTATTCAGACGCATCCGATTTCCAATTTAACTATTGCTTTAATACTGGTGGGGATATTTTCTAAGTCCGCAACCCTGCCTTTTCATACCTGGCTTCCGGATGCCGGCGTGGCTCCTTCTCCGGTGACTGCCCTTTTACATGCGGCGGTCTTGGTTAAAATCGGGGTGTATGTATTTGCCAGGATTTTTATCGCGACAGTTCCCTTAAGTTTGCCTTGGCATACAATTGTCCCGGTAATCGCCGGAATCAGCGCTTTGGTTTCAGCCGGAGCCGCTTTGGTTGATACGGATTTAAAAAGAATAATCGCTTATTCTACGATCAGCCAGATTGGTTTTATTTTTCTGGGATTTTCTTTAAACAATGAGATTGGTATCGCCGGCGGTCTGTTATATATATTGATGCATGGTTTGGCAAAAGCCGGGCTTTTTCTCTGCGCCGGCATTATTGAGCAGAATGCAAAAACAAAAGATATTACCAAGATGGGAGGGCTTTTTCAGTTCATGCCTGTAACAGGTGTATCTTTCTTGTTTTGTGCTTTTTCCGTAATGGGGATTCCGCCTTTCGGAGGATTTTTTAGCAAGTATATGATCATTTCCGGGACATTCCAGGCGGGGCATTTAATTATTGCCGCTACGTTTTTATTCGGGGCGCTGCTTACGATACTGTATCTTTTCAGGGCTTTTAACCTGGCTTTTATGGGGGAAAGAAAAAATCCTGCATTACAGATAAGCGAAGGTTCTCAACTTATGTTAATCTGCGTAGCCGCATTTGCTTTATTATCATTACTTGGCGGAATTTTTATCAGGTTTCCTAATGCTTGGGCATTGATTACGGCTCAACATCTACTGGCATAGAACCATGCAAACCATACTTATTTCGTTTATATTATTACCGTTTATCGCAGGGGGAGTGGCTTTTCTCCTGCCTAAAGGTGCGCAAATTTTGCGCGCAGCGTTGGTTTTGCTGGCGGCAATTGCTGATTTTTTGATTGCCGTATTTTTGTTTAATCAAGAGGCGATCATTACGCTTCCCTGGGCCGGATGCGGGATGGATTTTTCATTACGCTTAAATCATTTTAGCGCTTTTATTATTTTGGCCGCCGCTTTTTTTAGTCTACTCATCGTTATTTATTCATTAAAATTTTTCAAAGAGCAAACTAAGGCCAATCAATTTTATATGTATCTTTTAGTTTCGCTCTCCCTGGTTAATGGCGCTGTCCTGGCCAATAATCTTATCTTATTACTTTTTTTCTGGGAAGGCCTGCTGATAACTTTGTTCGGGATGATTGCGATGGGGGGCAAGGGCGCATTTAAAACCGCAACTAAAGCTTTTATAATTATCGGTGTTTCTGACCTTTGTTTGATGGCGGGGATTGCGCTTACGGGTTTTTTGGCCGGAACGCTTGTGATCTCAGAAATAAATCTTCCCTTAGGTTCGCTGTCCAGCCTGGCTTTTATGCTTTTAGTGATCGGAGCGGTCTCTAAAGCCGGTTCAATGCCTTTCCACAGTTGGATTCCTGATGCGGCAACGGATGCGCCTTTACCGTTTATGGCGATCTTACCGGCTTCTCTTGAGAAGCTGCTGGGAATTTATTTTCTGGCTAGAATTTGTCTGGAGATGTTTAAACTTAACCCGGATTCTTGGTTGAGCATTCTGCTTATGATTATCGGAGCGCTGACTATTTTTCTGGCGGTAATGATGGCTTTGGTCCAGAAAAATTATAAGAAACTGCTTTCATACCATGCCATCAGTCAGGTGGGTTACATGATCTTGGGCATCGGAACAGCACTTCCTATCGGCATCGCAGGAGGTTTGTTCCATATGCTTAATCACGCATTATATAAAAGTTGTCTTTTTCTTACCGCCGGAGCCGTGGAAAAACAGACAGGCACAACGGATTTAGAAAAACTCGGAGGCTTGAGTAAAAAAATGCCGCTGACTTTTATGGCCTTTACAGTGGCTGCGCTTTCCATATCCGGAGTTCCTCCTTTTAACGGTTTTTTCTCCAAAGAGATGGTCTACCATGCAGCCAGAGAGAGGGGGGAGTGGTTCTATATTATAGCGGTAGCCGGGGCATTTCTGACGGCTGCTTCCTTTTTAAAATTAGGGCATGCGGTATTTCTGGGGAAATCGCGCCCTGAGCATAAAGAGGTTAAAGAGGCTCCGCTGACTATGCTGGTACCGATGGGAATTCTGGCTCTGGTCTGTATCGGTTTCGGCATCTTTAATTATTTACCGCTTAATAATTTCATCTATCCGATTCTAGGAGCCGGGTTTAATGTGAAAAGCTTTGCCGGAGTTTCCGGTGATTGGACGCTGATTGCTATTACCTGCGCGGTTTTATCAGTGGCTTTGATCCATCATTTTATCTGGGTTAAGAGATCAGGTAGCGCGCTTACCGCTGCTGACCATATTCATCATGCCCCGGTTTTGGCGGTTTTTTATAATTGGGCGGGGAAAAAATATTTTGATCCTTATGATCTCGGGCTAAAACTTATAAATGGGATTACATTTTTCTTCTGGAGAATTGACCGGGGGATTGATTGGGTGTACAGCTTTTTTATTGCCGGAGGTGCCGGTGTTTGTTCTAAGGTTATTCGCAGGATGCACGCAGGTTATTACGTAATTTATGCCTCCTGGGCGTTGTTAGGCGCAGTAATCGTCATGTATCTTGTGTTCAAATAACCTTTTGTTAAAGGAAAAGAAACCATGCTTTCGTTATTTATACTAATTCCGCTTTTATTGCTTTTCATCCTAAATTTGCCGGTTAAATTTATTCGTCAAGGGGCCTTTGGGCTGGTTGGCCTGCTGTTATCTGTTCAAATCCTGGCGGCGCTGCTCCATTCTTTATTCCCCTGGAGCGCTTTTCCTGAGATTTTGGGTTCATTTTTTATTTTTAGTCTGGCCGTGGATAATTTGACTCTGGTTATGCTTTTGACGATTGGAACGGTAGCTTTAGTTTCGTTAATTGTGGCTGCCAGCACAATCGGGCAAGAGCGGTTGCGTTTCTATTTTGTGAATCTGCTTTTAATCTGCGTTATTGGGATGAACGCCATTGTTTTGGTGAGAGACATTTTTTCTTTATATGTATTCATTGAAATTGTTTCTGTATCATCATTTATTCTGATTGCCCTGGAAAGAAATAAGTCTGCTATTGAAGGGACATTTAAATATTTGATGCTTTCGGCGATGGCCACCGTTTTTATACTATCGGCCATCGCTTGTTTTCTGCTGGCTGCCGGCGATCTGTCTTTTGTTTCTATTCACAGCGCTTTTTATGATCCCGCAGCCAGTTTTATATTGAAAGTTGCCGCGAGTTTGTTTTTGTGCGGTTTGTTCATTAAAGCGGGTGTCGCGCCGTTTCATGGCTGGGTAATGGATGCTTATTTAGCATCACCGGCTTCTGTATCCGTACTTTTAGCCGGCGTAGCGACCAAAATTTCCGGAGTTTATGTTTTATTACGGCTTTTTGGTTCAGTATTTATTGTAAACGCGCCGCTGCAGAATATTATTTTATTCGCCGGCGCCTTTTCGATTGTTTTAGGGGCTTTGGCGGCCTTGACCCAAGATGATCTTAAACGCATGCTGGCTTATTCCAGCATTAGTCAAATCGGATACATTATTCTGGCTTTAGGCTGCGCTACGCCGCTGGCCTTTGCCGGAGCAGTATTCCATTTTTTCAACCACGCGATTTTTAAGTCCTTGCTTTTTGTTAACGCGGCGGCTTTAGAAAAGCGTTTCGGTTCAACCGATATGAATAAACTAGCCGGCCAAGGCTATAAAATGCCGGTCACCGGCATTACTTCTTTAATGGGAGTGCTTTCTACGGCCGGAATTCCGCCGTTATCCGGTTTTTGGAGCAAGCTTATTATTATTTTAGCTCTTTTTAGTTCGGGAAGATTTGTTTACGCCGGGATTGCTTTATTGGCAAGTGTTTTGACCTTGGCCTATTTTTTAGTATTTCAGCGCAGAATTTTCTTTTGCAAAAGCGAATTGCAAGAGCCGGCCTTAGAAAATCCAGGGAAAATTTCCCGGGCTTTGGGGTTTTCAGAAATATCACTGGCGATCATTACCGTGGTAACCGGAGCGGTATTTGTTTTTATGCCTGGTAATTGGATAATGCCGTTAAAAGGCATTTTTTGGTAAATATGACCATAAACTTAATTTTACTATTTGCTCTGATTTTGGTAGCGTTGTGGACGGTGATGACCATCAGGTTGATCCGTTCGATTGTCGGCCTGGCGCTTACCAGTGCCATACTTTCTGTAATTATGTACCGTTTGCATTCGCCGCTAGCGGCTGTTTTTGAACTTTCCGTCTGTTCGGGGCTGATTTCGGTAATTTTTGTTACCACAGTAAGTTTTACTCAGCGGATCAGCAAAGAGAAATTGCGCATCCGCCGTAAAGAAAGGCTTCTGAAATTCTGGTATCTGCCGGTTATTTTGATTGCGACGGCCGTGATGTTATGCCAGCATTTATTGACGCCGCAGTTTACTTTGCCGTTACTGGTTCCGGCGCAAGGCTTGGGGGTGCGTGATTTACTTTGGAGCTGCCGGCATCTGGATCTGCTAGGGCAGGTGGTTATGCTTTTGGCCGGGGCATTTGGCGTGGTCATCCTTTTCAAGGAGTCTAGAAAATGAGTCAATCCGCTCTGCAGCTGTTTTGTACTTTTGGTATTTTTATTATTTTATTACTTATTACCGGAGCTTATTGTATGTTCGTAAGTTTTAATCTGATCCGCGTTTTGATCGGGTTTGAGATTTTAATCAAAGCGGTTACGCTTTTGATCATCTGCGCCGGTTATGTCTGCGGGCGCACAGCGCTGGCCCAGGCGATCGTGATTACTTTGATCGTAATTGAGATTGTCGTAATGGTAGTTGCCGGAGGGGTGGCGCTTTGGGCGTATCGGCATAATAAAACCATCGATCCTAGAAAGCTGAGTAATTTAAAAGGTTAAATTAATATGATTGAAAAAATTATTCTTTCTCCCCCGGGAGCTTTGATCATTATATTTTTGGTGATGGCTATTTTTTCCAAATTCTGCGGTATTTTTGCATCCGGTAAACGTAAAGATCAGACAAATGCTAAAAAGGCTTATGCCTGCGGAGAAGATTTTAAGAGTCATTTTATTCAGCCGGATTACAGCCAATTTTTTCCATTTGCATATTTTTTTACCATCTTGCATGTCGTGGCTTTAGTGATTGCCACGGTTCCGGCCGAGACGATGCAGATACTTGCTATGGCGGTAGCTTATTTGGGCGCCGCGATTATCGGGCTTTTAATTTTACTGAGAAAATAACGATGAGCATAATTTCAAAAATCATTAATTGGTCCAGGCTGAAATCTCCCTGGGTTTTACATTTTAACACCGGCGCCTGTAATGCCTGTGATATAGAAATTGTTGCCAGCCTTACTCCGCGTTATGACCTGGAGCGTTTTGGCGTGTTGCTTAAGGCGACTCCGCGTCATGCCGATATTCTTTTGTGCTCCGGCCCGGTGACCAAGCAAATTGAAAGCCGCCTGGTGCGGATATATGAACAGATGTCTGAACCTAAATTTGTGGTTGCCGTCGGCACCTGTGCCTGCAGCGGAGGAGTTTTTCAGGGTTGTTATAATGTGGGGGGCGGGATAAATTCAGCTATACCGGTGTCGGCATATATCCCGGGGTGTCCGGCCAGCCCCAAGGCGATCATTGACGGGGTAGTCAAACTTTTACAAAGTTTAGAAGCATCTCCCAAAAAAGTATAGATATTTTGCGTTTGTCTACAAGGAATCAGCCGGGTATGCCCTAATTGGGCAGGAGGTAAAAATGAATGAAGAAAATATTAAACAGGAATTAGAAAATAAGTTTAGTTACCTGAAAGACGCGGTAATTATTAAGAGAAAAGGCCGGATATTTGTTGCGGTGGAGTTGGATAAGTTTGATGAAGTATTTGCTTATGCGGTAAAACAAATGCGTTTTTTGGCGCTCTCGGCGATCACCGGTCTTGACCGGGGGGATGCTTTTGAGGTTATTTATCATCTTAATCAAGAAGGCAGGATATTATTAAATTTAAGCGTGAGTTTAAATCGAGAGAATCCGCAAATAAATTCTGTGTGCCCGATTTGCCCCAGCGCGGATCTTTATGAAAGGGAGCTTGAGGATTTGTTAGGCATTAAAGTTAACGGTTTAGCCGCCGGGCACCGGTACCCCCTTACTGATGATTGGCCGCAGGGAGAATATCCGTTGCGTAAAGATTGGAAGGCCAAAATCTCCAATCAAGGAGTGCAAAATGCATAATTCCGAACATTATTCTGAAGATGTAAAAATCCCCATGGGTCCGCAGCATCCTTCTTTGAAGGAACCGGAGAGTTTTTTGATTAGTTTACGCGGAGAAAAGATAACCGCTTCCAGCGTGAGATTAGGCTACAATCATCGCGGCATAGAAAAGGCCTGCGAAGACAGGACCTATACTCAAGGCTTATACCTTATTGAGCGGATTTGCGGTATTTGTTCGCATTCCCACTCTACTTGTTTTTCACAGGCAGTTGAAGAAATTGCCGGAGTTGAAATTCCTGCGCGTGCTAAATACCTGCGTACCTTGATCGGCGAATTAGAACGTATTCACAGCCACCTTTTGTGGTTAGGCGTAGCCGGGCATGAAATTGGTTTTGATACGCTGTTGATGTATACCTGGCGCGACCGGGAAGTAGTAATGGATCTTTTGGCTGCCCTTACCGGTAACCGGGTAAATTACGGGATTAATACCATTGGGGGAGTAAGGCGCGATATCAGCTCTAAGCAAAAAGAAGAAGTCCTCAAAGGGGTAGCGATATTAGAAACTCAAACTAAATATTATATTGATTTAGCTAAAAATGAAACCACACTGCTTAAGCGTTTGCAGGGGGTAGGGGTATTGTCGCATGAGGATGCGGTAAGATTAGATGCGGTCGGCCCTACTGCGCGTGCTTGCGGCGTGAAAAGGGATGTTCGCAAAGATGATCCTTACGCGGCTTATGCTGAACTGGATTTTAAGGTAATCAGTGTTAATTCTTGCGATGTTTATGGGCGTACTTTGGTTCGTTTGGGGGAATTAATGGAATCTTATAGCCTGATCCGTCAGATTATCAGTAAGATCCCTGAAGGGGCAATTGCCGTAAAATTGCCGCGTAAGATTCCGGCCGGCCAGGCGGTAAGCCGCTATGAAGCGCCCAGGGGAGAGGACCTGCATTATGTGCGCGCTAATGGCACGGAAAAGCCCGATCGGGTAAAAGTCAGGGCTCCTACATTAGCCAATATTCAATCTGTTTCCAAAATGCTTGAAGATAGATATCTGGCCGATATGCCGATTGTAATTGCGGCGATTGATCCGTGTTTTTCTTGTACGGATAGGTTGATTGCTATCCGGGACTCTCGGAATAAGGAAAAGAATACCGTAACCTGGGAGACGATCAGGCTAAAAGGGATAGAGTGGTATAAGGGGCAGGGGATAGATTTTAAATCTTTAAACAAAAAACTAACTGAATCATTCTAATATGCTTAAAGCGCTTTTTCATATTTTAATTTTTCCCGGACTGGGATTTTTATTTGTCTTTGGTTTTTTTGTCGAATATGCAGATAGGAAACTTTATGCCCGGTTTCAAAACAGGATCGGCCCTCCGTGGTTCCAACCGCTGGCGGATTTCATTAAATTGATCAGTAAAGAGGAGGTAATTCCTGAAGAGGCCGACAGCACGGTTTTTAAGCTGATGCCGGTTTTTGCGATAACCGCTTCAGCTGCGGCTATTCTTTATATTCCGACATTGGGAGAGCGTTCAGTATTTGCTTTTAGCGGCGATGTCATTGTGGTTTTATATCTTTTAACTATTCCCACCTTTACTTATTTTTTGGGAGGGTGGTATTCCAGAAGCGTCTATTCGATGATCGGAGCGGTCAGGTCTTTAACCCAGCTATTTGCTTATGAAGTTCCTCTATTCTTATGCATCCTTGCTGCAGCATTGCTGGCGGATACCTGGTCATTAAGCGGGATGGTGGTTTTCTATAGCCATCATTTAGGGTATTGGTTTTGTAATATTATCGGTTTTGGAGTGGCTTTAATCTGTCTTTTGGGCAAACTTGAGAAAGTGCCTTTTGATATACCTGAGGCAGAAACGGAAATCGTCGCCGGTAGCTTTACCGAATATAACGGAAAGCTTCTGGCGTTTATCCGCATGTCTTTTAATATTGAAATGGTCGCGGGAGCTTCTTTATTGGCGGCGGTATTCCTGCCATTCGGCCTGCACTTGCCTGCTGCAGTTATGTTTTTGTTTTACCTGGTCCAGATTATTTTTATTGTTGCTGTAATTTCATTCCTGCGTTCGTTATTTGCGCGAGTGCGCCTGGATCAAATGATTAATTTCTGTTGGAAATACCTTGCGCCGCTGGCGTTTTTGCAGGTTTTATTTAATCTTATTTTAAAGGTGGTATTGCCAAGATGAGCAGGCCCGGGAAGATCGCCAGATTACTTATTCAGTCATTCTTTAAAAAACCCGCTACGGGAAATTATCCGGCTGATCGTTCCGGGATGCCGGAAGGATTTCGCGGAAAATTAAAGTTTAATCCGCAAATGTGTATCGGCTGCAAAATGTGTATGCGGGATTGTCCTTCCGGGGCGATTGAAATAATAAAGCTTGGTGAAAAACAATTCGAAGCTCATGTCAATTTAGCTAAATGTATTTACTGCGGTCAATGCGTGGATTCTTGCCTGAAGCATGCCCTTGAAGTTACCGCGGAATTTGAATTGGCCAGGCTTGATCCTGCGCAATTAAAGGTCATTCTTAATGCCGCAAATAAAGCTACTCTTAAGGAATAGATTAAAAGGCGCGCACAAGGTTGCTGTGCTGGGCGTGGGTTCGCCGCTAAGAGCCGATGATGCAGCAGGATTACTCATTGCTCAAGCGCTTAAAAACCAGATTAAGAATAAGAAAAAAAGAAATCTGCTTAAAGTTTTTTTAGGTGAAACTGCCCCGGAAAATCTCACCGGCCAGATAAAAAAATTTAAGCCTACGCATCTGATTATTATTGATGCGGTGGATTTTCATCTCCAGGCCGGCTCTTTAAGAGTGGTTAATATTTCTGCGCAGGCAGGAGTATCCTTCTCAACGCACCGGGTCCCGGTTGGGATACTTAGAGATTATCTGCATAAGTCTATTCGTTGTGAAACAATACTGATCGGGATTCAGCCAAAATCTACGGAATTCTGCGGCTGCCTTTCAAAGGGGATGCTGGAATCAACGCAGGCAGCTGGTAAAGAAATCGGGGCAGTTTTAAAGAGGTTCATTTAAAATTTTATTTACCAGTTCAAAAGATAGAAACTATGTGTTATACGATACCGGCTTTAGTAGAAGATGTGCGTCAAGGCGTAGCTACGATTTCTTACTTTGGGGAACGCAAAGAAGCCTTATGTGAATTTGTATCTCTTTCCCCGGGTGATTATGTGTATGCGCAGGGTGGTTATGTGGTAGAGAGGATCCTGCCGGCTCAAGCGCAGAAGACCTTGAAGGCCTGGAAAGATGTTTTTTTTCAATTAAGGCAGCTTGATGCGGCGCAGGCTTCGTTAAATGACAGCGATGTGAGTTCTGATTTTAGGCTGCAAAAGATACTCCAGCGGGCGCGCAATAGCATTGCGCTTTCTGCGCAAGAGGCGCTGTATATTTTGAGCCTTCAGGATAGGCGATCTCAGCAGCTGGTGCAGCGTACTGCTAACTATCTTAGGCAGCAGTACCACAATAATTCCTGCTGCGTACACGGGATCCTTGAAATATCTAACATTTGCGCCAGGGACTGCGCGTATTGCGGGATTTCTTCCTCTAGCGGCGCCCTGCGTTATCGCATGAGTCAGGATCAGATTCTGGCGGCAGCGGGGGAGGCAGTCAATAAATTCGGTTTTAAATCATTAGTGCTGCAATCCGGAGAAGATAGCGGCTATACGCTGGATGAATTGGCCGATACCGTTAAAAGAATTAAACAACAATTTCCTGTTTTGGTTTTTGTCAGTTTCGGAGAGGTGGGTGTTGAAGGATTGCGCCAGCTTTATGATGCCGGAGCGCGGGGCCTTTTATTGCGTTTTGAAACTTCCAACCCGCTGCTTTATAAAAAATTACATCCCGGATATGATCTTAATTCGCGCTTGGAGCATTTAAAAGCGGCTTACCAGATGGGTTATTTGATCATAACCGGCGCTCTGGTCGGTCTTCCCCAAGCCACAAATGAGGATTTAGTAAATGATATTATGCTGGCCTCTTCATTACATGCGGAGATGTTTAGTTTCGGCCCGTTTCTGCCGCATCCGTCTACTAAATTGGCAGATTGTCCAGCTCCTTCCGAGGAAGATGTGCTTGGGGCCTTGGCGCTGGCGCGCCTGATGTGCGCTAAAAAAGCAAAAATCTTGATCACCACCGCTTATGAAACACTCAGTTCTTCCGCGCGGCAGAATGGTTTAATGGCCGGAGGTAATTCGATTATGCTTAATGTGACCCCTTTAAAATACCGCAGCCTGTATACTATTTATCCTAATCGCGCTCACGATAAACAGACTATTGCTGTACAAGTCAGGCAAGCGCTGGCTATGCTAAAAGAATTCGGCCGCGGCCCCACGGATTTGGGGGCTTGAAAAGTAGCCTTAAGAAATAAGAAGAGCATATTTTAAATTAAGCGCATCGATTTTTAAGTATATAATTTAAGGTCAGGAGAATTCTATGATTTGCAACTCGGATCATTTAGTGGATTTTATCCAGAAGTTAGGGGATGCAGGCGTTTTTGTCGGGATGTTTTTGGAATCAAGCATCGTGCCTATACCCTCGGAAGTAGTGATTATCGGCGCCAGTTCGGTGGGGATATCGATAATTTCTATAGTGTTTTTTGGGTCTTTAGGTGCTACACTAGGTTCAATGGTAGGGTATTGTTTAGGCCGCTATGCGGCGATGCCGGTAATTTTAAAATATGGCAGGTATATTTTAATTAAACCGCAGCATATCGAGAAAGCGGAGGACTTCGCCAGAAAGTACGGCCCCTGGAGTGTGCTTATCGGCAGGATTTTACCGGTGGTACCTTTTAAAGTGTTTTCGATTGCCGCCGGGATTACCAAAATATCTTTTCTGCCTTTTGTGCTCTGTACCTTGGTTGGGGTAATCCCGCGGATATTTATTCTGTCTATGTTCGGCGTCAGTCTTGCTAAGTATACTAAACCCACGCTGCTGATCGCCGGAGCGGTTATTTTGATATATTTAGCTTATCAGTTGAGTAAAAGATTCTATAATGGTGCTTTAAACAAAAATGAATGACCAGAAGATTTATAATTTAGATGTTCACGACGCAGTTCATAAGCTGAACAGTAATTTGCAGCTTGGCCTTAATACTCAGGAGGCAGGCCTGCGCCTGGGGCAATTTGGTTTAAATCAACTCCAGGAAAAAAAAGGCACCAGCCCTTTTATTATTTTCCTCGGTCAGTTTAACGATTTCATGGTTTGGGTTTTAGTCGTGGCGGCAATTGTTTCCGGATTCTTGCAGGAATGGATTGACGCGTTGGCGATTATCGCCATTGTTATATTGAACGCGATTTTAGGATTCGTCCAAGAATACCGCGCTGAAAAATCCCTGGCTGCTTTGAAAAAGTTATCTAACCCTTCCTCAAAAGTTATCCGTAACGGCCAGCATAAAATTGTATCTTCTTGCGAACTAGTCCCCGGAGATATCGTCGAAATTGAAGCTGGCGATAGTGTTCCGGCGGACAGCCGTCTGGTGTGGGGCAGCGCTAATTTCAGCGTGCAAGAAGCCAGCCTGACAGGAGAATCTACTCCGGTTGCCAAGACGACGCAGGCTTTAGGAGAAAAAGATCTTCCTCTGGCTGACCGGGCGAATATGGTCTATATGGGAACTTACGTTGCTTCCGGTAAAGCTAAAGCCTTAGTTGTCGATACCGGCATGCAGACAGAGCTGGGCAAAATTGCCGGGTTAGTGCAGGCGATTGTGCAGGAGACTACTCCTTTACAAAAGAAGCTGGAAGAGTTTGGTAAGTGGATTGTTTATTTGTGTTTTATTCTGGTGGGAATGGTATTTTTGATGGGGTTACTGCGGGGCGGTAAGATCGTGGAGGTTTTTTTAACTTCCGTGAGTTTAGCGGTCGCCGCTATTCCGGAAGGCTTGACTGCGGTAGTTACCATTGCTTTGGCTTTAGGCGTTCACCGGATGGTTAAGCGCCACGCGCTGATCCGTAAACTACCTTCGGTTGAAACTTTAGGTTGCGCCACGGTTATTTGCTCGGATAAAACCGGTACGCTGACCAAGAATGAAATGACCGTGCAAAGAATATTTGCGGGGGGTAAGCTTTTTGAAGTTACCGGGATCGGTTATGCTCCGGCCGGAGAGTTTTTATTCGAAAAAAATAAAATTAATCCTAAGGATTATCCTGATCTAAGTAATTTATTGCGCTGCGGGGCGCTTTGCAATGGAGCTCAATTGATTGAGAATTCCGGGGTCTATAAAATTGTTGGGGATCCGACCGAAGGAGCCCTGCTTACTGCTGCCGGAAAGGCCGGCATAACCAAAGAAAAATCCGAGGAAGACTTTTTGTTTATTGACGAAATACCGTTTGATTCTGAGCGCAAGAAGATGACGATTATCCGAAAACAGGCCCAACAGATGATGGCTTTTGTTAAAGGCGCTCCGGATATACTTTTCGGTGACTGTACGCATATCCAGGAGAATGGCGCGATAAGATTATTGACTGAAACGGATAAAATAAATATTCAAAGAGTTAATAATGAGCTGACTGGACTGGCGATGCGGGTTTTGGCGGTGGCTTATAGAAGGCTGGATCAAAACCATGAAAAATTCCAGGCGGGTAATATTGAAAGCGATCTTATTTTTGCCGGTTTAGTGGCAATGATTGATCCGCCCCGCGAGGAAGTAAAAAAAGCGATACAGGAATGTAAAGGTGCCGGTATTAAAACAGTGATGATCACTGGAGACCATAAAAATACGGCGGTGGCGATTGCCCGGGCGCTGGGTTTTTTTAATGATGATGCGCAGGCCCTTAGCGGCGAAGAATTGGATAAATTAAGCGATGATCAACTTTATCAGCAGGTAAAGAATATTTCGGTTTATGCCCGGGTTTCTCCGGAACATAAATTAAGGGTAGTGCGGGCCTGGCGCAGGCATGGTGAGATTGTGGCGATGACCGGGGATGGAGTTAATGATGCCCCGGCGGTAAAAGAAGCCGATATCGGTGTGGCCATGGGTATTACCGGTACGGATGTGACCAAGGAAGTGTCGGATATGGTGGTTACTGATGATAATTTTGCTTCGATTGTTTATGCCGTAGAAGAAGGCCGGGGGATTTATGATAATATCAAGAAGTTTATTCATTATCTTTTATCCTGTAACGCCGGTGAGATACTGGTGATGTTTCTTTCTTCTTTAGTCGGCTTCCCGGCTCCGTTATTACCGATACATATTTTATGGGTTAATTTGGTAACCGATGGCCTGCCGGCATTGGCCTTGGGAGTTGATCCGGTAGACCCGCATATTATGCAGCGGCCTCCGCGTAAATCTACGGAAGCGGTAGTGACCAAAGACCGGGCAGTTTTAATGTTCATGCAGGGTTCTTTTATTGCTTTCTGCAGTCTTTTGGCGTTTGTTTTGGTGCTATTTATCGAAAAAGAAGGTATCGTCCGGGCAAGAACGGCGGCGTTTATTGTGCTGGCTTGTTCGCAGTTATTCCATTCTTTTAACTGCAGAAGCATGTCGGTATCTTTGTTTAAATTAGGAGTGTTTTCGAATAAAAAATTGATTCTCGCTACGACCATCTCTTTTGCTTTATTAATGGCGGTGGTTTACTTGCCTTTCTTGCAAAAGATATTTAAAACCGAAGCCTTAGGGTTATTTGACTGGTTTCTGGTATTAATTATTTCTTCGTTCCCCTTGTGGATGATGGAAGCCTGGAAACTGGTAAAAAACAGGATGCCGGCTTTAGCGGTTAATAGTTGACAAGCTGGGAGTTTATGGTAAAATAAATTTGCTTACAGAGAGGTAGGGTAATAACAAGACAAAAGACGTCCTAAGTCCATTATTTGGATATAAGACGTCAATTTTTTTTAAAGCCGGCTATGCAGAATAAGAATTTCTATAAAGGAGTAAAAACCGTAGGTTTTGTCACTTTTATCCCGTTTATTCTGGCCGCCGGTCCGTTAACCGGTTATTTCACCGGGATTTTTTTAGAGAAGAAATTTAATCTATCTTCCCATATTGTATTTATCGGCGTAGGAGTTGGTTTCTTAGTTGCCATTACCGAAGTAATTAAGATTTTAAGAGCGATCGACAGGGTGAATAAAACATGAGCCAAAATACGGGCATTCCAGAGATGCCGAATATTTTTGCGATTCTGGCGGAGAAATTTCCGGAAAACCATTTTTTTAAATTTGTTCATCTTTGGGAAAATGTCAGTTTTTCTTTAACCATTGTTCTGGCTTTAGGGATCCTGGCTTTTTTTGCCTGCCGTAAAAAAAGTTTAATTCCCGGAAGGCTGCAGGCCGCCGCGGAATTGATTGTCGGAGGTTTAGATGATTTTGTTTGCGGAATGATGGGGCCCCGGGGGCGGAAATATACTCCTTTTATCGGGTCTTTGTTTATTTATATCCTGTGTATGAATCTTTCCGGGTTAGTTCCTTTTATGAAATCTTCTACCGCCAGTTGGTCTACAACCTTGGCTCTGGCTTTGTGCGTATTTTTTTATGTCCAATATACGGCAGTCAGAGAATTAGGTTTTTTAGGTTATTTGGATCATTTGGCAGGTAACCAGCGTGGAGTTTTAGCGGCTACGGTGATTTTGCCGTTATTTATGTTAATCTTACATATTCTTACCGAATTGATCCGGCCGCTAAGCCTTTCTTTGCGTTTACGCGGAAATATCTGGGGAGATGAAGTTTTAATTGCCCTGCTTGCCGGATTCGGGGTTAAAGGTTTACCGCTTTTGCTTTTTAATATGCTGATGGGAATGTTAGCTTCCATTGTCCAAGCGGCAGTCTTTTGTCTGTTAACTACGATTTATCTAGCGTTGGTTTTAGATCATGAAGAAGAAGCGGCCTAGAGCTTTTAGTGAAGGTGTAGTAACTAGCATTTTAGGATAAGGCGATAATTAATAATCGGTAAAATGAGGAGGAGATATGGATGCGAAAGTAGCAATGGATTTAGGTGTAGCGATTGCTTTAGGTGTAGCGGCTTTTGCTTCGGCAATTAGTTTAGGTATCGCCGTAGCTGCAGCGATGGGAGCCATCGGCAGGCAGCCGGAAGCAGCAAATAAAATAATGACCAGTATGATTATTGGCTGCGCTTTTATTGAAGCGATTACCATTTATGTGCTGGTATTTGCTTTTATGTACGCCAAGTAAAATAGAGGGTTAAAACTGTGGAACTTCTCAAAATGCTCAGTGCCAGCGAAATTCTGGCGCAGATTTTAAGTTTTTTCCTGCTTTTGTTCCTGTTAAGGATATTTGCCTGGAAAAAAATTCTGGGTTTGCTGGATCAGCGTAAGGAAAAAATAAGCTCTCAACTTAGTGAAATAGAAAACACTAAGCTGGAGGTGGCTAAGCTTAAAGCTGATTATGAATCCAAAATTTCTAATATTGCCGCTTCGGCCCAGGAAAAAATTAATGCCGCGGTCGAACAGGCCAAGATTGTAAGCATGCAAATGCGTAAAAAAGCGCACGAAGAAGCGCAGGACATTATTATCGATGCCCGGCAGCAGGTAAAATATGAAGTTACTAAAGTTCAGGAGCAGCTTAAGGAAAGAATCGTGGATATTGCTCTGGATGCTGCCCGCTCGGTGATCCAGGAGAAGCTTACTGAGGACGGGGATCGTAAGATAGTCGAAGATTTTATACGCGAGGTTGAAAAAGCTTAAATGATCAAAGATAAAGCGGTAGTCAGCCGGTATGGGGAAGCTTTTATCAGTTTTGCCCGGGCCGGCTGCGGTGAAAACAAGGCTTTGGAAGATCTGGTGGTGGCCAAAAACATTATCCGCGATAATCCGGGTTTTAAGGAATTGATGGATAATCCGGAGATCTCTTATGCTGAAAAGTGCCTGATTGTTGATGAGGTGGTTAAAGACGGCGTTTCCGATGAGCTGCGCAATTTTTTAAAACTTCTGCTGGAAAAGAGACGTTTTAATATTTTGCTGGAAGTCGCGGA
The DNA here is from genome assembly GCA_035402765.1 of Candidatus Omnitrophota bacterium. Lineage (GTDB taxonomy): Bacteria > Omnitrophota > Gorgyraeia > Gygaellales > Profunditerraquicolaceae > UBA6249. Next base: position 46,159 of record DAONDX010000004.1, read on the forward strand.
GTATTTGCGCGCCAAATACAGCCATCATGGTCAAATCGATGTTTTGCTTAAGACGGCTTTTCCATTAGATCTGGATGCGATTAAAAGAATAGAGGAAGCCTTAAAAAATAAATATAAGCAGAATTTAAGATTTTATATTGATTTAGACGGTAGTTTATTGGGCGGGGTGCAGGTAATTATCGGCAACACGATCATCGATGGTTCAGTAAAAAAACGCCTGGAAGAATTAAGAGATAAGTTGATTACAGTAAAAATGGATTAATTTAGGGAAGGAATAAAATGGTTTTAAAACCGGAAGAAGTTACCGCGATAATTAAGAAGGAACTGGAGAAATATAAGTCCCGCCTGCGTACCGAATCTATCGGTACCGTCATTCAGGTGGGAGATACCATTGCCCGGGTTTATGGATTAGATGATGTAATGATGGGTGAATTGGTGGAGTTTTCGGATAATATCATGGGTATGGTTCTGAATTTAGAGGAGGATAGCGCCGGAGTAGTAATCTTTGGTACGGATAATCCGGATAAAACTATCCGGGAAGGGGATTTGGTTAAGCGTACCGGTAAAATTGTACAAGTTCCCGTAGGCGAAGCTTTAGTGGGCAGGGTGGTTAATGGTTTGGGCCGGCCGATTGACGGTAAGGGAAAAGTTAACACGCAAAAAACCCGGCCGATAGAATCCGGCGCTCCGAATGTCGTAGAAAGGCAGCCGGTCAACCAGCCTTTGCATACTGGAATTAAAGCGATTGACGCGATGACTCCCATTGGTCGCGGCCAGCGCGAATTGATTATCGGCGACCGTCAAACCGGAAAAACCGCTATTGCCATCGATACGATTATCAACCAAAAAGGAAAAGACGTTTACTGTATTTATTGCGCGATCGGACAGAAATTATCCAGTGTGGTGGCAGTAAATGAAGTGCTTAAGAAGTACGGGGCGATGGAGTATACTACGATTGTTAGCGCCTCTAGCCGGGCTTCGGCCAGCCTCCAGTATCTTGCCCCATATGCCGCTACCGCAATGGCCGAAGAGTTTATGTATTCCGGTAAACACGTTTTAGTAATTTATGATGACCTGTCTAAACATGCCCAGGCCTACCGGCAGTTATCTTTACTGCTTAGACGCCCTCCGGGCAGGGAGGCTTATCCCGGTGATATTTTTTATTTGCATTCCAGGCTTTTGGAGCGTTCCGCGAAATTAAATGATGCTTTAGGGGCCGGTTCAATCACCGCTATCCCGATTGTTGAAACTCAAGCCGGAGATATCTCCAGTTATATTCCGACCAATGTTATTTCAATTACTGACGGCCAGATTTATTTGGAAAGCGACCTGTTTTACGCAGGGATCCGGCCGGCGGTAAATGTGGGATTATCGGTTTCCCGCGTGGGAGGTAAAGCTCAAAGCAAGGCTATGCGCCAGGTAGCTTCGAAATTAAGGTTGGATTTGGCGCAATACCGTGAACTAGTAACTTTCACTCAATTTGGTACGGATTTAGATAAAACTACGCGCGCTCAACTGACTCGCGGTGAAAGAATGATGGAAGTTTTAAAACAAACGCAGTATGAGCCGCTTTCGGCAGTCAAGCAGATCATTATTATTTACGCCGGTACCAACGGTTATCTGGATGATTTTCCGGTAGGCATGATTAAAAAATTTCAACAGCATCTCTATGAATTTATCCAAAAGCAATACCCGGAGCTTGAGGTTGAAATAGAGTCAAAGGATAACCTGGACTCAAATTTAAAAAACAAATTGGATATCTTGATTGTGGATTTTAAGAAAGAATTCTTAAGCAACTCCTGATTCTTATGGCATCTTTAAAGCAGATAAAAAACCGGATTCGCAGCGTAGAAAATACTAAAAAAGTTACTGGAGCCATGCAGATGATTTCGGTGGCTAAGTTAAATCGTATTCAGAACCAGTTGTTTATTTTACGGCCGTACGCTTTAAGATTAGAAAATCTTATGTATGAGCTTGCCGGTTCAGCCGGTGAAAATTCCTCCGGATTTTTTAAAAAAGGCCCGCTGCAGGCCGATATCGCGCTTTGTTTATTTACCTCCGATAGCGGATTATGCGGGATGTATAATCAGAATGTGCTGCGCCTGGCCCAGGAATTTTTAAAAAAACATGACCCGAAGAAAATAAAATTAATCTTAGTCGGTCAAAAAGGGTTTAATTATTTTAGATCTGCTCCGGTAGAAATTTTAAATTCATATATTGGATTAAATGGAAAGTTTGATCCGGATTTTTGCGATAAACTTATCCGCCAATTAAGCTCTTTATTTTTAAGCGGGAAAGTGGGTTCGGTTTATTTAGCCTATACTTGTTTTGGAAACCCCCTTGTTCAGAAAGCTACGATCGAGCAAGTGATGAATATTCAACCCAGGGTAGTTAAGCCCATTGAATATATTGCTGAACCGGATATAAAAAGCATACTGGTTGATTTAATCCCTTGCTACCTTAAGATCAAGATGCGGCTTGTTTTATTGGAGGCTTTTACTTCCGAACATGCCGCAAGAACTGTGTCAATGAGAACGGCTACGGATAATGCCAAAGAGCTTTTAGAAGGATTGGTGCTGTTTAGAAATAAAGTCAGGCAAACGGGAATTACCCAGGATATTTTAGAGATTACTTCGTCAGCGGAAGCATTGAGAGGATAAAAATATGGCAGAGGGGCAGATACTTCAAATTATCGGACCAAGCGTGGATATCAGGTTTCCTGAGAATCAGGGGCCGCAACTTTTGAATGCAATAAAGATTAAGGAAAACGAAATTAATTTGACTTTGGAGGTAGCTCAGGATATCGGGAATAACACAGTGCGCTGTATTGCTCTGGGTTCAACCGATGGGTTAGTGCGGGGGATGAAAGCTATTGATACCGGCAGCCCGATTACAGTACCGGTCGGTAAACAAACTTTGGGTAGGATCTTTAATCTTTTGGGTGAGACTATCGACGGACAGGGGGCATTGGAAAATCCGCAGATGCGCAATCCTATTCACCGGGCTTCGCCTAATTTTGAGGAGCAGCTGCCCATAGAAAATATTTTAGAGACAGGGTTAAAAGTAATTGACCTTTTAGCACCTATCCCTAAGGGCGGCAAAGTAGGGTTGTTCGGGGGAGCCGGGGTAGGCAAGACGGTTATTGTTATGGAGCTGATCCGGACTATTGCTACGGAGCATGGTGGGGTATCGGTTTTTGCCGGGATAGGTGAACGGACCCGCGAAGGAAATGAACTTTGGTTGGAATTAAATGAATCTGGAGTAATTAAAAATAGCGCTTTGGTATTCGGCCAGATGAACGAGCCTCCGGGGGCGCGTCTGCGTATCGGTTTATCGGCTTTGACGATGGCGGAATATTTTCGCGATCAGGAAAGAAAAGATGTACTCTTGTTTATTGACAACGTTTACCGCTATATCCAGGCTGGTAGCGAGGTCTCTACGCTTTTGGGCAGAATGCCCTCGGCAGTCGGGTATCAGCCTAATCTTGCTACTGAGGTTGCCCAGCTTGAAGAGCGGATTGCTTCCACTCGTGATGGTTCGATAACTTCCATTCAAGCAGTTTATGTGCCGGCGGATGATTTAACTGATCCGGCGCCTGCGGCAGTATTCTCGCATCTGGATGCTAAAATAGTTTTATCGCGTCAGATTTCCGAACTGGGAATTTATCCGGCGGTTGATCCGCTGGATTCCAATTCCAGGATCATGGACCCGCGTCTTTTGGGGGAGGAACATTACAATACGGCTTTAGCGGTTCAGAAAATTCTTCAACGCTACAAAGACCTGCGGGATATTATTTCCATTCTTGGTATTGATGAGTTATCAGATGAAGATAAATTGATCGTACAGCGGGCGCGTAAGGTGCAAAGGTTCTTCTCGCAGCCATTTTTTGTGGCGGAGAATTTTACGGGGATGAAAGGTAAATACGTAAAATTAGAGGATACGATCAAAGGGGTAAAAATGATCATCAGCGGTCAACTTGATGATTTGCATGAGCAGTCTTTTTATATGGTGGGCGTGATCGAAGAAGCGATCGAAAAGAATAAGCAGCTGTCCAATAATAAATAAATGGCCAAGACTTTTAAAACCGGTATTTACTCAAGCGAAAAAACATTGTATGAGGGCGAAGTTATATCCCTGGTTGTGCCTTCGGTATTAGGTTCGATGGGTATTTTGGCAGATCATGCCCCTTTGGTGGCTAAACTGTCCGGCGGTAAAATTATTATCCGTACCGCGCAAGGCAATACCACAAGTATTGATTCATCGCCATCCGGTTTTCTGCAGGTTTTACAGAATCAGGTCATCTTGCTTTTGTAGAAATAACGCTTAAAAATATTCTTGACAAAACCATAGTTTTTGTTATATTACTCTTGTTATTGTGAAAATTGGAACAATATGATTACAAATAAGAACTGCATCATTCGGCTTTCCCGGTACAAAAACGCTCTTTATAGACTGCAAGCTTTAGGTTTTGTGAAAGTTTTCTCTGATAACCTAGCTGATTCTGTAGGCTGTACCGCTTCTCAGGTAAGAAAAGATTTCTCTATCTTTGGTATCTCCGGGAATAAAAAAGGGGGTTACCAGATTGATTCTTTATTAGAGAATCTCAATAGTATTTTGGGTAAAGACCAGCTGCATAAGGTTATTGTGGTAGGCGGCGGACACCTTGGCAGCGCATTGATGCGTTACCGGGGGTTTGAAAAAGAAGGTATAAAAATCGTTGCCGGTTTTGATATTGATCCGTCAAAAATCAACCGCTCTAATCCTGTCCCGGTTTTACCGCTGGAGGAAGTCAAAGCTTTTATAAAAACTAATGGTATTCGCATCGCTATTTTAGCGGTTCCGGATATCACTGCTCAGCAGGCAGCGGATTTGATTTCTGCTGCGGGGATTAAAGGTATACTTAATTTTGCCCCCCTGCGGCTTAAGGCACCCGACGGAAGTATTATTAACAACGTAAATTTAGAGATTGAGTTGGAAAATCTGATCTATTTTGTAAACGTAGCCGAAAAGACTAAATAAAGCCAAGGAAAATAAGATGATTGAAGAACAGAAGACGATGCAGGAAGAAATTGCCAGTTTAGTAGAGAAATGGAAGGATAAAGAAGGTAATTTAATTATGATTCTGCACGAGCTGCAGAATTATTTCGGTTATGTCCCGCGTCCGGCTGCCCTGGAGCTTTCCCGGGTTTTGCATACGCCGCTGGCCAGGATCTATGAAGTAATTACTTTTTATAATTTTTTTAAACTGACTCCTCCCGGGAAACATACTATTTCATTATGTCTGGGAACTGCCTGCTATCTGAAAGGTTCAGCGATTCTCCTGAATGAGATTAAGGGGCTGTTAAATGTTGAAGAGGGCCAGACGACTAAAGACGGACTCTTTCAATTGGATGTGGTGCGTTGCTTAGGCTGTTGCGGCTTGGCTCCGGTGATCAAAATTGATGAAAAAGTCTATGGTAAAGTGCAGAAGAGCCAGGTAATGGGCATTCTTTCAGAATACAGCGAAAATAATCAAGAGGTATAAGATGGCAAAACTAACAAAGAATGATCTGGAGAAAATCAAAGCCAAGCGTCAGGATGACGGCCGGGATTGGATTAAAGTCGGGATGAGTACTTGCGGGATTGCCGCCGGAGCGGATAAAGTTTATGAGACTTTTGTTGAAGAAGTCAAAAAAATGAAGTTGGATATTCTGGTTAAAAAATGCGGTTGCCAGGGGATGTGTTATTCGGAACCTCTGGTGGAGGTGCGCGTAAAAGGGATGCCGGAAGTAATTTACGGTAAAGTAGACAAAGAAGGGGTAATGAAGATTCTGGATAAGCATGTTTGCGCTAAAACACTGGTTAAAGACGCTATTTACGAACTCAGGACAAAGAGGTAAAGATAAATGGATGCCCAAATCGTTTTTATTAAGGATACTAACGGAAAAATTGATCTAACTAAAGATTTTTGTGCCGCATTCCTGAACTTGTTACGGGAAAACGCCCTTGAAGATAAGGTACAGGCGGTAAGGATTGCCGATATGGGGATCTATGATCAGGGATTAGTGATGAAATTCCCCAGAGAAAATATAATTTATGCTAATGTGCAGGAAAAAGATTTTAAGGAGATCATTGATAAAACGATAAAGTCAGGCCAGATCATTGAGGAATTATTGTTTAAGCCTGAACCCAAACAATTAAGAATAGTTTTACGTAATTGCGGAGAGATCGACCCGGAAAGCATTGATGAGTATATTGCTGTCGACGGCTATTTGGCCTTGGCCAAAGCAGTTAATGAATATAAACCGGAACAGGTTATTGAAGAATTGAAAAAAAGCGGTTTAAGGGGCAGAGGCGGGGCGGGATTTCCCACTTGGCTTAAATGGAAACTTACCCGGGAGACCCCGGAAGCGCAGAAATATGTGATTTGTAATGCTGATGAAGGCGACCCGGGTGCTTATATGGATAGGGGGGTGCTGGAGGGTGATCCGCATTCGGTTGTGGAAGGATTAATTCTTTCCGGATATACTATCGGAGCATCGAAAGGGTATTTTTATGTGCGTGCGGAATATCCGCTGGCTGTGGAAAGAGTCGAAAAAGCGCTGAAACAGGCTTATGATTACGGTTTTCTGGGTAAGAATATTTTTGGAAGCAGCTTTAATTTCGATATTGATATACGTTTAGGAGCAGGGGCTTTTGTTTGCGGCGAAGAAACGGCATTGATTGCTTCAATCGAAGGCCGACGGGGGACTCCGCGCCCGCGCCCGCCGTATCCTTCGGTAAAAGGACTTTGGAATAAACCTACGGCGATTAATAATGTGGAAACTTTAGCTAATATTCTCCCGATAATTTTAAAAGGCGGCGCCTGGTACGCTACTATCGGCACTGAGAAATCCAAAGGCACAAAAGTCTTTGCCCTTACCGGTAAAGTTAAAAATTCCGGTTTGGTGGAAGTACCGATGGGAATTACTCTAAGAGAAATTGTTTTTGATATCGGCGGAGGAATGCTTTCGGAAAAGCCGATCAAAGCGATCCAAACCGGGGGTCCTTCCGGCGGGGTTATTCCTAAGGAGTATTTGGATACCCCGGTAGATTACGAGAATCTGCAGAAGTTGGGTTCAATTATGGGTTCTGGCGGGATGATCGTGATGGATGAAGATGACTGTATGGTGGATATCGCCAAATTCTATTTAGGATTTTGCGTGGATGAGTCTTGCGGTAAATGCGTGCCTTGCCGGCTCGGCGGTTATCAAATGCTTTCGATATTAAACAAGATTACCGAAAGCCAGGGAAGAGTTGAGGATATTGATAAACTTAAAAGAATTGCTTTGGCGATGCAAAAGGCTTCTCTTTGCGCCTTGGGCCAAACCGCAGCAAATCCGGTAGTTTCTACATTGAAATATTTTGAGGAGGAATACCGGGATCATATCATCAACAAAAAATGCCGTTCGCATAAATGTAAACATCTGCTTAATTACAACGTGATTCAGGATAAGTGCAAGCGCTGCCGGGTTTGCGTGGTTCACTGTCCGGTTAACGCGATTAACGGGGATAAGGATAAAGGATATTTTGTGGACCCGAAAATATGCGTCCGCTGCGGTAAATGTTTTGAAGTCTGTAAATTTAATGCTATTGCTAAGGAGTAGTTAAATGATCAAAGCTAAAATTAATAATATGCCGGTTGAAGTAAAAGAAGGCACGACTATTCTGGAAGCGGCAAAACAAGCCCAGATTAAGATACCCACGCTTTGTAAGCATCCGGATCTTCCCGCAGGCGCCGGATGCGGATTATGTATTGTTAGAATTAAGGGCACGCCTAAGATGCTGCGCGCTTGCTCTACGCCGCTGGAAGAAGGAATGGATATCTCGACACATGACCCGGAAATCGTCGCGGTGCGCCGTACGGTTTTAGAGCTGATCATTTCTAACCATCCTAGCGATTGCCTGCAGTGCGGCCGGAATAATAATTGTGAATTACAGACGCTGGTAGCGGATTTCGGCATCCGGGATGAATCTTTTCAGAAATTTCTTCCGGATTTGCCTAAAGATGATTCGACGCGTACTATCGTGCTGGATCCGCAAAAATGTATCCGTTGCGGCCGGTGCGTAGAAGTTTGTCAGAATATGCAAAATGTTTGGGCGCTTTCATTCTTGGAAAGAGGTTTTAATACCCGGATTTCACCGGCCGGAGATATTAAGCTGGCGGATTCGCCTTGCATCCGTTGCGGGCAATGTTCTAATCATTGTCCAACGGGGGCGATTGTTGAATATGATGAAACAGGCAGGGTTTGGGATTTGTTGCGGGACCAGAATAAATATTGCGTAGTCCAGATCGCTCCGGCAGTGAGAGTAGCGATTGGCGAGGCGTTCGGTTATCCTATCGGCACGAATTTAACTAAGAAGTTATACGCTTTATTAAGAAGACTGGGTTTTAAGGCAGTTTTTGATACAAATTTTGGCGCGGATGTTACGATTATGGAAGAAGGCAGCGAATTTATCCAGCGTTTTGTGCATGGCACAGGAACCTTGCCATTGATCACTTCTTGCTGCCCCGGTTGGGTAGATTTTATGGAGAAGTTCCATCCGGACATGATCGACCATTTCTCCAGCTGTAAATCTCCGCATGAAATTGTCGGGGTTTTATCTAAAACCTATTACGCGGAAAAGAAAAATATTGACCCTAAGAATATTGTAGTGGTTTCGATTATGCCGTGTACGGCCAAGAAAAACGAAATTATCCGCTGCGAAGAAATGTATGCTTCCGGATGTCAGGATGTTGATGTGGCTTTAACTACCCGGGAATTAGCCCGGATGATTAAGCAGGCCGGTATTGATTTTGCAAATTTACCCGATGAAAATCCGGATCATTTATTAGGTGATTATACCGGGGCCGGAGTAATTTTTGGGGCAACCGGAGGAGTTATGGAAGCGGCTTTAAGGACTGCTTATTTTCTGCTTGAAGGAAAGAATATGCGTAAAGTTGAATTAAACCAGATCCGGGGTTTAGAGGGGGTAAAAGTCTCCGAAATCCTGATTAAAGGTAAAAAGATCCGGGTTGCGGTAGCCCATGGTTTAGATCACGTAGAATATGTATTAGAAAAAGTCAGAGAAGCGGAGAAAAATAACACCGAAATGCCGTTTCACTTTATTGAAGTTATGGCTTGCCTGGGCGGATGCGTGGGCGGCGGCGGTCAGCCATACGGAGTAACGGATGAATTAAGAATTAAGCGGGCAGCCGGTATTTATCAGGATGATCAGAAATGCCAACTGCGTTGTTCCCATGAGAATCCGTTTGTTAAACAGCTTTATAAAGAATTTTTAGGTAAGCCGTTAGGTGAGAAGTCTGAACATTTGTTGCATACGCATTATCAGGGGCGTCCGGTTTACGCAAAATAAGCTGCTGTCGCTTGTATCTTGAGCGGTAGTTCATTTTAGAATCCTGCGGTAAGGAGTAATTTTACTCTGAATCCAAGGGGGATAATTTATATAATCCCAGCCTTTCTGCAGGAGTGTTGCCAGAAGGGTTGGGATTTTTTTGTCTGCCTAGATAAACCTGCGCAATACCAATTAGGGCAAGGTGGCTCAATTAACCAAAGGAGGAAAAATGGAAAAACGTTTAGGTTTTGTAGGGATTATTATCCATAACCGGAAAAAAGCCGCTCCGGAAGTTAACCGGGTCTTAACGGAATTCGGGGATTTGGTAATTGGGCGCATGGGGATTCCGCACGTTAAGAAAGAGCTTAGTGTCATTGTATTGATTGTAAATGCGACTACCGATGGATTAGGGGCTTTCACCGGGCAGCTGGGTAAAATTTCCGGAGTTTCAGTAAAATCCGGTTTGAGCAAAGCAGAATAAGTCTAATTTTTCTGCAAAAAGTACGTTTTAAATTTGAAAGGTAGAAAATGAAATATATCAATGAAGAGAGAATAAATAATTTACTTGCTGACACGGTTAAGTTGGACAGCCTTAAGCTTGACGCTATATTAAAGAAGTCCAAGTTGCTACAGCGCCTGACTTTAGATGAGTCGGCGGCTTTACTTTCAGTCAGGGATCCGGAGTATATCCAGAAAATATTTTCCGCGGCCAGTTTTGTTAAGGATACTATTTATGGTAAGAGAGTGGTGCTTTTTGCGCCGCTTTATATCAGTAATTTATGCGTGAATAATTGCTTGTATTGTGGTTTTAATACGGATAATCGTGCGCTCAAACGTAAAGCCTTAAGTGTTGAGGAAATCTCCCAGCAGATCCAGTGGCTTTTAAAACGCGGGCACAAAAGAATTTTAGCGGTTTGCGGAGAAGCTGCTCCCAACGGAATGAAGAATATCGATTATTATGTCCAGGCAGTAAAAGCTATTTATGCGGTGAGCGTGGGGAAGCATAGAATAAAAAGGGTTAATGTCAATTGCGCGCCTTTGAACGTTGATGAATTCAAGCGGCTTAAAGATTCCGGGATCGGTACATTTCAAATTTTTCAGGAGACCTACCACGATCAGACTTACCGTAAAGTCCATGTGCGCGGACCAAAAAGCGATCCGGATAACCGCATCACTGCTCCTGACCGGGCTTTTGCCGCCGGCATTGATGATATCGGTATCGGGCCGCTTTTCGGTTTATACGATTGGCGGTTTGAGACATTAGGGTTGCTGTCGCACATAGAACATATGGAAAAAGAGTTTCATGTCGGGCCGCATACGATATCTGTGCCGCGATTGGAGCCGGCAGAAGGCTCGGAATTATCATTCAACTCTCCTTATAAAATTTCCGATGAAGATTTTAAAAAAGTGGTTGCTGTCTTAAGGTTGTCTGTGCCCTATACCGGTATTATTATGTCTACGCGTGAATCAGCGGTAATGCGGGATGCTTTACTGGACCTGGGTATTTCTCAGGTCAGCGCCGAATCTTCTGTTACTCCGGGGGGATACTCTGACCATCGAGAAGATAGAATAAGCGGCCAGTTTTCTCTTGGCGATAACCGCACGATCGAAGAAGTGGTTGCTTCTTTGATCGCGCACGGCTATATTCCTTCGTTTTGCGCGGCTTGTTACCGTAAAGAAAGAACCGGTGAAGCGTTTATGAAGTTAGCTAAGCCCGGGACAATTAAAGGTAAATGCAGTATGAACGCGCTGATTACGCTTAAGGAATATCTTGATGATTTTGCGACTTTGCCGGTTAAAGAAGCAGGCTATAAAATGATCGCCCATTATTTTAAGCAGTTAGCTTCCCCTGATCAGAAGATGCTGAACTTTTTTTATGAACATGTGGATTCCGGGATAAGAGATGAGTATGTCTAAGTTCGATGAGATTTTAAACAGGATTTATATTTGTTCCCTGCCGGATTCTGAAGATCTGGAGCGGGTGTTATCTTCGCAGGACGCTGAGGAGCTTGAAAGTTTATTTAATTTTGCCGACGCCGTAAGGAAAAAATTCTGCGGGGATGGTATTTTTTTGCGCGGGATTATCGAATTTTCTAATTTTTGCGCTAAAGAATGTTTTTATTGCGGCCTAAATAAAAATAATCATAAACTTGATCGTTACCGGATGACGGATGAAGAATTGCTTAAAAGCGTCGAATATCTGGTTTACAGCAATATTAAAACGATCGTTTTGCAATCCGGAGAAGAGCCTGCCGGGGATGCTTTATGGTTAGCGGATATCATCCGCCGGATAAAATCAAACTCAGACTTGGCGGTTACTTTGTGCGTCGGGGAGCGTTCTTTAGATGATTATAAGCTTTGGAGGGAGGCGGGGGCAGACCGGTATTTGCTTAAGATTGAGACTACGGATGAGGCCTTATATTCTTCGATGCATCCTAAGATGAAATTAGCTCGGCGCCTGGATTGTCTGGATATTTTGCGCCAGTTAGGTTATCAGGTGGGCTCAGGCAATATGATCGGACTTCCCGGACAGAGCTTAAAAAGCATTGCCCGGGATATTATTTTTTTTAAGCAGGGTAACTTTGATATGATCGGTATCGGGCCGTTTATTCCGCATCAAGATACGCCGTTTTCCGGCCAGCCCGGCGGCCAGGCAGCGCTTACGCTTAAGGCTTTAGCTCTAACTAGGATCGTTACCAGAAATGCGCATTTGCCGGCGACTACGGCTTTGGGCAGCCTGGGCCAGGATTACCGGCGGCAAGGTTTAAAATGCGGGGCCAATGTTTTAATGCCGAATTTTACGCCGCAACCTTACCGTAAACTTTATCAAATTTATCCGGGGAAAAAATGTATTGATGAGCCGGTGGGGGTTTGCAATTTCTGTATGGACGGTATGGCCGGCGATATCGGCAGGTTTATAGATTATTCTAAAGGCGATTCATTGAAATTTGGAAAGGTAAATTTAAATGTATAAAACACCGGCCAGTAATAGGCTGCATATCGGGATATTCGGTAAAAGAAATACCGGTAAATCCAGTTTAATTAATGCGATTACCGGCCAGGATACGGCCATTGTTTCGGAGGTGGCCGGGACTACTACCGACCCGGTATACAAAGCTATGGAAATCCTGCCGATTGGCCCCTGCATGTTGATCGATACGGCGGGCATTGATGACGCGGGGCTTTTGGGAGAAGAAAGGGTTAAGCGCACATTGGCGGTATTAAGAAAAACTGATCTTGGTTTGATTGTGGTTGAGCCGAATACCGTGCTGGATAAGTTTGAAGAAGATTTGGTTGAGCTTTTCCGGAATAAAAAACTGCCGTTTTTATTTATTATCAATAAAAGTGAATTACCGCAAAATTCGGCGCAGGATTATTTGGAAAAGCATAAACTTGCCTTTATCAAGGTAAGTTCTAAAACCGGCCAGGGGATCCAGGAACTGAAGGCCAAACTTGTGGCGCTGGCCCCCGGACATTGGTCACCGATCCCTTTAATCGGGGATATAATTAAACCTAAAGATGTGGTGATTCTGGTTTGCCCCATTGACGGGGCTATGCCTCAAGGCCGCCTGATCCTGCCGCAAGTGCAGGTGATGCGTGATTGTTTAGACAGCAATGCTACGGCTTTGGTTACCAAAGAAACAGAGCTATTGGATTGTCTTAAAGCTTTAAAAGTCAAACCCCGGTTAGTAATTACTGATTCCCAGGTGTTTGAGGATGTAGCCGGTATGCTGCCGGCAGAGATGCCGTTAACCTCGTTTTCTATTTTATTTGCCAGGCACAAGGGTGATCTGAATGCTTATATCCAGGGTGTATATGTTTTGGATAAATTGAAAGACGGCGATGAGATTTTAATCGCCGAAGCTTGTACGCACCATGTCCAGCCGGAGGATATCGGCCGCACCAAAATACCTACCTGGCTGGCTAATTATACTAAGAAAGACCTGCATTATGAAGTTACTGCCGGAGGTGATTTCCCGGAGGATTTAACCCGCTATAAGCTGGTTATCTCCTGCGGAGGCTGTATGGTTAACCGGAGGGAGATTTTACAGCGTATCGAAAAGGCCAAGACTGCCGGGGTGGCAATCACTAACTATGGCCTGCTGATTGCCTATATTTCAGGTGTTCTTGGAAGGGTAATTGCTCCGCTTAAAGGCGGTTTGGTTAAATTGAATGAAAGGGTTTGAGAGGTTAATAAAAACTTGACAAATATGTTAATTGGTAATAATATAACCGAGATTTGGTTCAACCGGGGACAGAGACGTCCGAAAAGTTGTTCGGCCGTCTTTTTTTGTTTCTTTTTGCATAAAAATTAGGCAAAATCAGATATGAAAATAATCAATAAGAAGATAATTAATGATGTGGGCGGGGTAAAAATCACGCAATTGGATATTTTAGCTCCGGATATCGCTGCCAAGGCTAAACCTGGCCAGTTTATAATGTTAATGGTCAGCGAAAAAGGGGAAAGGATCCCGCTGACCTTGGTAAGTACGGATAAAATTAAAGGCCTGATCAGCTTAATGTTTCAGGAGGCAGGTTTTACTACCAAGAGCTTAGGCAAATTAAACTCCGGGGATGCGCTTTTTTCTTTAGTCGGCCCGTTGGGGCATCCTACCGAAATCAAGAAATTCGGAAAAGTTATTCTGGTCGGCGGGGGAGTGGGGATCGCCGAAATTCTGCCGGTTGCCCGGGCATTCAAAGAAGCTGGCAACCATATCACTACGGTTTTGGGTTCCCGGAATAAAGATCTGCTTATTCTGGAAGCTGAACTTAAAGAGTCATCGGATGAGTTTTATGTTATGACTGATGACGGCTCATACGGTAGAAAAGGTTTTACTACCGATATGCTGGGGGAGCTTCTGAGCAAAGATAAATTCGATTTGATTTATTCTGTGGGGCCGATTCCGATGATGAAGAGAGTAGCCATGGTAAGTAAGGAATATGCCGTTAAAACTTTAGTTTCACTTAATGCGTTAATGGTCGATGCTACCGGGATGTGCGGTTGTTGCCGGGTAAGCGTTGGCGGTCAAGTAAAATTCAGCTGTGTCGATGGCCCGGATTTTGATGGACACAGAGTCGATTGGGAAGAACTTGAAAAGAGAAATAAGGTTTATATCAACCAAGAGAAGCATATTTGTAACCTTTTTCCGTCAGCTTAAACAATGAAGAAAGAACCAGTAAAAGTCAGAGAAGCCAGCGCGCAGAGCCGGGTGGGTAATTTTGGCGAGGTAGTGCAGGGTTACTGTGAAGAAGAGGCTTTATTAGAAGCTTCCCGTTGCCTGCAGTGCAAGAATCCCCTTTGCATCAGCGGCTGCCCGGTAGGTATCGATATTAAAAAATTTATTTACCATCTTACGCAAAAAGATTATAAGTCGGCGTATTTTACAATCAGAGAAAAAAGTAATTTTCCTTCTATCTGCGGAAGAGTTTGCCCGGCTGAATATCAGTGCCGCAAGGCCTGTGTACTTACCAAAAAAGGCTCTTCTTTTGCTTCGGACCAGGCGATCAACATTCATTTCTTAGAGCGTTTTGCCGGAGATTACGGCAAGAATAATAGCCTGGATGTGCCGGTAGAAAATGATAAAAAACTTTCTAAATTTAAAGTAGCGGTAGTGGGCAGCGGCCCGGCAGGTTTATGTTGTGCCGGAGAGTTAGCCCGCAAGGGGGTCAAAGTTGATATTTTTGAAAGTTTGCATAAAACCGGAGGGGTTTTAAGGTACGGTATTCCGCCTTTCAGGCTGCCCGGGGATGTTTTGGATTTTGAAATAAATTACCTTAAAAAACTGGGAGTTAATTTTATCACTAATTTTCTTGTCGGGCGCGCCAGAACCATTCAGGAGCTATTTGATCAAGGGTATGCCAGCGTATTTCTAGGATTAGGCGCGGGCGTGCCGTCTTTTTTGGGGATTAAGGGTGAGAACTTCTGTAATATCTACTCAGTAAATGAATTCTTAACCCGGGTCAATTTAATGTCAGCTTATAAATTTCCTGAATTCCATACTCCGGTTAATATCGGTAAGCATGTTTTGATCGTCGGCGGAGGGAATACGGCCATGGATGCTGCCCGGGTAGCTTTAAGGCTGCAGAAGATGAGCGGCTTGCCGCTTAATACTACGGTTGTCTACCGGCGCACTGAGATTGAGATGCCTGCCCGCCGCCTGGAAATTGAACATGCCAGGGAAGAAGGGATAAAATTTGAATTTTTAGTTCAACCCAAAGAATTCATCGGGGATGAGAGGGGTTTAGTTAAGAAAATGGTTTGTCTAAGATCTAAATTAGGAGAGCCGGATAGTTCAGGCAGGAGAAGGCCGGTAATTATAGAGGGAAGCGATTTTGAACTGGATTGTGACTTATGCGTAATTGCTGTCGGGTTAAAAGCTAACCAGATTTTAATTAATGCCACGCCGGAATTAAAAACTGATAAATATTCAGATGTCATCGTGGACTCTGAAAGCATGGAAAGTTCCATTAAAGGGGTTTTTGCCGGTGGAGATATTGTTGGAGGAGAAGGTACGGTAATCGAGGCGATGGGTATGGCCAAACAAGCCGCTCGGTCGATAATTAACAGGCTTTCTAAAAAAGGAGAAGAATAATGTCAAAGAAAATTGCAGAGTTTATGGAGATGGTCGCTAGAAAGAATCCGGGTGAAAAAGAATTCCACCAGGCAGTAAAAGAGGTTGTGGAATCAGTAATGCCTTATGTTGAGAAAAATCCTAAATACCAGAAAGCTAAAATATTGGAAAAGATGATCGAACCGGAAAGAACAATTATCTTCCGCGTCCCCTGGCTTGATGATCAGGGAGAGGTTCAGATCAACCGCGGTTATCGGATCCAGATGAGCAGCGCCATCGGTCCGTATAAAGGCGGAATACGCCTGCATCCCAGCGTGAATTTAGGGATATTGAAATTTTTAGCTTTCGAGCAGGTTTTTAAGAACGCGCTTACTACTCTGCCGATGGGCGGAGCAAAAGGCGGTTCTGATTTTGATCCTAAAGGGAAATCGGATAATGAAGTAATGAAATTTTGCCAGAGTTTTATGACTGAGCTTTTCCGGCATATTGGTCCTAATACTGATGTGCCTGCCGGAGATATCGGTACCGGCGGCCGCGAGATCGGTTATTTATTCGGACAATATAAAAGATTACGCAATGAATTCTCAGGCGTACTTACGGGAAAAGGTCTTAATTGGGGCGGTAGCCTTATTCGTCCGGAAGCTACAGGGTATGGCTGCGTATATTTCGCCGAGGAGATGCTTAAGACCAAAGGCGATTCTTTAAAAGGAAAAACCTGCGCGGTATCTGGTTCAGGCAATGTTGCTCAATATACGGTAGAAAAACTTATCCAGCTGGGGGCTAAGGTAGTTACTTTGTCTGATTCTGACGGTTATATTTATGATAAGGATGGTATTGATCAAAAAGAGTTAAGCTGTGTTTTGAATTTAAAGAATGTTAAGCGCGGCAGGATTAAAGAATGCGCCAAAGAGTTTAATTGTAAATATTTTGAGAAACAGAGGCCCTGGAGCGTTAAGTGCGATGTTGCTTTTCCTTCTGCTACTCAGAATGAAATAGATGAAAATGATGCTAAAACTCTGGTAAAAAATGGCTGTATGGCGGTTGCCGAGGGGGCGAATATGCCCACAACTCCAGAAGGGGTTGAAGTATTTCAGAAAGCCAAGATTCTTTATGCTCCCGGTAAGGCTTCCAATGCCGGCGGCGTAGCTACTTCCGGCTTGGAAATGAGCCAGAATAGCCTCAGGTTATCCTGGACCCGTGAAGAGGTGGACCAGAGATTGCATAATATAATGATCGCTATCCATGAACAATGCGTCAGGTATGGTAAAGAATCCGGGCATGTTAATTATGTTAACGGAGCAAATATTGCCGGGTTTGTTAAAGTCGCTGATGCCATGCTGGATCAAGGATTGGTATAAGCTGATCATAAGATAAGTTAACCGCTGTTTTACAGGTGCCCCGGTAAACTTCCGGGGCACCTGTTATTTTCTAGTTGCAAGCTTTAGTGTTAAGTTGTAAAATAACTCTCGTGAACAAAGAAGAAGTTATTGAAGAATTTTTCCGCAGTTTAAGAGTTACTTTAACTACTGCTTTTTCTTACCCCAAAGATCATCCGTATTTCATTAAATCTGTTGAAAATTTTAAACTTAAACTTCAAGAAATCCAGGCTTTGATCGATCCGTTCAAAATCGGGGTAACCGATTTAGGGCTAGTGGTTGAGGAAAAGAATTTGAACCGGGCCGGTTTCTACGATGAGTTAGCCCGCCTATTACACCAGCGTAAAATCAAAAGTTTAGAGATCCAGAAGGGCGCTTCCTTCGCAGAGATGGTGGGGTTTTTTTCCGCAATTTCCCAGGCGCCTAAAGATATTGCCAAGAGCGGAGGAATTAAGGGGCTTTTGGATAAGTACCAGGTGCCCAGCTTTATTATTGAAGAATTGGATTATTCCGCTTTCCTGCAAAAAAATGGCCAGGAGTGTGTTGATGTCTGGGGCTATATGCTTAAAAATGCGGTGCAAAGTAATGACCAGGAAAAATTAAGTAACCTGGCGGAAAATTTCGGCTCTTTGATCAAACGGACGGACCAGAATGATATCTTTGAAACCGAAGAAATTCCTTCCAATATTAAGGAATTTTTGGCTTCTTTAAAGATAAAGAACAAAGAACAATTCGCTAAATGCTCCAAGGAACTTTTTTTATGGATTTTAAGGAATAAAAAATCACTCGATGAAGAAAAATTAGCTAAACTCAAGCTGATTTTTGAAGGGTTAAATCAGGATGACTTGAGTAATCTTTTCTGGGAAGGACTTAACCAGGAAGAAAATTTCGATTCTTTGAGCCTGGAGCTTTTTTCAAAAATGGCCGAGCAAAAAAACCCTTCGGAGATCGCCCAAAATATTTTAAATAAGGCCAGCGCCAGCCAGCAGTTAAATAACAACCCTAAAATAGTCAGGCGGGTCAGAAATTTATTGAGCACTACTCAGGATAACCGGTTATCCGCGGTATATCGCAATACGCTGGAATCTTTAATTAAAGAAATTGCTTCTTCCGGGGAATTAATTTTTGATCAAAAAACACTCAAGGAAAATTACCGCTATATAATCCTGGATATACTTTCTCTGGATGAAGACAGGGATAATCTGGTTTTGGCTGCGGAAGTTTTAGAAAAAGAATTGCCCGGTATATTTGAAGATAATGACCCGGTTTTTATAAAAGATCTTTGGGGGGTGTTAAACAAAAGAAAAAAGGCAGGCAACAGTGTTTTGGTTGAGCTTGAAAAAAAGTTCTCGGCTTTTGTTGAAAACACCGTGCTAAATCAACCCCTGCTTGCTGAAAGAGAGTTTTTGCTGGAGATGATTTCTTTTGCTTCATTAGAGGTGAGTTTTTACCTGGATAAAATATTCTTGTCCGAGAAAGCCAATAAAAATATTTTAAATTTATATTTTAAATTTTTCCCGGGGAATTTAGATGTTTTCTATGACCGGGTCCAACAGAGGCTGCAGGATATCGAGTTTATTTCCAGCCTAATTGATGCTTTAGCCCAACTGGCTCTGCCGGTTACCCTGGGAATATTAGATCATATTTATTCTTCTGCCAATGAGCTGATCAAAATCGAGATTTTAAATAATATGCGAAAATTAAAAAAGGTGGATGCGCAGTTCTTGCTGCGGCAATTGGCTACGGATTCCCCCTCGCTTAGGAAAAACTTACTTTCGGTTTTGATCCTGGATCCGCAGGCCGGCAGCGGCGCTCTGGAGTTTCTGTTTAAAACGCCTTCTTTTTGCGGAAGCAAGAACCAATTGCTTATTGAAAACATGCAATTGGTTTTTGAATTAGGATTGATTGAGGCCGCCGGGTATATCCGTGATTTGAGCTGCCGAAAATTCTTCTGGAACCGGAAATTGCGCGCTAAAGCTAACCAGATCTTAAAGGAGTGGAATGCATTCTGATATCGAAGTAGCTTTTAAAGGTCTTTTGACTTGTCTTCAATCTCTTAAGATGTATGGAGAAGCGCATCCCATGTTCCAAAAATCTCTGGATAAAGCCCTGGAAGATTTTACCGAGGTTTTGAATTCCCGCCGGGAAGTAGTGATTGGTATTATCGGCGAGGAATTGGCTTTTGAAAAAGAAGTACTTTTTGATTTGGCGAAATTTTTGCGGCCGTCGATACTTTATTTAAAAGAGAGAAATATCGAAAGGATTGCTTTCTATAACGGTTTAAGCCGGGAAGAGCTGCGGAAGTTTATCTGTTTTATCGCCGGGCCTAAAGAAGATTTTAAAGGCGATCTGGAGGCTTCGCTTAGCCTAGCCGGAGTGGAGCATATTAATATCGGCAAACTTAAAGTTGATGCGCAGCCGGGGAAAAATATTCTCGTCCCGACGCAGCCTGCGCTTTATGATTCTTCCGCGGATGTAATCGGGCAGGCCTTAAATGGAGTCCTTAATTCTCAGAAGATTGACCATCTGGCGCTTAAATTTTCCCTGAATAATATTATGGAGAATTTGAGCTCGCAGCGGCAGGAGCTGCTTAAATTAGCTACGGTCAAGCGGTATGATGTTGAGACTTATATTCATATGCTGAACGTTTCTATTTTTTCCATGTATTTTTCCTCCCGGTTAGGTTTTGATAAAAACGACATTTTGAATATTGGAATGGCGGCGATGTATCATGATGTAGGTAAACTTTTTATTTCCCGTAAAATATTACATAAGCCCAGCCAGCTTACGGATCAGGAATTCGGACAGATCAAAAGCCATACGGTATTAGGCGCCCAGATTATGCTTAAATATGTTGATACTCTGGGTATTCTGCCGGTGGTGGTTTCTTTCGAACATCATTTAAAATATGATTCTTCCGGGTATCCCAGGATGCCTTTTTTAAGAAAACAGCATATTGCTTCCATGATTGTTGGGATTTGCGACGTTTACGATGCTCTTTCGCAAAGGCGCGGCTATAAACAGGATTATTCTCCGGATGTGGTTTATAACATAATGAATAAAGATAGGGGGAGTGCTTTTGATCCGGAGTTATTGGATAAATTTTTCAAATTCATGGGGCTTTGGCCGATCGGAGCGGTGGTGGCTTTGAATGATAATAGCGTTGCTTTAGTCAGGAGCCAAAATGAATCAGATATTCGCAGGCCGAAGATCGAGATAGTTTCGCCAGCAGAAAATAAACGGCAAGTGGATTTAATCCAGGATACCAATTTAAGTATCGTGCGTTATCTTAATCCTTGGAAAGAAGGGAAGGAATTTTTGGAATTGGGTTAGCGGTCCTGTTATTCCTTGCGCTGTTAGCGCCGGTAAATAATATATTTACTTTTCTATGACCGGTGGTATAGTGTTGCTAAACAAAGGCGTTTAGGAGCCGGATTATCGGCACTAAGCGCTTTTTTTATGAAGAATAATTTTACTCGCTTTACAAGTCAGTTATCTTATAATACAATAATCTAATAACGAGGGAAAAATGACCGGAAAACTAGGTTTTGACAACGAAAAATATCTTAAGGAACAAACCGCAGCTATCCTGGACAGGGTAAAAAGTTTTGATAATAAACTCTATCTGGAATTTGGGGGTAAACTGTGTTTTGACTATCATGCCGCCCGCGTCCTGCCGGGTTATGACCCGAATGTAAAAATTAGATTACTGCAATGTTTAAAAGATAAGATTGATATTGTGCTTTCCATCTACGCTGCGGATATTGAAACGGGCAGGGTGCGCGGAGATTTCGGGATTACCTATGATGCGGCTACTTTAAAACTGATCGATGATTTAAGAAAATGGGGTCTGGATGTTTTGGCGGTGGTGATCACGCGTTTTGCCAATCAGCCTTCGGCGGTCATATTTAAAAATAAATTGGAGCGCCGCGGAGTAAAGGTTTATTTGCACTATCCGATTTCCGGGTATCCGGCGGACGTGGATGCGATTGTCAGTGAAAAAGGTTTTGGTAAAAATGATTATATTCAAACTAAAAATCCTATCGTGGTAGTCACTGCCCCAGGTCCTAATAGCGGAAAGTTGTCTACTTGTCTGTCGCAGCTATTCCATGAGCACAAGCGTAAGGTCAATGCCGGTTACGCAAAATTTGAAACTTTTCCGATCTGGAATTTGCCGCTTAAGCATCCGGTTAACATTGCTTATGAAGCAGCTACGGCGGATATTCAGGATTTCAACCTGATTGATCCGTTCCATTTAGAAAAATATAACCAGAGTGCGGTTAATTATAACCGGGATGTAGAAAGTTTTCCCATCCTTAAACTTATGTTAAGCAGGATTTTTACCAAAGAATTTAATTTTCCCACCTATAATTCTCCCACCGACATGGGAGTTAACCGTGCGGGTTTTGGAATTATTGATGACCAGGTAGTGCAGGAGGCGGCTAAACAAGAGCTGATCCGGCGGTACTTTAGATATAACAGTGAATATGTTTTAGGGATTGAGAAAAAAGAGACGGTGGACCGGGTGGCGGCGATGATGGAGGAAACGGGGGTTAAGGTTACCGACCGGGCGGTAGTGGAGATATCCAGAAAAGCCGCCGAAGAGGCAGAGAAACAGAATAAAGGGCATGATGGTATATTCTGCGCTGCGGCCATTCAGTTAGGCAGCGGAGAGGTAATTACGGGGAAAAATTCCGGGTTAATGCATGCTGCTTCAAGCTTAATCATGAACGCGCTTAAAGTTTTAGCGCATATTCCGGATGAGATTTTGCTTTTGAGTCCGCATGTTATAAGCCAGATCGCTAAACTGAAAGAAGATATTTTAAGGTCAGATTCTGAAAACCTGGATCTGGAGGAGTGTTTGATCGCTCTTTCCATAAGCGCGGCGACCAGCCATACTGCGGAGTTAGCGATGCAGAAGCTTAGCCAGCTAAGGGGATGTGAAGTGCATATGACGCACATTCCTACTCCGGGAGATGAAGTCGGCCTCAAACGGCTGGGAGTAAATTTAACCACGGATGGGAAGTTTTCCTCACGGAATCTTTTTGTCGCTTAAGAAGACCATTTTAAATTATGTCAGTTAAAATAAAATTTTTGGGGGGAGCAAAAACAGTTACCGGCTCCAGCCATTTAATTTCAGCCGGCAGTACGGATATCCTGCTGGATGGAGGACTCTTCCAAGGGCATCGTGAAGCTTTCTATAAAATCAATACCACGTTTCATTATAATCCCCGGACGATTAAAGCTATGGTTCTGTCGCATGCCCATATCGACCATTGCGGCAATATCCCTAATTTAATTAAACAGGGCTTACGCTGTAAGATTTATACAACTTCAGCCACTAAGGATTTGGCGGATCTGATGTTAGTGGATTCGGGCAAGATCCAGGAAGAAGATGTGCGCTATTTAAATAAAATTAACCGGCGCATGAATTTACCTTTACGCAAAGCTTTGTATACCGCTAAAGAGGCTTCTAAAAGCACCCGGATATTCCGTTCTATTTCGTATAACCAGAAATTTTGTATTGCCAAAGATATCTTTGCCACGATTATCGATGCCGGGCACATTCTGGGCTCCGGGATTGTCGTCCTGGATATTAAGGATGGTGATCGTTCTCTGCGTTTAGGTTATGCTGTAGATTTGGGAAGAAAGAATTTGCCGCTTTTGGATAATCCGGTAATTCCCAAAGGCTTAGATTATTTAATCCTGGAGTCTACTTATGGCGGCAGGCTGCATCGGCCGATTGATGAAGCGCAGTCGAAATTAAGAGAAGCGATCAGCCGGGCGGTTAAAAGGGGAGGCAAAGTGCTTATTCCTTCTTTTACCTTGGAGCGTACTCAGGAGGTAATCTACTTCTTAAATGAATTGCTTAAGGAAAAGATTATTCCTTCAGTACCGATTTATGTGGATAGTCCGCTGGCTACCAACATTACTGATCTTTTCAAGTATCACTTGGATTTTTTGAATGAAAAAACCCGCCTGGCATTCAGCCGGGGGGATAATCCCTTTGAATTATTAAATTTACGCTTTGTGCGCGATCAAAAAGAATCCAAGTCTTTGAATATGGATAAACGGCCGATGATTATTATTGCCGGAAGCGGAATGTGCGAGTCCGGGAGAATACTGCATCATTTGCAGAATAACATCGAGGATTCCCGGAATATGATATTAGTGGTCGGATATATGGCTCAGGATACCTTGGGCAGGAGGATCGTTGATAAAACTCCTTTTGTAAAGATATTCGGAGTAGAGTATGAGTTGAATGCGGAAGTGGTGGTAATTAACTCTTTCTCCGGCCATGCCGACCAAAAGGAATTATTGGATTTTGTCTCCGGTTGCCTTCCGCTTAAAAAGATCTTTCTGGTGCACGGAGAATTGGAGCAATCTCAGGCTTTGGCGGATATCCTGATCTCTAAGGGCATAGCTGTGCATATCCCGGATAAAGATGAAGAAGTATTGCTTAATTGATGGATTTGTGGTAATATTACACCTTGCTTAATTTATTGAGAAGATTTATTCAGATAAAACTTATAGGAGGAATATAACATGATCGGTGGTTTTTCTACTCCCAAAAAAGATAAAGCGCTTAAATCTAGCGGTGGAAAACTGGTCAAAACCGGTGAAATCCTGGTGCGCGGGGTCGATACCTATAAAGCGGGAATTAATGTCCGCGGTCTAGGCACATTATTTGCCTCTTGTCCGGGTAAAGTTTATTTTACGCGGAAAAAGACCAGCCATGGTAAGCTGCGTACTTTTGTTAATGTCGCCCCGGTAGCCAAAACTGCTAAGAAATAATATGCCGAGTTTAGCTAAAAGCTATTCTCACCGCAAATACACTCTAAGTATCATTGATATGTTTTATAGTTTAGCCCTGCTCCTGGTTTTTTTAGGATCGGGGCTTTCTTTATTTTTAGAAAATCTCCTACAAAATTTCGCTTTGCCTTCTTACGCATTGATCGCCGGGTACCTATTGGTTATTTCTTTGGGTTACTATTTATTTAATTTGCCGCTTAATTTCTATTCCGATTTTACCCTGGAGCATAAATTTCATCTTTCCAAGCAGGGAGCGGGTGCTTGGTGGATGGACCAGTTAAAATCCCAAGCATTGTCCTATCTATTTTCTCTGATTTTAGTTTTATCTTTTTATTGGGTTCTGGCTAAATTTAGCCAGTGGTGGCTGGTTCTCTCTATCCTTTGGATAATTTTTAGCGTGGTTTTAGCTAAAATAGCCCCGGTTTTAATCATCCCCTTATTTTTTAAATACAAAAAACTGGAAGACGAGGCTTTACGGATAAGAATTTTTGATTTAGCTGCCAAAATGCAGATTAAGCTGATGGAAGTTTCTGAAATAGATTTCAGTAAAAAGACGCTTAAGGCGAATGCTGCTTTTTGCGGGCTGGGTAAAACTAAACGCGTGCTCCTGGCCGATACTTTAAGGGACAAGTATACTCATAATGAAGTAGAGGTGATCCTGGCGCATGAGTTTGCGCATTACCGGCTTAAACATATTATCAAGCTGATTGCCGTCAATGCTTTAGTGACTCTGGGGTTGTTTTATCTGATTTTTAAAACCAGTATTATAACTTTAGGGGTATTTAAATTAAATTCTCTATCTCAATTGGCCAGTTTACCGTTAGTTTTTCTTTATTTTATGCTTTTTGGAATTATCTCTCAACCTCTGGAAGCCTGGTTTAGCCGTAAATTGGAAAAAGAGGCGGATTTACTGGCCCTCAAAGTTACTCAGGACAAAGAGGCCTTTATCAGCCTGATGGAAAAATTAGCCGAACAAAATCTTTCCGATCGCCACCCCCACCCGGTAATTAAATTTTTCTTTTTTAACCATCCGTCGATTGATGAGCGGATAGAGAGCGCAAAGTCTTATTAGATTTAGCGGGTCCTCTGGTCAGCAGGCCGCGCCGACGCAATACTCGGTTATCCGTTAAGAATTTTGGAGTTTGCTATTTTCTTTTTTTGTAGTAGCAGGCGGCAATACTTAATTATTTTGCAGGAAATTCAGGATAAATCCGGCCGCCCGGTCTGCTGCTTGGGGCGCGCCGAGTGAATCTTTTACCGCTTTAAGGTTTTGGTTCATGCTTTGGGCAGAGAGAGGATTTTGAAGCAGTTCGATGATAGCTTGGGCAATCATTTTAGGCCGGGCGTTAAATTGAATAAACTCCGGAACGATTTTTCTTCCCGCGACAATATTTACCATTCCGATATAAGGTATCTTTATCTGCGGCCGGTAAAGCAAATAATTTAGTAAATTGGTTTTATATGCGATGACAAAAGGTTTTTGAATGATCGCTGCTTCCAGGGTAGCGGTTCCTGAGCAGACAATGCTGGCTTGAGCAATGTTCAGGCAGTCGCTAGCTCGTCCGTCAATAATTTTCAAATCTAAAGCAAAATTTTTGCAGATATTTAAATAGTTTTGGGTTTCCAGGTTAGGAGCCTTAGCGATAATAAACTGTGTCTGAGGAATCGCCTGATTAATCAGCTGCGCAGTTTTTAGCATTAAAGGTAAAATTAACCTGACCTCCTGTTTACGCGATCCGGGAAGCAGAGAGATAATTTTTTTTCCCGGGTTTATCCCGAAGCGATCGGCAAAATCCTGTTGATTTACCGAAGAAGTAACTAGATCTATTAAAGGGTGTCCGGCGAAATCTGCCTGGATCTGGTGTTTTCGGTAGAATTCTTCTTCAAATTTAAAAAGTACTACCATTTTTGAAATAAATCTTTTGATAGAATTTATACGGCCTTCCCTAGAGGCCCAGATTTGAGGGCTGACATAATAGATTACCGGAAGGCGTTTGTTGACGGCGGCGGCCAATCGCAAATTAAATCCGGAAAAATCCACCAGGATCAGGCAATCCGGTTGTTCGGCATTAAGTTTAGCTAAGACCAATTTCTTTAGCTTTAGGAAACGGGGTAATTTTTTTAGCACATCAAAAAAACCCATTACGGAAAGTTCGTTGATATTATAAAAAATTTCCGCTCTGGTTTTAGCTAAATGCAGGCCTCCCACGCCGCAAAATTTAATCTGGGGCTGGAGTTTCTGGAGGGCGGCTACGAGATTTCCGGCTAACAGGTCTCCGGAGGGTTCTCCGCAGACAATCATTATCTTTTTTATTTCTGCCATATCTGTTTTTGGATGGTTAAAGCCACGGCTAAGGCGTCGCGGGCCACCGGACCTGAAACCAGGGGTTCCTTATTATTAATAACGCAGTCTACAAAGGATGCCAGTTCTTTCTGCAAGGGTTGTTCTTTTTCAATCGGCAGGCGCTCTTTGGTTATTTTATCCCCGAGTTTTCGGTATACGCAAGCCTCAGCGTTTTTATAGTCTAAAGATATGTAAGTATTTTCCTGAAATATGCGGATTTTACGCATTATTTCGTCGGATATGCGGCTGGCGGTAAGGTTGGCGATGCAGCCGTTTTTAAAAGTCAAGCGGGCGTTAGCGATATCTTCAAAAGCAGTGAGCACATTAATCCCGACGGATTCAACCCTCTCCAAAGGGGAATCTACCAGCCCTAAAACAATATCAATATCGTGGATCATAATATCTAAGACTGCGCCGACATCCAGCGAACGGTTAGGAAAAGGAGAGAGGCGGTGGCATTCGATAAATTTGGGGTCTTTGATTATTTTTTGGGTGGCCGTAAAAGCGGAATTAAATCTTTCGATATGGCCGACCTGCAGGATAAGATGCTGATCTTTAGCCAGCTTGATTAATTGATCCGCCTCTTCCAGGTTTACCGTAAAGGGCTTTTCAACTAGAAGATGTACCCCGGCCTTAAGAAACTCTTCGGCTATTCTATAATGCCGCAGAGTAGGTACTGCTACGCTAGCAGCGTTAATTTTACCCAGCAGCTCTTGCGGGTTGGTGTATCCGGGTACCCTAAGGGAGCCGGATACCTCTTTAAGCCGCGCTGGATCGGAATCGCATACCCCGACTAAAGTGCACCCGGGGATATGTTTATAGATTTTGGCATGAATGCTGCCTAAATGCCCTACTCCGATTACGCCTACTTTAAGTTTATCCATGTTTAAAATCATAGCAGAGTAGGTGGTGACTTGCAATAGGAATTTTTTAAGGGTGGTTGGACCGGGATAAAAGGTGCTGAAAAATAATGAAAAGGTAATTATAGGGCAAGGCTTAAGGGTAGCTTGCCCTAAACAAAGCGAGCCTGGTTATTAAAACCAATAAAAAGGTTTGCTATGGTTGAGGGTATATGTTAGAATACTTTCCTTAAAGAAAGGTAAAGAATGAAGGACTATCTGAAATTACTGCAATTTGTCAAGCCTTATAAGCTGCTTTTTCTGGGGGCGATCATCTGTATGGGGTTTTCCGCGGTGTTTGACGGAGTATCCTTAGCGATGATGGTTCCTCTGGCGGATAAGGTTCTGACCAATAAAAAGATCATTGTCCCTACCAAATTGCCTGATTTCCTTGCGGGTTTTGTGGATAAAATAAACAATACCCCTCCGGAAGTCTTGCTTAACTATATGGTGGTTATAGTTTTACTACTTTTTTTATTTAAAGGTATTTTCGGATTCTATCAAAGTTATTTTATGTCCGATATCGGTCAAAGAGTTATCCGGGATATCCGAAGCCGTCTTTACGCCAAAATTCAGTCGTTATCCCTGAATTATTTTACCCATAAACGCGGCGGTGAACTGATGTCCAGGATTACTAATGATGTCAAACTGGTTGAAAATGCCGTTTCTTACGGTTCGACGGATTTAATTTATCAGAGTTTGCAGATCGTTATCTTTGCCGTAGTTATTTTCTTTATTTATTTTAAAATGGCGTTAATTGCTTTTGTATTTCTGCCGCTGATCAGTTACCCGATCGTCAGGATGGGTAAAATCTTGAGAAAACTTTCCAAGCGTTCCCAGGAAAAGATCGCCGACACTAACTCCCTGCTTTATGAAACAATTATGGGAGCTAGAGTAGTGAAAGCTTTCAATATGGAGGGATACGAGGTCAGCCGGTTTAACCGGGTAAATTCAGATTATTATAAGATCAGCATGAAAACCATTAAGCGCTCGCTTCTGCTTAATCCTATTACGGAGTTCCTGGGGGTGGTAGCCGGGGTTTTGGTGTTTTTCTGGGGTGGCCGCGAGGTTATGTCCGGGAAGGTATCTTTCGGTGTCTTCGGGCTTTTTCTCGGTTCGTTGTTATCTCTGATCCGCCCGTTTAAGAAATTAAGCGCGGTTAATGCCTTAAACCAGCAGGCTATGGCGGCCAGCGAGCGTATCCATGAGGTGTTGGAAACGGAAACCAGCGTAAAAGAACAGTTATTGCCAAAGATTTTAAGCGAATTTAAGAAAAATATTAAATTTAACGATATCTGGTTCAGCTATGCTGATACGCAAATTTTAAAAGGCGTTAATTTAAGTATTGAATATGGCCAGATGCTGGCGATTGTCGGCCCGAGCGGCTCGGGTAAGAGTACCCTGGTAGATTTAATTCCGCGTTTTTATGATCCGCAAAAAGGGGAAATTTTGATCGATGGGGTAAATATTCAGGAACTTAGTTTAAAGTCGCTCCGCAGCCAGATCGGGATCGTTAATCAGGAAACCATGCTTTTTAATGATACGATCCGCGCTAATATCGCTTACGGCAGGCTTAACGCCACTGCTTCTGAAATTGAAGAAGCGGCTAAAAAAGCGCATGCCCATGAGTTTATTCTTAATTGCCCGCAGGGCTATGACACGATTATCGGGGACCGGGGAGTGATGATCTCCGGCGGAGAACGCCAGCGGATCGCCATTGCCCGCGCTCTTTTAAAGAATGCCCCGATATTGATTTTAGATGAGGCTACCTCACAACTGGATTCAACATCTGAACGTATTGTGCAGGCGGCTTTAGATCACCTGGTGAGCGGCAGAACGGTATTCGTGGTGGCTCACCGGCTTTCCACAGTAAGGAATGCTAACCGCATTGTGGTTATAGATAAAGGTATGATCGTTGAACAGGGTACGCATAGCCAACTATTGGAAAAAGGTGGTTTGTATAAACGGCTTTACGAAGCTCAAGAGCTGCAAAAATGACGTTTAAGACCCGGATTCTTTCCGCCTCAAAGGCTTACGCTGAGAATCTCTAGAATTTCGATGGATTCCATGCTTTGCGCTAAAAGCAATTTGTGCATTAAAAATAGTTGCAAATAAGTAAAATTTTGCTATAATTACCCGATTAACTTTCTACCGCAGCATTTTGTAGATTCAAGATGTTGAAAGCGTTGTTTTGGCGACGTAGCCCCGTTATTGGGGATCGGATACGTTGCTTCCGCAACCAGAGGTCAGAAAAAATATTAACCAGATAATTTATCGAAGTAGGAATTGGTAATTTAAATCGCCAAAACCAAAAGAAGGGGGATTAAAGACGTGCCATCAGACTTAATCAAGCAACTTTTAGAAGCAGGTGTACATTTTGGTCACCAGACGAAACGCTGGAATCCCAAAATGAAGAAATTTATTTTTGGTTCAAGGAGCGGTATTTACATTATTGATCTGGAAAAAACCGAGGAGTGTATTAATGCCGCCCGGGATTTTTTAACTGAGATAACCTCCAAGGGAGAGTTCGTCCTTTTTGTGGGGACTAAAAAGCAGGCTCAGGATGTGATTAAGCAGGAGGCGATCCGCAGCGGGATGTATTATGTTACCGACCGTTGGCCGGGCGGGATGCTGACTAATTTCGCGACCATCAAAAAGAGCATCAATCGGCTTAAGGAAATCGAAAAAATGCGCGTCGATGGAACATTCGAGAAATTAACCAAGAAGGAAGTTGCCCGCCTGGAAAAAGAATTGGCTAAGCTTAATAAGAATTTCTCCGGGATTGTTCCCATGGAACGTATGCCTAAGGCGGCTTTTATCGTGGATACTAAAAAAGAAGAGACCGCGGTTGCCGAAGCAAGGCGTTTGGGTATTCCGATTATCGGGTTAATCGATACTAACTCTAACCCGGACCTGGTAGATTATCCTATCCCGGGTAATGATGATGCTACTAAATCTATTCGCACGGTAGTTACGCTTATCGCCGACACGATCATTGAAGGCAGGAAGAAATTCTTGTCTTATCTGGCTCAGGAAGGGGTTAAAGTAGAAGAGGCTAAAGCTGCGGCTGAGATTTCTACAGAGGTTCTTCCGGAAGAAGAGGTTAAAATTAAAGAAATTGAAGAGATTGTCGAAGATAGCCAGCCGACAGATGAAGCGGCAGCGGTAAAAAGGGCGCATTTGAAGTCCGCTGTGGAAATTAAACCAAAACTTAAGAAAAAAAGTTAACTTTATTAATCAGAAGGGGTAATTTTAAAATGAAGAATTCGGTTACGGCAATTAAAGAATTAAGAGATCTAACCTGTGCCAGCGTTGCGCATTGTAAAAAGGCTTTAGAAGAGGCCAAAGGCGACATCAAGCAGGCAGTGATATTATTGCGTAAGCAAGGCTTGGAGATTGCCGCTAAAAAACAAAGCCGCGCGGCTAAAGAAGGCAGGGTTGATTCCTATATTCATCACGGCAATAAAATCGGAGTTTTAGTGGAGGTTAACTGTGAGTCGGATTTTGTGGCCAGAAATGAAGATTTTATGAAATTTACTAAAGACCTGGCGATGCAGATTGCCGCGGTCAGCCCGGAGTATATCAAAAAAGAAGATGTCCCGGAAGAAGTTTTAAAACATGAAAAAAATAAAGAAGACTATTATAAAAATAGTTGTTTATTAGAGCAGGTTTTTGTGAAAGATCCTACCCTGAAGATCAAAGATTATTTGGGTAGCATTGTATCAAAATTGGGCGAAAATATTGTTATCCGCAGGTTTATCCGCTATAAGATCGGTGAATAATGGTAAAACCGGTTTACAAAAGGATAGTCCTTAAACTTAGTGGGGAGGCGCTTCAGGGTAAGCAGACGCATGGCATCGACCCGCAGGTGCTTTTGACTATTTCACGCCAGATTAAGGATGTCCGGGATATGGATGTGGATGTCGCTGTGGTTTTAGGCGCGGGTAATATTTTACGCGGCCAGGAGAATACCGCCTGCCGCGGACTGGGCCTGGACCGTAGTGTTGCGGATTATATGGGGATGCTGGCGACTGTGATTAACGGGCTTTCCCTGCAGGATGCGCTGGAGAAAACCGGCGTGCCCACGCGCGTGATGACGGCGATCGAAATGCAAAGGATCGCCGAACCTTATATTAAAAGAAGGGCCATCCGCCATTTAGAAAAAGGGCGCGTAGTGATCTTTGTGGCCGGAACCGGCAATCCTTATTTTACCACGGATACCGCGGCAGCTTTACGGGCGATGGAAATTAATGCTGATGCTATTTTGAAAGCGACGAAGGTTGACGGGGTTTATTCAGCGGATCCGATGAAGATAAAGAATGCCAAGAAATTTTCTCAATTAAAATATATCGATGTACTTAAAAAAAGTTTGAAAGTGATGGATGCTACCGCGATCAGTTTATGCATGGATAATAAATTACCGATCGTGGTTTTTAACCTTAATTGTGTAGGTAATATTAAGCGTGTGGTTTTAGGCGAGAAAATTGGTACGGTTGTACGCTAAAGGAAAGGAAAGCTGACATGTCGATTAAAGAAACAATCAATAGCACCGAAGAAAAGATGAAAAAGGCCTTTGAGTCGATGAATCGCCAGTTTCATGAAGTCAGGACCGGCAGGGCTTCTCCAAGTTTAGTGGAGGGTTTGCATATTGATTATTATGGTACTCCGACTATGTTAAAACAGCTGGCCGCCATTTCGGCGCCGGATGCGCATCTGATTGTGATCCAACCTTGGGATGTTACTGCGATTGTCGAGATCGAGAAAGCCATCCTGAAATCAAACTTGGGGGTTAGCCCTTCAAATGACGGAAAAATAATCAGGATTACGGTTCCGCAGCTGTCTAAAGAGAGGCGTTTGGAGATGGCTAAGCTTTTGCATAAAATGTCCGAAGACGGACGGGTATCTTTGCGTACAATCAGAAGAGATGCCAGGGAAATTGTTGAAAAGATGGAAAAAGATAAGATTATTTCTGAAGATGAAAAATTCCGCGGTATTGATGAGTTGCAAAAGATCGTGGATAAATATATTGTTAAGATTGACGAACTTCTAAAAGCTAAAGAGAAGGAAGTTCTTGAGTTTTAAGTTATAAACTTTAGGCGGTAAGCTAAAACTTATAACTTACAGCTTAAAACTAACCTTAGGATATTTAATTTGGATTTAGATCTTTATAGATTTGGGCCTCTAGCTCGCCCGCCATTGGATCGTTGGCGGATTTCGCTAGAGGTAAAGAATGAAAACCTAGATTTGGGCCTCTAGCTCATCCGGTAGAGCACCACACTTTTAATGTGGTTGTGCCGCGTTCGAGTCGCGGGAGGCTCAAATAAATTTCATAGTCAGGTAACGCGGCCGCCGCGTTCTCCCGTTAGCATAAAATAGAGGCGGGATTCCGCCCTAAGGTTTATTGAGAGGGCGGAGAGTCGCGGGAGGCTCATAAAATTTTTGCGTAAGCAAAAATTACTCCGAGCGATACCAAAAATGTGTTTATTTCACTGCAACATTTAGGTGTAAGCGAGGAGCAAAGTTTATTTGTTGGTGGAGAGGAAATATCCGGGCGGATGGCGAAATTGGCAGACGCGATAGCCTTAGGAGCTATTGGGGTAACCCTTGGAGGTTCAAATCCTCTTCCGCCCATAAAAATTTTACTACGTAAAATTTTTACACCGGACGTTTCAAATAAATTTATTAAACCGTTTGATATAGGCTTAGTCCGGTGGGCAAGTAAGCTAAGTAATTGATAAGCACTAGCGAACAACGTGGCACCGGCGTCTTAGATTATTAAAAGCTAAGGAAAGGGTAACAGGGCGCCGCAGGCGACCGCCATAGGGGAAACCTTAGGTTGGAGTGAGCGTTGTAATTAAATAAATTTACTGCGAGCGACGCAGTACCCCGCGTCTAGTGGAATTGCGCGGGTACGCAATACGTATTGCGGGAGTAGCTCAGCTGGCTAGAGCGCAACCTTGCCAAGGTTGATGTCGCGGGTTCGAATCCCGTCTCCCGCTCCATTTAAATATATCAGATTGATTTTGTACGCCGCAAAGATTGGCGGATTAAATTCATCCCGTGATATATATGGGATACATTTACAAAGGAGTAAAAAATGCAGATAATGGATTTTCTCTCAAAGAAAGCTATTCTCACTGACATAAAATCTACCAGCAAGGAAGATGTAATTAAAGAAATGGTAGATTTTTTAATTGAAGCCGGTGATGTAGAAAAACGTAATCGTAATAAGCTCATTGAAGCTTTGATGTCCAGGGAGGCTTTAGGATCGACTGCTATCGGCCAGGGAATTGCCATCCCGCATGCTAAATGCGACTGTGTGGATAAACTGGTTGCAGCTTTCGGTCTTTCTAAAAAAGGCGTGGATTTTGATTCTCTGGACGGTGAGTTAGCTTATATTTTCTTTTTACTGGTTGCCCCGCAGGATTCCGCCGGTCCGCATCTTAAAGCTTTAGCTAGAATATCTCGTCTCTTAAAGGATAAATACTTCCGCGATACCTTACGTACCTGTCTGGATGAAAAATCCGTAATTAAGGTTATCACGCAGGAAGATGAAAAAAAGATTTAATCTAATTGTCTTTATTTAGCCAGGTCCTTAAAGCGTAAACAGGATAAGCCCACAGGATCATCCTTTTAGCTGCATAACTTAAGAACATATTTTTAAAATGAAAGCCAAAGCTAGCGATATTTTAAAATGGTTTTATCCCGGGATCGGGATTAAGCGCTGGGTAGGTCTAGGCGCTTTTGGCGTGGTGCTTTTAATTCTAGGCACGGCTAATTTACGTAGCGAAGAATTTTGGCTGATCCAAATTTTGGATGCGGTGATTGTTATCTCCGGAATTATAATTTTAATTTTGGGGATAAAAAGGATGATGCGTTCTTTTATCGCTATTTTTGTTCCTTCATCCAGAGGCACGGAATTAATCGATATTTTATATCAGAAAAAACAGTTAAGCCGTGGTCCGCGGATCGTTACCGTGGGCGGAGGCACAGGATTGTCGGTCCTGCTAAGCGGTTTAAAAAATTATACTTCCAATATTTCGGCTGTAGTTACGGTGGCCGATAGCGGAGGTTCTAGCGGGCGCTTGCGTCAACAATTCGATGTTTTGCCTCCCGGGGATATACGTAACTGCCTGGTGGCTCTGGCGGATGCACCGACTTTGATGCGTGATCTTTTTCAATTTAGATTTGACGGTAACTCAGAATTCTCGGGGCACTCCTTCGGCAATCTTTTTCTTACGGTAATGACTCGCCTGACCGGTGATTTTGAAAAGGCGATTAAAGAGACCAGTAAAGTTTTAGCCCTGCGCGGGCAGGTTATCCCTTCGACATTAGGCGATGTTTCATTGGTGGCGCATTATTTAGATGGGACTACGGTTATCGGAGAGGATCAAATCCCCAAGGCCAGAAAGGCGATTGACCGGGTCAGCCTTACCCCTGAACAATTACTGGCTACTCCGGATGCGATTAAGGTAATTAAAGAAGCCCAAATCATTGTTTTGGGTCCGGGTTCTTTGTATACCAGTATAATCCCGAATTTGTTAATTAAGGAAATCACCCAGGCGATTACCGAATCTGAAGCCGTTAAAGTTTATGTTTGTAATGTGATGACTCAGCCCGGTGAAACCGACGGTTACAGCGTTTCCGACCATATTAAAGCGCTGCTTAAACACAGCCACGAGCAGATCCTGGATTATTGCGTAGTGAACAATGGTGAAGTTCCGGCTGAAGTTTTAAAGCGTTATTCTCAAGATAATTCGCGTTTAGTGGTCAATGACCGTAAGAAGATCGAAAACCTGGGGTATCGGGTGGTGGAGGAAGATTTTACTATGATCCAGGATGGAGTGATCCGCCATGACGCGGAGAAGCTGGCTAAAATCATTTTAAGTTTTATTGAAGAGATATAATTATGCCATTAATTAAAAGAGAACTGATTGTAAAAAATAAACAGGGTCTGCACGCCCGGCCGGCTGCCGTATTTGTGCAGATTGCTAATAAATTCGATGCCCGGATCACCGTGCGTCATGATGACGAAGAGGTGAACGGTAAATCGATTATGGGTATTTTGATGCTGGGAGCGGAGAAGGATAGCTTAATTGTGGTAGAAGCTGATGGGGCGGATGCCGAGGCTGCTTTGGGGGAGCTGGAAAAACTAATTAGTAGCGAGGAAGAATTATGATTCAACTAAAAGGTATTGCCGCAGCAGGCGGTATAAGTATCGGGCCGGCTTATCTGCTGGGAAAAGAGGAATTGGTTGTTTCGCGGGAAGCGATCGGTTGGTCAGAAATCCCGGCGCAGATCCAACTTTTTGAAGAAGCCTTGATCCAGACCCGCCGCGAGATTATTGAGCTGCAAAAAAAGATTAATTTAGACATGGGCCAGGAGGAGGCGCAGATCTTTGATGCGCATCTGCTGGTGTTGGAAGACCGGATGCTCATTGAAGAAGTGATCAGCCGTCTTAAAAAAGAGCAGCTGAATGTCGCCTATATTTTCTCCGACGTTTTAAAGAAATATATCAGCGTGTTTTTAAAAATTGAAGATGAATACCTTAAAGAGCGTACCGCCGATATTAATGATGTCGGCAAAAGAATACTCAGGAATCTGCTGGGAAAAAAGAAAAAAGGTTTAGATGATGTCGGGGCCCGGACAATTATTGTGGCGCATGATATTTCTCCTTCGGATACGGCGGCCATGCATACCAAGAATGTTGCCGCTTTTGTTACGGATATGGGAGGTAAGACTTCGCACACTGCGATTATGGCCAAGTCTTTGGAGATCCCTGCCGTTGTGGGGTTGGAGGGGATTACGGCTAAGGTTGATCCGGGAGAAATACTGATCGTCGATGGCTCAACGGGGATCGTGATTATAGATCCCGATGAGGAAACGCTTAAGAGCTACCAGCAAAAACTTGAGAATTTAAAAGGTATCGCGGATAAGTTTTTATCGGTTAAAGATCTATCGGCCGTGACTACTGACGGCCGGATGATTGTGATCAATGCCAATATCGAATTTCCGGATGAAGTTCCTAGCGCCAAATTACACGGAGGCCAGGGGATCGGTCTCTACCGGACGGAGTTTTTTTATATGAACCGTCAAGATTCCCCAACTGAAGAGGAGCATTATCAAGCTTATAAATATGTGGCTGAAACAATGAATCCGTATTCGGTGGTTATCCGTACTTTGGATATCGGCGGGGATAAATTTTTATCGCAATTTAACATTCCGCATGAGATGCAGCCGTTTTTAGGATGGAGAGCGATCAGGTTTTGTTTAGCCCGGCCGGATATTTTTAAATTGCAGCTGCGGGCAATCTTGAGGGCTTCCGTACACGGGAATCTTAAGTTAATGTATCCGATGATTTCCGGGGTTGAGGAGTTGCGCCAGGCAAATCAGTTCCTTAGTGAAGCTAAAGAAGAGTTAAGGAATAAAGGTTTAAAGTTTAATGATAAAATCGAGGTAGGGGTAATGGTGGAAGTTCCCTCGGCAGCCATGACCGCGGATATTTTGGCGGCTGAGGCGGATTTTTTCAGTATCGGTACAAATGACCTGATCCAGTATTCGTTGGCGGTTGACCGCAGCAATGAAAAAGTTGCCTATCTCTATGATCCGGCGCATCCGGCAGTCTTAAGATTGGTTAAGAATATTATTGATGCAGCGCATCAGTCTAAAATTAAGGTAGCGATGTGTGGAGAAATGGCCGGCGAGCCATCTTTAGCGATTATTCTTCTCGGCCTGGGTTTGGATGAGTTTAGCTTGCCTCCGCAGGTGATCCCGGAATTAAAGTATATAATTCGCGCTATCGGTTTTAAAGCTGCTCAAGAAATTGCGGTGGCAGCGCTTAAACTTTCGACCGGTAAAGAGGTTGAAGAGTTTTCACACAAAAAGTTAGATGAAATTCTAAAATAAGATGAACCCCGCACCTTCTAATTATTCAACTGTTAAGGTCGCAGGGTTTAATGAATTGATCAAGAGAGAAGGTGCGGGGTGAAGGCATTAATTTTAGCTGCCGGTTACGCAACCCGGCTTTATCCTTTAACAAAGAAATATCCTAAGCCGCTCTTAGAGGTTAAAGGCAGGCCGATTATCGATCATATTATTGAAAAATTAGAATCTGCAGGCGGGATCAGCGAGATTTACGTGGTAACCAACAGCAAATTTATCGCGGATTTTAGAAAATGGGTCAAAACCGTAAAGACCTCTAAAAAAATTACTTTAGTTAATGATTTGACAAAAAATAACCGGGATAGGCTGGGGGCGATCGGCGATATAAATTTTGTGATTAAAAAGAAAAAAATCCGGGATGACCTTTTGGTGGTCGGCGGAGATAATTTATTCAGCGGTTCTTTGCCGGGATTTTTGGATGTGGCGGTAAAAAATATTGCTCCGGTAAGCATCGGTTTGTTCAAATTAAAGCGCAAAAAAGATGCCAGCCGCTACGGCGTAGTTAAACTGGATAAATTAAAAAGAGTAATTAATTTTACCGAAAAGCCCAGGCATCCGGAGTCAAGCCTGGTGGCAATGTGTTTGTATTACATATCCAAGAAATATTTGAACTTGATTAATGTCTACCTGCGGGATAAAAAAATAAAAGCTGACGCTACCGGAAGCTACATTGCCTGGTTAAAAGATCGGGTTTGGATTTATGGCCATGTTTTTAACGGGTCTTGGTTTGATATCGGCGATTATAAATATTTAAACCAGGCTAAAGAAATATTTGTTTAATAAAAGAAACCTTTTTCTTAAATAAACTGGCAAAAGGTTAATAAATGAAAGGGGAAAGTTATGGCTGTGCATAAACACTATTTTTCTTCTGAGTCGGTTACCGAAGGGCATCCAGATAAATTATGTGATCAGATTTCCGATGGAATTTTAGATGCTTGTTTGAAAAACGATCCTTATTCGCGGGTAGCTTGTGAAACTTATGTTACCATGGGGCTTTTAATCGTAGGCGGTGAAATTACGACCAGCGGTTTTATCCATGTCCATGATATCTGCCGGAAAATAATTGAGGATATCGGCTATAACCATCCTAAATATGGTTTTGATTTCCATACCTGCGCTATTCTTAACGCGATTCATGCTCAATCTCCGGATATCTCGCAAGGGGTGGATACCGGCGGAGCCGGAGATCAGGGGATCATGTTTGGTTATGCTTGCCGGGAGACTAAAGAATTAATGCCTTTGGCTTTAACGCTAGCGCAAAAATTAGCGATGCAATTAACGCGCGTGCGTAAAGAGAAGGTTTTAAAATATCTGGGGCCGGATGGCAAGACCCAGGTAACGGTTGAATATGATAACGGAAAACCCGTGCGGGTGGATTCCGTGGTTTTAGCTTCCCAGCATACCGAAGATATCTTGGATAAGAGCGGAAAGCATATTACTGAAAAAGCGCGCCAGGAGATTATTCGTGAAGTTGCCGGACCCATTCTTGGCGGTTGGGTAGATAAACACACTAAGTATTTTGTTAATCAGACCGGGAAATTTGTCGTGGGCGGGCCGCAGTCGGATACCGGGATGACCGGCAGAAAAATAATTGTGGATACTTACGGCGGCGCAGTGGCTCACGGCGGCGGGGCATTTTCAGGTAAAGACCCGACTAAGGTTGACCGTTCCGCAGCGTATATGTGCCGTTATATCGCTAAAAATATCGTGGGCGCGGGTTTGGCGGAAAAATGCCTTATTCAGCTGGCTTACGTTATCGGCCGGGCGGATCCTCTAAGCGTGATGGTTAAAACGGAAGGCACGGGCGTGATTTCAGAAGAGGCTTTGGTAAAATTGATCCGGCAGAATTTCCAGCTTACTCCTCAAGGCATTATTGAGTCATTAAAATTACGCCGGCCGATCTATAAAAAAACTGCCAGCTACGGCCATTTTGGCAGGATGGAACCGGAGTTTCATTGGGAGAAATTGGATAAGGTTAGCGAACTGAAAAAACAGGCCAGCCGGCTATAGGGATCCGCAATACGAATGTAGAGGCGAAAGATTTTGCGACCCTACAAATTAATAAATTTGTCCGTTATTATTAAAGGAGATAATATGCGTTATGACATTAAGGATATAAAATTAGCAAAAAAAGGCGCCTTAAGGATCGAATGGGCGGCTAAGAATATGCCGGTTTTAGGTTTAATTAAGCAAAGGTTCCTTAAGGAAAAGCCGCTGGCGGGTTTAAAATTAGCCTGCTGTTTGCATGTGACTACTGAAACTGCCGTATTGGCAGATGTTTTAAAATCCGCCGGCGCAGAGGTATATGTTTGCGCTTCCAATCCTCTTTCTACTCAGGATGATGTGGCAGCAGCTTTGGTTAAGGATTTAAAGATCGGCGTTTTTGCCATTAAAGGCGAAAATACCAAAACTTATTATGCGCATATGAAATCGGCATTAGCCGTCAAACCCGATATTACGATGGACGATGGAGCGGATTTAGTCAGCACAATTCATCAACGTCCTCCGGAAATGCATGCTAATATTATCGGCGGTACGGAAGAAACTACTACCGGAGTGATCCGCCTGAGGGCTTTGGCGCAGGAAGGAAAACTGCGTTATCCGATCATTGCGGTTAATGACGCCCAAACCAAACATCTTTTTGATAACCGTTACGGCACAGGCCAGTCGACGCTTGATGGAATTATCCGCGCCACGAACAAATTAATTGCCGGATCTTGTTTTGTAGTTTGCGGCTACGGCTGGTGCGGCAAGGGCGCAGCGATGCGCGCAAAAGGCATGGGTGCTAAAGTTGTCGTGATTGAAGTGGATCCTTTGAGGGCTCTGGAAGCGACGATGGATGGTTTCCGGGTGATGCCGATCAAGGAGGCCGCCAAAATCGGCGATATCTTTGTTACGGTTACCGGCGATATTAATGTTATCCGTAAAGAACATTTCAGCTTAATGAAAGACGGCGCTATTGTTTCAAACTCCGGCCATTTTAATGTAGAGTTGGATATCCCGGGTTTAGAGTCAATTGCCAAATCTAAACGGGCCACCCGCGATTTTGTTGACGAGTATACTTTAAAAAATAACCGCAAGATCTATCTTCTGGGGGAAGGCCGTTTAATTAATTTAGCCGCTGCTGAAGGACATCCGGCTTCGGTTATGGATATGTCTTTTGCTAATCAGGCATTTTCCGCCGAATACATGGCGAAGAATTACCGTAAATTAGGAAAACAGGTTTATACTGTTCCGGAGAATATTGATAAAAATATTGCCGCGCTTAAGCTTAAATCTATGGATATCAAGATCGATACGCTGACGGAGCAACAGAAGAAATATTTGGCTAGCTGGGAGATGGGAACTTGATGAAAAGAATCGCGGTTTTAACTACCGGCGGGGATGCTCCGGGAATGAATCCGGCTATCCGTTCGGTGGTCCGTTATGGGATCAACCAAAAGCTGGAAGTAATGGGGGTTTTCCGCGGTTGGTGGGGGTTGATCAATGAAGAACTTAAACTTTTAAATCACCGCTCGGTTTCCGGGATCATCGGCCAAGGCGGGACGATCCTAAAGACCGCCCGTTGTGCTGAATTCCGGACTGAAGAAGGACAGAACCGGGCCTATGAGACGGTTAAAAAGAATAATATCGACGGTTTAGTGGTAATCGGCGGCAACGGTTCTTTTGCCGCGGCGCATGAATTTTATAAAAGATTTAATGTTCCCTGCGTGGGTTTAGCCGCTTCTATTGATAATGATGTTAATGGTATAGATTATACGATCGGGACCGATACGGCAATCAACACGGCTTTGGATGCGATTGATAAAATCCGTGATACGGCTACCAGTATGGAGCGGATTTTTGTCGTTGAGGTTATGGGCAGAGAGTCGGGTTTTATTGCTCTAACCGTGGCTCTGGCCGGCGGGTGTGAAGATGTGATCATTCCGGAAAGGCCGTTGGATCTGAATGCGGTTTGTCATGATATTGTGCATGGTAATTTAGTCGGGAAAATGAGCTGGATCATTGTTTTGGCCGAAGGCGCCGGCCGGGCGGATGATATCGCCAGGCAAATTACGGATATGACCAGCCTTGAAACGCGCACAGTAGTTTTAGGCCATGTGCAAAGAGGAGGATGTCCTACTGCCGTTAGCCGGGATCTAGCTTTACATCTGGGCAGATCCGGAGTGGATTGTTTATTGGCGGGAAAAACCGATATCGCTTTAGGATTTTCCGCAGGCCAGATCGCCGAAGTTGATTTTAAGACGGCGATCCGAAAAAAAGAATATAAGATCGATGAATATTGTAAACTGATCAAAGTTTTAACATAACAATATCCTGCGTAAATAAAATGTTACGCGGGTGTACCCTTGAGGGTAAGGAGAGAAAAAATGGGAAGAAAACCGCTGGGAATTGACAAAATTGTAACCGACCTGGTAATGACGGATGATGTGGTTTTAAAGAAGAAATTGGCTAAGAAGATTAGCGATCTGGCTTATAAAAAAGGAATCTATCCTTCCAGCATTCAGGATTACTATATGGCCCGGGGCAGGGAAGAATTTTCCGGATCGACGGTTCCGGCGATTAATTTACGCAGTTTAACTTATGACTTAGCCAGGGCAATATTTAGAGTAGGAAAAAAGAATAACTCTAAAACTTTTATTTTCGAAATTGCTAAATCTGAAATGGGTTATACCGCACAGCCTCCGGTTGAGTATTCCGCGGTGATCATGGCTGCGGCCATTAAAGAGAATTATACCGGACCGGTATTTATCCAAGGCGATCATTTTCAGGCTAACCTGAAAAAGTATAATGAGAATCCGGATAAAGAAATTGCCGCTTTGCAGGCAATTATTACCGAAGCCGTCGGGGCGGGTTTCTACAATATTGATATTGATTCTTCAACTTTGGTAGATTTAAGCAAACCTAAGGTTAGCGATCAGCAGTATTTAAATTATGAGGTTTGCGCAAAACTGACGCAATTTATCCGCCGGATCGAGCCTCGCGGGATTACCGTTTCGGTAGGCGGAGAGATCGGCGAAGTCGGGCATCAGAATTCTACGCCTGAAGATTTGCGGGTATTTATGACCGGGTTTAAACAGCGCTTACGTAAAGGATTAGCCGGGATCAGTAAAATTTCTATTCAGACCGGCACCTCTCACGGCGGGGTGGTTTTACCGGATGGTTCAATCGCGCAGGTCAAGCTTGATTTCGAGACTTTAAAAAATCTTTCGGCTCTGGCGCGTAAGGAATTCGGTTTGGGTGGAGCAGTGCAGCACGGCGCTTCAACTTTACCGGAAGAGGCATTTCATAAATTTGCCGAATGCCAAGCTTGCGAAGTACACTTGGCTACGCAGTTCCAGAATATGATTTTTGATTCCAAGAATTTTCCGGCAGATCTAAAGAAAAGAATCTATGACTGGTTAAAGGTTAACGCGGCCAATGAAGCTAAGGCCGGGGAAACTGAAGAGCAGTTTTTCTATAAAACCCGCAAGAAGGCCCTGGGCCCTTTTAAGAAAGAAATTATGGGTTTGCCGCAAGCAATACGCGATGCGATTGCCGGCGAGGTGGAAAACAAATTTGATTTCCTCTTTAAACAGCTCAATGCCGTGAATAATGCGGCATTAGTCGATAAATATGTTACTTTAAAAAGAGTGATCTCACGTAAACGCCAGGATCAGGCTGCGGTAGTCCATGACGGCGAAGGCGCTGACTAGGCAAATCAGCGTTGAGAATTTAGATAATTTAGGAGGATTAATATGCGTTCAGATCAAATAAAAAAAGGTTTGGAAAGAGTGCCGCATCGGGCGCTGCTCCAT
The DNA here is from genome assembly GCA_035402765.1 of Candidatus Omnitrophota bacterium. Classification (GTDB taxonomy): domain Bacteria; phylum Omnitrophota; class Gorgyraeia; order Gygaellales; family Profunditerraquicolaceae; genus UBA6249. Next base: position 89,257 of record DAONDX010000004.1, read on the forward strand.
GCAACGGGGCTATCGCGTAATGATCTTAAGCGTCCGTTTATCGGAGTAGCCACATCTTTTACTGATCTTATCCCCGGCCATGTCGGTATGCGTGATCTGGAAAGATTCATTGAACGCGGAGTTTGCTACGGGGGAGGCGTGCCATTTTTATTCGGCGTGCCCGGAATTTGTGATGGCATCGCTATGGGGCATTTAGGAATGTGCTATCCGTTAGCTTTAAGGGAGCTGGTAGCCGATATGATTGAAACGGTTTGCAACGCGCATCAGCTAGATGGTATCGTTTGCCTGACTAACTGCGATAAAATTACTCCGGGTATGTTGATGGGAGTAGCGCGTTTAAATATTCCCGCGGTTATTATTACCGCCGGGCCGATGCTTTCCGGCCGTTTTAATAAACGAAAATTAGCTTTTGTGCATGATACCTATGAGGGTATGGGGCGGGCGAAAAAAGGAGACATCTCGGAGGAAGAGTTGACTTGTTTAGAGCTGGAGGCTTGCCCGGGGCAAGGCTCCTGCCAGGGGTTATACACTGCCAATACCATGGCTTGTCTTACTGAGACCATGGGCATGTCGATTCCGGGTTGCGGAACAGCTCTGGCCGGCAGCGCTAAAAAACGCCGGATTGCCCAAGCCAGCGGCGAGCGGATTGTGGAGTTGGTTAAACAAAATATTAAACCCCGCGATATTATTACCAAGGAGTCTTTAGAGAACGCGATTGTGGTGGATATGGCCTTAGGCGGTTCCAGCAATACTGTCCTGCATTTAATGGCGATTGCCCATGAAGCCGGTATTAATTTGGATCTAAAAACTTTTGACAGGATTAGTAAGAGCGTGCCGCATATTACTAATATTGAACCTGCGGGTGAGTATTTTATGGAAGATGTGGAATACGCCGGAGGCATCCCTGCGGTACTTAAAAGATTAAAATCCAAATTGAATAATACTTTAAATGTCAACGGCCAGAAAACTTTTCAAATTACTGATTCTGCTAAGATTTTTGATCCGGAAGTAATCCGCCCGTTTGATCAGGCGTATCATAAACAGGGTGGAATTGCTGTTCTCTACGGTAATCTGGCGCCTAATGGCGCGGTAGTTAAGCAGTCCGGAGTAAATAGCAAGATGATGCAATTTACCGGACGCGCCCGGGTATTTAACCGCGAAGAGCAGGCGATGCAGGCAATTATGGGTAATAAAATTAAAAAAGGCGATTGTATCGTTATCCGTTACGAAGGGCCTGCCGGCGGTCCGGGAATGCGCGAGATGCTGGCGCCCACCGCGGCAATTGTGGGTTTAGGTCTGGCGGATTCCGTAGCTTTAATTACCGATGGCCGTTTTTCTGGAGGGACCAAAGGGCCTTGTATCGGCCATATTTCTCCGGAGGCTTCCGCAGGGGGCCCGATTGCAATTATTAAAGATGGTGATACAATTGTTATTGATATCCCCAACCGTAAGTTGGAAATTAAATTGAGCAAAATAGAGATAGAAAAAAGATTTAAAAATTGGAAAAGCGTGGAACCGAAAATCAAAACCGGCTATTTATCGCGTTATTGCCGGTTAGTCAGTTCAGCAGATAAGGGAGCAATTTTAAAATAGCATGGTCGGGGCCAGAATATTATTAGAGGCTTTAAAACGTGAAGGTGTCCAGATAATCTTTGGTTACCCCGGAGGCCAGGTGCTGCCTATTTTTGATCAATTGTATGATTTTGATATTAAGCTTATTTTAACGCGTCACGAACAGGGGGCCGCGCATGCTGCTGACGGATTTTCCCGGGCGACCGGCAAGGTAGGGGTTTGTTTGGCTACCAGCGGCCCGGGGGCCACGAATCTGGTTACCGGAATTGCCACGGCTTATATGGATTCTATCCCGATGGTGGCGATTACCGGTCAGGTGGGTACGCATTTAATCGGTAATGATGCTTTTCAGGAAGCTGATGTTACCGGGATTACCCGGCCGGTCACTAAACATAATTTTTTAGTTAAAGATGTAAAAGATTTGGCGCGCACGATTGCCGAGGCTTTTTATATCGCTTCCAGCGGCCGTCCCGGGCCGGTGTTGGTAGATATTCCTTTAGATGTGCAACGGGCAGATACAGAATTCATCTGGCCGGAAAAAGTAAGCATTCGTAGTTATCAGCCGACTTATTCCGGACATCCCGGCCAGATCAAAAAAGCCGCCAAATTAATTTCGGCGAGTAAGAAACCGGTTATCTATGCCGGCGGCGGGGTGATCACTTCGGGCGCGCATGCGGAATTAGAAGCGTTGGCGCAGAAAATTCAGGCTCCGGTAACCACGACTTTTATGGGCTTGGGTGGTTTTTGCGGCACGCATAAGTTATTTTTAGGCATGCTGGGCATGCACGGCACCGCCTACGCTAATCATGCGGTGATGGAATCAGATTTAATCATTGCGGTGGGAGCGCGTTTTGATGACCGGGTAACCGGAAGGTTAGATGATTTTGCTCCCGGGGCAAAAGTTATTCATATCGACATTGATCCTTCATCGATCAGTAAAAATGTTAAAGTCGATGTTCCAATCGTAGGAGACGCAAAAAATATTCTTAAAGAACTTATTTCGGAAATTAAAAAGCTTCCGGATACTGCGCAGTGGCTCAATACGGTAGAGGCGTGGAAAAAGAAACATCCTTTAACTTATAAGGATGATACGGCAATGATCAAGCCGCAGTATATCTTAGAGCAGCTTTGGGATTTAACTCGCGGTGATGCCATCATTTGTACCGAAGTCGGCCAGAGCCAGATGTGGGCCTGTCAATGGTATCAGTATTTAACCCCGCGTACTTTTATTTCCAGCGGTGGATTAGGCACGATGGGATTCGGGTTTCCGGCGGCGATGGGCGCAAAGATCGGCTGCCCCGGAAAGGAAGTTTTTAATATTGCCGGGGATGGTTCGATCCAGATGAATATCCAGGAATTGGCTACCTGCGTGGCTAATAAAATAAATGTTAAGGTATTGATATTTAATAATGGTTTCTTAGGAATGGTCAGGCAGTGGCAGGAATTATTTTATAAAAGACGTTATTCTTATACCCCGATTACCAGCCCGGATTATGTTTTATTAGCGCAAAGCTATGGGGCAGTAGGGATGCGGGTAACTAATAAAGCTGAAGTGCGTTCAGCGCTGCAAAAAGCGATCGAGATTAAGAATACGGTTTTTATCGATTTTAGGATCGAACCGGAAGAAAATGTCTATCCGATGGTTCCGGCGGGCCAGGCAATTAATAAAATGATTGAAGGGTTAGCATAATGCGCCATACTATATCAGTATTAGTGGAAAATAAATTCGGAGTTTTAGCGCGGGTGGCCGGGTTATTCAGCGCTCGGGGCTATAATATCGCTTCTTTAGCGGTTTCAGAAACCCTTGACCCCGAGATATCCTATATGACCATTGTGGTGGAAGCCAAAGATGCCAAAGTGCTGGAACAAATTAACAAGCAGTTGAATAAGCTAATTGACGTAATTACCGTTACGGATTTTACCAAAAGAGAGCATCTTGACCGCGAACTGGTTTTGGCAAAAATAAATTATACGGCTAAAGATAAGGGGCGCCTGGAAGCCATTTTCAATAAGTTTGTGGGTAAGATTGTTTATCATAAAGCGGATACCGCAATTGTTGAAGCAGTCGGCGACCAGGATCAAATTAACGAACTTTTGGAAGAATTGAATAAATTCGGGATAAAAGAATTAGTAAGAACAGGAAAACTGGCAATCAGTAATTAGAAAGAGAGGAGTAACAAAATGGCAAAGATTTATTACGATCGTGATGCGGATTTAAACTTATTGAAAGATAAGACAGTGGCGATAATCGGTTATGGTATACAGGGGCGCGGTCAGTCTTTATGCTTACGTGATTCGGGGATCAGGGTAGTGGTTTCCGAGACGGAAGGAACTCCTAATTTTGCGTTGGCCAAGCAGGACGGGTTTACTCCGGTAAGCGCGGCTGAAGCGGCAAAGGCTGCGGATATTATTCAAATCCTTACCCAGGACCATGTCCAAGCCAAGGTTTATACCGAGGCAATTAAACCAAATTTAAAAAAAGGTAAAGCCCTTTGTTTTTCGCACGGGTTTAATATTCGTTTTAAACAAATCAGGCCTCCGAAAAACGTGGATGTTTTTATGGTGGCTCCTAAGGGCCCCGGGGCGTTGGTGAGAAAGATGTATGAAGAAGGAAAAGGCGTGCCTTGTTTAATTGCGGTTTATCAGGATGCCAGCGGCCAGGCTAAAAATTTAGCCTTAGCTTATGCCAAGGGTTTAAAAGCCACTACCGCCGGTGTCATTGAAACAACTTTCGACGAAGAGACCGAAACTGACCTTTTCGGCGAACAGGCGGTGCTTTGCGGCGGAGTAAGCGAATTGATCAAGGCGGGCTTTGACACTTTAATTGACGCCGGTTATCAGCCGGAGATCGCTTATTTTGAAGTTTTACATGAGTTAAAATTAATTACAGATTTAATCCAGGAACGCGGTATCTCCGGTATGCGCCGGGGAGTTTCTAATACTGCCTGCTACGGTGATTTAACCCGCGGGCCCAGAATTATTACTCAAAGAACGCGTAAAGAAATGCAAAAAATCCTAAAAGAGATTAAAACCGGAAAATTCGCCAGAGAGTGGATCAAGGAGAATGAAACCGGCCGCAAGAATTTTGACAGTTTGATCAAAGCCGGGGATGATCATTTAATCGAAAAAGTGGGCAAGCAGTTAAGAGAGATGATGCCCTGGATGAAGAAGTAAGGTAAGCAAACTACATTAGATTTCGCGGGTCCTGTCTGGAATGTTTTCTAGCGCTAGACGCGCTGCGAAAACATTCCAGACACCCGCGATATAATTTGTAATTTGCAACCTTGTAGAGGTAAAGATGGAAAAGATATTAATATTTGATACAACTTTAAGGGACGGGGAGCAGGCGCCGGGTGCGGCATTAACCAGTTTTCAAAAATTGGAGATCGCCCGCCAGCTGGAAAAATTAGGGGTAGATATCATTGAAGCAGGTTTTCCGATTGCCTCGCCCGATGATTTTGCGGCGGTGTCTGCTATTGCTAAATTAATTAAGCAAGGTGCGGTCTGCGCCCTGGCGCGTTGCATTTATAAGGATATTGAACGGGCAGGAGCGGCCGTAAAAAAAGCCAAACACCCGCGGGTGCATCTATTCCTTGCGACTTCTAAGATACATTTAAAATATAAATTTAAGAAAGCCGAAGATGAAATAGCCGCGATTGCCAGAGATTCGATCCGTCAGGCGAAAAAATTCTGTTCTGATATTGAATTTTCTCCGGAGGATGCCACGCGTACTGAAAAGGATTTTTTGTATCGCATGATTGAAATGGCAATCAATGAAGGCGCCCGGACTATTAATATTCCCGATACTGTCGGCTATAGTTATCCGCAGGAGATCTATTCTTTAATCACCGGTATTATTAATAATGTCCCCAATATTAACCAGGCAGTGATCGCTACCCATTGCCATAATGATTTAGGCTTGGCGACCGCCAATTCATTGTCGGCGGTTTTAGCCGGAGCCCGTCAGGTACACTGTACGATCAACGGGATCGGAGAGCGCGCCGGTAATGCGTCTTTGGAAGAAATAGTGATGGCGATGCAAACCCGCCGTGATGTTTTTGGTAACTTCTATACGAATATAAATACTAAAGAAATATACCGGTCGTCGCGCCTGGTAAGTAAATTAACCAATTTTGTTGTGCCTCCCAATAAAGCCATTGTCGGGGCCAATGCTTTTGCTCACGAGTCAGGGATTCATCAGGATGCGATCTTAAAGAAACGGATTACCTATGAAATTATGGATCCGCATGATGTGGGTATTGCTGATAGCCAGTTGATCCTCGGTAAACATTCCGGGCGGCATGCATTCAAAGACAGGTTAAAGACGCTGGGATTTCATCTGGATGAAAAGCAGACCGAAAAGGCTTTTGGGCGTTTTAAGCAAGTGGCGGATAAAAAGAAAAATATCTTTGATGATGATTTAAGAACCATCGTGGAAGATGAAATCCGTATAGCTAAGCCGCTTTGGGCGCTGGACAGTTTTGAGGTTAATTCCGGGACTAAGATTAAACCTTCTGCCCGGGTAGTGTTGATCAAGGGCAAAAAAAATCTATCCGGAGTTTCTTCAGGTGACGGCCCGGTAGATGCCTGTTTTAAGGCGATTGATAAAATTACCGGGTATAAAGCTAAATTGGAGGATTTCCGTTTGGAAGCAGTTACTTCCGGTAAGGATGCTTTGGGCCAAGCCAGTCTTAAGCTGAAAATTTCCGGTTTAATCGTGGGCGGACGCGGTTCGAGTACCGATATTGTGGAAGCGGCAGTCAAAGCCTACATCGATGCCGTGAATAAAATAAAAAACAAATGACCTTAAAGCCGAAACTCTACGGTTTAGTAGGTTTTCCTATCCAACACAGTTTCTCTCCCTGCATGCACAATGCTGCATTTTCAGCGTTAAAAATAAAAGCCAAATATAAATTATTTGAATTAAAGCCTGACCAGCTAGAAGGCTTCCTGGATAATTTGAAAAAAAACAATATTCACGGTTTTAATGTTACCTATCCCTATAAAGAAAAGATCATCAGTTATTTGAGCAGCCGTTCCTCCGGGGCCAGGGCGATCGGCGCAGTTAATACCGTGATTGTGGATAAACGCGGGAAATTGAAAGGTTTTAATACTGATTACTTAGGATTTATGGCGCATCTTAAGGATTTAAAGCTTAAACCCAGGAAAGTTGCTTTGATCGGAGCGGGGGGCGCAGCAAAGGCCGTAGCTTTAGCTTTGGCCAAGATGAAAATTATCCAGCTGTGTATTTATGATATTGATAAATTTAAAGCCTTAAGCCTTTTTAAAAAATTAAATTCCGATTTTCCGAATACTAAATTTAGCGTAGCCAGCAGGATCGAGGATCTAGAGATCGCAGATAAAGATCTATTGGTCAATGCCTCTCCTGTAGGAATGCGTCCGGCTGATCCTTGTTTAGTTTCACCCGGGGATTTGCATGAGGGGTTATTTGTTTATGACCTTATTTATAGCCCGCTTGAGACTAAGTTGATCCTTTTGGCCAAGGAAAAAAATTTAAAATTTTCCAATGGTTTAGGAATGCTTTTATATCAGGGGGTTTTTGCTTTTGTCCACTTCAGCGGCGTAAAACCTCCGGTTAATATCATGAAAGAGGCGCTTTTGAAAGCCTGCCTGCCGGCAGGAAGCAAGTAAAGGAGGAATATGATGGCCCAGATAATTGTTTTTCTTTTTGGTTCGATCGTCGGAAGTTTTTTAAACGTCTGTATTCATCGCATGCCTAAAGGCGAATCTATAGTTTGGCCGCGTTCACATTGTCCGAAATGCCAGAAGAGAATACCGGGTTATGACAATATTCCTTTTATAAGTTTTATTTTACTTGGCGGGCGCTGCCGCTTTTGCCGGGAAAAAATCTCTTTGCGTTATCCCCTGGTAGAATTATTGACCGCTATTCTAACCGTAGTGTTTTTTAACCGTTTTGGTTTAAGCTACGAATTCTTTTTATATCTGGTTATGTTATGGGCTTTAATTATCGCTACTTTTGTCGATATCGCGCATCGGATCATTCCGGATGAGGTATCCGTTGGCGGGATGATTATCGGCTTGATTATGGTTTCGATAACCGGTTTTAGTTTTAATCCTCTAAAATTCAGCTTGGTTCCGATGGGCAAGTCCGCATTAGGCGCCATCGCCGGAGGAGGGATCATCTATTTGACCGGAGTGATCTTCGACCTGGTATATTTTAAATTACTTAAAAAACCTGCGATTAACGGAGAGACCGAATCGATGGGCGGAGGAGATGTAAAGCTTTTAGCCATGATCGGTGCGTTTATGGGCTGGCAGATGGCGGTTTTAACTTTTTTTCTGGCACCGTTTTTAGGTATTGTGATCGGTATTGTAAATTTAATGACCAAGAAGGACCATACGATACCTTACGGCCCGTTTCTTTCGATCGCCTCCCTGGTTGCTTTATTCTGGGGAAATAAAATAATCTCTTTGCTCCTTCCTTAAAGGACAATCATCTATGCCAGAATTAAACCTCGCAAATTACCTTGCTAAAAGTATATCCAGCGCTAATTGGGAAAATATCGGTTTTAAAAAGCGCGCCGGCGTGTTGATCCCGTTGTTTACTGTTTATTCAAAGAATAGCTTCGGCATCGGCGACCTGGGGGATTTGAAACGGGTGATTGATTGGGCTGCCGCTACCAAAAACACTATCGTTCAGCTCCTGCCGATGAATGAGGTAGGGGGGCTTTTTTGTCCGTATGATGCTTTAAGTTCTTTTGCCCTGGAACCGGCCTATATTTGCTTAAATAGTTTTAAAGAACTTTCCGGTAAGAAATTTAATCCTTCTGCGCCGCCGGCGGTTAATATTCCGATGGCTTCTTTCGAAAAGCCGTTAAGTATCAACCCTAAGCAAACTCCCGGGTTTGGGCCAGGGCGCGTCGAATGGGTTGATTATGCGCTAAAAGCGGAAAAATTGCGACTGCTTTGGGATGTTTATTTAGGCACGGATTTATCGGAAGCTTTTGATTTTGAAGAATTTCAACGCAAGAATGCTTATTGGCTGCGGGATTTTGTCCTGTTTAAAGTTTTGAAGGAATTTTATCAGGGCAAGCCCTGGTATGAGTGGGATGATAAATTTAAACTGCGTAACGCTGAGGCGTTAGGCGGGTTTTGGCAGGATAATATCGAAAAAATAACATTTCAGATGTGGCTGCAGTGGATACTTTTTAAACAGTTCAAAGAAGCCGTTGATTATGCCGGCAGGAATAATATCTTTATTAAAGGTGATCTGCCGGTTCTGGTTTCCCGGGATAGCGCCGATGTCTGGAGTCATTTAGAATTTTTCAAACTGGATTTTGCCGCCGGAGCCCCTCCGGATATGTATTGTTCTAAGGGCCAGCGTTGGGGCATGCCGACTTATAACTGGGAGGCGATTGCCGGCGATAATTATCGTTACATCAAGGAAAAATTAATCTATGCGCAAGAATTTTATAATATTTTGCGGATTGACCATGTGGTGGGGCTTTTTCGTATTTGGAGCATTCCTTATTTTGACCCCTTGGAGAATCAGGGAGTAAATGGATCTTTTGACCCTCTGGATGAACGGCTTTGGGGCGAGCATGGACGCAGAATTTTAAGCGTTTTAGTGCAAAATACTAAAATGCTGCTTTGCGCTGAAGATCTAGGGGTAATTCCGAAATGCTGCACGGATACTTTATTGGAATTCGGCATTCCGGGAAATGATGTTCAGCGCTGGGTAAAAGACTGGAATGTTGGCCATGATTTTCTTAAACCCCAACAGTATCGAGAACTTGCCGTGGCAATGCTCTCTACCCATGATACAACCAGCTGGAAGGCCTGGTGGCAGTATGAAGCCGGTACAGTTGACCAGGGATTATTCCTGAGAAAATGTAATGAACGTAGAATAGATTATGCCGCAGCGGTGCTTAAGCTTTTTGATCCGCTGCGTTCTTCTTGCGGGCGGCTGCGCTGGAAAGAAGAAATTGATTGTGTGGATAAGTTGGTCTGGGAGCTAGGTAAAAGAAAAGAAGAGGTGGGGGATTTTATTGAGCTTTATGAAAATACCTTCAGGGAAAAAGAAAAACTTTGGAAGATGCTGGATTGCCCCGGGGAGATGATTGAGGAAGCCAGCGGGCAGTTATTATCCAGAATTATGAATTTTGTTTTAGCCTCTAGCGCGGTGTTCTGCGTTAATTCTATTAATGACTACTTGGATCTGGCAGGCTTATTTAAAGGCGATCCTTATCAATACCGGATCAATACCCCCGGAACAATCAGCCCTAAGAATTGGTCATTGCGTCTTCCGCTTAGCCTGGAGGAACTGTTGGCGCATCCTCTAAATCAGCAGATTCGCAAGATGATTGTTGATTCGGCAAGAATATAATTATTTGCCGCGGCGGGTTATTTTATTTGCGCGTAATTTGAATTATGCACGCCGGTTTTAATTTTGTTTTCAGCGGCCGTTTTATGTAAATGTAGAGACACAAAAATTTTGCGTCTCTACATTATGTTTACGGGCAAGCACAAATGGCTAAAGGGTAAAAATTTAATGGGAACTTTAAAGGGCACCGAATATTTTATTTCTAAGGGGATCGGCAAAGCAATCATGGATTATCAAATGCTTACTCCCGGAGATAAGATCGCGGTTGCCGTTTCCGGCGGTAAAGATAGCCTGACTTTATTGCGGTTGCTGCTTGATCGAAGAGCGTTTGTGCCGGTAAAATATGATGTGATGGCGATCCATATCGATATGGGGTATCCCAAATCCCTATCCGTAAAGTTAGAAAAATATTTTAAGAAACTCAAAGTAGAATATAAAATAATCAAATCGGATATTCTTAAAAAAACCTCAATAAGTAAAATTAATTGTTTTTGGTGTTCTTGGAACAGAAGGAAAGAATTATTCCTGGCCGCCAATAAATCCGGCTGTACTAAAATTGCCCTAGGCCACCATATGGATGATATCGCCCAAACATTTCTGTTGAATTTATTTTTCCAAGGCGAAATATCCACCATGAAACCTAAACAGGAATTGTTCAAAGGTAAAATCACCTTGATCCGGCCGTTAGCTTATGTCCAAGAGGACTTGATCAAGCGTTTTGCTAAAGAAACTAAATTAGGGCATGATACCTGTGTTTGCCCGCAGGCGGTTATTTCCAATCGTAACCGGATGGGTAAGATTATCCGCAACCTGGAAAAGGTTTGTCCGGATATAAAAAAGAATATCTTTCGTTCCTTAAAAAGGGTAAAAAAGGATTATTTACTTTAACCGTATCGGCCAGAGTGGTATAATGAATTCATGATTATTCTTATCGCAGTGTTATTTTTGGTTTTAGCCGGTTTTATCGCGGCGGTCGTTCTAAAAATTTCCTCCCAGGTTAACGAACGCCTGAATCAAATGAATCAATCCCTCCAGGAAGCCAATAAAATTATCAGCCAGAATTTGGGCAGCGCGACCTCTGTTTTTGGCAATGTTAAAGAACAGCTGGGAAAATTAGAAGAGACTAATAAACAGATTATTGCGATTAGCCGGGATATCTCCAGTTTACAGGAATTGCTGCGGGCTCCGAAATTCCGGGGGGCGATGGGTGAAACTTTTCTGGAGAATTTGCTTTCGCAGGTATTGCCTAAAGAACACTATCAAATCCAATACCGTTTTAAAAGCGCCGAAGCGGTAGACGCGGTGATCCGGCTAGGGGAGCGGTTGGTCCCGGTGGATGCTAAATTCAGCCTGGAGAATTTTCAGAAAATGCTGGATGCTCCTGATGAACAAACCAAAGAAGCCTTTCGTAAAAAATTCGTCCAGGATATAAAAAACCGCATTAATGAGATCGCGGTGAAATATATCCTGCCGGGTGAGAATACTTATGATTTTGCTTTGATGTATATTCCGGCTGAAAACGTTTATTATGAAGTGATTATCAAGGAGGATATTTTTACCTACAGCATGTCTAAAAAAGTTATTCCTGTCTCGCCGAATACTTTTTATGCCTATTTGCAGGTAATTTGTTTAGGTCTGCGTGGTTTAAAAGTAGAAGAGAATGCCAAGGCGATCTTAAAAAGCCTGGGAGCCTTAGGGGTAGAAACAGAGAGATTCAATGAAGATTTCAAAATTTTAGGAGGGCATCTTTTAAGTGCCAATACTAAGTATACGGAGGCCCAGAAGCATTTTGAAAAGGTTGCTGAGCGCCTTACGAATATTCAGGATACCAAGTCTTTCGGGTCATAGATAAATTAAAATGATTTTTAATGTTCGCGTAAATCCCCGCGCCAGCCGCAAGCGTGTTGAGCAATCTGAAAATAATTTAAAAGTGTATTTAACTAAGCCGGCTGTAGATGGGGAGGCCAACGCACAGTTAATCGATTTGTTAAGCGCGTACTTTAAAATTAAAAAATATCAGGTGAGGATTAAAAGCGGTGAAAAATCGCGTAATAAACTGGTAGAAATCGATGCCGAGTGTTAACCCTTTAGGAAAATTTGCGATTAATTCGGTAGTTTCGGCGTTTAGCCTGCGCTCAAACGGTAATATGTCTTTTTCTTTCGGTAATCCCGAAGGTATTTTAGAAAATCGTAAAAAATTTCTTTCCAGCTTAAGTATTGATTATCAAAGTCTAATCACTGCCAAACAGGTTCACGGAAATAATGTTGAGTATGTTACCGGGGAAAATAAAGGCAGGGGCGCGTTGGATTATGAAAGCTCAGTTTTAGATACGGACGGTTTTATTACGGATCAGCCTGGCGTTCCGATGGCAATATTAACCGCTGATTGTTTGTCCGTTTTTATTTATGATCCGCGTCGGCCGGCAATCGGTATTCTGCATGCGGGTTGGCGCAGCACTGAGAAAAATATCGCCCAGGCCGGAGTTAGCCGGATGCAAGAAAAATTCGCCAGTTTACCTAAAGATTTATTGGTTGGATTCGGCCCGTCAATAAGATCCTGTTGTTTTGAAGTCGAAAAAGACTTTAAAAGCAATTTCCCTTTTGGTTTGATTAAAAGAGAAGGCCGGGTTTTTATGGATATTGCTTTGATTAACCGCAGCCAGCTGGTTGACTGCGGAGTAAAAGATGAAAACATTTTTGACCCGCAACTGTGCACTTTTTCTGATGATGGATTCTTTTCGTTCCGTAAGGAAGCTAAAGCAGCCGGTAGAATGATCTCGGTGGTGATGCTTAAATGATTACCAAATACGTTTTAGAATTTGTGTTACATGCCAAAGACAGCTCACCTAAAGCCATCAAGAATGCTTTAGCGGAGTTTGGCAGCGATTTGACGGTTGCGGAATGTCAAAAACAGGCAGAAACCTGTAATTATAAAGTAGAAATGACCACTGAAGATCCTACTTTAGTTTTTGATCTTTGTTCGCAGTTAGGCAGGATCCGTTCAGTTAAGGTGCATGAGAATAAACCGTAAGTTATAAGTTTTAAGCTAAAAGTTATAGAAAATGGGCGTTGCTCTCCTGGTCGGAGGCCAACGCTTTTTTTTGGCCTTCCTCGAGAAAACCCTTTCTTTTTAGCCTGATTTAGCCTTGATTTCTCTTACCTATATAGCATACTTAATATAGAAAGACCGGTAGGCTTTAATAATGAAAAAACCCAAGAGTTTAAAAGTTATCGCTATTATTCTGTGCGGTTTGCTTATTTTTCAGCAGACGGGCTTTGCCCAGGTGGCCTCTGTTGAATTAAATATTGCCGGCCACATTGCGTCTTTCCACAATACTTTCTTCCCGGAAAAATTCCGGCCGCTGCATTTAAGAAGCATATCTTATGATGAATTGAATAATGATTTTAAGCTGCTTTTGGATAAAGGCGATGAACAGAAGCTGAAAAATCAAGATATTGAATTAACCGCCAAAGATTTGCTTAATTACTTTTTTGTGGGCATTGCTTTACCCAATGATGCCTTTTGGGTAAACCTGCGCCCGGATTCTCCCAATGATATTATTGATCCGTTCCTGGCGCAGACCGAAGTGGGCAAGATTTTCCTGGAAGCAGACCTGCAGTTAAAAAAAGACGCGGCTAATGCCACTAATCCTCAAACTATTGAAGGCAAGGAGTACTGGGATAAGCTTTATCGAAAAGCCGCGGAGATTTATGGAACACAGGAAGTAACGATCCCGACTCTTACCCGTCCCTGGATTGTCCCGGATGAGGTGATCATCCGCGAATCAACGGATTCAGCTTATGTTTATAAAGCTACGCTTAAGGTCATGTTGGAGCAGGATTACTTAAAAGGCAATGCTGCTTATTCCTTTAAAGACGAGAGAGAAAAACAACTCAATGAATATTCTACTCAACTTATCAAAGAAGATATTGTTCCTAAACTTACTAAAGAAATTAACACTGCTAAGCGCTATGCTCCCTTAAGGCAGGTTTATTATTCGCTTATCCTGGCCCAGTGGTTTAAAGCTAGAAATCAAAATAAAAATAACCAGTATGCCGAGCGCATTGATAGAAAAGACCTGGCTAATCTGCAAGCCCGGGTTCCTTATTCCGTAAGTACTTATTTTAATGCTTACCAAGAGAATTTTGCTAAAGGGGAATATAATATTAAAGCGCCTGTTTCTACTCCTTACGGCCAGGTGATCAGGAGTTATTTTTCAGGAGGAATTTCCGTTACCGCTTTGGTTGCTCCTGCTTTAGGAGAGCTACCTTCGGGTGCGGTTACTGTGCTGCCGGATACAAATGCTTATTTACCGAAAGGTACGGATCTCCCTGCGCTAGCTTCAGCTAATGGAGAAGTAAGTCTTGCTGGTCCTTCCGCAGGGCAGGTTTTAGCTTCGCCGGAGGAAACCCTGGATGAGGAGTATGCCCGGTTAAATAATGAGTTATGGAGTTTGGATCCTCAAAAAGACGCCGCCAAGTTAGGGCCGATCAAAAAGCGGATGCGCGAGATCGATAATAAATTAAGGCCGGTTGATCTGGGCGGTTCTTCAGCAGGAGAATCGGGCTCCGGCCAAGGCAATGGGCCAGGCGGGATGGAAAAACCAGAGGATGCGGCAGCGTATGCCAGCCTTCCTTCACTGGATGAGCTGCCTTCGGAAGCTCAGCAAAATGTTAAGAATTCCATAGAGGGGTTAGAGAAAGATATTGAGAGGCTGGAAAATGCGGTAAGAGAATTTGAATCAGCAAGTTCTAAACAGATGGTAATGGAGGATGGTTCACGCCGGAATGTCCCGGAGACATTAATGGCGAGATTGAGGTTTAATTTTCCGGGTTTGGTTAATGCTCAGACCGAAAGCAGCATCCCGTCTATTACCGGTGGAAGAAGCATTAATATGGCAGAATATTTGGTTACCCGGGAGTTAATTGCTGTCGCTGAAAGACTGAATAAAATGATGCCGGATTGGCTGGCGCGTATTAAAAACAAAAATACAGCTATGGGAGAGTGGTTATCTTGGATACAGATGGGTGCTGTTGAACAGCAAATGTCCATTATACCGTTTCAGTCTCTTATCGCAACCAGGCTGCGAGATCAGGAAAGTATTGAGAATATTGATCAGGCTTTTGGGAAAGGCCGGGATTTATTAATTCATTCGGCATCTCCGGAGGTGATCTCTAAAATTCTGGAGAGGAATGTTTTAGCCTCTCGGCTTCAGCAACGGAAGCGTTTTGGTGAAGATGTCCAGTCTACAGTTTTGCTTTCCAACCGGGCAATGCCTAAAGGGGCGGAAGAAGAATTAAACCAGATTGTTTTTGGATACAACCAGTGGTTCACCGGCTACGGAGCTTTTGCGATTATTCTCCCTGCCCGGCCGGTGTTGGCTAATAATCAATTCTCGGAATGGGATGGTATTCATGTGTTTGATTTAAATAATCAGGGGTTTGCACAGGATCTCTTTGCGGTTCCTTTTGTGTTAGTAGCGGCTCCGGAGGGGGAAAGCGAAGTAAGGGGTATGCTTCAAAAATATGCTGAAAGGTTACTTGCGGATAATCCCGATCTCGATATTTCTTCCTGGGTGGAAAACCATATTAAGGTGTTGTCGGTAGATAGCTTAAAACCTACAGTGAATTCTTCAGGCGTAAATATCAGGAGCTTGTCTGATCAGGAGCAAAATGAAATATGGTCCATGATGCAACGGCAATCTAACGCCAACACCCTGGTTCCTCAAGCCGGTCATTTTTTACCAACCGGTAAACGGGAGAGAATGTTTAAAAATGTAGAGCAGGAGCAATATATCTACCATATCAATGCTCAACAGATTTTGCCCAGTCCAGGTTTGGATAAAAGAGTGCCTAGTCCAGCCAGCCTAAATGTAGCCGAGGGGGTTGAAAGACGAGAAGATGCGGCCAGGCGAAACGCGATCGACAGAATTAAAACTAGAATAGAAGATTATCAGGCATTTGAGCAGTTGATAGGCGGGATTATAAATAAGCTTGAAGCCGGCCAACCTCTCTTAGCTGAAGATATTTCTGTTTTAAATGAGTTTAAGGACCGGATTATTCTTAAAAATTCCCTGGTGGCTTTGTACCTTAAGACGCATCCGGGAGATGTTATCGTGGTCAGCAATCAACCGGCAATAAAATTTCTCAATACGATGATCGGCGAACCGGCAACGAATAGGCTTATTGAATTAAGGCAAAAGACAGCCACCCGGCTTTTGATAGAATCCGGGCTGGTTAGATCTGAAGACAAAAGCACTTTGTCGCTTTTATTTAAACAGGATAAATTTGTGATTGAAGCGGAGGTGGTAAGCCAGTTGGGGAGTGTTGAGATATCCAAAAAACTAAATTGGGTCGCCCAGAGATTATCCGCGGAGTTAACCGAATTTTTGCACCGGGAGTATAAGGATAATGCGGCGATCCAGGATTTTGTTTTTGTGTCTCAGTTCGGAGCAAGTTTACCGGTAAAAGACCAGACTGACGATGCGTATATCTTAGCGGATATCCAGGCGCTACAGGCGGCTAAAATGGCCAGGCGTCTCGGACAGTCGGAGCGCATCTTTAATTACCAGGAGCTTGATAGTTTATTGCTTCAGGCGGCGGAATTGAGACAGGCATTAGGGCTGGGCCGGGAAGAAATGGCTTCGGAAGATGAAATGAGAACAGTCAGGGGAAAAACAGTCGAAAGCCTGGAATTGGAAGTAAAAAATGGGGCAGCCGGGGCGCAAAGGCAGCTACAGCTTAAAAAATATTTAGAAATTCTGGACTTGTTTGACTACCAGAAGTCCTGGCGGCCTAGTCCGGCAGAACGGACAGAACAGGCCGGTGCTATTTTTTCAGTTTTAGGCCGGTTAGACAGGATCATCCAAAATCGAGATTCTCCTGAGGCTGCCGTGGCTTCTTTACGAAAGGCTTTGTCGGTAATTAAAACTAATCCTAAGAATTCTAAGATTGTCTCCGGTGAGGCTTTTCTAGCTAATGCCGCGAAATTACTTGAGGAAGAAGATGTCGTATTGATCGCTATGGATGTAGTCGGATTTTGGTCTGATATGCAGAAGCATTTTTCCGCGGCGCACCAGGAGAGTATGAAGATCCCGGTATACCGGGCAGAAGATGGACTGCGGATGTCAATTTTGATTTTAATTGCGGATGATTTGGTAAAAAGAAAAATGTCAGAGAGGCTTAACGCTTTGATCAAAATAATCGGAGAGGATATTCCCGTTCTTAATGCTGATGGCACCGATCTTATGCTGATTAATCAGGAGGGGGGAGACGAAATAGTTTTTGCTGTCCGCAAACACGATTGGAATGCTTTAGCCACTAAGCTCTCCAATCAAAATTTGGGGGTCAGGATCATTGCTAATAGCATCTCTTCAGTCGGTAAGCGACCGGGGCAATCAGATCAAACTCTCTTAGGAAGAGCTTACACAAATGTTGCCCACGATGTTTTTGGAGAAGCTTATGTTACTACCCAGGAATCGGATAAGAAAGCTAAAGATCTTGAAAAGTTAGGGGTGTATTCGGCGGTAATTTCTCTGGAGGCCAATGACCGGGGTGCGTCAGAATGGTTTGTTTATTATAAGGGCAAGCGGGCCGCGTATGATGAATTTTTAGAAAAACAAATAGCAGAAATGAAGGCATTGGGCACAGATTCTAAATCACCTTCTGCTGACGAATCAGGAGTAACCGGCAGTCCTTCTCAGCCGTATACTAATGCCGTGGCAAGGGATGTTGTAAGACCGTTATTATCAAAAGGAGAAGAAGAAGGGCAGCTGAGAATATTAGATGTGGGCTCTGGATCGGGGATTACCTCCGTGGCAGCTGCCCTGTTTGGCGGAGAGGATGTAAAGGTAACCGGTTTAGAACCGGATAAAAATAATGTAGATTTAAGTAATCGGGTAAAGCAATACGCCGGTAATTTAGACAGAGAGGGCCTCTTCGATCGATCGGGAGATGTGGAGACGTATGTAGAAGAACTGGAAAGCAGCGGAGAAGTTTCCGAGCCGGTCGATAACGTCGAATTCCGGGTAGGCAGCGCTACCTTGATACCCTACGCTGACAATTCTTTTAACCGGATAATATATTTTGATGTTAATTCATTTATTTTAAAAGCAAATGACAGGGCTAAAGCCATACAAGAGATCCTCAGGGTTATTGATAAGAAAAAAGGAGGCTTGATCCACGCTCATCCTAAAGCCAGCGCGACAGAAAAAGACTTACAAGATTTTATCGAGGCTTTTAACATTGAGGCAGACCAAATAGGGTTAAAGTTAGAGTATCGGTTCACAAGCTCTACGGAATCCGGTAAGGCGGTATTATTTATAATCCAGCCCGGCAGATCTCCTATTAGAAATGCTGAAGCGGATCAAGGGGGAGGAATAGTTATTGAACCAAATCTGCCTAAGCCATCTGAAATAAAAACTCCCGGCGGTATTGATTTCCGTTTTCTGCCTATCGTCACGCAATCGATAGGCAGCCTAAAAGCAAGCATTAAGAGTATCCCCGCCAGCAGCCTGCAGCGGATAAATTTAACTCAAGAGTGGGCGGATATCCAGCGTTTGGTTAATTCCGGAATTACTCCTTCCGCAGAGCGCGTAAAAGAATATTTTGCCGCCAGTTGTTTTAAAGGTGATTCTGATCAGGATGCTGAAAAAATAGTTTCTTGTATCGCAAATATTTTAAGAACGGAAGAAGAGAGTTGTGTTTTAACTGATCCTGTGCTTAAAGATATCCTGATAGTGTTGGGTTCAGGAAGAAGCGCAGCGGAACTAAAATCAGCTTTTACGATTTAAAAAAGGGGCGCTACCTTTAGAGCTTACCGGCATAAAGGCCCATCTTAAAAGCGCCCTTTTTTATTATGAGTTGAGTTATAAGCTGCAAGTTTTAAGCTCAGTATCCTATTTATAACTTATAGCTTATCGCTAAGAAAACATCTTTCTTAGACTCGCCAACAATCTCCTTGAAATTCAGACCAATCCCTATATAATGAGTTTATAAATTTAAACGCCGGATATATTTATTTTAAATTTAAGGATGGCTGAAATTATGTATGTGGTTGTTTTAGTTACGGCTAAGAATAAAAAAGAAGCCCGCAGGATTTCTATCGGTTTGATCAAGGCTAAATTAGCCGCCTGTGTTAATATTATCGATAAAGTAAATTCTTTGTTTCTTTGGAAAGCTAAATTAGATCAAGCCCAAGAGGTGCTGCTATTGATTAAATCGAGAAAAGATAAGCTGGCCCGGATTATTAAATTAGTCCGGTCTTTGCATACTTACGAAGTTCCGGAAATTATCGCTCTTCCGATAATCGCCGGAGATAAGCCCTACTTAAGGTGGATCGATGCAGCTCTCCGGTAGCCCTTTTGATTTTTTGATCGCTTTTTTCGCCGGGTTCTTAACCAGCCTGACTCCTTGTGTTTATCCTTTGATCCCGATTAGTGCCGGATACATTGTTGGTAACGCGCAGGGCTCTAAACCGAAGGCCTTGTTCTTAAGTTTTATTTATGTCACCGGCATGGCGATCACCTATTCTTTTCTGGGGATCCTGGCGGTTTTGACCGGCACCATGTTCGGGAAGATCAGCTTAAATCCCGTCGTTAACCTTATCTCCGGAATAGTTATATTTATTTTTGGTCTTTGGATGTTTGATTTTTTACATTTTAATTTCCGTTTTAACTTGAAACTCCCGGTTTATCAAAAGATAAATTTTATGGCGGCGTTACTACTGGGGATCGTTTCCGGTTTAATGATCACGCCTTGTCTTACGCCGGTATTAGGATCGATCTTGGCGTATTTATCGACGAAAAATAACGTATTTTACGGAGGGTTTTTATTACTCAGTTTTTCCTATGGGATGGGGTTAATTTTTATCCTGGTTGGTACTTTTGGGTCTAAAATAGCAGGATTGCCTAAGAGCGGCCGGTGGATGGTAGTGGTTAAAAAAGTTTGCGCCGGGATTATTGTTTTAGCCGGCTTGTATTTTATGATTGCCGCCATCCGGAGGTTTTGATGATCAACTTTATAAAATTCAAATTACCGGTATTAATCATCACGATTTTTTTAGTTTTAGGTTTCGGCAAAGCTGCCCCAGCCGCTGATATGATCTTAAATGATTTAGCCGGTAAACCCGTTAATCTTTCAAACTATAAAGGTAAGCCGGTAATTCTTTTCTTTTGGACGACGTGGTGCCCTTATTGCCGGCAGGAGCTAAATAAACTAAACCTGCAGCAGGCCAAGATTTCCCGGGAAGGGATCCTGATCCTGGGAGTTAATGTGAATGAGCCAAAATATAAAGTCCAAAGATTTTTTAAAGGTTACACGCTTAATTTTCAGATGCTTTTAGACAGTTCCGGAGCGCTGGCTGATAAATATAATTTAATCGGGGTACCGACATTTGTCTTTTTGGATAAAACCGGAAAAGAAATTTCACAAACTCACAACTTACCGGCAAACTATAAGGATCTTTTATTCAGGTAGAGGTTAAAATCAATGAGTGAATTTTACGATTTAGTGGAAGGGATCTGCCGCAAGGATAAACGCTATAAGCCGGATGCTTATGAATTTGTGCTGGCGGGGTTAAGCTTTACGCAGAAAAAACTCAAAAAAACCGCCCATGTCAGCGGCGCGGAGTTAGCCGCCGGACTGCGGGATTACGCGATTGATCAATACGGGGCTTTATCGGGCAGCGTTTTATCTTACTGGGGAATAAGCCAGACCCAGGATTTCGGCAATATTGTTTTTAATATGATCGAAAAAAAACTTTTATCTAAAACTAAAGAAGATTCCCTGCTTGATTTTAATGCGGTCTATGATTTTAAGTCGGCTTTTTCCAACGTTTTAGCCGATAGCGTAATTGAAGGATTCAAAGGAAAAACATGATCAACAAAAATATTAAAGCCTTACTTGAGGCTAAAGAATTTGTCAGTGTTGCTTCCTGCGATCTGGAGGGCCGGCCGAATGCCGCTTCCAAATTTTTGCTCAGGGTAGAAGCCAAACATATTTATTTGGTGGATTATATTATCGGCAGGACCTTCCGTAATGTTACGGTTAATCCGCGTGTTTCGATCTCATTTTTCGACACCAGCACTTTAATGGGATATCAGATAAACGGCAGGGTGCAAATTATTGAAAGCGGCCCGGAATATCAATTAGCACTCGATGAATTACAGCGCAAAGAAGTGGACTTATCCACTACCCGGATTATTGACGGAGTAATTAAAGGCCAGGCGCACAAAGCTTATGAGGTGGGCGTCTCTAAACAATTTGTGGTTTTAAAAGTTGAAGTCGAAGAAACCGTCCAGATGCATCCCAGCGGCACGCTGCGGAGAGAGCAGGTATGATGAATTTAAAAGGACTGGCTACCGGTATTGGCAGCCTTCCGGTAACTGATCCCCAAGCTGCAGTAGACTTAATCTTGCGCTATGTTCCGGCCATACCTTTTTGGCCGCAGCTGCCTAAACGCAATCCCCGCGAAGGGATGCTGGCGCAGTTTTCTGAAAACCTGCCCGGGCTTAAGATTAACGGCAACGGTTTAGAAGTTATTGCCGGGGATAAAGAAAAAGAGCTGGAATTATTTTATGACCGGTTCATCAACCAGGATCTGGATTATTTTAAGATCAGCCCGGATTATGCCTTGGGGCTGCATGTTTTTTATGAACAGCTCAGCGGTAAACCGGATTTATCCGGGGTAGAGTTCATTAAATGCCAAGTTACCGGCCCTTTTACTTTCTGCTCCGGGATAACCGATGCCGAGGGCAAAGCTGTTTTACATGATGCGGTGTTTATGCAGGCCATGGTTAAAGGCTTAAGCATGAAAGCGCTCTGGCAGCTGGAGTATTTTAAGAAATTCGGCAAAAAAATGATCATGTTTTTCGACGAACCGTATTTGACCGGAGTAGGTTCGGCTTATACGCCGGTTAATCGTGATGATGTGATCGAGGTTTATTCAGAGCTGGCGGATACTTTAAAAAAGCAGGGTTGCCTGATCGGCATCCACTGTTGCGGTAATACGGATTGGTCAATGCTTACTGAAACTTCCGGTATTGATATTATAAATTTTGACGCTTTTAACTTTCAGGAAAGGTTCGTGCTTTACGCAAATAACCTTAAAACTTTTTTAAACAAGGGCGGGATTATTTGTTGGGGAATCGTTCCTACTCAGGAATTTAATCTTGATTTGAATCCCCGGTTGCTGGCGCAAAAGATCAAAACCGGTTTAGAGATATTGATTAAAAAGGGAATTGACCGCCAGCTTCTATTGGAAAGGCTCCTGATCAGCCCGGCCTGCGGTTTAGGCACCCTGGATGCCCAGAAGGCAGGTGGGATTTTGGAGCTGCTTAGTCAAACCAGTCAATTTATCCGCCAAAACTTCTAATTAATCGGAAGAGGGAGTTTTCCTTCAAAGGGAGAGGGAAGCTGCGTTTGCTTTCTGCGCTAAAATAACCAAAAAATAAATCGGTTGACAAATTAAAGCTTAAGCTATATAATTAAAAAACTTTGGAAATTACTTTTTAGGAGTATTATGAAAGAAATTAGAATTCATGCCCGCGCAGGCCAAGGGGCAATCACTACCGCAGCATTACTAGGGTTTAGCTATTTTAACGAAGGAAAGTACCCGTATGCCTTCCCCAACTTCGGGGCAGCCAGAATGGGTGCGCCCATGAATGCTTATGTGCGTGTAGACAGCGATCCTGTGCGTTTACGCAGCCAGATTTATGAGCCGGATTATGTAATTATTGTTGATCCTACGCTTTTACGCGGATTTAACTGTTTTTCCGGGCTAAAAGAGGACGGAGTAGCTTTAATTAACGGTAAGGATGACTTGGAGCTGCCGAAATTAAAGGCTAAACAAAAGATTTTTGTGGTTCCCGCCAATGAAATTGCTTTAAGGAATATCGGGCGTCCGCTGGGAAATACTACCTTGATCGGTGCGTTTGCCGCGGCTACCGGGGAATTGCAGCTGGATAATCTTATCGCGGTCGTAAAAAATCGTTTTAGCGGCAAAGCCCAGGAAGGCAATATTCAGGCTGTCAAGGAAGGTTTCGAATTCGTAAAGAATAAAATAAAGGGATAAAATGTTCGGACCGTTGAATGTAAAACCTAAAGATAGCAAGGGTGATAAAACCGGCAGCTGGAGAACTCAAGGCCGGCCGAATTATCTGCATAAGAATTGTATCGCCTGCCGGATGTGCGTATTGATCTGTCCGGAAGGTTGTGTGAGCGGAAAAGAAAAGAATACTTTTGCGGTAGATTTTAATTTCTGCAAGGGTTGCGGGCTTTGCGCGGAGATCTGCCCGAAAAAAGATATTACTATGGTGCCTGAAGATGGCAGGAGTGAGGAAAAGTGAAAGAATTTGTTGAAGGAAGTCACGCCATTGCCGAAATTATTAAAGCTTGTCAGCCGGGTGTAATTTCAGCTTATCCTATTACACCGCAGACACATATCGTTGAGGATTTGGCTCAGATGGTATCTAACGGCGAGCTTTCCGCCCAGGTTGTTAATGTGGAAAGCGAGCATTCCGCAGCCAGCGTAGTTTTAGGCGGTTCCGCCGCCGGGGTACGGGTTTATACCGCGACTAGCTCACAAGGGCTATTCTACATGCAGGAAGTAGTTTTCAATATTGCCGGGATGCGCCTGCCGGTCGTGATGACCTGCGCTAACCGCGCCATCAGTGCTCCGATAAATATCTGGAATGATCAGCAGGATTCTATTTCTTTGCGGGATGCCGGCTGGATCCAAATTTACGCCGAAGATAATCAGGAAGCTGTAGATTTCCATTTGATCGCTTATCGTTTAGCGGAAGATAAACGCGTGATGCTGCCGGTGATGGTTTGTATGGACGGTTTCATCCTGACTCACGGCATGGAAACAGTGGATGTCCCGGAGCAAGACAAAGTAAATAAATTCTTACCTAAATATAATCCTTTATATAAATTAGATACGGCTGAGCCTATTTCCATGGGGCTTTTAGCTGATCCGGATTATTATATGGAAGCCCGGTTTGCTATTCAGGAAACCATGAAAGAATCAATAGATTATTTATCTGAGATCAGCGGTGAGTTCAAATCGGTCTTTGGCCGCGATTATAAAGATTTATTAGTCGAGGAATATCAGACTAAGGACGCCGATAAAGTGATTGTGGCGATGGGGTCAGTTTGCGGCACGATCAAGGAAGTGATTGATGAGCAGCGCGCCAAAGGTAAAAAAGTCGGGCTCCTGCGCATTATTAGTTTCCGTCCCTTTCCTTACGCCAGAGTATATGAAGCATTAAAAGATGTTCCCAGAGTGGCGGTTTTAGACAAGTCCGTTTCTTTAGGGGCTTATGCTCCGATCGCCGTAGAGATTAAAGCGGCATTTTACGGCAAAAAGAAGGGCCCTAAAGTGATCAGCAGTTTCGTCGGCGGTCTGGGCGGAAGAGATATTACTTTAGAATCAGTATATGAGGTATTAAGAAGGTTGACTGCTAAGGAAGTTAATTCTGATTTTATCGATTTAAAGCCAGAGTTACTTAAGGAAGAATATGGAAAATAGTCCTTTATTTAAATCCGGACATACCGCTTGCGCCGGCTGCGGCCAGGCAATTGCTGCGCGTTTAGTGATTGAAGCCGCAGGCAGCAATACGATTGTCGCTAACAATACCGGCTGCCTGGAAGTTTTTACTACTAAATATCCGGAAACCGCCTGGGGGGTGCCCTGGATTCATTCTTTGTTTGAAAATTCCGCGGCAGTTGCTTCAGGTATCGAAGCCGCGCTTATCTATTTAGGTAAAAAAGATGTGACTAATGTTATTTGTCAGGGTGGAGACGGTTCAAGCGGGGATATCGGTTTACAGGCTTTAAGCGGGATGCTTGAACGCGGCCACGATATTTTATATGTTTGTTATGATAATGAAGCTTATATGAATACCGGAGTACAGCGCAGCGGGCTTACCCCGTTTGATACCAATACTACGACCAGCCCATCGGGTGCGCGTTCTTCCGGAAATGTCCGTCCTAAAAAAGCGGTCCCGGAGATCTGTAACGCGCACGGGATTCCTTATGTGGCTACCGCTTCCGCAGGATTTCCGCAGGATTTATCACGTAAAGTAAAAAAAGCTATTTCAATCAAAGGCCCTAAATATATTCAGGTGCATGTGCCTTGTCCTTTAGGCTGGCGCCATGAAACCAACCAAATGCTGACGGTAGCGAAATTAGCAGTAGACACCGGACTCTATCCTTTATTTGAATATGAGAACGGTATTTTAGCTAATCGTAAACAAATTGTTCCCAAACCGGTCCAGGAATATTTAAAATCCCAAGGTAGATTTAAGCATCTCCTCAATAATCCTGAAGAGATCAAAAAAATTCAGGAAATTGCGGATAATAATATAAAGAAGTATAATTTGAAGGCAGAGGCTTAAGGCATTACGCGTTAATTGTATCTGGCGTTATGGAAATGTCGCCCGATGCTAATTGAAATTGCGTCGGCGTGCGCTGGGTAGCGCCTGCGCCGGTGTTGTTTAGGTAAACAAGACACCCAACGCTTAAGAGGTATTACGTTGGTGTTGTTTAGGTAAACAAGACACCCAACGCTTAAGAGGTATTACGTTGGTGTTGTTTAGGTAAACAAGACACCCAACGCTTAAGAGGTATTACGTTGGTGTTGTTTAGGTAAACAAGACACCCAACGCTTAAGAGGTATTACGTTGGTGTT
>DAONDX010000005.1:0-112577 GCA_035402765.1 Candidatus Omnitrophota bacterium
AATACATACCTGTAGATTCAGAGAGGGTTCCCCTTGCTTCATACGAGAGGGACCCTTAAATTTCCCTCATTTTTGGATAAGAAATTTATCCCGAGCGAAGCGAGGGACAGCACGAAGTATAAGTAAGCCTAAAGGCTATTGGTCGGAAACGATCGATAGCCTTTTTGTTTAGCTATAAACAGAGAGGGCTTCCCCTTGTGCAATATTACTGCCCGTCCTTAGCGGGATACCTAGCAATAAAATAATTTCTTGACAAATTTATTTTTTTATTATATTATTGGCATATGCTAAAAAATACCAAAACGATCCGTGGTCGTCCAAGGAAGTGCCGGTGTGTCAGGGGGGAGCCTCGCGTGCGGTTTTTTAAACCTCAAGGGATACCTTTGATTGCGCTGGAAGAGATAGTTTTAACTGTTGATGAGTGCGAGGCTTTATGTTTTGCCGATCGTCAAGGGATGTATCAGGCTGATGCGGCAAAGAAAATGAGAATTTCTCGCCAGACATTCGGGAATATTATCGAGTCCGCTCGTAAAAAGACAGCGGAGGCGATTCTTTGTGGTAAAGCTCTTCGTATAGGAGGCGGGACGTACACAGTTTCGAAAACACAAAACAAAAAAGACAAGACAGATGCGTAAAATAAAGGCAAAGAATCATTTTTTGGGTAAGGATGGGCATTTAAAGCTTAATTGTGCGCAATCAGTAATCAAGGCATACCATGATTTATTTCATGCGTCAGTGCAGGAAGTTGACGCATTTGCTGCCTTTGGTGGTGGCAAGGCTCCGGAAGGAAAATGCGGAGCATATTATGCTGCCTGGCAGCTAGCCTTAAAGAATAACCCGCTAAAAGTAGATCGATTTGAACAAGACTTTATTAGCGCTGCCGGTTCTCTTAAATGTAAAGAGATCCGTAGTAAGCGTAAACTCTCTTGTTTGGGATGTGTTGAAAAGGCTGCTGAGCTACTTGAAGGAGGATAGGGATGTTAATGGATAAGATTGTCGCGTTTGCTCTTAAGAGGCCTAAACTAATTCTTTTGATTACTGGTTTGGTAGTTTTGCTTTCTCTTGCTGCATTTATCCGTACTAAAGTTGATACTGATCCGGAGAATATGCTTCCGGAAAAAGAATTTGTGCGAGTTTTTAATCAAGAGGTAAAGAAGGAATTTACCATCTATGATTATATTGTTTTAGGTGTAGTCAATGAAAAGGACGGAGAAGGTGTTTTTAATACGGATACTCTAGAGAAAGTATATAAGATAACCGATGAAGTTAAGAAAATTCCGGGTGTTACCTCATATGAATTAATGAGTTTGGCGAATAAGGATGATATGGAGCAAGCTGGTCCGGGAACGATTAGTTTTCGTTGGCTGATGGGAAATCCGCCGTATACTGCAGATGATGCTCTACGAATTAAAACTCGTGCCCTGGATAATCCGCTGTTCTACGACACGCTTATATCTAAGGATGCTAAGGCGCTTTGCATTTATATCCCCATACAAGAGAAAAAACTTAGTTACCGAGTTTCTAAATCTATCCAAAAAATACTAAAAAATTATCCAGGTGTGGAAAAGTATTATGTTACCGGTTTACCTTTAGCCGAAGATGCTTTTGGAAACGAAATGTTTTGGCAGATGGGAATCTCAGCTCCGCTGGCTGTCGTGGTAATTTTTTTACTAATGCTATGGTTCTTTAGACATGTAGCGCTAGTGGTCATGCCGCTAGTTATGTCTATGATCGTAGTTATCATTACTATGGGGTTTATGGTAGGGCTGGGTTTTCCGATACACATCATGAGCTCGATGATTCCGATATTTCTGTTGCCAATTTCAGTCTTAGATTCCATCCATATTTTAAATGAGTT
Organism: Candidatus Omnitrophota bacterium; assembly: GCA_035402765.1. GTDB lineage: Bacteria > Omnitrophota > Gorgyraeia > Gygaellales > Profunditerraquicolaceae > UBA6249. The sequence continues at coordinate 1,859 of DAONDX010000005.1, forward strand.
CTTTGAGAAGTACCGCGTATTTAAAGATAAGAATAAAACCATTACTTATGTATTGAATGAATTGTACCGGCCAAATCTTTTTACTTCTTTAACTACGGCAGCCGGGTTCTTCTCGCTATCTTTTGCGCCTATTCCTCCGGTGCAGGTCTTTGGGATTGCCGTGGCCTTTGGAGTAGCTTTAGCTTGGGTTCTTACAGTAGTTTTGATTCCCGCTTATGTCGCGCTTCTTGATGAAAAAAAAATGGGAAACTTTGGTATACATGAAGATGATTTGGCCCAAGGCCCGTTAGCTCGCGCGCTTGCTGCTTGGGGTAGGTTTACAGTCAGCCGCTGGAAACAGGTTTTGTTTGGCACGGTTATGGTGGTAGCACTTTCTATTTATGGCATTACGCATATCCAAATCAATGATAATCCAACCAAATGGTTTAATAAAAAACATCCTATTCGAGTGGCGGATAAAGTTCTCAATGCCCATTTTGGCGGGACTTATAGCGCGTATTTAGTGTTTGAAGCTCAGGATAAAACTGCTCAAATCTTTCAGGAACCTGCGATGCTACGTTATATTGAAGGAATACAAGTTTACCTGAAGGAAAAAGGCAAGGTGGGTAAGTCTACCTCTTTGGCCGACATTACCAAAAAAGTTTACTATGAGCTTTTAGGTGGAGATAAGAAGAATAATGTTATTCCTCCAACTGCGCAAGCCGTGGCCCAGGCGCTTATATCTTTCGAGAATTCGCATAAGCCTGATGACCTTTGGCATTTCGTGAATCCTGATTATTCCAAGGCTAATCTTTGGCTGCAGCTGACCTCCGGAGACAATAAGCAAATGGCAGCAGTTGTGCGCCAGGTTGATGAATATTCTAAATTGCATCCAGCACCATTTCCGTTGTCCTACCATTGGGCTGGCTTAACCTATATAAATATGGTTTGGCAGGACAAGATGGTGGGGGGGATGTTGGTGAATTTCTTGGGGAGTTTCATTATTGTCTTATTTATGATGATTGTGTTATTTAAGTCTCCAGTGGCCGGGCTCGTGTCGATGCTTCCGCTTACAATTACTATACTCTTTATTTACAGCTTATTGGGTTTTACCGGTAAAGAGTATGATATGCCGGTGGCGGTACTATCGGCTTTAACATTGGGGTTAGCCGTAGATTTTGCTATTCATTTTATCGAACGCGCGCGGATGTTGTATGCGCAGAACAACAGTTGGCCTAAGACTGCTGAGGGTATGTTTGGTTCTCCGGCGCGAGCCTTGATTAAGAATGCGCTGGTGATCTCTGTAGGTTTTCTGCCGCTTTTTGCTTCACCTTTAGTTCCTTATAATACTGTTGGGTTTTTTATGTTTATGATCATGCTAGTAGCCAGTGTTGTGACACTGATGATTTTGCCGGCGCTGATCACGGGCTTTCCGTGGCTGGTTTTCGAAGATTCAAAAGTCAAAACAGTTTGTTCCTGCGGGAAATGCGTTTTGATGTCGATTATTATTGCTTCGACAGTGGCCTACGTTCTTTTAGGCTATGATTTAGCTAAACTTAACGTTGCGACAATTGTCTGCGTAGCAATTATCGTAGTTTTATCCGGAACGTGCGCGGTTATTTCTCGGCAGAAGATTTGTAAGAAAGGGGAGGCAAGATGAAAAATATTTTAATTTTAGTTACGATTATTCTTTTAGCTAGTAACGCACTAGCTGCACAGCTGACTGTTGATGAGGTGGTTTCTAAAGCCAATAATCGATCATATTATCAAGGTAAGGATGGCAGTGCTAAAGCAAATATGGTGGTAACTGATTCACAGGGTAGGACTCGCCAGCGGCAGTTAACGATATTAAAACTGAATATTCAGGAGGGCGGCGATCAAAAATACTTTGTATATTTTCATAAGCCTAATGATGTTAAGGGTATGAGCTATATTGTTTGGAAACATGTGGGCAAAGATGATGATCGGTGGCTGTATTTACCGGCAATGGATCTGGTGCGGCGTATTGCTGCCTCTGACAAACGCTCAAGCTTTGCCGGTACTACGTTTTTGTACGAGGATATATCTGGCAGGTCCATAGACTTAGATATTCACGAGTTGTCTTCAGGTGATGCAGCTTTTTATGTTGTTAAGAACACCCCTAAAGATATTGGGGTTGTTGAATTTTCTTATTACATAGTTAAAATTGATAAAATTAATTTTGTGCCCATGAAAGCAGAATATTTTGATAAGTCTGGGAAGCTCTATCGGACTGTTGAGGCATTGGAAGTAAAAGATATCCAGGGATATCCCACCGTGACTAAGATGAAGGCAAGTGATTTAAATGCCAATTCCAATACCGTTACGGAGTTTACCGATATTAAATACGATATAGGATTAAAGGATGATATCTTTACGGAGCGTTTTTTGCGCACTCCTCCGCAACAGTGGCTAAAGGAATAAGGTGATGAGGTCAGCTTTTTTTATAGCTTTGTTATTTATTTTTCTGCTTGTGCCATCTGCTCATGCAGTTGAACTCCCTGAGTGGCATGGATTTATTGAACAGGACTTTGGCGGGAGTTTAAGCCGTGATTCCTTAACTAAGCATAGGGATTATAATATGCTTGAGCAGCGGTTTCAGCTAAAAACCCGTTATGCGATACCCGGAGAGAACCTGCTATCACGCTGGAACGGAGTATTTACTTATAAAGGAGATTTCGTACTCGATGAGTATTTCGATACTACTGGTTCCTATGAGATTCGTGAACTTAACTTTGCTTTTAGCCCAACGAGCACGGTTGACATCAAGGCTGGCCGGCAGATTTTGACCTGGGGCACTGGTGATTATCTGTTTATCAATGATCTTTTTCCTAAAGATTACGTTTCTTTTTATATTGGCAGAGATGATGAGTATTTAAAAAAACCCTCGGATGCTTTACGGGTATCAATATATCCGAAAATAGCTAATATCGATTTTGTTCTGATCCCGCACTTTACTGCAAATACTTTGCCTGATGGCGATAGGCTTTCTTTCTTTGATAGTTTTGAGGGAGGGATTACTGGTAGAAATACTCAGAATAATGCCGTTAAGCCTGCCTGGCAGCCAGAAAATTTTGAGTATGCTTTGAGGTTATATCGTACATTCGGCAGTACCGAGGGTGCGTTGTATTATTATCGTGGGTTTGATCCTTCTCCGCGCAGTTATCTGGATGAGGCAAATCGCCAGCTTTTCTATGAGCGTTTGGATGTCTATGGAGCAAGCCTGCGTGGGCCGTTTGCCGATGGCATTGGCAATCTTGAAACCGGTTATTATCGTTCGCGCCAGGATGCTAGTGGCGATAACCGTCTAATAGAAAATTCATCCTGGAAATTACTTTTAGGGTATGAAAAAGACTTGGGCAATGACTTTAAGATTGGGGTCCAGTATCAGTATGAACAGAAATTAAACTACGATGATTATACTTCGGCGCTCTTGCCTCAGGATTATTATTGGGATCAACACCGTCATCTTTTAACTCAGCGTTTGACTAAATATTTCAAAAACCAGACTGTGATGTTGGGGCTTTTTAATTTCTGGTCGCCTTCCGATAAAGACGGATATGTGCGTGCTTCATGCGCTTATGATATCACTGATCAGTGGAAGTTGACCATGGGTATTAATATTCCCTGGGGAGAGGATGACACTACTGATTTTGGGAGCATGAAAAAGAATAAGAACGCATTTGTAAGAGTTAGGTATAGTTTTTAAAGGAGACTATTATGGAAAGAGCATTACGAGGGATAGCAGGTGTATTTATTATTATCAGTGTGCTGCTAGCGCATTTTGTGGACTTACGCTGGTTGTGGTTTACGGTTTTTGTAGGAGCTAATCTTTTACAGTCGGCGTTTACTAATTGGTGCCCGATGATGTTTATTTTGAGAAAGTGTAACATTAAGTGAACAACCAACTAATTAAAGAACAGGAAAAGTTAAAACTTTTCAAAAAGTATGGCTACGATATTTCTAAAGCCAGAGATTTTATTTTTGCCAAAGCTATGCCTATTCAGGGGCGAATTTTGGAAGTCGGTACCGGTAGGGGGCATACGGCAGTAGCTTTAGCAAGAAAAGGAGTAAAACTTATTTCGATTGATCTGGATAAGAAAGCTCAAAGTGTAGCTAGATTAAATCTTAAGGTAATGAAGGTAAGCAAATATGTTGTTCTTAAGATAATGAACGCTGAAAAATTAATCTATCCGGATAATTATTTTAATTCTGTAATTTCAGTAAATTTTATTCACCATGCTAATCATCCTGGAAAATGCGTTGATGAGATGGTAAGGGTGACCAAGGAGAAGTTAGTAATTGCAGATATCAATCAAAAAGGTCAGCGTATTATGAAAAAAGTGCACGCGTTGGATGGTCATAGGCATGTAGCGTCTAGAATGTCGATGTTGGGTGTAAAAAAATATTTAGAAAGTAAAGGATTAATGGTTAAGGTTTATAGGGACGTATGTCAGACTGTTATTATAGCCAAGAAAGGGGCGTAAAATGAAGGTATGTATTCCCACAGAAACAGATGAAGGTAAGAGTGCAAAAGTTTTTGGGCATTTTGGTAGTGCGCCATATTTTACTATTGTTGACACCGAGAATGATTCTGTAGAGATTATTGATAATGCCAATCAACATCATTCACATGGCATGTGTCAGCCAATGAGTGCGTTTGTCGGTAAGAAGATTGACGCTGTGGTTACTGGTGGAATGGGTGGTCGTGCCGTTCAGAAACTTAATGAGGGTGGTATTAAGGCTTATCGGGCTATCCCGGGAACGGTTGCAGATATTGTTAGTCAATTCACCAAAGGTGGGCTTGAAGAAATAACCATACAGAATGCTTGCGCGCAACATGGTTGTCATTAAGCTGTCCATCTATTAGTGGCAGACAGTTTATATTCTTTTATCTCTCAAACAGTTACGTGATTTTTAGCCAATAATTGCCGGACAAAACGGACAAATTACGCGAGGAAATGACCTCTCTAAAGCCTAAATTTTCTTGTTATAGGCTATAAATTCGCTATAATACATACCTGTAGATTCAGAGAGGTTTCCCCTCGGCTCATGCGAGAGGGACCCATTTTTGATGTATCTCGTGTAATACAATGAGTTACATTAACACACCGACGGGGCAATCCGCCGGTGTTTCTTTATCTGCCGTGTTCTTTAGTGGATGGGGCGTTATTTAATGCTATTTTCGCCGATATTTTGCTAATTTTAGCGATCAGAATGGTATATAAATAGAGATAACCAATCTTTATTTCTTCAGGATTCCACCTTGATAGGATTCTAACTATTGCTTACGTGTGGTATAATATTGTTCAAAAGGAGAAGCTATGTCAGTATACATGATCGTTGAAGCCAAAGAGGTAATGGATAAAAAGAAATACGGAGAATATATTCAGAGAGTGCCGGAAACGATAGCAAAATTCGGAGGAAAATATCTAGCCCGCGGCGGACAGATTAAGGTTGTTTCGGGTGACTGGAATCCGTCCAGGATTATTATCGTAGAATTTGATTCTATGGATAAGTTCAGTGCCTGGTGGAACTCACCGGAATATAAATTAATAGCACCGCTACGTGAGCAAGCTACTAAAACAAATGCTATAGTGACGGAGGGGATTAAGTGAAAAATAGATTTAAAGTCATAAAAGAGCACTTTGATAGAGAAGCTGCTGCATTCGATGAACTCTTCTTTAAGGTAATGCCGCGCTATGAGGAGATGATGCAGGCGTTAATTGATGCATTGCCATTTGGCAAGAAGGATAGATTAAAAATTATTGATTTAGGTTGCGGTACCGGAAATTTAAGTAAAAAACTTATCTCGGCATATCCTAATGCGCGTATCGACTGTGTCGATATGGCAGGAAATATGATTAAAATAGCCAAGGCAAAATTAAAAGGTAACCGTAATGTCGCATTTTGGTTAGGCGACATAAGGGATTTTGATTATAAGGGAAAATATGATTGTATAGTCGCGTCCATGGTGCTGCACCATGTCGAAGGTAAAGATAAGCCGCGTTTTTATAGAAAACTCTATAATTCACTGTCAAAGAAAGGAGTGTTCTTCTGTATTGATATATTTCTTTCTTCTAACCTTCATCTGCAAAAATTATATATGGATAAATGGAAGGCATTTATGAAAGCAAGCAAGCTGCCGGTAAAGAAAACCGATGATATGATAGCTCGTCATCAAAGAGAAGATAGACCCGTTATTCTTACAGATGAACTCGCCATAATGCATAAAGCAGGATTTAAGCACGTAGATGTTATTTTGAAACATTATAATTTCGCTGTCTACGGGGGTAAAAAATATTAGGAGAATAGTAATATGAATAAGGCTGAAGATGCGGTTTTGATGTTTAAAGAAGGTTTTAGTTGTTCGCAGGCTATACTCTCGACATACGGGCAGGAATTGGGAATAGATAAAGCAACCGCGCTAAAAATTTCTGCGCCATTTGGCGGCGGAATGGCTCGTATGGGTGAAACCTGCGGAGCGGTTACGGGCGCTTTCATGGTTATGGGGCTTAAATACGCAAATGACAAAGGATCGAAAGAAAAACTCTATGGGTTGGTAAACAAATTCGCAGAAAAATTCAAATCAAAAAACGGTTCAATTTTATGCAAGGAATTACTTGGTTACAACATCGGTACTTCTGAGGGCATGAAAGCGGTAAAGGAAAAAGGGCTTATCGATACGCTGTGCCCAAAGTTAGTCAAAGACGCCGCAGAAATTCTGGAAGAGATATTATAAGTGCAAAGAACTTAAGGGAGATGAAGTATGGATATTTACAAAAAATCATATCAGACTAAGAATGGTCTAGTTGAAGGAGTGCAGGTTAAGTGGTCGAATTTCAGTATTCTTCTGGTAGCTGGAAAAAAGGCATTTTTAACATGCGGTGTTTTTGATCTGGACGCTATTGATGCTTTCGGAGGAGCGGCTGCTATAGTGGAGAGCACACCAGATAATCCGATTGGTAATCTGGAACGGTTCCCAAACAGGAAAATTACCAAAATTAATTCGAAAGCAAAAGCTTTAGGTATTACCGCAGGAATGGCAGTTAAAGATGCTTTTGATATAATAGCATGAAGAAGTATTTATAAATTAAGGAGTAAATAAAATGAAACAATGGTATGAGCTATTATTTGAGAATTACGCGCAGAAATATGACCAAGAGAGCTATGTTCATGGAACATCCGGGGAATGTGATTCTATTGAACAGGAGATAAACCGGGACAAGTCAATAAAAATTCTAGATATCGGTTGCGGTACCGGCCGCCATGCTATTGAGCTGGCAAAAAGAGGATATCAAGTAACGGGAATTGATCTATCCGAGTCGCAGCTTAAGAGGGCGAAAGAAAAAGCAAAAGAGCAGGGAGTGAAGATTGACTTCCAGAGGCATGACGCAAGAAACCTTCCTTTCAAAAGTGATTTCGATTTGGCAATCATGCTCTGTGAGGGCGGTTTTTCTTTGATGGAAACGGATGAAATGAATTTTGAAATACTCAAGAATGCAACCAAGTCATTGAAAAATAACGGTAAGTTTATATTCACCACATTGAATGGATTGTTTCCGTTGTTCCATTCGGTAAAGGAATTTTATGGGTCGGCGGGTAAAGAAGGGGGTTCGGTTTGTAAAAGTATATCCTTCGATTTGATGACTTTCCGCGATCATAATCGCGTTGAATTTGAAGATGACGCGGGAAATAAAAATGCATTGGAATGCAACGAGCGATGTTATGTCCCCAGTGAGATAACCTGGCTTTTAAAAACGCTTGGGTATAAGAAGATAGAGATTTTTGGAGCTAAGCTCGGAGCTTATTCAAGGAAAGATAAATTAACTCCGGAAGATTTCGAAATGCTTGTTATTGCAGAAAAATGATAGATTAAAGAGTTAGAATCCCTTAGGGGAGGGGTTGAGAAAATTGTATTTTTGGTGAGTTCGGGTTCCGTCAGGTACCCTGATTTGCTTTCGTTACGTAGTGAGGACGAGTTATAATGAAAGGCATTATTTTATTTTCGATTGGAACGAGAATAAGATAATGCCTTTTTGTTTTAATCTTGCCTGTTTACGGAGAGGTCGTTTCCTTGCGTAATATTATTGTTTGTTTTTAATAGGAATACCTTTACAGCGATAATTAACCGTGCTAAACTACTTTTATAATTAGGTAAGCTAAGTGGTCCGGAAATATAGAAATATATAGAAGTATTTCTGGAGGAGCTTTTGATGGTCGGGCCGCCATCTGATTTAATAATCAGGTGACGGTTTTTTGTTTTTCGGAGGCTAATTAAATGAAAAGAATTCTATTGTTTATCCTGCCCATATTAATCTTAGTTGCGCTTGGATTTGCTATTTCGGGCGTTATGCAAGCTCGTTTCACAGAAGATAAGCTTATGGATGATTTAAAAAGAAAAGCCAGGTCTGTGGATGAAGGCTTGGAATTATCAGCTAAGTATATTCTTATTAACAATGATTTAAAGCAAGCCAACCGTTTAGTTGATAGCTTCCAGAAAAGAGAAAGGCTGCAAGGTTGTGTTATTTACGATAAAGATGGCCAGATATTAGCGATTACTGAAAGATTCTCTGATTTTAAACAGAAAGAAAGGCCATATTTGAAAGATATCCTATCTTCTAAATCGCCGCGAGGAGCGCTGGAAAAGTTTAAAGAATACTCTGTATATAGCTACATTTTACCTGTCTTAAATGATGATGAGAGTGTATTAGGAATGGTAGAGGTAGTTTATGACACATCGTATATGTTTACTACTTTAACTGAATTATGGAGAAAAATAAGCGTTACCTCCATTGCGCTTATCTTACTAATAGTTTTAACTGCCTTATTAATTCAGAGACAAATTTTTATTGTTCCGGTACGTAGGCTAACGCAGTGGTTTACGCATTTTCAAAGAGGAGAAACTGATAAATTGCGGCCGTTTGCTGAAAAAGGTGAATTTGGTAAGTTGATTAGTGAGGTAGAGCAGGTTGCCTTAAGCATTAGAGTAGCGCGTCGTACCATATCAGATGAAGCGCATGTGCGCTTGCAAAAAGAAGATCTTTGGACTGAAGCCAAGCTTAAAGATCTAATCCACGCAAAATTAGGAGAGAATTCTTTATTCGTGGTTTCTAATCGAGAGCCGTATATGCATGTTTTCGATGAGAATTTGGGTAAGGAGACATGCATAAGGCCGGCAAGTGGCGTGGTCACTGCGATACATCCAATACTTTCAGCTTGCGGTGGGACCTGGATTGCGCATGGCAGTGGTAATTCTGATAAAAAATTCGTTAACTCTAAAGATAAACTCGGCGTGCCTCCTGAGGATAACCGGTATATTCTTAAGAGAGTTTGGCTTAATAAGGAAGAAGAACAAGGTTATTATTATGGTTTTTCCAACGAAGGGTTATGGCCCTTATGCCATAATACACATACGCGGCCGGTTTTTAAAGAATCTGACTGGCGTATGTATAAAGAAGTAAATCAGAAATTCGCAGACAGTATTTTAAATGAACTACCGGTAAGCAGCCCGTTTATATTTATCCAAGATTATCACTTTACTCTTTTGCCAAAGATGATCAAAGATAAACGGCCGGATGCAAAAGTAGCTTTATTCTGGCACATACCTTGGCCTACCCCTGAAGCTTTTATGATTTGTCCTTATCAGAATGAAATTTTAGAGGGCATGTTAGGATGTGATTTGATCGGTTTTCATGTTCAGAACCATTGCAACAATTTTTTGGATACCGCCAACCGTTTGCTTGAGTCACGCGTAGATACTGAAAAATTCAGTGTTGTGCGTTCGGGTAAGGAAACTTTTATCAGGGCTTTTCCTATCAGTATTGACTCGCATATTGGCGATGGTTCATTTAGAGTCGATCCTGTCAGACAGGTAGAGAAACTTAAGAAGGAGTTTGAGCTGAATGATGAAACTATTGTCGTGGGGGTGGATAGAATCGATTATACTAAAGGCATAGTCGAGAAGATTTTAGCCGTCGATAGATTTTTAGATAAGTATCCTGAATATAAAAAGAAATTTGTTTTTATACAACTAGCCGCACCAAGCCGAACACATATTAAGCGTTATCATGATTTAATCGGGGAAATCGATGAATTAGTTGAAAAAATTAACTGGAAACATATAGATGGAAACTGGAAGCCAATAATCTATCTAAAAAAGCATTTTTCTCAAGATGATATCCAGCCTTATTATAGGCTTGGTGATATTTGTATTGTTAGTTCGCTGCATGATGGCATGAATTTGGTGGCTAAAGAGTATGTTGCAGAGAAGGATGACTTATCCGGGGTGTTAATCTTAAGTCAATTCACCGGGGCAGCGCGAGAGCTTACCGATGCTATTTTGGTTAATCCATATTCAATTGAAGAGTTTGCGGATAGTATAAAATTGGCCATTCAGATGCCCAGGGAAGAGAAGGTGAGGCGTATGGTAAATATGCGTAAGGTGATAGTGGAAAATAATATTTACCGCTGGGCAGCTAACATTATCAATGAGATGGTTGCATTAAAACAAATTTAATTTATGAGGTGCAAATGAATAAAGAGTTTTATGTAAAATTTAGTAGTTTAGCCGAAATGTTTATGCCTTTGATTATTTTCTTAATAGTTTTGCTTGTCGGGTTTATTATTAAAAAAATAATTCTCAGTCGACTTCTGCGCTGGGCAAAAAAAACATCTACCCAATTGGACGATATTATAGTGCAAGCTGCTAAAAGTCCACTTACGGTTATTTGCTTGATGTTGGCTTTATATTTTGCGTTGCAATTTTCAAAACTCCCAGAAAATATTGTTCAGGTGATGAGTAAGAGTACTCTTATTCTAGGTATAATTGCTGCGGTATTAGCATTAGCGAATCTATTATCTGGGGTAATCAAGCTTTATGCTTCTCGAATTGATTCTGCTTTACCGGTTACTAGCCTCACTCAGAATATCGCCAGGGTTTTTGTTTTCTCAATCGGCGCGTTGATAATTCTTAACAGCTTAGGAATATCCATCACACCTATATTAGCTACTTTAGGAGTGGGTGGTTTAGCTGTAGCTTTGGCCCTCCAAGATACCCTAACTAATCTTTTCGCCGGATTCCATATTACTGTGGCTAAGCAAATCAGGGTCGGTGATTATATTAAATTGGAGTCAGGAGAAGAAGGTTATGTCGTGGATATTAACTGGCGATCAACAAAGATTAAAATGCTGTCCAATAACCTGGTGCTTATTCCAAATGATAAATTAAATAAAGCGATTGTTATCAATTATTATTTACCGGATAAGGAAATGGCGGTTTTAGTTGATTTGGGGGTGCATTATAAAAGCGACTTGGGAAAAGTTGAGAAGGTTACCTGTGAAGTAGTAAGGTCTGTTATGAAAGAAGTAAACGGGGGAGTTGATTATTTTGAGCCATTTATCCGTTATCACACTTTTAGTGATTCTTGCATAAAATTTACAGTTATATTAAGAGTTAAGGAATTTGCTGATCAGTATTTGATTAAACATGAGTTTATTAAGCGGCTGCATAAACGGTATACACAAGAAGGTATAAATATTCCTTATCCGATCATGACGATAAACTACGAGCAAGAGAAATCTGGATAATATAAAATGCGTTATATTTTTAATGATTTAGATAAAATAAAAAGAAAATTGGTAGGTAAATATATTTTTTTGTTCCTTGATTGCGATGGTACTTTGACGCCGATTGTTGATACGCCGGACAAAGCGATAATTCCCCCAGATACAAAAAAAATACTTAATTTGTTGTCGCAGAAGAATAATTGTAGGATAGCCATTATTAGCGGTAGGGCCTTGGTTGATATTAAGAAAAAAGTTGGGCTTAAAAATATTATTTATTCAGGTAATCATGGTTTTCAAATCGAGGGGCCCAAGATTAATCATGAAATAGCAGTCCCCCTGGATTATAAAAAAATACTGGAGCGCATTAAGATTAAGCTCGAAGAGAGGCTTTTTGGCATAAAAGGAGTTTTTGTAGAAGATAAAAAGATTTCTTTGGCCTTGCATTATAGGCTAGCTAATCGAAAGCAGGTGCCCTTTATTAAAACTGTTTTTCATGAGAGCATTATTTTGTATTTAGTAAGAAATAAAATTAAGATTAGACCCGGGAAGGAGATTCTAGAAGTAATGCCTCCGGTTCATTGGGACAAAGGAAAGATTGTTTTGTGGCTTTTAGCCCGGCAGGAGGCTTTATCTAAAAACGGTCGGAATATTCCTATTTATATTGGAGATGATGCTACTGATGAAGATGCTTTTAAAGCGCTTAAAAACAGAGGGTTAACCGTATTTGTAGGGAATGCCAATTCTTCGCAGGCAAAATATTATGTCAGAAATGTTAAAGAGGTCTATGAGTTATTAAAATATATCCTGGATATCCAGAATATAAAATAACTATGGTAGAGATAATAAGAGCTAAAGAGCCATTTAAATTTTACACCAGATTACATTTAACTGAATTAACCGGGTTAAGAGCCACTACTTTAAGTCAGCTTGGCAGCCTTATTAAAAAGGTATCCGGATCAAGTATCTATCACCACACTCACAGATTTCTGCAGCAGCATCAGTATCTTTCTCCCGAGCCCCCGAATGATTTTGCTTACTGGGTAACTGAAGTCCTGGGTGAGGATGAGTTGGGAGAGAAATTAGCCAGCATTGATACTATTCAATATTCTACCATTCGTAGTCTTAGGGATAAAATCGTTTCAACAATTGATGATTATCTTGCGCATAGCCCTTTTGCTAAATTAAAGTTTGCTAAAAGCGGAGAGGAGTTCCACTTTATGAAATCAGTAAGTTTTATTCTTCCTTCCGGATATAGCGTGACTGATTTAAGGGAATTTGCGGATTCCTTGCGGAAAATAACCATTGATTCCATATATTTCCATATTTTTGAGGCACGTTTAAGGCTTGAACGCGAAGGGAATGATTTTTCCAATTGGATCGAGCATTCTTTAGGAGATGAGGAATTAGCAAGAGAAATCTCAAACCTTGATCCGTATACCCAGACATTAGAAAATCTCAGGCAGTCGATTTTAAGCATTGTTCAAAAGAGGACGGGTTCTTAATATGGCATACATAAAAGAATATATCCCGATTGTCGGACAGTCTATTATTGATGATTTACAGCTTCTTGGCGATAAGCTAGCTGGTAAGACAATTCAGCATATTAATTCTACGGCTGTAGGTGGAGGGGTGGCGGAAATATTAAATCGTATGGTTCCTCTTTTAAAGGAGCTTGGAGTGGATACGCGATGGGATGTGATTAAAGGTGGTGAGCAATTTTATGAAGTAACGAAAAAGTTTCATAACGCTTTGCATGGCAGGCAGGAATCTATAAATATGCGTGATTTCAATATCTTTATGGAAACTAGCGCTAAAAATATCGAGGAAGTAAATACATCCCGTGATATTGTTTTTGTTCATGATCCACAACCGATTGCGTTAGTAAAAAAGAAATCCGGGAATAAATGGATTTGGCGCTGCCATATTGATGTGTCAGGTCCTAACCAGAAAGTCTGGAAATTTCTCAGGAGTTATATTGATAAATACGATGCAGCGGTATTCTCTGCTCCTGATTTTTCACCGCGATTGCCGATCAGGCAGTTTTTGATTGCTCCTTCGATCGATCCTTTAAGTGATAAAAATAAGGAGTTGCCCCAAGATATAATTGATGGGGTTTTACAAAAATATAAGTTAACTATGGATAAGCCTATGTTGACGCAGATTTCGCGTTTTGACCGTTTAAAGGACCCTCTGGGGGTTATTGAAGCTTATCAGCAGGTAAAACGATATATCGATTGTCAGCTAATTTTAGCAGGAGGTACGGCCAGCGATGATCCTGAAGGTCTGAAGGTGCTTGAGGAAGTTCAAGAAAAGGCAAGTAAGGATAAAGATATTCATATTTTATTATTGCCTCAAAATGATATCGAAGTTAATGCTTTGCAGCGAGCCGCAACCGTTATTATTCAGAAGTCGCTTAAAGAAGGATTTGGCCTAACAGTTTCTGAAGCGTTATGGAAAGCCAAACCAGTTATTGCTTCCAATGTTGGAGGGATTCCTCTGCAGATTAAGCATAAATACTCCGGATTGCTTTGTAGTTCGATTGATGGAGCAGCGTTTTCTATAAAACAGCTTTTTAATAGCCCAGAGTACGCTAAGAAATTGGGCCAGAACGGTAGAGAACACGTTAAAAATAATTTTTTACTAACCAGGCATTTACGTGAATATATGCTTTTGTTTCTTTCATTATATCATCCTGAAGATATCGTTTATCTTTAGTTAATTTGGTATACAAGGGTTCGGAAGTTTTTTCTTCCGGAGGATCTAGATGGTCGGGCCGCCATCTTGCATGTTAGTGCAGGATGGCGTTTTTGTTTTATAAGGATAAATTTTAACCATAGATTGCAAGTTTTTTTAGAGAGAGGAAGAGTTATGGACAAAGGAATGAAGGTTATATTTATTATAATGGGAGTTTGTATTCTAACCGGGGTATTGTGTGTGATTTTTGCGTTTACTCATAACATTAGATAAGGGGGTGCAGATTGAGGTTAAGTGGCTGGATATTTATGATAATTTCATGGACATGTATCTTGAGCATGTTAGTTTTTTGTTATAGCAAGATATTCAAAAAGGGACTTGGTGGTGATGATTCTAAAGTATTAAAACGGCTTAAGAAATAGGAGGTTTTATGCGGGGTAATATATTACAAAATATAGGAGTAATTTTACTGGCAATTATAGTTTCGGCAGTTATCTATTTTATAAATAATAGAAAGACGATAAATAAAAGCAAAATTAAGTAAGGCATAGATAGGATGGGAAGTCAAAATGACTATAAACTTGGCTAGGGATTGGTCAACATTTCTTATTTGGGGCTTGGCAGTATTGAGTTTTATTGTTTTGGTTATCCTATATCATAAAAGTTAAGAATAGAAAAAATTGATTAAATAATATGAAAGAGTAAAGAATGAACCTAGGGCAGTTTTTAGCTATTTTTATCTCGGCAGTTTTTGTTAACAATGTTATCCTGTCACGTTTTTTAGGGTTGTGCCCCTTTGTCGCTATATCTAAAGACACAAGGCAGGCGTTTGTCATGAGTATGGCCGTTACGTTTGTGACTACAATATCGTCTGCCATAACCTGGCTGGTTTATAAATTTCTTTTGGTTCAATTTAACTTAACATATTTACGTACTTTAGTTTTTGTTTTAATCATTGCTGCTTTTGTGCAATTGGTGGAAATGATAATAAGAAAAACGAGCCCCGCCCTTTATCGCGCCTTCGGTATTTATCTTGTTTTAATTACAACAAATTGCGCAGTTTTAGGCGTAGCGGTTTTAAATATTGATATGTTTTTTGTAGACAATAAAGCAATAACTGGAAGCTTTGCATTCTCAATATTCCAGGGGTTATGTGTAGGAATTGGCTATACTTTAGCTATGCTTTTGATGTCAGGTATTAGGGAGCGGCTTGAACTTTGTACTTCACCCAAAGCATTGCAAGGTTTGCCTTTAGCTTTTATTGTTGCTTCTATAATGAGTCTTGCTTTTATGGGGTTTGGCGGATTCAAATTCTGAAATAAAGGTTTATTAAGTTAATAAGAGACAGAATTGTACGATATCATGCGTTTATGGGCGCTTATTATTGCTGTCTTTATGTTATTTTTCTTTATAATTTTCTCGCAGAAGATTAAAGAAGAAAGTAAGTGTAATAAAGAAGATAAAAATTATGGAAAGAATAAAGCCTGAAATGACCGGAGATTTATCTAGAGATTGGATTCTTTATGTGTTTTTAGCCGGAGTAACAGGCGTTATTATTTAATTATTCTAGTGAAAAAAACGAAAGTTAAAAAGGAGGGATTCTCAAATGGCAGGTAATTTAGTGCAGGATTGGCCCGTGTATGTACTGGGAGGATTAGTAATATTTTTCTTTGCTTATATGATTATCAAAAGTAACTTTGGTGAAAAAGACAAAAATACAACTCAACCGTCAGATAAGGTTAATAAATAGGAATGGATAGAAGTATTATTCCGCTTTTTCTATTTGTTCTGGGCTATATTTTATTCGTGGCGTTTCCCGGAAGGATGTCTTTGGTTGTATAATTGCAGCCAGGTTACTTTCAATAACCCGACTGTTGTCCTTTCTTGGGGCCATGAATTTTGTAAATTGGAATGTCATGGGAATTTTCGTGGGCACATTAGCCGTAGCGGATGTTTTTATGGAAAGTAAGGTGCCTGTGGTTATTGCTGAGATTATTGTTGATAAAGCCCATAATACTGCTTGGGCAATTTTATTTTTGTGTGTTTTACAGTTTTTACCTCTGCGTTTGTGGACAATATTCCTTTCTTAGTAGCTATGTTATCTGTGGCCATTTAGATGGCTAGTAAACTTAATGTAAGCCCTTCATTGTTTCTTTTTGGGATACTTATTGGTGCAAGTTTAGGAGGCGATATTACACCGATCGGAGCTTTGGCTAATATTGTTACCTGTGGTTTACTTAAAAAAGAGGGATATATATTTAAGTTTAAAGATTTTATGAAAATTGGAATTCGTTTTACTTTTGCCGCTGTAGCTGCCGCGTATTTATTTGTTTGGTTCATTTGGAGGCCACGATTTTCTTATTGTCTGCCATAGAGAAGCGGTCAATTGGTTAACCTTTTAATTGTAAACAGTTACACGATTTAGAGCTAAAAATTACCGGATAAAACGGACTTCTGCTCCGCCTTCGGTTTCGCAGGATTTGACTAAATCAAAGCTTAATGTGCTCAAAATTTAGCGAGGAAATAGCCTCTCCAAATACAGAATATTCTTGATATGTCGGGGTATTACACCTGTAATTAAGCTAATATATTTAGAGAGGTTTCCCCTTGGCCTATCCGAGTGGGACCCTTAAATTTCCCTCATTTGCGGATAAGAAATTTATCCCGGGTGAAGTGAGGGATAGCATAAAACACAAGTAAGCCTAAAGGCTATTGATTGGAAACGATCAATAGCCTTTATATTTGTTTACCGACGGACAAAATATTTAAATAATTTTGTTTTTCTTTTTAGAAAAAATAAACTTGACAAAAAAATATTAAATGTTATACTTTTTCTTGACAGTGATGTCAAAGAAGTAAAGAGACAAAGATGCCCCGGGAACTATCTGGGGTTTTTCTATTTTTCAGGGACAAAGATGCCCTTTTTTAAAAGCAGAGATGCTTTCGAAAAAGGGTTTTATTTTTTTAAAGACAGAGACGTCTTCAATCTAACAGAAAGAAGTCGTCTCTTTTTTTTGGGACGGGAAAGGCAGGAATGATAAATTCGGGAGATACAGCGTGGGTTTTAATGTCGGCGGCTTTAGTTTTGTTAATGACTCCGGCTTTGGCGTTCTTTTATGGCGGGATGGTCAGGCGAAAGAATGTTTTGAGTGTTTTAATGCAGTGTTTTATTGTAATGTGCGTTTTAAGCCTGCATTGGGTATTAATCGGTTATAGCTTATCTTTTGCCCCGGCAAAAGGATTTTGGGGAGGGCTGCAGTGGTTTGGTTTAAACGGAGTAGGTTTAGAGCCATATGCCGATTATGCCGGAACGATTCCTCACCAGGCATTTATGATCTACCAGTGTATGTTTGCGATCATCACCCCGGCTTTAATTATTGGGGCGTTTGCAGAAAGGATGAAATTTTCCTCTTTTCTGGTATTTACACTACTGTGGGCTACTTTGGTATATAACCCTTTATGCCACTGGGTTTGGGGTGTTGGAGGCTGGTTAAGGAATCTGGGGGCGTTGGATTTTGCCGGAGGCACTGTGGTACATATCAATGCCGGAATTGCTGCGTTGGTGACTGCAATAATATTAGGTAAGCGGGTTAATCTCGATAAAAATATTCCTACTCCTCATAATATGCCGTTAGTAGTTTTGGGCACGGGTCTATTGTGGTTTGGCTGGTTCGGGTTTAATGCCGGAAGCGCCCTGGCTGCTAATGGTTTAGCGGTTAATGCCTTTGTGGTGACCAATACTGCTGCTGCCGCTGCGGGTTTAAGCTGGGCGTTAATTGAGTGGATGCGTAATGGTAAGCCGACAATTTTCGGTGTTTGTTCAGGAGCAGTTGCCGGATTAGTGGCAATTACTCCGGCGGCTGGTTTTGTCAGTGTGATTCCCGCAATTATTATCGGATTGTTAGTCAGCGTGTTTTGTTTTGCCGCGGTTACCATAATTAAGCCAAAATTAGGTTATGATGACTCTTTGGATGCTTTTGGCGTGCATTGTATCGGCGGTATCTGGGGCGCTTTAGCAACCGGGTTATTTGCTTCTAAATTAGTTAATCCTGCCGGTTCAGACGGGTTATTTTTTGGTAATCCCAAACAACTATTAATCCAGCTGACTACTGTTTTAGTTACGATTATTTATACTCTGATTGTGACGCTGATAATTTATAAGCTGGTCGACTTGTTCATGGGGGTGCGGGTAAAAAAAGATGAAGAGCTTATCGGATTAGATCTTACTCAGCACCATGAACGGGCCTATACCGTATTGGAATAAGGAGGAAAGATGAAACTGATTATCGCAATAATTCAACCTTCGAAATTAGAAGAAGTCAAAGAAGAGCTTTATAAACAAGAGATTAACCTGATTACGGTCAGTGAAGTTTTGGGGCATGGCCGTCAGAAAGGGATTACCGAGGTCTACCGCGGCGCGAAAGAAAGCGGCAATCTGCTAAGAAAAATCCGGCTGGAGATCGCGGTAAACCAGAATTTCGTTGAACCGACAATTAAGGCCATTGTTAAAGGCGCTAAAACCGGGGAGACTGGGGATGGCAAGATTTTTGTTTTGGATTTAGAAGAATGTGTCCGTATCCGGACAGAAGAACGCGGCTCGGTTGCAATCGGATAAATTTTGATAAACTAAATAATAATAGAGAGGAAAAAAGATGAGCATAAGGCAAAAAGTTCTATTCAAGATTAAAAGCATAGCATTAGACAAAAATAATTCTCCTGAAAAAGTTTCCAGTTATTTCGGCGAAAATACCTTTAGCTTAGAAACGATGCGTAAGCATATTTCTAAAACTACTTTTTTAGCATTTAAATCTTGGATGTCGGAAGGGAAAACCATAAGTATGAGCCAGGCCAATGAGATTGCCGATGCGATGAAAGAATGGGCAGTTTCAAAAGGAGCCACTTATTATACCCACTGGTTTCAGCCAATGACCGGGCTTACTGCAGAGAAACACGATAGTTTTATTTCTTTTGTCCAGCCGAATAAAGTAATTGAAAAATTTTCCGGAAATAAACTGATCCAGGGAGAGCCGGACGCATCGAGTTTTCCTTCCGGAGGCATCCGGGCTACTTTTGAAGCCCGCGGTTATACCGCCTGGGATCCTTCAAGCCCGGCATTTATTATTGAAAGCCTGCTCGGTAAAACTCTTTGCATTCCGACGATATTCATCTCTTATAATGGCGAAGCTTTGGATAAAAAACTGCCGCTTTTACGTTCTGATGAGGCGTTAAATAAAGCAGCGCTTGGTCTGTTAAAACTTTTCGGCCGGCAGGATGTAAAAAAAGTGTTTTCTACCTGCGGAGCCGAACAGGAGTA
Source organism: Candidatus Omnitrophota bacterium (assembly GCA_035402765.1). Lineage (GTDB taxonomy): Bacteria > Omnitrophota > Gorgyraeia > Gygaellales > Profunditerraquicolaceae > UBA6249. The sequence goes on from DAONDX010000005.1 coordinate 21,432, forward strand.
TTTTTTGATCGACCGGAATTATTATAATCTGCGCCAGGATTTATTAATGACCGGGAGGACTTTAATTGGCGCCCCTTCCCCCAAGGGCCAGCAGCTGGAGGATCAGTACTTTGGGACAATTAAAGAACGGGTGGTTAATTTTATGTTTGAAGTTGCTCAGGAGGCGTATAAATTGGGAATTCCGATAATGACCCGGCATAATGAAGTAGCGCCGCATCAGTATGAATTCGCCCCTATTTTTGAGGAATCAAATATTGCTGCTGACCATAATCAACTTTTAATGGAGTTGATGAAAAAAACAGCCCTGCGGCATAATTTAGTCTGCCTTTTGCATGAAAAACCTTTTGGCGGAATAAACGGAAGCGGTAAACACTTAAACTGGTCGCTTTCAGATGATCAGGGTAACAATCTTTTAAATCCCGGCAAGACTCCGGAAGAAAACCTGCAGTTTTTGATAATTTTGGTGGCGGTATTACATGCTGTGCATTCTCACGCAGATCTTCTGCGGGCAAGCGTGGCTTTAGCCGGCAATGAACACCGTTTAGGCGCAAATGAAGCGCCTCCGGCAATTATCAGCGTATTTCTAGGCGAACAATTGGATTCAATCCTGAACATGCTTGAAAACGGCGTTAAATCCAAAGTCTCCAAACAGAATATCATGGATTTAGGAATCGGCCGCCTGCCTAGATTTAATAAAGATATGACTGACCGGAATCGTACTTCGCCTTTTGCTTTTACCGGGGCTAAGTTTGAATTCCGCGCGGTTGGTTCGTCACAGAATATATCTACACCGATTACTATAATTAATACGATCATCGCCGAAAGCCTTGAATATGTCACTAATCAGATTAAAACAGTTAAAGGTACAGGCAAGGATTTTAATTCTGAAGTTCTAAAGGTAATCAGTAATCTGGTTAAGGAAACTAAAGCTATCCGTTTTGAAGGCAATAATTATGCCCAGGAATGGATCCAGGAAGCTCAGAAACGGGGTCTGCCTAATATCGCTTCGACCTATGAGGCGCTAGAAGCTTTTACTAAAGTTAAAAATATATCTCTTTTCGAGAAATATAAAGTTCTTTCCAAGGATGAATTGATCGCCAGATACCATATCTGGATCCATATGTATAATTTGACTTTGGAAATCGAAGCTAATACTTTAAAAGAAATGGTAAATGCTTCGGTAGTTCCGGCAGGTTATAAATATGAGAAACTTTTGGCGCGTATTCTGCGTGAGTTGGTGGAATTGGAAAAAAGCGCCGGACTTAAGATAGACCCGGCGGCATTAGAAGATAAGAAAACGCATTTAAGTGACGTGGTTTCGAAGATCTATTATGTCAGGCGCAATACAAATGAAATGAGTGATTTACTTGAGCAAGCTAAAAAATGCAGCAATGAAGAACGCGCTGAGTTGTATTTTAAAGAGCTCAAGCCGTTAATGGAACATATCCGCAGGCACGCGGATGAGTTGGAATGCGTGGTGTCCGATGATACTTGGGATCTTCCCAAGTACCGTGAGATGCTGTTTATTAAATAGAAATAATTCTTGGAAGCGGCGCAAAGTTTATGTTTTATTTTGGAAAAAACTGATTAAGGATTGTGCAAAATATGATTACTATTGTGATATCCGAGTCAGATGAAGGGAAAGTTAAAGAGCTGCTGAATAAAATACTCAAGGAAGAAGGTTATGACTTATCCGAGAGTTTAGCCCAGGGGAACGTCATCCGTCTGGCCCACAGGGATAATATCCGGGATTTAGCTTTTATTAAAGACAAAGCGATTACGCTGGGAGATTCCTGGTATAGTGAAAAAAGAGGCCAATTATATAAATCAGTTTTATTTGAGATTGAGAAACCTTTGATCGAGCATGTCTTAGAACGCACCGAGGGTAATCAGCTCAAGGCCGCTAAGATCCTAGGTATGAACCGGAATACTATGCGGGCAAAGATTAAGAAATTAGGGATAGATCCTGATCAATGGAAGATATAATCAGGAATCTCTAAAAAAGCCGCTTTAAGCTTTAAATTAGAAATAAAAGAAGGGAGTTGGATGGACCTCTCAAAGAAAATAAGCAAATGGATTAAAGAACAGGTTGATCAGGCCGGGAAAAAAGGTATTGTGGTCGGATTAAGCGGCGGCATTGATTCTGCGGTAACCGCGGTACTCTCTAAAATGGCTTTGGAAGATAATGTATTGGGATTGATCATGCCGTGCGGTAATCAATCTCAAGATGAGAAATTGGCTCTGGAAATCGCAAAGAAATTCAGCATCCGGACCAAGAAAATAAACTTGGCTGCTATCCATAAAGACTTAAGCACGATTCTGCCTCAAGGGAGTGCTTTGGCTATGGCTAATTTAAAGCCCAGATTGAGGATGATGATGCTTTATTATTACGCCAATACATTAAATTATTTAGTCGCCGGCACGGGCAATAAGAGTGAACTGGCGATCGGTTATTTTACCAAGCACGGAGATGGAGGGTGTGATATCCTTCCATTGGGTGAATTGTTAAAAACTGAGGTCAGAAGTTTGGCAAAAGATTTAAGGATTCCCGGTGTAATTATCCGCAGGCCTCCTACCGCCGGGCTTTGGAAAGGCCAGACTGATGAGGGGGAGATGGGGGTAACTTATCAAGAGCTCGATAATTGCCTTGAAGCTTTAGAACAGGGAAGGGTTCCAAAGCTTAAAGATAAAAAACTAACCAAAATAAAGTTAATGATCAAGAACTCTAAACATAAAAGGGATAAGACCCCGATTTTTAAGAAAAAATGAAACCATATCATTTTCCTAATAAACAGGGGCTTTATGATCCGCAGTTTGAACACGATGCCTGCGGGGTGGGGTTTGTCTGTAATATCAAAGGAGCCCGGACTAATGAAATTATCCGCCAGGGTTTAGAGGTTCTTAAACGGCTGGCACATCGGGGTGCCACCGGCGCAGATCCTCTGACCGGGGATGGGGCAGGTATCCTTATCCAAATACCGCATGAGTTTTTGCTGAAGGTTTGCCGTGAGATAGCCATCGATCTACCTAAAAAAGGGGATTATGGCACTGGCTTGGTATTTTTGCCTACTGATAAAAAAGAGCAGGAGTTTTGTCAGGAAGAATACGCCAGGATTATTGCTGAAGAAAACCTCATACTTCTTGGCTGGCGTCAAGTGCCGGTAAATAATGCAACCATCGGCATTACCGCTCAACTTACTCAGCCGGCCATTCAACAAATTTTTATTGGTAAAAGCAAAGCATTAACTGATCCTCTGGCTTTTGAACGGAAGCTCTACGTAGTTAGAAGGCGGATCGAAAATTTAATCCGCAATTCAACGTTAAAGCAAAAATTATTTTTTTACATTACTAATTTATCCTGTCGTACTTTAGCTTATAAAGGCTTGTTGATGCCGCAGCAATTGGATAGTTTTTTTACGGATCTAAAAGACAGCGATATTAAAAGTGCTTTGTGTTTGGTGCATTCGCGTTATTCTACCAATACTTTTCCTACCTGGGATTTGTCACAGCCCTTTAGGTTTCTTGCTCATAACGGAGAAATTAATACTTTGCGCGGTAACGTAAATTGGGTGAGCGCACGTGAGCGATTATTGGCAAGCGAGTTTTTCGGCGAGGATATTGAGAAAATAAAGCCGGTGATTGTGCCGGGGGGGAGCGACTCGGCGACCATCGATAATTTTTTCGAGCTTTTAGTGCTATCCGGAAGATCTCTGGAGCAGGCGATGATGATGTTGATTCCTGCGGCCTGGGAACATGACAACCTTATGAATAAGAAACTTAGGGAGTTTTATCAATACCATGCTTGTTTTATGGAGCCTTGGGATGGCCCGGCAGCGATTGCTTTTACCGATGGCAAAAATATCGGGGCGATATTGGATAGAAACGGGCTGCGGCCTGCCCGTTATATAGTCACTAAAAAAGATTTCGTAGTCATGGCTTCCGAAGTGGGAGTGTTGGATATCGACCCGGCAGAGATTATGATCTCCGGCCGCCTTGAGCCGGGAAAGATATTTTTTATCGATACCGAAGCTGGTTGTATTGTGCAGGATCAAGTGATAAAAGAAAGCGTGGCAAAGCATGCCCCATATGGCGACTGGAACGCGAAGAATCTTGTGGATTTGGATGATATTCTTGCAGGCAATATCCCGCAAGAGAAATCAGCGGATTTACTGCCTCTTTTAAGGGCTTTTGGTTATTCGCGCGAAGATCTTACTTTAATTATCAAGTCTATGGCTCAAGATGGCAAGGAGCCGGTGGGGTCGATGGGATATGATACGCCGCACGCCTTTCTTTCTAAAATGCCCCGTATTTTCTATAGCTATTTTAAGCAGCTATTTGCGCAGGTGACTAATCCTCCCATTGATTCTATAAGAGAAAAACTGGTGATGAGCCTGGAAAGTTTTATCGGGCCTGCGCATAATGTCCTGGATGAGTCCAGCGCGCATGCTCACAAACTGAAAATAAAAAACCCGATTCTTAAAAACGAAGAGTTGGAGAAAATCCGGGATATTAGTTTAAATGGATTTAGAACCAAAACCATATTTACTTTTTTTGATGCTAATTTAGGAGTGGAAGGTTTTAAGCAGGCCCTTGAGAGAATCTGTTTTGAGGCGGAGTACGCGATAGATCAAGGCTATTCATTTATTATTTTGAGTGACCGCGGAGCAGATAAAGATGCGATTGCTTTGCCTGCGCTTCTGGCGACTAGCGCGATACATCATTACCTGGTGCGTAAAACCAGCCGTTCGCAAGTGGCGATTATCGTTGAAAGCGCAGAGCCGCGGGAGGTGCATCATTTTGCTTTACTCTTTGGATACGGTGCCGATTGCGTGAATCCCTATCTTGCTTATGAAACCGTTGAATATCTTATAAAAGAGAACGAGGTTTCGCTTGACTATGAAAGCGCTTTAACGAATTACCATAAGGCTTTAACTGACGGAATATTGAAAATACTTTCTAAAATGGGGATATCGACATTGAGAAGCTACCGGGGTGCCCAGATATTCGAGGCGCTGGGTTTGGATAATGGGCTTATTGATCAATATTTTACCGGTACGGTTTCACGTATTGCCGGCGTAAATTTGGAAGGGATTGCCAATGAAACAATCCAGCGGCATCGTGAAGCGTATTGCCTAACCTCACAGCAGCGGCCTTACTTATCCAGCGGCGGGATTTATCAATGGAAAAAAGACGGAGAGTTCCATTTGTGGAATCCGGAGAGCATTGCCGCGCTTCAAGATGCCTGTCGCGCAGATAACTATAACAAGTATAAAGAATTCGCTCTTTTGATCGATGAACAATCAAATCATCCTACAACGCTTCGGAGTTTATTTAATTTTAAGAAAGCTGAAGCAATCCCCCTGGATGAGGTCGAGCCGGTTGAGGATATTATGTGCCGGTTTGTCACCGGAGCAATGAGTTTTGGTTCCATCAGCGGCTCTGCGCATGAAACTATTGCTATTGCCATGAACCGGATCGGCGGTAAGTCTAATACGGGGGAAGGCGGCGAAGACCCTAACCGTTTTATTACTTTGCCTAACGGTGATTCCCGCAGGAGCGCGACTAAGCAGGTTGCTTCCGGAAGATTCGGGGTGACTACCAATTATTTGGTGAATGCGGATGAAATACAAATCAAGATCGCTCAAGGGGCCAAACCCGGTGAGGGCGGGCAATTGCCGGGGCATAAAGTAAGTGAGATTATCGCGCGTACACGTTTTACCACTCAGGGGGTAACTTTGATTTCTCCTCCCCCGCATCATGATATATATTCAATCGAAGATTTGGCGCAGTTGATTTTCGATTTGAAGAATGTTAATCCTTATGCGCGTGTGAGCGTCAAGCTGGTATCAGAAACCGGAGTAGGGACGGTTGCTGCCGGAGTAGCCAAAGGGAACGCGGATATGATTCTTATATCCGGAGGAGACGGGGGAACCGGTGCTTCTCCGCGTTCTTCAATACGCCATGCCGGGCTTCCCTGGGAACTGGGGGTTGCAGAAACCCATCAGACGCTGTTATTAAATAATTTACGTTCCCGGGTGCGTTTACAGACTGACGGACAGATGCGTACCGGCCGCGATGTGGCGATTGCCGCTATGTTGGGAGCTGAAGAGTTTGGTTTTTGCTCAAGCGTGTTGGTGGTGATGGGCTGCGTTATGTTAAGACATTGTCATCTTAACAACTGCTCGGTAGGTATCGCCACCCAGGATAATATTTTACAAAAGAGATTTAAGGGAAGGCCGGAATATATCGTAAATTATTTCCATTTTGTAGCTCAAGAAGTGCGTCAGATTATGAGCGCATTGGGTTTTAGGACTTTAAATGAGCTGATTGGCAGGACGGATTTGCTCGAAGTTAATACAGAAATCCTGCCGGAAAAATCCAAAGGAGTGGATTATTCGCGCATACTTTATAAGCCGGAATTGCCGGATGGTGCAAGCAGATTTTGTACTATGAAACAAGAAAATAATCTCGATTCGGTGCTGGATAGGAAACTGATTATCTTATGCCGGGATGCTTTGGAGAAGAATAAGCCGGTTACGATAACTCAAGAGATTAATAATACTAACCGTGCAGTCGGAACAATGCTTAGCGGAGAAGTATGCAGGTCATGCGGCGATGGTGTGCTTTTAGAAGATACCATTACTTGTAAATTTAAAGGTATTGCCGGACAGAGTTTCGGCGCGTTTCTGGCTAAGGGGATTACTTTTGAATTAGAAGGGATGAGCAATGACTATGTAGGCAAAGGTATCTCCGGCGGGAAAATTATTATTTACCCATCAACGAGGGCGCAAATTAAGCCCGATGAGAATATTATTATCGGTAATACCAGTTTTTATGGAGCTATTTTCGGTGAGGCTTACATTTGCGGGAAGGCGGGAGAGAGGTTTTGTATCAGAAACTCCGGCTTGTATGCTGTAGTTGAGGGTGTGGGTGACCATGGGTGTGAATATATGACCGGGGGCCGGGTAATTGTTTTAGGTGAAACCGGCAGGAATTTTGCCGCCGGGATGTCCGGAGGTATCGCGTATGTATATGATGAAAATAAAACCTTTAAAGAACGTTGCAATCAGGACATGGTCAGGCTGGAGGCGGTAAAAGGTGATGATTTGGATACGATTTATCAGCTGCTGCATAATCATCTGAAGTATACCAAAAGTATAAAGGCGGAAAAAATTATCGATAATATGCGCAAAGAACTTAAGAAATTTGTTAAGGTTATACCTATAGAATATAAGCGGATACTCGAAGGCAAGATTATCGAAGAGCAGCTGGATCTAACGGAGAAATCCGATGGGTGAGATAAGAGGTTTTTTAAAATTTGCCAGAAAAAATAATCCCAGCCGTCAGGTCTGTGAGCGGGTTAAGGATTATAACCAGGTTGCTATTCCCAGGCTTGATGCGATAGCGCAAGAGCAAGCCGCGCGGTGTATGAATTGCGGTACGCCTTTTTGCCACTCTGCCTGCCCGATCGGAAATTATATTCCGGAGTGGAATGATTTTATGTTTCGCGGTAACTGGAAAGCAGCGCTTGCTTTGCTGGAGGCTGCGAATAACCTTCCTGAAATCACCGGCCGGTTGTGCCCGGGGTTATGCGAATATGCCTGCGTGCTGGGTTTAAATGATGACGCAATAACCATCCGCGAAAATGAACTTTCGATTATCGAATTTGGTTTTAAAAATGGCATGCTTACACCCTTATGCAAAAGCAATCCTACGGGTAAAGAAGTTGCGGTCGTTGGCAGCGGGCCGGCAGGTTTATCAGCCGCTGCGCAATTGAATAGGGCCGGCCATCGGGTAACTGTCTTTGAAAAGGATGATGCTGTCGGAGGGATTTTACGTTACGGGATCCCGGATTTTAAGCTGGAAAAACACCTAATCCAGCGGCGTATCGATTTATGGAAAAAAGAAGGAATTGTTTTTAAAACCGGCATTGAGGTAGGTAAAGATTACCCCGGGAAAAAACTTTTAGTGGATTTTGATGCCGTATGCCTGGCGTTGGGCAGTCGTCAACCTCGGGATCTTCCTATCGAAGGCCGCGATTTAAAAGGGATTCATTTTGCGATGGATTATTTAACGCAATCAAATAAGCGCATTGCTGGTAAAAAAATCGAGCCGAAAGACTTAATTGACGCTAAAGGTAAAAAAGTAGTAATAATCGGTGGAGGAGATACGGGGGCCGATTGTCTAGGTACTGCGCATCGCCAAGGAGCATCCTGCGTGGTACAGATTGAAGTAATGCCGCGCCCGGCAGAATGCCGGACACAATCTTTTCCCTGGCCGAGCTATCCTTTATTGCTTAAAACTTCTTCCAGCCACCAAGAGGGGGGAGAACGCCACTGGGCAGTGCTGACTAAACGTTTTATCGGAGCAAACGGGCAAGTTAAGAAGCTGGCGTGTGTAAGAACCGAATTCACGAAAACTGAAAGTGATAGCTGCCCGGTAATGCGTGAAATTAAGGGAAGCGAATTTGAGATCGAGGCGGATTTAATTATTATTGCCGTAGGTTTTTTACATACATCCAGATCCGGAATCTTGACTGATCTTGATGTGGCAATCGATCAGCGGGGAAATGTAAAAACCGATGCGCTATATAAAACTTCAGTGAAAAAGGTTTTTGGCTGCGGCGATATGCGCCGCGGGCAATCTTTGGTCGTCTGGGCGATCTCAGAAGGCCGGCGTGCAGCTTATTGTATTGATACCTATCTGATGGGTAAAAGCAATTTGCCGCTTATGTAACGGCTCAACCTGTCAGATGCCCCGGTGTCTGGCTGATTGCAGGAGGAGGATTTATTATGATAAGTACAGGGATAAAAGGGTTAGATACGATTCTTACCGGTCTAAGGGCCGGAGACAATGTGGTTTGGCAGATTGACGATATTAAGGACTATGTCCAATTGGTAGAACCGTTTGTCCAAGAGGCTTTAAAAGAAAAAAAGAAAGTCATTTATATGCGTTTTGCGGCGCATAAAGAATTACTTAAGCCTTCTAAACAGATAAAACGTTATGAGTTGAATGCCCGGGCGGGATTTGAGTCGTTCACTACCAAAATCAACACGATTATTACTCAAGAAGGCCAGGACGCCTATTATGTGTTCGATTGTCTTTCTGAACTGCTTTCTGCCTGGGCCACTGACCTGATGATCGGGAATTTTTTCATGGTCACCTGCCCCTACCTTTATGAGCTTAAGACCGTCACCTATTTTTCACTTTTACGCAACAACCACTCTTTTAAATCTATCGCCCGTATTCGTGAAACCACGCAGTTATTGATCGATGTTTATCACAGCGGGGGTGTTTTTTATATTCACCCACTTAAGGTGTGGAACCGGTATTCACCGACGATGTTCCTGCCGCATCAAAAGAAAGGTGCAGCCTGCATTCCTGTGACCGATAGCGTAAATGCGGCAAAAGTGTTGTCTTATATCCACAAAAAAGGTATCCAGAACGCCCAGAGAAATCTAGATTATTGGGATCGCTTATTTCTCGCTGCTGAAGAGTTGCTTAGAAAAAACGGGACGCAAGATAAAAAACAAAGAATGGTTAAAGAATTTTGCGGCCTGATGATTACCAAAAACAAAAAAATCCTGGCATTAGCGATGCGCCATTTCTCGCTTGAAGAGCTGGTGGAGATAAAATCCCGTTTAATCGGCACGGGTTTTATCGGGGGCAAAAGCGTGGGCATGCTTTTAGCCAGACAAATACTTGCTAAAAACTCTGCGCTGGATTGGCAGTCAGTTACCGAGCCGCACGATTCATTTTATATCGGATCGGATATATTCTATTCCTATATTGTTCAGAATCACTGGTGGAAGCTGCGGATGCAGCAAAAGACCGAAAATGGGTATTTTTCTGTAGCAAAAATTCTCAAAGAGAAGATGCTTTACGGTGTATTTTCCGAGGAGATTATGGAAGATTTCCAACAAATCATAGAATACTTTGGTACTTCTCCGATTATTGTGCGTTCGAGTTCGCTTCTGGAAGATGGGTTTGGTAATGCTTTTGCCGGAAAATACGAGAGCATATTCTTAGCTAACCAGGGGACTCCTGAGCAGCGGTATATTCAGTTCGCTGAGGCGGTAAAAAAAATCTATGCCAGTACGATGAATGAAGATGCCCTCACTTACCGTAAGCAACGGGGTTTGGATAAACTAGATGAACAGATGGCGCTTCTGGTGCAGCGGGTTTCAGGCAGCCCGCATAAGCAGTATTTTTTTCCGGATATCGCCGGAGTAGGAGTTTCATATAACACTTATGTGTGGAATGATGTTATGGACCCCAAGGTAGGAATGCTGCGTCTGGTGTGCGGGTTAGGAACCCGGGCCGTGAACCGCGTGGAGGGTGATTATCCCAGGATGGTGGCGCTGGATAATCCTTTACGACGCCCTTATTCCGAACGTGATGACGTAAAAAGGTATTCGCAGCGCGCAGTAGATGTTATCAACATTAAGGAAAATAACTTATCAACGGTCACTTTCGATAGCCTGATTAAAGAAAGGTCTTATCCCCATCCGGAGCGTATCGCCACTAAAGATTATGATGCTATGCGGATGATGGATGAAAGAGGGATCCAGACGGAAGAATCATGGATACCGACTTTCGATAATTTGTTTCAGGATTCGCTCTTTGCAGGTTACTTTAAAAAGATTATGGAATCCCTAAAACAGGTTTACCAGTATCCCGTGGAGATAGAATTTACGGTGAATTTTACCGCTAACAACACTTTTAAAATAAATCTTTTGCAATGCCGTCCTTTGCAAACACGGGGATTGGGCAGTAAAGTAGAAATTCCATCCCAGATAAATAAAGATGATATCTTTTTTGAGTCCAATGGGTATTTTCTGGGAGGAAATATTTCGCAGAAGATATCTTGGGTTGTAAACGTTGATCCCGAAAGATACAGTTTGCTCAATTTACAGGATAAATACGAGGTTGCGCGGATCGTGGGTAAAATAAACCGCACCATCCAGAACAAAGAGGAATTGCCGACTTTGATGATCGCGCCGGGGCGTTGGGGTACCACTACTCCGTCGTTAGGCGTGCCAGTAAAGTTTGCCGAGATAAATAATGTTACCGTACTCACCGAAGTCGCCTCGGACAAAGGCAATCTTATGCCGGAGTTATCCTTCGGCACGCACTTCTTCCAGGATTTAGTGGAGACGGGCATATTTTTTGTTGCGTTATTTCCTGAAAGAAAAGGAGTGGTATTTAATAATAAGTGGCTGAAAGAATTAAAAAATCTGTTTGTGGATCTTATCCCCGAATCACCCAGGTTTAAAGACGTAATCGGGGTCTATGGTGTCGGTGATAGAAATTTAAAGATTATGTCAGATGTCGTATCGCAAAAGGTTGTTTGTTTTGGGTCTAAAAAAGAATTTCCAAAACCTGAAGAAAAAGTTTTGGAAAGCGCAAAAAGGGGGAGTTAAGGATGGCCAAATACATTTTTATAACCGGCGGGGTTATTTCAAGTTTAGGCAAAGGTATAGCCAGCGCTTCGATCGGGAAAATTTTAGAGTCGCGGGGTTTAAAGGTTGCTTTGATGAAACTTGATCCTTATATCAATGTTGACCCCGGAACTATGAACCCTTATCAACATGGCGAGGTCTATGTTACTGAAGACGGAGCAGAAACAGATCTGGATCTGGGGCATTATGAACGTTTCACGAATACGCTTTCATCAAAGTTTAATAATATAACGACCGGGCAGATTTATAACAGTGTAATCTCCAGAGAAAGGAAGGGAGATTATCTAGGTAAAACCATCCAGGTTATTCCGCACATTACCGATGAAGTGAAAAACAGGATAAAAAAATGCGCGGAGGTTTCCAAGGCGGATATTGTTATTGTTGAGATAGGCGGCACAGTGGGGGATATCGAAAGCCTGCCTTTTCTGGAAGCGGCCAGACAATTCAGGCTGGATATGGGTTATGATAATGTGCTTTATATTCATCTAACCCTGGTACCATATATTAAGGCCGCAGAAGAGGTAAAAACCAAACCCACCCAGCATAGCGTGGGTACTTTGCGCGGGATAGGGATTATTCCGGATATTTTAATCTGCCGTACGGAAAAACCGTTGTCGGAGAGTGTTAAAGAGAAGATTTCTTTATTCTGTAATGTAAAAAAAGAAGCGGTGATCGAATCCCCGGATATGGAATCAATATATCAGGTCCCTTTAGTTTTTAAAAAACAAATTCTGGATGAAATAATTTTAAGCCATTTTAAGCTGATCTGTAAGTTTTCGGATTTAAAAGAATGGGAGCATGATGTTGTAAACAGAATGCTTAATCCGGAAAACCGGGTTACCATTGCTGTGGTGGGAAAATATATCGAACTTCAGGATGCTTATAAGTCAATATATGAAGCGCTTGTCCATGGCGGTATCTATAATGATACTAAAGTAGAAATAAAAAAAATCGATTCTGAAATTCTGGAAAGATCCGGGATAGAAAGAATAATGCAGGGTATTTCGGGAATTCTGGTTCCCGGAGGATTCGGCTACCGGGGGATCGAAGGCAAAATTAAAGCCGTTAAATTCGCCCGGCTGAACAAAATTCCTTTTCTGGGACTTTGTTTAGGGATGCAGTGTGCGGCGATAGAGCTGGCCAGAGATATTTGTAATTTGCCCGGGGCAAATTCCTCGGAATTTAAAAAAACAAAATATCCGGTTATCAGTTTATTGGAGGAGCAGGAGGGGGTTTCTGATTTAGGCGGAACGATGCGTTTAGGCGGCTATCCCTGTAAGATTAAAAAAAATACCCTGGCGGCTAAGGTATATGGTAGGATGCTTATTCAGGAACGCCACCGCCACCGCTATGAATTCAATAATAAATACCGGAAAATTTTTGAGAAAAAAGGCGTGATTTTTTCCGGGATATACCCTAAGAAAAATTTAGTTGAAATAATTGAACTGAAAGGGCATCCTTATTTTATTGCGGTACAGTTCCACCCGGAGTTTAAATCTAAACCGGATAAGGCGCATCCTTTGTTTAAAAAGTTTATCAAAGCTGCGTTAGAGAAGGCAGGATAGAAAAAAAATGGAAGCAATACTGGCTTTAGAAGACGGTAAAATTTTTAGAGGAAAATCATTCGGGGCACCCGGAGAAAGATACGGCGAAGTGGTATTTAATACCGGCATGACCGGTTATCAAGAGGTGCTTACCGACCCTTCTTATAAGGGGCAGATTGTGGTGATGACCTATCCTTTGATCGGAAATTACGGTATTAACAAAGAGGATGCAGAGTCTTCCGGAATATCTTTGGAAGGTTTTGTTGTTAAGGAGTGCAGTGCGATTGCCAGCTCCTGGCGTTCTCAGCAGTCACTCTCTGATTATTTATCCGAGAATAACATTCTAGGTATGCAGGGAATAGATACGCGGGCCTTAACTTTGCATATCCGCAAAGCCGGAGCGATGAAAGCGGTTTTGTCTACGCTGGATTTGGATGAAAAGAGTTTAGTCCAAAAAGCCAGGAATTCTGCCGGTTTAGTCGGCAGGGATTTAGTCAAAGAAGTTGCTTGCCGAAGTAAGCATGTTTGGCCAGGGATGCTTCCAAAAAACAAATATAAGGTTGTGGTTGTTGATTGCGGAGTAAAGTATAACATTTTGAATAAGCTAGCGGAAAATAAATGCCGGGTAATTGTTGTCCCGGCTAAAACATCCGCTAACGAAATTTTGAAAATGAAACCGGATGGTATTCTGCTTTCAAACGGCCCGGGAGATCCTGCGGCAGTCAGTTATGTTATTGAAACAACAAAACGATTAATCGGAAAGATCCCGATATTCGGAATCTGTTTAGGGCATCAGATACTCGGTTTGGCTTTAGGGGGCAGGACTTTTAAGCTTAAATTCGGCCATCACGGGGTAAACCACCCGGTTAAAGATTTAAAAACAAATAAAGTTTTAATCACGGTTCAGAACCATGGTTTTTGTGTGGATATAGATTCTTTAAGCAAGAAAGATATAGAAGTTACCCATATTAATTTAAACGATCAAACTTTAGAAGGTATGCGGCATAAAAAACTGCCTATATTTTCGGTGCAATTCCATCCGGAATCTTCAGCCGGTCCGCATGACGCCGGATACTTATTTAGAGAGTTTATTAAGATGATGGAGAAATATGCCCAAGAGAACTGATATTAAGAAGATTTTAATTATTAGCTCAGGCCCGATTGTCATCGGCCAGGCCTGTGAGTTTGATTATTCCGGGACGCAAGCCTGTAAAGTTTTAAGACAGGAAGGTTATCATGTGATTTTAGCTAATTCCAACCCGGCTACGATCATGACCGACCCGGAATCGGCCAATAAGACTTATATTGAGCCTCTTTCGGTAGAGGTTTTAGAAAAAATCATCATCCGGGAAAAACCGGATTGCTTACTGCCTACTTTGGGCGGTCAGACGGCTTTGAATTTAGCGGTAGAATTGGCGGAAAAAGGAATATTAAAAAAACATAAAGTCCAGGTTATCGGGGCAAATATTAAAGCCATTAAAAAAGGCGAGGACCGCCGGCTTTTTAAGGCGGCCATGCAAAAAATCGGGCTGGATTTACCCAGGAGCCAAAAAGCGTATAATTTAGCAGAAGCTTCTGCCGTGGTTAAGGAGATAGGTTTTCCGGTGATTATCCGGCCGAGTTTTACTTTGGGCGGTACCGGCGGCAGCGTGGCTTATAATTTAGAGGAATTCAAAAAATTGGCTAAATTCGGGCTGGAATCCAGCATGATCAGTGAAATTTTAATCGAAGAAAGCGTTGCCGGTTGGAAAGAATTTGAGCTTGAGGTTATGCGGGATAAAAAAGATAATGTCGTAATTATCTGTTCCATTGAAAATTTTGATCCGATGGGGGTGCATACCGGGGATAGTATTACGGTTGCTCCGATCCAGACGCTCACCGATAAAGAATACCAGAAAATGCGCGATGCGGCGATTGCCTGTATCCGGGAAATCGGTGTTGAGACGGGCGGTTCGAATATCCAGTTTGCCGTCGACCCTAAGACCGGGCGGCTGGTTGTAATTGAAATGAATCCGCGAGTTTCCAGAAGCTCGGCTTTATCTTCTAAAGCCACGGGTTTTCCGATTGCAAAAATTGCCGCCAAATTAGCGGTGGGCTATACTCTGGATGAGATTTCCAATGATATTACTAAAAAGACCCCCGCTTGTTTTGAGCCGACGATTGATTATTGCGTAGTGAAAATTCCCCGTTTTACCTTTGAAAAATTTCCCCAAGCTGATTCTACCCTTACGGTATCGATGAAGTCAGTAGGCGAGGTAATGTCGATCGGCAGGAGCTTTAAAGAGGCCCTGCAAAAAGCGCTGCGTTCTTTAGAAATCGGCTTGAGCGGTTTGGATGATTTGAAATCTTTACCGGATGATGACCAGTTATTAAAAAATTTAAGGGTGCCCAACGCTTTAAGGATTCTTTATATTAAGGCGGCGATAAAGAAAGGCTATAGTTTAGATAAAATAAATAGTTTGACCGGAATTGACATCTGGTTTTTAGAGAATATCAGGCAGATTATTGAAATGGAGACAGAAATTAAAGAAAAATTGAGATTAAATAACGAGGATTCCTCAATTCGGCTTCTCAAAAAAGCAAAAGAATTTGGTTTTTCAGATGTGCAGTTGGCGCGATTATCCGGCCAAAGCCAGACTGCTATAAGAAAGTGGCGGGTGGGTTTAGGAATAATTCCGGATTACAAATTAGTTGATACCTGCGCGGCGGAATTTGAGGCAGCCACTCCTTATTATTATTCGACCTATGAATAGGAGGTTTTAAATGTGCGGAATATTAGGGATATATCCACATAAAGATGCGGCGACCTTGGCTTGTTTAGGCCTGTATGCGCTTCAACATCGGGGGGAAGAATCCGCCGGGATAATTACCCGCAACGGTAAGAAGGTGCATTTGCATAAAGCCTTAGGCTTAGTCAGCGATGTGTTTGATGAAAAAATCCTGCGCAGTTTACGCGGTGATTTTGCTATTGGACATCTGCGTTATTCGACTACCGGAAGCAGCAATATTAAAAATACCCAACCCTTTTACGTAAAATCAAAGATCGGGAATATTGCTATCGCGCATAACGGAAATCTTACTAATACGCTGGAGCTTTCCAAAGAGTTGGAAAATAACGGCGCCTTATTCCAGACGACCATGGATTCAGAGATTATTGCCCACCTTCTTGCGCATAGCCAGAAAAAAGATATTAAGGAGGCGATTATCTGGTCGCTTGCTAAACTGGAAGGGGCGTATTCTTTAGTTTTAATGCTTAAGGACACTTTGGTCGGAGCCAGGGATACTTTCGGCTGGCGCCCGCTTTGCCTGGGAAAATTTGAAGGGGCTTATATTCTGGCCAGTGAAACCTGCGCTTTGGATTTAATTAATGCGGAGTATATCCGGGATATTGAACCGGGTGAAATAGTATTTATTAACAAAGGAAGCTTGGAGTCGATTAAGCCTTTTAAAAAGACAAAGCATGCGCATTGTATTTTTGAATATATTTATTTTGCCCGTCCGGATAGCAATATTTTCGGCCATAACGTGTATCTGGCGCGGAAAAAACTGGGCGCGCAATTAGCCAGGGAATTTCCGGTTCAGGCGGATATGGTGATGCCGATTCCTGATTCCGGGGTATTTGCCGCTTTGGGATATTCGGAAATTTCCAAGATTCCTTTTGAGTTCGGGATGATCCGTAATCATTATATCGGAAGGACTTTTATTCAACCTAGCCAAGAGATGCGCGATTTTCGGGTAAAAATAAAACTTAATCCTTTAAGGGATGTCTTAAGAGGCAAAGAAGTAATTTTGGTTGAAGATTCTATCGTGCGTGGCACTACCAGCAGGGCGCGGCTTAAGACTTTACGCCAGGCAGGAGTAAAAAAGATCCATATGCGGGTCAGCTGTCCGCCGCTTAAATTTCCTTGTTTTTACGGTATAGATTTCCCCACTAAGAAAGAGCTGGTTGCCTCCAAGCATGATATTGCCTGGATCCGTGATTTTATCGGCGCCGATAGCCTGGAATATTTAAGCTTGGAAGGGATGTTAAGTGCCATGCCTTTGCCTAAAGAAAATTTCTGCACCGCTTGTTTTACGGGCAAATACCCGCTTGACCATGCCTGCCATTTTTCTAAAAACATTTTAGAGAAATAGAGTCTTATTATATATTAAGGTATTACGTATATAATAAGGCCAATAAATTAGAGAGGCTGATTCTTGTAGAATATGAGATGAATACCGGTAATATTGTTATTTTTTACTTAATAGGAGAGTTTATGGCCTATGATCGCTAGTAGCGGTTGTAGGCCTTTTTATGGTCTCCTGCCCGACAATCTAGTTTTTATCTTAATTTAGGGATAAATTAAAAAAAATATTGACAATTAAGCTTAAATATGGTATCTTTTGTATACTATGTAATACTTTTCATACCAGTGACCCGGAAGATTTTAAAGCAATTAATTAAGAAAGAGGGCAGAAGATGAGTAATCCCACGAAGTTTTACGGTAAAGTCCCGGTAGGCTCAAAGGGGCAGATTGTTATTCCTGCAGAAGCCAGAAGAGCAATGGATATTAAGCCGGGAGATAATGTTGTTATTATTTCTGGTCCGGCTCATCTGAATAAGGTAATGAGTATTGTACCTGAGGGCGAATTTAATAAATTCCTTAAGTTTTTTGAAGATCATCTCGCGGATATGAAAAAAATAATTACCGAAAAATAAATATAACGTTATTTGGAGAGAAAATGCAAAGTAAAGTAAATTTTTTTGATTTCGGATGGGTATCCCTAAAAAACAGGTTGACCAAAGTCTATCGGCCTGGTTTTTTTATAGCTGCCATGTTTTTGGGAATTTCATTTTTGCTTTTAACGGTGTCGGGTTGTAAGCCGTCCGCCCGGCCTCTGCCGCCGGGGCCCGAAGTGGACGTGGTGGTCTTGCGTCCGGAACGGTTAGTACTTAAGACTGAATTACCTGGCCGCACATCCGCCTTTTTAGTTGCTGAAATCCGTCCCCAGGTTAACGGGTTGATCCTGAAACGTTTATTTACTGAAGGTTCTGAAATCAAAGCCGGCCAAATACTTTATCAAATCGATCCGGCTCCGTTTCAAGCGGCATTTGAGAAAGTCAGGGCTAATTTACCGGCCCTCCAGTTGAGGGTTGACCGTTATAAGGAAGCGTTGATCGAAAAAGCAATTAGCCAACAGGATTTTGATGATGCCAGCGCCGCTTTGAAACAGGCTAAAGCGGAATTAAAGACCGCCCGCATTAATCTTAACTATACTACCATTACCTCGCCAATTACCGGCCGTATCGGGACCTCTACTGTTACAGAGGGGGCGATTGTAACGGCATATCAACCGCAAGCCCTGGCAACTATCCAACAACTGGATCCGATTTATGTTGATATTCCTCAGTCTACTACTGAATTGCTCCGCTTGCGGCGTAGTTTAGAAGACGGTCGTCTTAATCAGGATGGCACGGATCAGAATAAAGTAAAACTTATTTTGGAGGACGGCACGCCGTATCCTTTAGACGGAGTGCTTCAATTCCAGGATATTACAGTGGATCCGACAACAGGTTCAGTTATTTTACGGGTAATTTTTCCGAATCCGCAGGGTATTCTTTTGCCGGGCATGTTTGTCCGGACAGAGATTATAGAAGGTGTTGATGAGCGGGCTATTCTTGTTCCTCAACAGGGAGTTTCCCGCAACCCGAAAGGTGAAGCCATTGCTTTTATTGTGGATGTTGAAAATAAGGTTCAGCAAAGAATGCTTACTCTTGACCGGGCGATCGGCGATAAATGGTTTGTTTCCTCAGGCCTTAATCCCGGTGACCGGGTAATTGTTGAGGGTATACAAAAGGTCAGACCCGGTGTTTCGGTGAAAGTTGTTTCTTCTGACGGCGGTCTTAAGAATAGCTCGCCGTCTATAAATACGAATTAAACGGAGAAATTTTATGTTATCGAAATTTTTTCTCAAGCGTCCGGTTTTTGCCTGGGTAATTGCGATTATGATCATGATCTTGGGAGGATTAGCGATCTATAATCTGCCGATTGCTCAATATCCTCCGCTTGCTCCGCCATCTATCCGGATTGGCTGTCTTTATACCGGTGCTTCGGCGGAAACCGTGGAGAACGGCGTGACGCAGATCATTGAACAGCAAATGACCGGTTTGGACAAGATGTTGTACATGTCCAGCAGTAGTGATTCTTCCGGGCTTTCTTCCATTGAATTGACCTTTGCTCCGGGGACTGATCCGGATATTGCCTGGACTAAAGTTCAGAATAAGCTTCAACTGGCGATGGCGCGGCTGCCTGATGCCGTGCAACGCAGAGGTATTTCAGTCCGTAAATCCACTAAGAATTATCTATTGGTTGTGGGTTTGGTTTCTGAAGACGGCAGTATGAGTGATGTTGATTTACGTGATTATATGCTTAGTGTTGTGCAACCGGTATTAGCCAGGGTGCCCGGGGTAGGGGAAGCCGAAGGCATTGGCGGTGAATACGCGATGCGTATTTGGTTTGACCCCAAAAAGCTGACCAACTACGGATTGACAGTAGCAGATGTTATGCAGGCTCTGCAAGATTATAATGTCGAGGTCTCCGGCGGCCAGTTTGGCGCAGCTCCGTCAGTAGAAGGACAGCGTTTAAATGCTTCAATCATCGTACAGAATTTACTTAAAACTCCTGAAGAATTTTCTGCTGTTCCCGTCCGGATTAATCCGGACGGTTCGATTATCCGGATAAAAGATGTGGCGCGCACCGAATTGGGGAGCGATCTGGTGGATTCAAAAGTTTTCTTTAACCGGGATCAGCCGGCTTCCGGTATCACTATCCGTCAGGAACCCGGCGCTAATGCTTTGAAAACGGCTGACGCGATCAAGGCAAAAATGGAGGAATTGAGCCGTTATTTTCCTAAAGGGGTGAAGGTTATTTATCCTTATGATACTACTCCTTTTACCCGGGTAGCCATTAAAGAGGTAGCTAAGACTTTAGTTGAGGCGATCTTTTTGGTCTTTTTGGTTATGTATCTGTTTATGGGGAACATCCGGGCAACATTGATACCTACAATCGCGGTGCCGGTGGTATTACTGGGGACTTTTGCGGTACTCGGATTTTTTGGGTATTCCATCAACATGTTGACGATGTTCGCTATGGTTTTGGCAATTGGTCTGCTGGTGGATGACGCGATTGTGGTAGTGGAGAATGTGGAGCGGTTGATGAGCGAGGAAGGACTTTCGCCGCGGGAAGCCGCCGCCAAATCCATGGAACAGATTACTCCGGCGTTAATTGGTATTGGCCTGGTGCTTTCAGCGGTTTTTGGACCGATGGCGTTTTTTACTGGATCGACAGGTGTTATTTATCGTCAATTTTCAGTGACGGTTATCGCCTCGATGCTTCTTTCAGTGCTCGTGGCTTTGATTTTAAGCCCGGTGCTTTGCGCGACGTTTTTAAAGCCGGTACCCAAAGGCCATCAACTTGCGGAAAGCGGGGTTTGGTTCCTGCGTCCTTTTTTCCGGTGGTTTGACAAAATATTTTTCGGGATCCGCGACCGGTACGTGCGGCTAGTGAGCAATTCGTTTAATAAAAAAACGCGTTATATCTTTTTCTATTTTGTGATTGTTGCGGTTATGTTATTTGCGTTCATGAGGATGCCTACGGGTTATCTGCCGGATGAAGACCAGGGTATTTTGGCGATTATGGCAACATTGCCCGCAGGCTCTACGCTGGAACAAAGCGAAGCGGTAATGAATAAGATCCGGAATTATTTTGCGGCTAATGAAAAAGATGCGGTTGAATCTGTGATGACGGTTGCCGGCCAGAATCAATCCGGCCGCGGCCAGAATATCGGTATGGCTTTTGTTAAGCTTAAAGATTGGGAGTTACGCAAGCGGGCTAATCTAAAATCGGATGCTGTAGCTGATCGGGCAATGAAGAATTTTGCCCTCTATAACGAAGCATTGGTTTATGCTTTTTCACCGCCATCGATTATCGAGTTGGGCAATGCCAAAGGTTTTGATTTTCAGTTACAGGACCGGGGGGGTGCCGGCCATTTAAAACTTATGGAGGCCCGCAATCAACTTATCGGATTGGCGGCTCGGGATCAGCGCCTGATCCGCGTACGGCCAAATGGGCTGGAAGATGTCTCCCAATATAAGATCGATTTGGATTGGGAGAAAGCCGGAAGCCTGGGTGTTTCGATCGCTTCTATTCAAGATACGATTTCTACCACTTTCGGTTCCAGTTACGTTAATGATTATGTAAAAGACGGGCGGATCAAGCATGTCGATGTTCAGGCGGACGCTCCTTACCGCATGCTGCCCGAAGATCTGAAAAATATTTACGTGCGTAACAAACAGGGGAAAATGGTGCCCTATTCTTCTTTTGCTTCCGGCCACTGGATTTTTGGATCTCCGAAGCTAGAACGTTACAATGCCTTTCCGTCTATCAATATCTGGGGAGAACCGGCCAAGGGCAGGAGCTCGGGAGAAGCGATGCAGGCGATGGAAGAACTTGCTTCAAAGCTACCGCGTGAGTTTGGTTACGATTGGACCGGGCTTTCTTACCAGGAAAGGCAAAGCGGCGCACAGACAGGACCGCTTTACGCCTTTTCCCTATTGATTATCTTTTTGTGTGTGGCGGCTTTGTACGAAAGTTGGAGTATCCCGATCGTTAATTTATTAATGTTACCGCTGGGTGTTCTTGGAGCGACCTTGGCTACGAGTTTACGCGGGATGCCCAATGATGTTTACTTTCAGATCGGATTCCTTACTACCTTGGGTTTATCTACTAAAAATGCTATATTAATCATCCAGTTTGCGCAACAGCGTTTGGAGCATGGAGAAAAGATGGTGGAGGCAACCCTGGGAGCAGTGAAAACCCGATTCCGCCCGGTTATTATGACTTCTATGGCTTTCTTTTTCGGCGTTTTGCCGTTAGCTATCACTTCCGGCGCAGGAGCCGGAGCCCAGAATGCTATTGGAACGGCAGTTGTCGGAGGGATGCTTTCGGCTACATTCATCGATCTTATTTTTATCCCGCTGTTTTTTATCATTGTAACCCGTTTCTTCGGACGCAAGCAACAGCAGCAAATTATTCCTGTTGAACTACCTGTGGTTACAGCCCTACAGAAGAAAAAATAATATGAAACGTATATCTGTTTTAATTTTAGCGATGGTTATTTGCTTGGGCGGTTGTACAATGATCCCGCCATACCGCCGGCCAAACGCTCCAATTTCTGAGCATTGGCCTAGCGGAGAGGCTTATTTACAGACGACTCCACAGGAGAATAGCCAATTGGATGTCCGGCAATTAGAATGGCGGGAATTTTTCAACGATTCAAAATTGCAACAGGTTATCGAGATGGCTTTTAATAACAACCGGGATTTGCGGCTGGCTGTTTTGAATATGG
Source organism: Candidatus Omnitrophota bacterium (assembly GCA_035402765.1). Taxonomy (GTDB): domain Bacteria; phylum Omnitrophota; class Gorgyraeia; order Gygaellales; family Profunditerraquicolaceae; genus UBA6249. Next base: position 43,825 of record DAONDX010000005.1, read on the forward strand.
AAAATGCGCGCGCTCTCTACGGAGTGCAACGGGCGAATTTGCTGCCTACGGTAAATGTGGCAGCAGGACTAAATAAACAGCGGTATTCTTCAGATTTTTTAGCTTCAACCGCCTCCAAGGAAGTAGAAAAATACAGCGTGGATTTAGGCATTACCGCTTGGGAGGTCGATTTTTTCGGACGTATCCGCAGCTTAAAGAAACAGGCATTGGAAGAATATCTGGGCACTAAAGAAGCCCGCCGCAGCGCTCAGATCGCATTGGTTTACGAAGTGGTTAAAGCATATTTAACTATTGCTGCTGACCGGTCAAATCTTAATCTGGTTAAATCTATCCTTAAGACGCAGGAGGGCGTTTATAATCTAGCTCAGCGCAAGTATAAACTTAAACTTATCAATGAAATAGATCTTTACCGGGCTAAAACCCAGATGGATACCGCCTATGCCGATGTTGTGCGTTATACGCAGCAGGAAGCTCTGGATCATAATGCGCTGAACCTATTAGCCGGTGAATTGGTGCCGGAAGATCTCCTGCCGTCTGATCTGGAAAGTGTTAGCCCACTTAAAGATTTATCTGCCGGTTTATCTTCGCAGGTATTGCTTAAGCGGCCGGATATTATGGAAGCAGAACATCAACTAAAAGGCGCTTATGCTAATATTGGGGCGGCCCGGGCTGCTTTTTTTCCGAGTATTTCGCTGACTACTATATTGGGTACTGCCAGCAATGAGTTTTCAGGTTTATTTAAAGCCGGCAGGAATACTTGGACTTATGCCCCGCAGATAGTGATGCCGATTTTTGATGCGCGTACCTGGTCGGCATACAGGGTTAGTGAATCTACGCGCCAGATTGCGCTGGCTCAGTATGAAAAAGTTATTCAAACGGCTTTTCGCGAGGTGGCGGATGTACTTGCCGTGCAAGGTACCGTGGATAAACAAATAATGGGGGAACAATCCATCGTTGATTCCGCGCAGAAAATTTATGATCTTTCAAGCAAACGTTATGCCAATGGGATCGATAGTTATTTAAGCGTTCTGGATGCGCAGCGTTCGCTTTATAGCGCGCAACGGGGGTTGATTTTCGCAAAATTTTCTAAACTCGCCAACCAGGCGAAGGCTTATGCGGTATTAGGCGGAGGCGGGCTTGATGAGCAGGAGGCCAGCAAACAGGATAACCGGGGATCCTTTCAAGACAAAATTCTTTCATTATTAGATTTTGAGTTTAAAAGAATGGATGCTGAATAATCTTTTAGAGTAAATTAGGGGCTATCTTTAGACAGAAGAAGATTACTTTAAAAGCAGTTTTTTACCGTTTGCCTATAAAGATGCGGATATATTTTTAACTCATATTTTTAAAATTTGTTGTAAAGATATTCGCAGCGCGGTAGAATATAAGTAAATAATTTGCGTTATGTTTTTTAAGAAGTTTTTAAAATATAGAGAATTATGTCTAAACAGCATTACCCTAAAACTGCAGCAATGATTGATTGTTTAGAGAATGCGTTAAAGTTTAGAAGAAAAAGTCGATCCGTAAAACTGCCTGGTTTAAAAACTAGCGGTGGAGCGGTTCGACTTTTTGTTTTATTTTTATTCGTAACCAGCGCATCCGGGTGCAGTTTTTTGGCTCCCGTTTATGAGAAGCCGAAACTTCCGGTTGCTGAAAGCTATCCGTATGATACCGTGGCAGAATCAGTTTCGGAGCCTACGGCTTCGGCGGCTATCGGATGGAAAGATTACTTTTTGGATAAAAAGCTATGTGCGATTATCGAGCAGGCTTTAAGATATAATCGAGATTTGCGTAGTGCTGTGTTGCGCGTGGAAGAGGCGTGCGCTCTCTACGGAATTCAGCGGGCTGATCAGTTTCCCACGATCAATGCCGGAGCCAGCGGAATGCGTACACGTACGCCAGCTGATCTAAGCCTGACCGGTAATAAACAGACTAGCAAGCAATTTCAGGTGGATTTGAATTCAGCCGCCTGGGAAGTTGATTTTTGGGGGCGGGTGCGTAATTTAAAAGATGCGGCACTAGAAAATTACCTGGCCACTGGCGCAGCCCGCCAAGCGGCGATTGTTAGTTTGATTGCGAATGTGGCTAATAGCTACTTAAGATTGAGCGAACTTGATGAACGTATAGCGCTAACGCGGCAGACGATTTCTACCCGGGAAGAATCGTTGCGGATTTTTAAACGCCGGTTTGAAGAGGGGGCAATATCGCGTTTGGATGTGACTCAAGTCGAAACATTATTGAAGCAGGCGCAGGCTTTAGGCGCGCAGCTTGAACAAGAGCGTGCGATTGAGGCGCATTTTTTAGTCTTTCTTGCGGGTTCATCTTTGGATTTGGCTCCTGCCCAAAAACGCTTAAACGATTTTAATGTTTTACGCCCTTTGCGTTGCGGGCTTCCGTCAGAGCTGCTTATTAACCGTCCCGATATTATTGCTGCTGAACATCAGCTTCGGGCGGCGGGTGCTAATATCGGCGCTGCGCGTGCGGCATTCTTTCCGCGGGTGACGTTAATCGGTTCTTGGGGGTCGGCGAGTGCTGATCTTGAAGGATTGTTCGCTCCGGAAAGTTTAGTTTGGAAGTATGGTCCAAATATTTCAATTCCAATTTTTGATACAGGACGTAATATGAATAATTTAAGTCTAGCCAAAGCCCGCCAGCATCTAGCGGTGGCCGGATACGAAAAAACCGTGCAGGCGGCTTTTCGCGAGGTCGCCGATGCTTTAGCGGAGCAAAAATGGTTAAGCGAACAGGTGCGTATTCAGCAGGAGACTTTGGTTGTCCAGACTGAGCGCGCCCGTCTTGCGCAATTGCGCTATGATAACGGGACCTCGGCCTTTTTGGAAGTGCTCGATGCTCAACGTGATTTGCTTTCCATCGAACAACAATTAGTGCAAACGCGCCGCGCGCTACTTTCCAGCCGCGTTCGTTTATACGCCGCATTGGGCGGTGGCGCTCAGACTAGCGTGGTTGAGCAGGTTACTCTGGAAAATTTAAGCCAAATGAAAGGAAGTTAGGATGAATCTTAAAGTGAAAAAAATATTGATAATGGTTGTGATTGCGGTAGTGGTCGTTGTAGCGGGCTTTTATTTTTGGAATAGGCTGCGGCTTAATGATAAATCTCTGGTTAGCGGTAATGGCAGGATTGAAGCTACTGAAATTGACGTGTCGGCTAAACTGGCCGGCCGCGTGATAAATATTTTTGTTGACGAGGGTGATTTTGTCGAACCGGGACAACTCCTGGTGCAAATGCAAGTTGATGTATTAGAGGCACAGCGTGATGAGGCTAAGGCAGTGGTTGCGCAACGGGAGAGCGAATTAGACGCCGCGCAGCGTCGTCTGGTGCGAACAGAGGCATTAGCTAAAGAAGGGGCTGCTTCGATTCAAGAACTTGATGATGACCGGGCTAATGCACGCAGCGCTCAGGCAGCACTGGTCGCGGCCGAGGCTACGGTTACGCGAGTAGAAGCTGAAATTACCGATAGCGCTTTGAAAGCCCCTTGTTCCGGCAGAATCCAGTATCGGATCGCCCAAATTGGTGAAGTCCTTGGTGCCGGAGGCAAAGCGTTGAATATGGTGGATTTGTCCGATGTATATATGACGTTTTTTTTGCCTGAACATGCGGCGGGCCGGGTGTCAATAGGGGCGGAGGCGCGTATTGTGTTGGATGCCGCCCCGGAGTATGTAATCCCGGCTAAGATTAGTTTTGTAGCTTCTACCGCTCAATTTACACCTAAGACGGTGGAGACATCCAGTGAACGGCAGAAGTTAATGTTTCGAGCCAAGGCTCAAATTTCTCGTGAATTACTTTTGAAGTATCCTAAATATGTCAAAACAGGCCTGCCCGGGGTGGCCTGGATTAAGCTTGATTCCCTAGCTCAGTGGCCGAATAAACTCAAAATAAAAATACTGGAATGATCAAAAATACAACCAGCTCCGTCGATGCGGTTGCCCGTTTATCCGGCGTCAGCTTGCGTTATCGAAAGACGATTGCGCTGGATAATGTTAATCTAGAGATCCCAGCGGCCTGTATGGTGGGGTTGATTGGTCCGGATGGCGTGGGTAAATCCAGTTTGTTATCGCTGGTTTCCGGGGCCCGCGCTGTACAACAGGGGAAAGTTGAGGTGTTGGGCGGAGATATGTCTAATGTCCGCCACCGGAATATTGTTTGTCCTCATATTGCTTATATGCCGCAAGGCTTAGGAAAAAATCTTTATCCTACTTTATCGGTTGAAGAAAATCTGCAGTTTTTTGCCCGCCTGTTCGGCCATGGTGCCGCTGAACGTAGACGCCGGATTGATAACTTGACTTCAGCTACCGGTTTACACCAATTTCTTGGACGTCCGGCCGGTAAACTTTCCGGGGGTATGAAGCAGAAATTAGGATTATGCTGCGCGTTGATCCATGACCCGGAGTTACTGATTTTAGATGAACCGACTACCGGGGTTGATCCGCTGGCCCGCAGGCAATTTTGGAATCTGATTGACGGTATCCGCCGTTTGCGGCCGGCGATGAGTGTAATTGTGGCTACTGCCTATACCGAAGAAGCTGAAGGTTTTGATTGGTTAGTGGCAATGGATGCCGGAGGAATATTAGCTGTCGGTACGCCGCTTCAGTTGCATGAACGTACGGGGGCTGATTCGTTGGAAGCGGCATTTATTGCGTTATTACCTGAAGAAAAAAAACGTTCTCATCGTAAAGTTGTTGTTCCCCCGTTGATTACTAGCGGTAAAGAGGAAGTAGCTATTGAAGCGCATGAATTGACTATGAAGTTTGGTGATTTTACGGCGGTTGACCATGTGAGTTTTCGTATTCGCCGCGGCGAGATCTTCGGGTTTTTGGGTTCTAATGGTTGTGGTAAATCCACGACCATGAAAATGCTTACCGGACTTCTGCCGGCGAGTGAGGGTGAGGCTTGGCTTTTTGCCCAACCGGTAGACGCGCATGACATTGCCACGCGCCGGCGCGTCGGCTATATGTCGCAATCATTCTCATTGTACACTGAACTTAGCGTAAAACAGAATCTGATGCTGCATGCGCGTCTGTTCAATGTGCCGGAGCCGGAAATCCCGCAACGGGTTGAAGCGATGGTTAATCGTTTTGACCTTAAAGATGCACTCAATATCTTGCCGGATAATCTTCCGTTAGGTATCCGGCAGCGCCTATCACTGGCGGTAGCCATGGTGCACCAGCCGGAATTGCTAATATTGGATGAGCCGACCTCGGGTGTTGATCCAATCGCGCGCGATAATTTTTGGTATTTAATGATTGAGTTAGCGCGTAAGGATAAGGTTACAATTTTTATTTCCACGCACTTTATGAATGAAGCTGAGCGTTGCGACCGTATTTCTCTTATGCATGCCGGCCGGGTTCTGGTGAGTGATGCACCGGCGGAGTTAGTGCGCAAACGCGGCTCCTCTACTTTGGAGCAGGCATTTATCGGCTATCTTGAGGATGCCGGAGCTACCGGTGAGCAGGTTAAATTGCCTGTTAACACTCCGCTTGTTCAGTCGGTTAAAGCTGCCGTTGAACAGGGAAGAATAAAATTTTTAAATAAATTAAGTAAATTTTTTAATATTAAACGTGCGTTTAGTTATTCGCTGCGCGAAACCCTGGAATTAGATCGTGATCCGGTGAGAAAGACGCTGGCGTTAGTGGGCAGCCTTATTTTAATGTTCGTTATGGGATTTGGTATTAGTATGGATGTGGAAAATCTTAGTTTTGCGGTACTTGATCGCGATCAGACAATTTTGAGCCAGAGTTACGCTTTAAGTTTAGACGGATCGCGGTATTTTGACGAAAAACCTCCGATTGCTAACTATGCTGAACTTGACCGGCGTATGCGCAGCGGGGAACTTTCGTTAGCGATTGAAATTCCTCCGGGTTTTGCGCGTGACCTGGGGCGTGGAGACCCGGTGCAAATTGCTGCCTGGATTGATGGAGCGATGCCATCGCGCGCTGAGACTGTGCAGGGTTATGTCAAAGGAATGCATCAAAGCTGGCTAGTAGATAAGGCTAAACATCGATTCGGCTTAGACTTTAAAGGGCTGGCGACGATTGAAACTCGTTTTCGATATAACCCGGATGTTAAAAGCTTACCGGCTATGGTCCCAGTGGTTATCCCGCTTTTACTGCTGATGATTCCCGGTATGCTTACGGCTTTATCAGTGGTGCGTGAGAAAGAATTGGGTTCAATTATTAACCTCTATGTTACTCCGGTTACCCGCGCTGAGTTTTTGCTTGGTAAACAATTACCGTATATTGCTTTGGGTATGGTCAGTTTTCTGCTGATGACGTTGTTGGCAGTTACCGTTTTTGGCGTACCGATTAAGGGCAGCTTCCCGGCGTTAGCCTTGGCCGCGCTGATCTTTATTATTTTTTCTACCGGGTTTGGATTATTTGCCTCTACTTTTACCAAGAGTCAGATTGCGGCGATGTTTATGGCAATGATCGGGACGATGATCCCGGCAACTCAATTTTCCGGGATGCTTGATCCGGTGTCTTCGCTGGAGGGGGTCAGTCGTTTAATGGGGGAAGTGTATCCGGCGACACATTTTTTCATCATTAGCCGTGGAATATTTAACAAATCCTTGGGGCTAGGTGATTTGCAGGTAGCGTTTTGGTCAATGTTGCTTGCCGGCCCGGTGATTATGGGTTTGTCTATAATGTTGCTAAAAAAACAGGATGCTTAATTATGCGTTATATTTCTAACATTCGTCGTCTCGGTGTAAAGGAATTATGGAGCCTCTGGCGTGATCCGATAATGCTGGTGTTAATTATTTGGACATTTACCGGCGCAGTCTATATGCATGGTACGGCGATGCCCGATGCTTTGAGTAAGGCCACGATTGCTATTGTAGATGAAGACCGATCTCCGTTATCAGAGCGCATCGTTTCAGCTTTTTACCCACCGTATTTTGTAAAACCGCGGATGATTTCATTAGCTCAGGTTGATCAGGGTATGGATAAGGGTAAATTTACTTTTGCATTGGATATTCCGCCGGAATTCCAGCGCGATGTGCTGGCTGGGCGTTCTCCGGCTGTTCAGCTGAATGTAGATGCTACGCGAATGAGCCAGGCTTTTACCGGTAGCGGTTATATTCAGGAAATCATACTTGGTCAGGTTAGCGAATTTGCTCAGCGTTATCGCGGGAATGCAGCTCTTCCGGTAGAACTGAACTTGCGGGCACGCTTTAATCCTTCATTGAAGCAGTCTTGGTTTGGGGCATTAATGGAGTTGATCAATGTCGTTACTATGCTGTCAATCATTTTGTCCGGAGCCGCGCTGATCCGCGAACGCGAGCATGGCACTATTGAACATCTTCTGGTTATGCCGGTAACTCCGGCAGAGATCATGTTAGCTAAGATTTGGTCGATGGGCCTGGTAGTTTTAGTGGTTACTGCTTTATCGTTAGCACTGGTTGTCCATGGCGCATTAAAGATACCGATTGGAAGTATGGTGTGGTTATTTTTTGTCTGCGCAGCATTGCACTTGTTTGCCACTACTTCTATGGGAATTTTTCTTGCAACGATTGCCCGGAGCATGCCGCAGTTTGGACTGTTGATAGTATTATTATTGTTGCCATTACAGATGTTGTCGGGAGGCATTACTCCGCGGGAGAGCATGCCGGTATTCGTGCAAAGTATAATGCTGACTATGCCGACCACGCATTTTGTGTCCGCCTCTCAGGCAATTCTCTATCGCAGCGCAGGTATTGGCGTAGTCTGGCAGCAGATGATCGCTTTGGCTATAATCGGCATGGTGTTTTTTGCTATTTCATTATCTCAATTCCGTAAGACTATCGGTCAAATGGTTTGATGAAGAGCATAAAAAATTTAGTAAATATTTTAACGCAATGCCAGAGATTAATAAATTCAAGCTTTATTTGTCCTTGACATCGATATATAAGGGGGGATAATATTGATGAACTAACTCACAAAGGAGGTTCTTTGGTGAGCAAGAAAAGATCAGATATTTTAGCCAAATTTTAAATCGCCGCCCAAGTCCAGCAGAGATGCCGTCCTTGGGTTTATTATTATAAAGGATAAAATGTCAGGTAAAAAAAGAATTCTCATTGTTGATGATGAAGAAGATCTTTGTTTCATCTTGTCTAAGAATTTTGAAATTCTTGGGGGTTTTGATGTATCTTACGCTTTGACTGGCCAACAGGCATTGAGCCAGGTAAGAAGCTTTGCGCCGGATTTAGTTTTTTTGGATATTGGACTGCAAGATATAGATGGAATAAGCCTGATCAAAAGAATGCTCGCCTTGAACAGCAATTTGCGGATTATAATTTTGACGGGCAAAGGAACTCATGATTATGTGGAGACGGCATTTAAAGCTGGAGCGGTTGATTTCGCGTTGAAGCCTTGTGAAACTAAAAAATTAATTGCGTTGGTTAAAAAGCATATTCCCGAAGGACCGGAAAATCAAGAGTTGAAATCGCCTAAAACTGCTAGATTCACGAAAATATTATTTCTGGATATCTTAGCTAGTTTTGTTTCTGCTTCAGAAGCTAAAAGTAAATATTTAAAGGGCCACTCTGAAAGGGTAGCGGATTTATCTAAAAAAATCGGACAAAAATTAGGATTCAATCAAGACCAATTGGATGTGCTGGAGTACAGTGCTATTATGCATGATGTGGGCAAGATCGGAGTAAAAGATGAGATCTTGGATAAAGAGGCAAAGCTGACTTTAGAAGAGTGGGAGCAGATTAAGCAACATCCGGTTATCGGCAGCGAAATTATTAATAAAATCCGCCTTTTACGTTTAGAAGCGCCTAACATAGAACATCATCATGAGCGTTTTGACGGAGCAGGCTATCCTGATGGGCTAAAAGAAAAGGAAATTCCTTTAATGGCCAGGATAATCGCGATTGCCGATACTTATGACGCGATAACTTCCAAGAGGCCATACCGAAATCAGAATACCATTGAAGAAGCTGCGCGGGAGATTAAGAAAAACAGCGGTAGCCAATTTGACCCCCAGATAGTCGAAGCTTTTTTGAAGATTATCCAGTAGGTTTACGGTTTTTGATTGCCCCTATTTATTAGAAAGCTTCTTAACGGTATTCACATGAGGTTTTCTTCGGCGTGGGCGTAACTATTTATGTAAATAAGTCCCCCGCTTGATTTTTATTCTATGAAATGGTAAACTTTTTATAAGGGTAAGTAAAGGTATTTTCTCCTCATAGCTATAAGCTAGTTCAAGTAAAGACAACTCTAAAGGGGAGGGTTGTCTTTTTTTATTTTTAAAGAGGCCTTGAATATGAATAATTCTTCGCCGGAAGAAAGAGAACTTTGCGAGCGTATAATTAGCAGTGATACCGTTATTAATAAGATAAGCGATGGCATCACGGTTTCTGATGTTAACGGGTATTTTGAAATATTTAATCTCAAAATGCAGGAGATTACCGGTTATACTAAAGAAGAAGCAAATTCTGCCAAGGATTTTAATGAGCTGATCCACCCTGATTTTAACGATCGTCAAAACATCCTGGCCAGTTTAAGCGAGATTGCTAAAGAAAAGAATTGCCTTGAAGCTGAAACCGCTGTCTGGGCCAAAGATGGGACGAAGAAAATACTCCTTGTGTCGACTTCCTTAATCCGTTATAAAAACCAGGATATGTTTTTAAGTATTTGGCGCGAAGTTACTCAGCGCAGCCATGCACAAAGCGTTTCGGATGAATCTGAAATTATCTACCGGCGGCTTTTTGAAGCCGCTCAGGATGGGATTTTGATCCTGGATGCTGAAACCGGAAAAATTACGGAGGCTAATAAATTCATAACTGATATGCTGGGTTATCCCCGCGATGAACTTTTAGGCAAAAAACTCTGGGAGATCGGAGCTTTTATAAATATCGAAGAAAGCAAGAGTGCTTTTGAGGCATTGCAAGCCCAAGGTTATATCCGCTATGAAAATTTGCCTTTGCAAGCCAAAAGCGGTAGCTTGGTTAATGTGGAGTTTGTTAGCAATGTCTATATCGCTGATCAAAAGAAGGTCATTCAGTGTAATATCCGCGACATTACTGTTCGCAGACGTTTGGAAGAGGAGGAGAACAAGAAATTTAAAGAGATGGCTTTAAAGGATTCCCACACCGGTCTTTACAACTATGATTATCTTAAAGAGGCGCTCAGGGTTAATTTTTCACGCGCAGAGAGGGAAGCTACCCTTCTTTCGATAACCATGATGGACTTGGATTATTTTAAATCCATAAACGATGTTTACGGACACCTTTTTGGGGATTTAATATTAAAACAATTTGCTATGCTGTTAATCGAAACCATCCGTCCCTATGATGTAGCGATTCGTTACGGAGGGGAAGAATTCATTATTATTTCTCCGGATACCAGCAGAGCCGGAGCATTAATTTTAGCAAATCGAATACTAAATAAAGCGCAGTTGTTGGATTTCGGGGATAAAACGCATGTGATTAAATTAAAGTTAAGCTTAGCAGTGGCAACTTACCCAGAAGATAATGTTTGTAATGACCTGGAGCTTTTAGCTTTGGTTGATCAGATTCTGATTAAGGCTAAAGAGAGCGGCGGCAACCGAGTTTATTCCTCTTTGAATATAGGAAAAATTAAAGTTCAAACCCGGGAATCTTCCGATATTCATTTGCTCAAAGATAAAATCGGTAAACTTAATCAGCGGGTGACGCAGAGCCTGGTAGAAGAAACTTTCGCTTTTGCCAAATCGATCGAGCAAAAAGACCATTATACCGGAGAGCATTCTGAAAGAACGATCGGTTATGCTGTGGGTATCGCCCGGAAATTAAATTTATCCCAAGAGGCGATCGGGCTTATTGAGCAGGCAGCCATGCTGCATGATCTGGGAAAGGTTGGGATCAGTGAAAAAATTTTGCTTAAGAAGTCTAAGCTCAGCAATGAGGAATTCACTGAGATAAAAAAACACCCCCAGATCGGAGTAGATATTATCAGGTCAATTAATTCTCTGCATCCGATAATTCCGGCTATTCTTTATCATCATGAGAGATGGGACGGCAAGGGATATCCTTATGGGTTTAAAAAAGAAAGAATCCCTCTGGCCGCCAGGATTATTTCTATTGCTGATGTATATGAGGCGTTGGTTTCTGATCGCCCTTATCGCAAGGCTTACTCAAAAGAAAAGGCGGTCAGCATCGTAAAAAAAGCTTCCGGAACCCAATTTGATCCGGAAATAGTAGAATATCTATTAAAGATCCTATAAGAAAAAGATAAATATTCGTCTAAAGTCTGCCTTAGCTTTCATGAGTAGATTTTCTAAAGCAGTGGATATAAAAGCCGTCGTTTGTTGAATTAACTACCCGGTTGAAATCTTTATTAAAACTATCGATTACTTTTTGTCCTGCCTGGCTATTGTCATTTCTTTCCCAGTTGCTGCCGATTATCCAGATTAAATTATCCGCATTTTTAATTTTAGCTTTAGCGGTTTCGATGTTAATGAACCTACCTTTTTCCACAAAAGGCGTCTTAAAAGTATCATGGAGGGCGCCATTGGGGAAAATAAAATAATGGGGGTACTTAAAGTTATAAAAGCTAAAGGCCGGGTATATCGAAAGATGGGAGATCAAATAAAGATCATTGGGCCGGCCTGATTTTTCCAGGAAGCTTATAGCAGATTTTATTTTTTCTTTAGGGGTTACCCCGATCCTGTGCTGCAGGAAACAAAGGTTAGTTTGCGCATAATAATTAAAAAGCGCATAACAGAGTAAAAATAAAACAACGGCGATTGAAAATATTTTGGCCCATTTTTTTAAGTTTAAAATAGCAAAAGAAACAAGCAGATAGAATAAGGGAATAAAAATAATTAATCCGCGATCCAGCCAGATCGCAAGAATTGATCTGGAAAATAAAAAAGAAATTACTAGCCCAATAGTTAATAGGCTGAATCCGCACCGGTAAACAGGGTTATTCAGCAGCTCTTTTTTTAGGATAAAAATGTAGCCAAAAATAAATATTAAAAATAAATCGTAAAAAATATACACGCCCGTTGCGCAATTATAGCCCATTCCGAAATTTTCAAAAACGTACTTTAAGTTGAGCAGCGGCAGCGTGGGGATGGTATTCCAAAAGCCCTGTTTAATAAACAGGTATTCTTTGGTAAAAGAGGGCAGCCAGTAACTGTAGATTACCAGAATAAAGCTGTAGCAGATTATAATCTTGCCAAAGCTGACTTTAAACAGTGAATAAATAAATTCTGCGCACAAAAGTAAAATAAAGAAATAAGATGAATACAAGCCCAGGATGGAAATTAGAGAAAACTTTAGCCATCCGGCTAGGTTTTTATTTTTTAGGAGGCTTAAAAAATAATAGATATTTAAGACTGCCAATAAACAGCTTAATATGTAGTGCCGCACTTCTTGAGAATACCAGATATGAAAAGGGGAGAGAGCGATTAAAGCGGTAGCTAAATATACTATTTTTTTATCGGTAATAATTTTTTTGAAATTGAAGGTAGCGATTACCGTAAAAACCCCGATGATTACGGAAGGGAGCCTGAGCCAAAATTCATTCGCCGGAAAGATTTTAATCCAATAGTGTAAAAGAAAATAAAATAAGGGCGGTTCGATGAATTTTTGGTGTGTGGGGTGAAAAAAATCCCGGGCCGAGTAAAAAGAAATAATTTCATCATACCAAAGGTCATATTTGGCCAGCTGGTAAGTACGCAACGCCAGGGCAACGGCAATTATCAATAACAGGAAAGCGCCCTCTGCGGACAGCCGTTTGCGGATGGAACAATTAAGACGTTCAAGATTTAAATATTTCATCAGATATTCTTTTGTGTTGGTTCGGGAAAGAATCATCCAAGCCAGCCAGGTGTTTTAACAAATAGAATATATCCAAGATATTGATTTTTTGGGAAAGATTTTGTTTTTCCCGGATGTTTTTACCGCTGATAATAAAAATGGCATTTTCTTTGGTGTGAATGGGGCCGTTTTCAGTTTTTCCTGTTTTCCAGGCGGAGATGCCATGATCGCTGGCGACTAAAATTACCCAATCTTCTGAAAGCAGGGGAAACATCTCGCCGATTTTTTTATCGATATATTTATAGATATTAGCGATAGTTTTTACCTTGGCTGGAGAGCTGTTATCAACAGGAAAATAGAGATGCTCAAGAATGTCCGGACCGCCTAGGTAGAGAGAGAGGAATTCTACCTGGGGGTCGTTGGAGATGATTTCTTTAGCAATTTCAAAGGGGTATTTTGTAATTGCGTAAATGATGGGAGGCAGTAATCCGGCGTCGATTACCAGAAAAGGTATATTTAAAGCCGGCTGAAAAGGAGATAATTTGTTTTTTTTGATTACTTTAGAAGCCATTTCCCGGATATCATTTTGCATATCATCCCTATATTTTTTGACCCGGTCCGCAGGCAGATTTAAAGGAAAACCGTTTTTCGACATTTCTTCGCGCAGTTTAAAGTAGTTGGGAGTAAACATGGCGTCAATTTTTTTACTATAATCGGCTGGAAAAATCAATTTTTTTTCATCAGTAAAATTAAATAATAAGTCGGGCATGTATTTTTTTAAAAAATACCAGGGGAGAGCCCACTGGGAAAGCATATAGCCGTCTATTTTCTCTATCGGCCAGCTACCTAAAAAAGCAATAAAAGCGCTCTTAACACCATGATCGCTTAATAAATTCCATAATGCGGGAACTTTGCGCTGCTGAGAAGAGCACATTAACACCAGCCGTCCGTCAATTACGTTAACAAAACCCCGCATGCCGTGTTCTTCTGCGGATTTCCCGGTCAACATGCTTACCCATATTTCCTGCGACCAAAATGACTCGGTAGCCGTTTGCCCGGCAACTCCATGCTCGATTAATTTTTTAAAGTTAGGCAACTCTCCGGATTCTATCAGCGGGTTAACCACATCCCAGCTTGCGCCGTCAATACCGATAAATAAAACCTTCTGAGAGGCATGAGCCGTACCAGGTGTTAAACTTAATAGGCTGATCAAGATTAAGACCAGAATAATTGTTTTTCTTTTTGCGTTCATCGGGATATCTCTTTTAAGGATTTAACATTTTGTAATGAATAAGACAGCTCATTCTCGGATAACTCTGATAAAAAATAATTTTTCCATCTTTTAGGTTTTTGATATTGGCTGCCGGGAATATACCGGATAGACTTTTTGGCATATAAAAAAGGCAGAGAGGTATCTATCCTTTTCACAAAACCTAATTCTTTGATCAGGGATGCCTCCTGAAAATCATTGAGCCCCAGGCAGTGGTAGTTTTTATTTTTAGATACCAGTCCTTCATTTTTTAAGTGATTTAGGAATTTAACCCTTTTCATTTTACGCAGACTTAAATTTTCTCTTAATCTCAAGCCAAAAGGTATCCCGATAGTAGAAATTCTGGGTTCTCGCAGGAACTGTTGATAACAATAGAGTATTTGCTTTAAGTCTTTCCCATGAACAACGGCCTGGATTTTTAGGGAGGTATTCATTTTAGTGATGGAATCGCAAAATTTTAAAGTTGAATAAACCGTGGATTTGGTATCACCCGGTTTATCCGGGGCGACTACTTCATCAGGGTTGATGAGCTCAATCGCCCGAAAGAGATCACTAGGCGATACGGGCCTGCGTAATTCATAGCTGGAATTATCTAAAACTATGGATTTACCTGCTTGAGATTGATTTTTCAAAAAATTTCTATAGGGATCGCAGGCCACGACCAGGTGCGCCAGGGCCATTTCGAAATCGCTGTATTGAGAAAAAATATGATAATAGTTAACCGGACAGATTATTGCCAGGTCCATAAAGACTCCCTAATTTTAAGGCAGCATATATTCTAAGCCAAGATAAACAGGCGGTAAAATTCGATAAAGTGTTTATATAATGATAGTTTACATTGTAACACATACAACTGACCGGAGCTTGTTTTTTGTGCGACAGGTTACCGGCATCCAGGATATTTCCTGAGCAATCGCCTTTTATCGCGCAATTCCAGATTTTCCCTTGAGGGGTTATGTGCAAGGCAAAATTGCCTATCCGGCAATCGATATTCTTTGGTGAAATAATATTTTTTTCTAAAAAGTCAGCGTAGGAAATCAAAAAAGTCCTTTTTACCGGATCAGTAGGCAATGTTTTTATATATTTTCTAAAAACATTGATTATCGGCAGCAACTCTTCTTTTTCGAGATTTTGGGAAAGGGAGGAGTTTTCATTAAACAATTCTTTTCTGCTTTCAGCGATGCCGATACCATATGAAAAATTTAATTTATGTTTTATACGGTTGCTTTTAACGAAAGAGAGGATCTCTTGGAAATTTCCGATATTGTATTGAGAGATAGTAGTAAAGAAGCCTAATTCTAAATAATTTGAATTCTCTTTGGTTAAATTTGCTAATAATTCAATGGTTTTCAGGGTAGATTGGAATGCCCCCTGGCGCCCCCGCATTAGGTCATGCGTTGCGCCGACTCCGTCCAAACTGATGTTTAAGAATGTTTTATTCTGGTATCTTCTGTTCAACTTGCAGATTAATTTAGAATCTTCATAAATTTTTTTAGGACAGGTAGCCGAGACCGGGATAGTGATAACCAGGGGTTTTAAGTGTTCCAGGCAGGCAGAATAAATATCTATTAAATCCGCCCGCAGGAAAGGGTTCCCCCCGGTAAGGGTAACCCAGATAATATTTTCTTTGGATATTTTTTTAATTACTTGCAGCCATTGCTGGGTGTTTAGTTCTTTTTTGCCGCGGCCATTTTCCCAGATGTTGCAGGTTTTGCACGCCGAGTCACATTTGAAGGTTAAGCTGAATACGCAAGAAAAGAAATAACGGTGATTGTTCAGCCAGATAAAAGGAAGCTTGGACAGAAAAAATAATTTTTTTCGCAAATTTTGTTTAATCAAATTAGCCATTTCCAAGCCGTTTAATTAATAAATTTCCCAGGGCCATAAAATGATCCCCGGTATGAATTAAATCATATCTTAATATCGCGGTAATTAACTTAAAGACTTTTTTATAAAATGGATCGTTAAAAGCGGCGAGCAAGTGATAATTTTTATATAAAAGGTTGCTTTGATAATACATTTTAATTTTTAGGGAAGCTGGATAATCTAACCCGGAAACAACCGGTTTTATTTCTACGCATTGGCTGCTTTTTTCCCAATCCGCTCCGCCTTTGCGTTTTTCCGAGATTTGCTCCCAGATGGGAGTTTGGGGGTAGGCGATAAAATAATTAAAGATCGCCGCATTCAAGCCGAGCTCCCGGGTTTTTTTTACGGTTTGGCAATCCTTTTGATAATTACTATAAGGAAGGCCCAGGATGAATTGGCCGATAACTTTTATTCCCGCTTTTTGCAGGTATTTGACAGTAGCGGTTATATCTTGAAGGGTCTCGCCTTTATTTAGATTTTCAAATACTTCTTGGTCCAGGCTTTCAATGCCGATGCTTATATATTCGCAGCCTGCTTTTTTCATGAGGCTGAGAAGATTAAAATTCAAGGTATCTGCCCGGAATCCATTTACGCATCCCCATTTTAAATTCCAGGTATTTTTTAATAATGCTTCGCAAAACTCCGCAACCCTTTTTTCATCTAAAGTGAAATTATCGTCTTTTATCCTGAAATTCTTTATCTGGTGTTTCTTTATGGCTGCTTGAAGCTCATCGATAACATTGGCGATCGTACGGCTGCGCCATTGGGGCCCGGATACTTTTGGCACGACACAATAGCTGCATTGGTATGGGCATCCTCTGCTGGTAACTAAAGGGTAGGACTTGATACCTTGTCTCTTAATTGAATCGAAAACTTCATAGTTCGGATAGGGGAGAGCGTCCAAATCTTTGATAAAAGAGTATTGGGTATATTTTATTTGGCCGGCGTATTTATAGACAATGCCTTCCACCTCATCCAGGGATTGCTGGCCGGCCAACGCTTTGACTAATTCTAAGAAAGAATTTTCTCCCTCGCCAATTATCCCCGCGTCGAAGATCGGGTATTGTTTGATAAAATCTTCTTTTAGTAAAGTTACTCCCGGTCCGCCGCCAACGATTATTTTACTTTTATCATGCTGTTTGATGATCCTGGCAATTTTAACGGCTTCCGGTAAAGTAGCCGTTTTTATGGAAATTCCGATGATTGGTGAAGAAATAGCTTTTAGCCGGGATAGAAAGTTTGCAGGATAATTATTAAAATCGATTATTTCCGGATCGAATCCTTTAGAAATTAACGCCCCCGCCAAATACCCCAGGCCGGTATTTAAGCCTTCCAGGGTGCCTTTAGGGTCAATGAGAGTGATTCTTAGCATGTTGTTTTTTGAATATCCGATATTAAAATTTTATATTTACCGTGTTTAGTCAAAGGTAAGTCTTGGACCAATTGGACAGTAACTTCAATTTTTTCCCGGAGAGCTTCCTGGATCCTGACGGCAATTTCTTTTTTAAACGTTTCATCGATATTTCTGCGCGCCACTATGAATACGATAAATTTATCATAGTCTTTTTGGATTATTTTATAGCGGTAAATTTTTTCCGTAAATTCGTCGGTATTAAAATAACTGTCCTTTTGGATGCTATCTAAAACTTGACGGGGGGAAATAAGCTTACCTGAAGGGAGGATAACAAAATCGTCATTGCGGCCTTCGATTTCCAGGATCTTAGAGAATTCTCTGCCGCATTTACATTTTGTTTTTGGCCCCCGGATACCAATGTCTCCGGTGGCATAACGGATAAGCGGCATGGCTAAATTGAATAAAGAGGTAATTACAATCATGCCGCGTTCTCCGGGCTGCGCGGGAGTCTGGTCATCTTTGAGAATTTCTACGATTAGGTAGTCATCGTCAACATGGTATCCGCCTCCTTGAGGGCATTCCCAGGCGATCCTGGTAAATTCAGATAATCCGTATTCATCTAACAGCCTGCAGTGGAAGGTGGCTTCCAGGAATTCCCGCATTTGGCGGGTGACTGTTTCGCCGTGGGTAATAATGAGCCGGGGTCTGATCGGCAGTGAGTTCTTTTTGACTTCTTTAGCGATGGAGTATAGGGTAGAAGGAAAACAATGTATGACCGTGGGTTTCATTGAAATTAATTTTTTAATTTGGGTTTCCACCGGTTCAGTAAAAAGAATCAGGTTTTTTTTCATTAAGCCCAGATGCTCCCAGAGTTTTTTCTTTTCAAAAGGTTTATACCAAAAGTATGCCATCCTGTCCCAGGGCTTAAGCTGATGTATAAAAAAAGCCCGCGCATAAATGGCCTCAACATAATCGTAATTTTGCAAGTCATAATAAGTTACCATGGGGATGCCGCTGGAACCCGAGGAGTCTTTTTTGATACACTTTTTGACCGCTGTTCCTTGAGCGATAAAGTCCGGCAGGTTAGCTACCACCAGTTCATTATTGATAATAGGCAGCAGTTTTAAATCTTCTATTCCTTTGAATTTATCAGGATCAAGGTTGAGTTTATTGAATAGATGATGATAAAAATTAACGTTCTTTCCAGCATAGCGCAAAATAAACCGTAATTTTAAGTTTTGGAATTTATTCAACCGGTTAAAATCCCACCACTGTTGTATAAAAAAAGCCTTGATTAAAAAATAGAATTTTCTGATTATCATTTTTTGCGCCTTTATTGTTTAGTGGTATTAATTGCCGGCCACTTAAGCAGATCCCTGCCCCGGAAATTATCGCATAGCCCCAACATTAAAGCGTATGCTTCGATAAGCATTAATAAAATTATTGAAACTACCTTGGTTAAATTCAGATTATGCCGAAGCAGGAATTTATGCCAAATTTTAAGGTCGCGGGTCGAGGCCCGGTAGTTTCTTTTTAAAGAATAATTAATATATTGCGCTGAAATCCTCCTTCTTTGGGATAAGTATTCTTTCCAGCTCAGCGGAACGCGGGTGTAAACATGCTTAGAAGGCAGATACTGGATTTTAAGCCCGCTTTTTGAAACCAGTTCTTCGATAATTAGATCATCTAAGCCTACCAACGGTAAATTAATGAATCTTTTTTTGAATCCGATTACCTCACTTATTTTAGGTTTGATTAAAGACAACTGGTGATGTAAGTCCCACAGAGTATTGATGATTCGTCTTAGAGTAGCTGAAGGGATGCGTTCTGGGTCCAGAGGCCCGATGCGTGGACCGATCATTCCGATCTCAGGATTCTCGGCTAGAGCGCAGGTGAGATTTTTTAATACATCCTCACCGAGAATAACATCCATGTTAGATATAATGCAGAAGTCATACTTTGATTCTTTCAGGAATAAATTTATGGCATTGATTTTGCCGATTCTTTGAGGGTTGCAGATTATTTTACAATCCAAAAATCCGGCCTGGTTTATCTCAAGTTGCAAGCGCTCTTGATCAGCCGGTGATAATTCGTCAAAAATGAAGTAAATTTGAAGAGGAATATTCTGATCGAATAAACGGATATTTTTCAAAAAGCTTTCGAAGAATTTAGGGAAATTATTAACTTCTAGATAACCGATAACACCTATGCTTATGCCGTTGTGAATATTCATTTAGGAGCGTTAAAGTTTTAATAAGGCGTAAAATCAACTATGGGAAATACCTCTTGATATAAATCCGCGTTTTGGAACTCTAACAAGGTTATTGGCCAGGAGTATGGCAATCCAAATACGGTATCAAATTTCTTAGTGACGAAACTTACTAAAATGGGCACGACATTATCTTTTTCAGCAAGCCGTTGAAAAAATGCGCGGTTGATTTTCATAAGTAGAATATAAATAGCCCATCTTGATAATTGCGGCTGAAAAACAAGCTTTGCGTAGCGCTTGTTTCTTAAAATATCAATTATTTTATCTAAAACGGCTTCTTCCATGGCTAAGGATAATTTGTTTTGCCTGCGTTGAGTATAAATACCCCCGAACCTAAAAACCGGTAAATTAACCGGGATTTTATTCTTTACGATAAATTCAACCAGCTCTTGGCGGAGAGCATCAAATTTATTAAATATCCTTTGGTTGGAATTGAAATATTCTCCGATATCCTGCATGATCATTTCGATATCCGTGATAATTTGTTCTCCGAAATTGTTCAAAACCTCAGGTTCCAGATAAATAGACTTGAAATTTACTCCCTGGATGAACTTATTTTTAGCGGTGAAATCTAAAATGGGGTGGATTTGACTGCGGTTTATGCCTTGGACAACCGTGGTATGCAGCGTAGCTTTAAGGCCTAAAGCGGCGATATTCTCCAGGGCTTGCAATTTTAAATTTAGTTCGCCAGGGTTATCCCTTAATAGCGCATAAGTTTTAGGATCGAATCCGTCAAAAGATAAAAAAATAGTTTCTAACCCGGAATCTTTTAAACCCTGCAGGAAATTTTTGTCCGCCAATTTCAGGCCGTTGGTAAAAACTACCGGGGTATTACCTGATTTTTTCGTAGCTTCAATTATTCCCCTCAGGTTGTTGTGTAAGGTCGGTTCTCCTCCGAAGAGGATGATGGATTTATTTTTGTTACGGATTTTACCCAAAAAACTTATAAAATTATTAAAGTTAAAATCCGGTAACTTATCCTTATCCCGTTCGTAGCATATTTTACAGTTTGTATTGCAGGTTTTATTTACAAAGAAAAGGAAGGAAGGTATTTCCTCCCAATTAATGATATCTTCAAAGGTAAATTTTTCCTTCCCCAGTTCTACTTTTAACTTTGGCCAGTTTCTAGGAAGGAATTCTTTTTTCCATTGTCCGGGGTAGCCGTTTTTGGAAATAATTCTTTCGAAATCTTTGTTTTCAGCCGGGCAATGCCCCGCAAAACGCAGGTATTTATCCTTGTGGAAGGCAGCGGGGGCTAACCGCAGGCAGGATGGGCAGAAAGAAGCTCCCTTAAGATTTATTCCTGAATCGGCGTAAGTTTTAGTTGAAGTTGACAAGTCTATCCTTAAAGAGGCTTTAATTTTTTTTACAACCGGAGGATTTATTTATATCCGGCAGTTTAATTCCATCTAGTTATAATGTTACTTAGATAAGGTGTTTATCCGACTCCTGGCTAGCGGCGGGTTTTTGTTGATATATGAAATAATCCGGTTTCAGGAGGGGGAAATTCTGCAATTTGAGCCAAGTTTAGCGCGCATTTATCTGATCTTCTAACGGAATAGCTGTAGGTGTAAAGTAAAAGCTTTCGATAATGCCAACTCCGGTTTTAGAAAATTCAAAATTGATAAACTTATTTATGTCGCTTTGGGCAGGATCTTTTACCACTTGCTTGAGCACATTCAATAGGACTGTTTTTTCTTTTCCATCTTGATCAACAATAGTCAAAAAATCAATATTGATGAAATCTTTTTTAGAAATTAATCCGGTTTTTGCTCCGATCACTCCCAGGCCCAGAGGATCATTTTCAACTTTTTGGATTACCTCTTCATCGGTGGCTGCTAATTCCGTGCGGGCAATATCATCGCCTCCTAAAAGGATTTTTAAGAATTCTAAATCCTGAGAATTAGTTGTTTGTTTGGCGTAGATATTAATTTTGCCATTTACCTGGGGGTTTATTTCCTGCCATTCGTTTATTTCTCCCGAGAGGGCTCTTTTTAATGTATCCCACTCTACTTTTTTAGCAGCGGCGGTTTTGTGAACGATAAAGTTGACTCCTGAATAAGCTAACTCCAAAATTTTAGCATTCGGAAATTTCATCAACAGTTCCATGGATTCTTCAGGGTTAAGCGTCCTGGATATATTTGCGATATCGCAGCTGCCGTCTAGTAAATTTTTAAATCCTTGGGTTGAGCTGGTGCTTTTAACCTGAATTTTTATTTCGGGGTTGGTTTTAGTAAATTCTTCAGCAAATAGAGAGGTAAAATCCAACATGGCCAGCGAACCATCGATATTAATTGTTGTTTCCTGAGCCAGGAGTTTTCCGGTAAAGGAGTTTTCTTTAGCCGGCAGGAGGAAGAGCATTAAGAATGAAATTAAAATTATACTTAATTTTTGTCTATGCATGGTTATTCCCATCCTTAATCAGCTACTGGTTTATTAAAGTAACTGATTAATATTGTGCCATAATCAGGTTTATTTGTCAATAATTCTATTAATTGTTTTGCGGCTGTTTTATGGGCCAAACTGCTGTTTTTTTGATCGTTTGGGAATAATTTAATTTTTAGCCCGGAGATACCGGTTGGACGGTTTTTATATACCAAACGGATAGATGATCGGCTTAAATTTGTTAATCGAATTCTAATTTTTAAATTTTCAGCCACTTTTAAGCGGTTACTTACCGAATTTGTTTGATAATTTCTGGATTGTGGTTATAATTAATTTAAAGGGTTAAGATTAATCCGCGTGTTTTTAAGGAGCAAATTAAAGCTAAGGAGGATTATTCCTTTTAATTATAGAGCAGCTAGCAGATTTCTTCTTTATTATTAGAAATAAACGCAGTTTAATTAAACTAGCCGCAATTATCTGAAGCATTCGGTAATAGCGTAGCTGGTTTAAGATAGGCAGTGTGAGAGATCTCCCACCCCATAAAAAAAATATTTCTCAAAAACTCATCAGGCATGTTAAGCAGCTGCGGCAATGCCGGAAGTGCCGGGAAATGTATCCTCCGGTAGTTAGCGGGGGGGCGGTAGTCAGCAAAGTTTTATTGGTGGGGCAGGCGCCCGGGGATAAAGAACCTAAGCTTGGCCGGCCTTTTGCCTGGACCGCGGGGAAAACTCTTTTTGGCTGGTTTAACCAAGCCGCGGGAATAAGCGAGGAACAATTTCGCGCTTCTATATATATGGTTGCTGTCTGCCGTTGCTTTCCCGGGAAAAATCCTGAAGGCGGAGACCGGGTGCCTTCGCCGCAGGAAGTATCAAGGTGCTCCGTTTGGCTTAAACGTGAGTTTGATATTTTACATCCCACTTTAGTAATCCCGGTCGGTAAGCTGGCAATTTCTCAATTTCTTCCATTACAAAAACTTGATCAAATCATCGGGCGCCGGTTTAAAGTTACTTACGCCGGGCATAACCTTGATCTTATTCCTTTGCCCCATCCTTCAGGAGCTTCTCCTTGGCATCGCCAAGAGCCGGGTAAGCGCCTGCTCAAGAAAGGTCTAAAACTTATTGTTAAACATAAGTCTTTTAATTTTAAAAAAGGCAGTACAATATGAATTTTCAACTTAAATTCGAATTTATCGAGTTGGATAACCTGCTGAAAGTGTTAGAATTGGCCGCTAGCGGCTCAGAGGCTAAACAAATTATTTTATCCGGGGAAGTTAAGGTTAACGGCCAGGTGGAAAGCCGTATCCGCCGGAAACTGTATCCTGGGGATTTCGTGGAATTCCGGCAGCAGCAGATCAGTGTTGTAAAATAGCCGGTGTAAATTAAAAAAAGTAATAATTTCGGGAATAAAATTTAAATTTTTACGTCTAATCTATGGAAAACCGGATGGATGAAGATATTCTTTATATTGAACAGTTCCTGGGTGGAGAGATCAGGGGGTTTGAAATGCTGGTCAGGAAATATCAGAACCGGGTTTTAAATATTGTTTATTCGCTGATCGGGCAAGATCAGGAGAGCGAAGATATCCTGCAGGAATCATTTATGAAGGTTTATCATAATTTAAAGTTTTTTAGGCGGCAAAGCCAATTTCCGACCTGGCTTTACCGGATTGTTGTAAATACCGCATATGATTATATGCGTAGAAGGAAAAATTTTATCAGTGATGAAGGCATTTTGGAGATGAGCGCGTCTGCCGCCAAAGGGCCCCGGGATGTTCTGTTAACTCAGGAGAAGGAAGCGATGATCCAGGCGGCCTTGGGTAATATCCCGCTTAAATTCAGGGCAGCGGTAGTGCTTAAAGACATTGAAGGCTTAAGCTATGCGCAAATATCCGAAATTTTACATTGCAGCATCGGGACAGTAGAGTCAAAGATTTACCGGGCCAGGCAGTTTCTTAAAAATGAATTGTTTAAGTTAGCAGGAGAATAAGCATGGAAAAATGCGCAAAAATAAAAAGATTATTGTCGCGTTATCTGGATAAAGAAACTGCCGCTAGCGATACATCTTTAGTTCAAGAGCATCTGGATAGCTGTATTTTTTGTAAAAAAGAATTAGCTCAGCTTGTACGGGCCAAGGAATTTGTTTCGGGAAAAGTCCGCCAAATCCTTCCGCCGGATTATCTGGTTTGCCGTTTAAGGGAAAAAATCGCAAGTCAAAAGCAGGCTGAAGAAAAATTTTCTTGGGTAGCGGGTATGGGGATCCTTTCCCGCAGGCTGATCCCGGTTCCGGTTACCGCGGTGTTATTATCTTTGGTGCTTATGATCTTAAGTTTTCAGCAATCCGCCAGCAGTTATTCTTTAGAGGAACATATGTTAAGCGGTAATCAAACGACACTAATCACGGCTGCAGGATTGATATTGGGAACGCAAAGTTAAACCGGAGGTGGTCAATGAATAGGAATGCGCTATATCTGGCAATTTTTGCAGTTTTATGTGTTTTAGCTGGAGTTTTAATGGGAGCAAGCATAACTAAATGGTCGAATCTTCCGGGGCCGGGCCGGGACAAACCGGATTTCCGGAAAAAAGCCGAATATTTTATGGGCTATGGATCAAAAGAACGCAAAGATAGAAAAAGCGGCGGACCGATCGAGATGCTCGCCGCTAAACTTGAGTTAAGTACTGACCAAAAAGTAAAAATTACCGGGATTTTAGAGAAATCACGCCAGGAGATTGATCAGGTGGGGGATGGCGTCCGCAATGCGATCACACAGATTAAGGAAAAAGGGGATCAGGAGATCATGGCTATGCTTAACCCTAAGCAACAGGAAAAGTTTAAAGATTTACTGGCTGAGCTTAAGCGAAAGCACGATCTTAGGAAAGGAAGAGGCCAGTTACCTCCTTTCGGTGAAAGATTCACCTCACCGCGGGAATAATGGTATAATTTCAACCGGGAAACTAAAGTGGTTTTTTATTGCGTCTTAAATTGTAAGGAAATAATCTTAAAAAGATGAAAAGATTTATAAACAGCGTAATAATCATCTTGTCCCTAAGTTTTATTTCGCCGGCCTTTTGCGCTGAGGAAATTTTAACTTGGGATGGCTGTCTTGCCGAAGCAGGAAAGAATAATCCGGAACTGATTTCTGCGGTAGAAATTATTAACCAGGAAAAAGCGGGTAAGGATATAACCGCAAGCGCGCTTTACCCTCAGATCAGCACTAATCTGGGTGTTGCTACCAGAGGGGCGACTTCCACGAGTGTTGCTACCGGAGTTAAAACCAGCACAACTACTGATACTTATTCTTATGGGGTCAGCGGAACCCAATTATTATTCGATGGTTCTAAAACCCGTAACAATGTGAAATCTGCTGCGGAGAATATCAAGGCCGCGCAGCAGGGTTACCGTTTTACCTCCAGCCAGGTAAGATTGAGTTTACGGACCGCGTTTATTAATTTATTAAAAGCGCAGGAATTAATCCAGGTGGCCGAAGACATTGTTAAAATCAGAAGGGACAATTTGGAATTAATAACTTTGCGTTACCAGTCCGGGCTGGAACATAAAGGAGCTTTGTTGACTGCCGAGGCAAATGTGGCGCAGGCAAAATTTGAATTGGCACAGGCTAAACGGGATGTTGGGTTAGCGCAAAGGCAATTAACCAAAGCCATGGGGCGGAAAGAATTTAAGCTGATGTCGGTTAAAGGGGATTTTACGATTAAAGATGCGGCTAAAGAAAAACCTGATTTTGAGGTGATCGTTAAAAATAATCCTTCTCTGCTGCAGGCGCAGGCCAAGAGAAATGCCGCTTCTTTTAGCTTAAAAGCTGCCTACGCTAAATTTTTCCCCCAGTTATCCGGTAGCGTCGGAGCGGATCGGTCAGGTTCGCGCTGGCCGCCGAAAGATAAAAGCTGGGATGCCGCTTTAAGCTTGACTTTGCCTTTATTTGAGGGCGGATTGAAAGCCGCGCAGGTCACCCAGGCTCAGTCGGTCTACCGGCAGGCAGAAGCCGATGCAAGAGATATTAAGGATAGCGCGGTTGTCAGCCTTGAGCAGGCTTGGGCGGCATTGCAGGATGCCGATGAAACAGTGGAAGTCCAAAATAAATCTTTGGAGGCGACAGTTGAGCGTTCTAAAATTGCTGAAGCGCAGTATTCCACGGGTTTTATTACTTTTGACAGCTGGATAATTATTGAAGATAATCTGGTCAGCGCGAAAAAATCATTTTTGAACGCCCAGACTGATGTTTTGCTGGCAGAAGCCAATTGGATTCAAGCGAAAGGAGAGACATTAGAATATGCGCAATAAAAAATTCATTATTATTTTAGTGATTTTAATATTAGCAGCCGTAACGGCAGCCGTATCCCGGATGGTCTTCAAAAGGGATAAAAACGGCGGCGAAGTGATTAAAGAGGTAAAACCTGTACCGGGCAGTATCTACAATATTGTCTCTACAACCGGGACAGTTTTACCTAAGAACAGGCTGGAGATAAAACCTCCGGTTAGCGGAAGGATTGAAAACATCTTGGTTCAGGAGGGAGAGAAAATTAAATCCGGCCAAACTTTGGCTTGGATGAGTTCAACGGAAAGGGCAGCCTTGCTTGATGCGGCTCGCGGCCAGGGGGAGGAGACCCTAAAATACTGGCAGGAAGTCTATAAAGCTATTCCTTTGATATCGCCGATTGACGGAGAAGTTATCGTCGCCAC
The DNA here is from genome assembly GCA_035402765.1 of Candidatus Omnitrophota bacterium. GTDB lineage: Bacteria > Omnitrophota > Gorgyraeia > Gygaellales > Profunditerraquicolaceae > UBA6249. The sequence goes on from DAONDX010000005.1 coordinate 70,406, forward strand.
CGTTCAACCTGGTCAAACGGTGGCTACCTCCGATGCGATCGTAGTATTATCGGATCAGCTTATCGTGCGGGCCCAGGTAGATGAAACGGATGTAGGCAAGATTAAACTTAACCAAAAAGCGCAGGTTAGCCTGGATGCGTATCCGGATATTAAAATTAATGCGCTGGTCGGCCATATTTATTATGAATCTGAGACGGTAAATAATGTAACGATCTATAAAGTTGACCTGATCCCTGAAAATGCCCCGGAATTTTTCCGTTCCGGGATGAATGCTTCAGTGGATTTTCGAGTTGAAGGTAAAGAAGATGCTTTACTTTTGTCGATCGAGGCGGTGCATAAAGAAAATAATGAGAATTATGTTTTATTGAAGCAGGAAGGCAGCCAAAATCCGATCAAGCGTAGTATCGTTTTAGGCATTACCGATGATAAGAATTATGAAGTTGTTTCAGGGCTGACTGCTAATGATACGGTAATTATTTCAACCAAAGAATATGTTTTCCCGGTTGATAACAGCAGTTCGGGCAGTAATCCGTTTTTGCCCAAGATGCCCGGCGCAAAGAAAAACAAAAGTTAATCGATTAAAATGATCAAAGCAAAACATTTATATAAAACCTATCAAATGGGCAGCGTTAAAGTCGCAGCCTTAGCCGATGTGTCGCTGGCAATATCTTCCGGTGAGTTTGTCGCGATTATGGGTGCTTCCGGTTCCGGTAAGTCGACTTTGATGCATGTGCTGGGGCTTTTGGACCGGCCGGATTCCGGAGAATATTTCTTAGGCCAAGAGGATATGACTAAACTTACGGATAAGGAATTAGCTTTAGTGAGAAGCCAGCTGGTGGGTTTTGTTTTCCAACAGTTCCATTTATTGCCCAAGATGACCGCCCTGGAAAATGCGGAATTACCCTTGATCTATGCCGGGAAAAGGCATTTAAAGGAAAGGGCTAAAAAAGAAATCGAAGAAGTCGGCTTAAGTGAAAGGATGTTCCACCATCCTAATGAAATGTCCGGCGGCCAGCAGCAAAGAGTAGCCATTGCCAGGAGCCTGGTTAATGAGCCTCCGATCATTTTTGCCGATGAGCCTACCGGTAATCTTGATTCTAAAAGCAAAGCAGAAATAATCGCGATATTGAAAAAACTCAATGATCAAGGTAAGACGATTGTTATTGTTACCCATGAGAGTGAAATTGCTGCTTTCGCCAAAAGAATTATTACTATGCGCGATGGACAGATTATTTCCGATAAAAAGGTTTATGCCGGAGTAAATATTCCGAGATCAGGTCTTGCTGAAACTGAGAATTTAGTTAAAGGGGTTTTGTCTAAATCTGACAGCGCGATAAAAGGTGGAATGAAATTTTTTGATTACCTCAAGCAAGCGGTGGCTGCGATGTTGTCTCATAAAATGCGTTCATTATTATCGATTTTAGGGATCCTGATTGGCGTAGCCGCGGTGATCACGATGCTGGCGATCGGCCAGGGCGCCAAAGCGTCCATAGAAAAGCAGCTTTCATCATTGGGTTCCAATCTTCTGATTATCCGGGCCGGAGCTCCCCGGTCAATGGGAATAGCTCTGGAGGCCGGCACCGCTACACGTTTTACCCTGATCGATGCAGAAGAAATCAAGAAGCTTGATGCTTATGTCAAGGATGTCAGCCCTTCAGTAAGGAGCAGGTCTCAGTTAGTTTATGGAAATAAAAACTGGAATACAGCGGTTGAAGGCGTGGGAGTCAGCTATGCTCAATTACGCGCTTGTGTTCCGACCATCGGAAGATTTTTTACCGAAGAAGAAGTGAGAATGAGGAATAAAGTTGCTTTGTTGGGCGCTACCGTAGTTAAAGAGCTTTTTGGCGCCGCTAATCCCATCGGTGAAACTATAAAAATAAACCTGATGAACTTTAAAGTGATCGGTATTTTGCCGGTGAAAGGTTCATCCGGTCCTATGGATCAGGATGATACCGTATTGATTCCCGTAACTACTGCTATGTATAGAGTTTTCGGTAAACAATATATCGATTCTATCTACGTGGAAGCCACCGGGCCGGATACACTTGATTCCGCCGAAGAACAAATTAGCAAGCTGATAGTAAAACAACATCGCCTGGTCACCAAGGATCAGCAGAATTCCTTCCAGATCCGGAATATGTCGGATATTAAAAAAACCCTGGAATCTACTACTCAGACCATGTCTCTTTTGCTTGGCGCGGTTGCGGCGATCTCGCTCTTGGTGGGGGGAATAGGTATTATGAATATTATGCTGGTCTCGGTAACCGAGCGTACGCGTGAAATCGGCCTGCGCAAGGCGATCGGAGCTAATAATAAAGATATCATGACTCAGTTTTTGATCGAAGCGGTATTAATGTCATTTATCGGAGGTTTAGCCGGCGTTTTGCTGGGCAGCGGTACATCGGTATTGGTATCTATTGTAGCGGGTTGGTCGGTGCAGGTTTCTTTGTTTTCGGTTGTTCTGGCTACTGTTTTTTCACTGATAGTCGGAGTAATCTTCGGGCTTTGGCCGGCAAAACAGGCTGCTCAGCTTAATCCCATCGAGGCATTAAGATACGAATAACATCTCTAAAAAAAACAAAAGGAGTGGCAAGATGAATAAAATAAATACTTTAAAAAAATTATCTTTGATCCTAGGTTTAAGTCTGGTTATTTTTATGCAATCCACCAGCGCCTTTGCCCGTCCGCCGAAGATGGGGGGCGGTCCTGCGGGCGGCTCGCCTCATAGAGGGCCGCAGGGTTTCTTGCACCGGCAGGAGCACTACCGTTACCATGACGGTAGATTTTATCAGTCAATATTTTTCGGCCTGTTTGAGGTTCTCCTTAATATCCCGCCCGCAGGAGCGGTAATCACGCTGCTTCCGGCCGGGCATCGGATAATAGCGGTAGGAGGGACTACTTATTATTACTATGATAATATTTATTATGTGGCTTGTCCTTCAGGTTATATGGTTGTGCCGGCGCCGGCAGTTGATTTAAACAATGCTCCTGTTTTGCCTGCTGTTATCTCTTCCCGAGAAATATACCAAAAAACAGCAACCGTTAATGTCCCTAATGCAAATGGCAGTTATACTCCGGTTACCTTGATTAAGCAGGAAGATGGTTATCTCGGTCCGCAAGGAGAATATTACCCGGGTCATCCGACCGTATATCAATTAAGAGTTTTGTACGGCAGGTAGTTTATAGAAAAAAGGAAAAGATAAAATCAATAAATAAACGGAAAAATAGCGGTATGTCTTTAAAGATAAAAAATCAGTTGTATCTGTTGAGTTTTATTTTGTTTTTCCTTTCCGGCTGCGCCAGTGTACGGCACGCTGTCCCGGCAGATTTGTTAAATAGCGCGCAGGTTTATGGAATGCAGGATATCCGGGCTTTTAGCGGAAGCCCAAGCGATGCTTTTAAAAATGATTTTATTGAATTACTGGAGCAGGCGCAACAAGACAATCCTTCTATTTTTAATTTTAAAGCCCCGCGGATTACTTATTCCATGCTGGCTATTTCGGGCGGGTCAGCCAACGGCGCTTACGGAGCCGGATTATTAAGCGGCTGGTCTTACGCCGGCACCCGGCCAGTTTTTAAGGTTGTTACCGGGATAAGTACCGGAGCAATAATTGCGCCGATCGCTTTCTTAGGCAGTAATTACGATAATCAATTAAAGGAAATCTACACAAAACATTCCACCAAAGATATTATGCGGATGCGTTTTTTGCATTTGGGGGTCTTGTTTAATGATTCTATTGCCAGAACCTGGCCGCTGGAACGTATTATTGAACGATATTTTGACGCAAACTTATTAAAACAGGTCGCTATCGAACATAATAAAGGCCGCCGGCTTTATGTGGGGACGACGAACTTGGATGCGCAGCAGCTGGTTATCTGGGATATGGGAAAAATCGCATCGCAAGGAGACGACAAAGCATTAAAATTATTCCGCAAGATTATCCTGGCATCATCTTCTGTGCCGATTGTTTTTCCTCCGGTATATTTAGACGTAGAAGTCAATGGTAAAAAATATGATGAGATGCATGTGGATGGCGGAGTGATTAGGCAGGTATTTTTTTTATATGATGTTTTACAGGGATTTGACAAAGCTATTAAAGCCAAAGGGCTGGATGCCTTCAGGATCAAATATGCCATCTATGTAATCCGGAACGGTTATGTTGATTCTTTCTACAAAGCGGTGCCGGATAGGCTTTTAGCTATCGCTGAGCGTACGGTTGATGCCGTGCTTAATGCCCAGAGCATTGGAAATCTTTCCGAGCTGTATTTTTTTACCAAGAATGGCAAAGGAGATTTTAATCTTGCTTATCTACCCGCCAACTATGTGTCAAAAGCTAAAGAATTCTTTGATCCGCTGGCGATGCAAGATCTATTTGATCTAGGTTTTCAAGAAGCCGCGCAAGGATATCCCTGGAAAAAATCTCCTCCCGGCATCGAATAAAATATTTTAGTATAAGGGTAGTCAAAAACCAGGGCTGAGAGGGGTATCTGTTAAGTATTACTTTAATTAATTAATATTTGTTAAGTAATACTTGACAAATCCGGTTTTTTAATTTATACTTATTTTGGAGGTAAAAGATGAAGATTGTGGGCGTAAATATTAGAAGGCTTAGAGAAGACAAGGGGATTACTTTAAGAGCGTTAGCTAAAGAATTAAAAGTGAGCGCTAGCTTTTTATCTCAGGTAGAAACCGGAAAGGCTTCGCCGTCTTTATCCAGTTTAAAAAATATTGCCGATACTCTTTCCACAACCATCGGCGGGTTGATCGGTGAGGGCCAGGCAGTCAGCGATAATCCGGTGGTTAAGGCTGGCGAACGTAAACAACTGCAGGAAGTAAGCAAGGGGGTAAATATTTATCTTTTGACCTCTCAGGATACGAACAAACAGATGGAACCTTTGTTATTTAGATTGAACGAAAAGGCGACTTCCGGAGAGGCCTCTTACCGGCACTTTGGCCAGGAATTTGTTTTAGTGCTCAAAGGGATAATTGAGATTACCTTAAACGAGGCGGTTTATGTTTTAAAGAAAGGTGACAGTATTTATTTTAATTCCAGCGTTCCGCATTCATTCAGGAATATTAGTAAAGAGGCAGCCGAGGCGGTTTGGGTAATTACTCCGCCAACTTTCTAGAAGAATTTTTTTTAAGCTTATTGTTAAGTAAAGATTAATTTTGTTAACTAATATAAAACAGGAGGAGTAAGATGAAAGATTTAATGAAATCTAAGGCCAAAGGGTTAAACGTCCAGTTAACCAATTTTTCCCGCAAAGTAGAAGAGTGTAACCCGGATGGCAGTAATACTCCGGAGTTGACTAAATTGATCGCGGAGGAAATGAAAAGTTTGGATTTTGATAAAGTAACCGGGGACGCGGCGGGTAATTTAATCGGGACGATTAAAGGATATGAGAACAAAGATGCGCTGGTGGTTATTGCGCATTTAGATATTCCATCCGCAAATCAGTCTAAGACCGAGAGCTGCCTTAAAAGCGGTGTAGTTAAATTTAAGGCGGGGGTAATTTCTAGTATTTACGCCGCTGCCTTGATTAAAAGAACAATGCTGCCTTTAACCGGGGATTTAATTGTTTGCTGCGTGCCTAGAATGGAAAGCTGCGGTTTTGGAATAAAATATCTTTTTGAAAATCAACTCAAGTCAAAGCTTAAAAAAATAAAAGGAGTGGTTCTTTGCGAACCTACGGATTTTAATATTAATCTCGGGCATAAAGGAAAAATGGAATACGAAATAATCGTTAAGGGGCGGCTAAACAGGAATTTTTTAGAGAACCGGGGAATGAACATGTTAGGTACGATGTTTCCCTTAATCAGCGAATTGGAGAAATTTTCTAAACAATTACCCAGTGATTCTAACCTGGGATATTCTAATCTCAGGATCAAGGATGTCCGCTACAGCGGTTATCAGCCGCAAGATGAGCAGAATGAGTTTCGGGTAGTTGTAGACCGGGTGTTTATCCCGGAGGAAAATCTTAGCGGTATTTTAGATAAAGCTAAATCGATCGCCAAAAGTGTATATCGGGGTGAGCCGGATGTGACAATTAACACCGCCATCGCCAGTGAAAAAGTAAAAACTACTACCGGTTTGGAGCTGGTTTCCGAGAAAGAATATAAGCCTTGGATAATGGAAAGCCATCAGCCTTTTGCTTTGGATTCGCTCAAAAGCTTAACCGATAATGGGTTTAAATCAGCGTTTGGCTACTGGAAAAAAATTATTACCGAAGGTTCATATACCTGCGCAGAATTAAAACTGCCGACGATCGGTTTTGGCGCGGGTTCCGAGGATATGGTCGATTCAGGCTCCGAAATTTTAAGTATGGATAAACTGGAAAGGGCCTCTTATGGACAGGCGTTAATTATTCAAAGAAATATCGGGGTACCGACATTCGGCTGGAGTTCAGATGAGATCTAGAAGAAATAAAGTTAATATTTTAGTGTTGAATTGCGGCAGCTCTTCCTTAAAGTATAAAATAATCAGCATGCCCGGCGAGGAAGAACTGGTCTGCGGGGAAGCCGAAAGAGTAGGAACTAAAACTCAAGATCCCTCTTTGATCACGCATTCTGTTTTGGGTAAAAAAAGAGTTTTAGAGGTCAAGTTGGAAGATCATTCCCTGGCTTTAAACAAGATCCTGGAATTATTAAACCAGGACGCTCTGGATAACCCCGCTATAACTTTTGATGTTTTCGCGCATCGTTATGTTCATCCGGGTAATTTTTTCAGCAAACCGGTAAGAGTAGATAATCTAGTCTTAAGAAAATTAAATGAAACTTTGGTTTTAGCCGCAATTCATAACCCGATTGTCTATAAATTAATTGAATTCTGCCACCGGCAATATCAATCGGTGGAGCAATTTGTGGTCTTTGATACTGCTTTTCATAAGACGATTCCTCCTGAATTTTCCACCTATGCCTTGGATGCTAAAATTTCCAAGAAATACGGCTTAAAGAAGATTGGTTTTCATGGAATATCGCATCAGTTCGTTATGGAGGAATCCTGCCGTTTTTTAAACCGGAATCCTAAAGAGCAGAAAATAATCAGTTGCCATTTGGGTACCGGAGGTTCGAGTGTCTGCGCGATTAATCAAGGTAAATCGATTAATAACTCTATGGGGTTTACGCCTTTAGAAGGATTAATCATGAATACCCGCTGCGGAGACCTGGATCCGGGAGCGATCTTTTATATTATGTTTAAGGAAAGTTTTTCTCCGATTGAGACGGAAAACATTCTTAATAAAAAAAGCGGAATCTTGGGGATTTTTAATTCTTCTTCGGACTTAAGAGAGGTAGTCAATAGCGTTGATAAAGACCCCAAAGCCAAAATGGCATTTGATATGTATGTGCGCAGGGCAAAAGCCTATGTTGGTTTTTACGCCTTAATCCTCAAAAAAGCCGACATTTTGATATTTACCGACTCGTTGGGTAGCGGAGTGCCTTTATTGCGTCAGGGTATTTGCGAGGGGATGGATTGTTTGGGGGTTAGCTTAGATCAAGAGAAGAACCGGGCTTACCGCAATGGTATCTGCCAGTTATCTTCTGCCGAGTCTGAAACTCAGATTCTGGTGGTGCCTACTAATGAAGAGTTAATGATCGCCAGGCAAGCATATAAGGAGTTAATCAAATGATACTGGTAATTGATACGAATTTAAAAGAAGTTAAATTCTGGGTTTTTAAAAAAAATCAAATCGAGACGCCGCCTTTATTCTTTGTTAAGGATCTGGAAGAGCTCAAAGCCAGTAAAAATCTTAAGCAGGAAATTCTTAATCTTACCGGCAGAGGAAGAATTTCTGCGATTTCATTCAGGGTCTTATTTGGCGGGGATTTTTTTGATCAAACGATAGTGATCGATCAAGATTTCTTTACCAAGTTTAGCAAACTAACAGATCTTTTTCCCTTTTATATACCCGCAATGTCGAATATTTTAAAAATATTTTACCGTGAATTCGAGGATGTTCCCCAGGTGGCTTTTTTCGAGACGGCATTTTTTTCCCGGCTGCCGCCAGCTGAAAAATTTTATGCTATTCCTCATGAGTTTTATCAGGAGAACCGCATTAAAAAATGGGGATTTCACGGTATATTCCATGAGGCTAATTCCAATATATTTCCTTGCGCCGGAAAGTGTATTTCCATAGTTTTTGATAAACAAACTACGGTTTGCGCGGTGAATGACCATCAACCATTTTCCATCAGCTTGGGCTATACGCCGTTAGAAGGGGTGATGTCCAGGACCAGTTGCGGAGACTTGGATCCGGGGATAGTGTTTTATCTGATGAATGTCCATAAATTCTCAATTTATAAGATTGACGATATGCTTAAGAACGAAAGCGGGTTTTTAGGGCTGACCGGCTACGACCTGGAATTAAAGGAATTAGTAAAATTCTACGGTCAAGATCCGAAAGTCAATCTGGCTTTTGAGATTTACCAGGGGCAAATAATAAAATATATCGGCGAGGGGATCTCGGTTTTAGGGGGTGTAGATAATATTATATTCGCAGGCAGCCAGGTAGATGCGCTTTTGCCGATCATTCATAGCCTGATCAAAAGGATTTCATTCTTAGGAATTAACATGAAGAGCCTGCCCTGGAAAGATAAAAAAGAAACCTTCCAGATTACTTCGCCGGAATCCAAAATCAAAGCCTATCTTAACCGGATGGACTTGCCCGCGATAATTTATTACGAGACGGTCAAATTTCTGCATAAAAACCTTTCTAAAATTTAATCAAAAGGTAAGACTTTCGGCTTAATGTTTAAAAACAGGAAACCGGATATTTACTATTGACTTTAGCTTATGTGGAGGTATAGTTACAATTAGTTATCTGTCAAAGGAGGTCTCTTTGAAAGATGCGTTGACCAGCCGGCAAGATGGTATTATTTTAGTAGCAAGCTAGATATTAATCCAAGGTATTGCAAAATAGCAAGCCTTGGATTTTTTTATTGATTAAAACGGTTTTATTTTTTTACGGATGATTTATTTGTAGGAAAAAGTGAGGTAAGCAATGCCGCAAAAAAACAGGAGTAAAGAAGAGTTGACAGAAGAAGTAGCTATTTTACAAAAGCGAATAGCAGAACTGGAGTTAGCAATTAGCCAATGCCAGAATGAAAAGACGCGGTTGCAAGCGTATACAGCGCATTTGAGTTATCTGACAAAATACGCCAATGATTTCATTATGCTGCTGGATAAGGATTTCCGTTTTCTGGAAATTAACGAACGGGCAACAGATTTTTACGGGTATACCCGGGAAGAGCTGCTTGGTATGTATGCGGTGCAGGTGCGTGCTCCGGAAACGCGGAAGGATTTTGATTGGCAGGTTAAAGATGCGCAGATAAGCGGTAAAGCCGTCTATGAGACCATACACCGCAGAAAAGACGGAACACAATTTCCCGTTGAGATCAGCCTGCGGGCTATTGACGTTGAAGGCAAAAGGCTCTATCAGGCAATTATCCGCGATATTACTGAACGCAAGAAGCTGGAAGAAATAGCGCAAAAACGTATTAAGGAATTGGAAGTTTTTTATAAAGTAAGCGCAGGCAGAGAAGAGCGGATTCTTGAACTTAAAAAAGAATTAGAAGAGTTGAGGAAGGAGCGGCCGAAAAATTAAGCCAAGATTTTGATTTTTAGCGTTAACTTTTAAATTTAAGGCGGATGCTTTTACTGATTTTACTAAAAAAGATCCGCTTTTTTCTTGACAGAAAATTAAGGCTAGCTATAATATTGTTATGAACATATGTTCATAACGCATAATTAAAGGAAAAGCGATGAGGCCTAAAAAAACCAGATGGGTAAAGTGTATTCCGGGTGAGAGGTGTTTTAAGCCACTTTGTAAACCTTTAAATAAGCTGGAAGGGGTTTATTTGACACTGGATGAATTTGAGGCTATACGTTTGGCTTGTCTTGAAGGATTAAAACAGGTAGAAGCGGCAAAGCTCATGAGGATTTCCCGGCCGACTTTCTCCAGGATTATTACTTTGGCTCATAAAAAAATAGCCGATGGTTTAGTTAATATTAAAGCAATCAGGATTGAGGGTGGTTGTTGTAAGATGGGTGGAGGAACCGGGAGATAAAACATGGATATTTTTAAACCGATTCAACTTTTCGCGGATTTTATCACATATAAATGTTTTCATATTGCGCCTCATTCCTATTGGGGAGATACGATAAATTTTTTCATCTATGATACGATCAAAATAGGTCTTTTATTAATTGTTATCAATTATGTGATGGCAACAATCCGCTATTATTTCCCGATGGAAAAGGTGCGGGATATACTGGCTAGAAGACGCTGGTTTGGCTTGGATTATGTTTTTGCCGCACTCTTGGGAGTGATTACGCCTTTTTGTTCATGTTCATCTATTCCTCTTTTTATTGGTTTTCTGGGAGCGGGAATCCCGCTTGGCGTAACGTTTGCTTTTCTTATTTGCTCCCCGCTGGTGAATGAATCGTCTTTATATCTATTTCCGGCGATGTTTGGGATGAAGGCTACTATTTTATATAATGTGATCGGGATTATAGTTTCGGTAACCGGTGGCATGCTAATTCAAAGGATGCATTTGGAAAAATATGTCAAGGCAGACCTTTTAAAGATTAAAACCAAGGCCCAGGTTGAAATTGAACACGGGGGAGTTGCCTTGTCTTTTAAACAAAAAGTAGTTTTTTTCTGGAAAGAAGGGATGGATATTACCAAGCAAATTTTTCCCTATATGGTTTTAGGTGTAGGGGTGGGCGCCTTCATTCACGGTTTTGTTCCCAGAGATTTGGTGGAGCGGTATTTTGCCTTAAAAACCTGGTGGAGTATACCGTTGGTGACGCTTTTAGGAACGCCGTTCTACGCCAATTCGGTTAGTGTTATTCCGGTAATGCAAGCAATGGTCGGCAAAGGTGTACCTCTTGGTACGGCTCTTACTTTTATGACGGCGATTGTAACCATCTCTGTTCCTGAAGCGTTAATCCTTAAAAAAGTGATGAAATGGCAATTATTGGCGATATTTTTTGGGATTACCATTATCGGTATTATGATCATGGGATATATTTTGAACGCGATTTTCTAGAGAGAATGATAAATAAGATTATAAATCTTACGGATGAAGATGTGCTGAAAGTAGAAAAGATCGTAGTCGATGGCGATAAAGAAGAGGCGTTAGATTTTGTCAAAGAGGTGATTAAAAAGCAAATTGATAAGGAAAACGCCTCCAAGATGAAGAGGAACGGGATATAGAATGAAGAAAAAATCTGAGGAAATCAAAAAAATGGTTAGGGAAGGTTATGCCAGAGCAGTGACCCAGAAAACTTCATGCTGCTCTACAAGTTCTTGTTGCGGAGGTACGTCTCAAGCTAAAACTATAAGCAAAACAGTTGGCTATAGCGATGCGGAAATGAACGCTGTTCCTGAAGGCGCTAATTTAGGCTTTGGGTGTGGTAACCCTGTGGCTATTGCTTCTTTGAAGGAAGGGGATATTGTATTAGATCTTGGCAGTGGAGCAGGGTTTGATGCATTTTTAGCTGCGCAAAGAGTCGGTAAATCCGGCCGGGTGATCGGTGTAGATATGACCTCGGAGATGATCGAAAAGGCCCGTGCCAATGCCCAAAAAGATAACTATAGGAATGTGGAATTCAGGCTTGGTGAGATTGAAAAACTTCCGGTTGAAGATAACTTTGTTGATGTGATTATTTCTAACTGTGTAATTAATCTTTCACCTGAGAAGCAAAGGGTTTTCCAAGAGGCATTCAGAGTGCTTAAGCCCGGTGGCAGGCTCATGGTATCGGATTTAGTCTTAGTTAAGGATCTACCGGAGATGATTAAAGAATCTATCGAGGCATATGTAGGCTGTCTTGCTGGAGCGGTTAAGAAAGATGAGTATTTGGAGTTTATAAGAATGGCGGGTTTTGTTGATGTCAAGGTAGTTAGCCAGTCTAATTATCCTATGGAAGCTATGGCTAATGATGTAACCGTTCAGGCGGTAAAAAACAATCAGCAAATCAACCGCCAGGATATAAAGAGTACTGAAGATGCGGTAGCGAGCGTAAAAGTTTCCGCTGTAAAAATATAAATAACGGAGGAGAGAATGAAAATAGAGATATTAGGCATTGGCTGCTCGAAGTGTAAACAGCTAACTGCTAATGCCGAGGCCGCAATAAAAGAGTTGAATATCGCGGCAGAGATTTCCAAAGTGACAGATATCGACAAAATTACTGATTACGGTGTGATGATGACTCCAGCTTTGGCGATTGATGGCATAATTGTCGCAGCCGGGAAAGTATTAAGCAAAGAAGATATCAAAAAGATTATTCCAAAATAACAGAGGAGGCTAAGAATGTCAGCTCAAAATTGCATGTGTCAGGAAACAGGGTTATTAGTGTTTCCTTGTTCAGGTGGTTCTGATGTTGGAGAATTATCTGATCGGGTGGGCAGGACGATTGCCAAGTGTGGCCAAGCAAAAATGTTTTGTCTTGCTGGTATTGGAGCGCATATTCCCGGAATGATCGAATCTGCTAAGGCAGCCAAGAGAATTATTTCTATTGATGGTTGTTCGGTTTCATGCGCCAAGAAGACGCTTGAACACGCTGGCCTTAAAGTTGAAGCCTATAATCTTAAAGACTTGGGGTTTGAGAAAGGGAAGACTAAAGTTGATGAAAATTCAATCAAAAGTGCGACATCAAAAATAGCTGGAGGAAAAATTGAAGAAACTGTTTCTCGTACTTCTGGCGGTTGCTGTACTAAGTAGCCTTGGTATAATTTTTTCGCCTACAGCTCAAGCAGGGAATGTGAGCGGTGGGCATGTAACTGCTTATTATTTTCACGGACAGATGCGTTGTCCTACTTGTCGTAAGCTGGAACAGTATTCGAAGGAAGCGATAGAAACTAACTTTCAGGACGCGCTTGCATCGGGAAAGTTGGAGTTTAAGGTTGTTAATGTGGAAGATAGGGGAAATGAGCATTATGGGAAGGACTATCAACTTTATACTAAATCTCTTATTTTGTCTTTAGTCAAAGACGGCAAAGAAACAAAATGGAATAATATGAATAAGATTTGGGAATATGTCGGCAATAAACAAAGATTTATGGATTATGTAAAAAGCGGGGTCGCCGACTTGTTAAAGGAAGCGCAATGACAGAGATATTTATAGGATCTGCTTCAGCGTTGTGGCTAGGGATTTTGACATCCATTAGCCCGTGTCCTTTGGCCAGCAACGTAGCTGCTATTTCTTTTCTGTCTAAGAAGATAACGCATCCAGCGCTTGTATTCATTTCCGGATTGGCGTACACGTTGGGCAGGATGGTTTCTTATGCGATATTAGGATGGATTATCATCAGCTCTCTTTTAAGCGTTCCTCAGGTTGCTCAGTTCTTACAGAGATACATGGGCAAGGCTCTGGGGCCGCTATTAATTCTTACCGGACTCGTAGTACTTGAAATAATTACTATCCGTTTACCGGGACTATCGCTTTCACAAAAACATAGTAGTAAACTTGCAGAGGCAGGCGCTCCGGGCGCTTTTTTACTTGGTTTTATTTTTGCTCTGGCGTTTTGTCCGGTTTCGGCGGCTTTATTCTTCGGGAGCCTTATTCCTTTAGCGCTGAACAGCAAAACCGGCACGTTGCTGCCATTGATCTATGGGGTAGGTACCGGGCTTCCTGTGTTTTTATTTGCAGCAGCGATTGCTTTAGGCGTTACATCGTTGAGCGGTTGGTTCCATGGAATTACAAAACTTGAGTATTATGCCGGTAGAATAACCGGTGGTATTTTTATCCTTGCGGGGTTGTATTATACTGGAAGTTATATTCTAAAACTGTTTTAAAAGGAGATTTTTAATGGTTGACACTAAAAGCAGCGCAAAGCTTCCGTTTTTCGAGAGGTATCTTTCTCTTTGGGTGATTGTTTGTATTATTACCGGTGTGATTATCGGAAAAATATTTCCAGCCGGAGTAAGCTTTTTGAGTAGATTGGAAATATCGAGTGTGAATATTCCGGTTGCCGTTCTTATTTGGTTAATGATCTATCCGATGATGGTGCAGATTGATTTCTCCAGTATTGTGAAAGCAGGAAAAAAACCTAAGGGCTTAGTCGTGACACTAGTGGTAAATTGGTTAATTAAACCGTTTAGTATGGCGGTATTTGCAGCGCTATTTTTAAAATATGTATTCGCTGCTTTTATCAGTCCGGCTTTAGCTAAAGAATATATTGCCGGTGCCATACTTTTAGGAGCCGCTCCTTGCACCGCCATGGTTTTTGTTTGGAGTTATTTAACTAAAGGCGATCCTGCTTATACCCTGGTTCAAGTAGCAATTAATGATCTGGTAATATTAGTTGCGTTTGTCCCGATTGTTAAATTTTTATTGGGGGTCAATCAAATCATTGTTCCCTATGATACATTAATTTATTCTACTATCTTTTTTGTGGTTATCCCGCTTACGGCCGGATACATCTCCAGGGTGTATTTATTAAAACTAAAAGGCAGGGAGTGGTTTGAAAATGTGTTTTTGAAAATGCTTAAACCGGTAACAATTTTCGGGTTATTATTGACCTTGATCATTCTTTTTGCTTTTCAAGGAAATATCATCATCGGTAATCCGCTGCATATACTATTAATTGCTGTTCCTTTAACCATCCAGACTTATTTTATTTTTTTTATCGGTTATTTATGGAGCAGGAAATGGCGATTGCTTCATAATATTGCTGCGCCTGCGGGAATGATCGGAGCAAGCAATTTTTTTGAACTATCCGTAGCGGTGGCAATTTCTTTGTTTGGATTAAAGAGCGGGGCGGCGCTTGCCACTGTAGTAGGCGTGCTTACCGAAGTGCCGATAATGCTCAGCCTGGTTTATTTTTCCAATAGAACCCGGCATTGGTTTGAACCCCGCTGAAATTCCCGCAGATTATAGAATGATCCGGAATAAAGCAATTTCCCCGCGTTTTCTGGATTAAACAGAAACTGTTTTTTTAAGCGGTATTCCTTGACCTTAAATTTAACCCGCCGTATAATAATATCCGTTAAAAGCCAATTGTTTCACTGATCAAATTAGAACTTAAGTTTTTGGCTGCTAACGCGAAAGGATTTTAATCATGATCAAGCCGATGTTGATCGCCAAGAATTCCCAAGGTTTGGAATTTTCTTTGCTTGCCCGAATGACTAACCGCCATGGATTAGTTGCCGGGGCTACGGGAACCGGTAAGACCGTTACCCTGCAGAAACTGGCGGAAGCTTTGAGTGAAAATGGCGTACCGGTTTTTCTGTCGGATGTAAAAGGGGATTTATCCGGGATCAGCCAAAGGGGTGCCGAGAACCCGAAAATTATGGACCGGATCAAGCTATTGGATCTTTCCGGTCATACTTTCCGTGAATTTCCGGTTACTTTTTGGGATGTTTTTGGCAAAAGCGGCCATCCGATCCGGGTCACAGTTTCCGATATGGGGCCGCTTTTGATGAGCCGGCTGCTTAACCTTAATGAGGTGCAGGCCGGGGTTTTGGCCCTGATTTTTAAAATTGCCGATGACAATGGTTTGTTGCTTTTAGACCTAAAAGATTTACGATCTATGATTCAATATGTAGGAGATAATGCGCAGAAATTTACTACTGAGTATGGGAATGTTTCTAAATCTTCGGTGGGCGCTATTCAAAGAGGTTTATTGGAGTTAGAGGCTCAAGGGGCAGATCAGTTTTTCGGTGAGCCGATGTTGGATATCTTTGATTTTATCCAAACCCATAGTGATGGCCGGGGCATGATCAATATTTTAGCCGCTGATCAATTGATCAGCCGGCCTAAAGTGTACGCGACTTTTTTGTTGTGGCTTTTATCCGAACTTTTTGAACGCCTGCCGGAAGTCGGAGACTTGGATAAACCCAAATTAGTTTTCTTTTTTGATGAAGCGCACCTGCTTTTCCAGGATGCTCCCGAGGCTTTATTAGAAAAAATAGAACAGGTGGTCAGGTTGATCCGTTCCAAAGGGGTTGGCGTTTATTTTGTCACTCAGAATCCCAGAGATATTCCGGATAAGGTGCTTGCTCAATTAGGCAACCGCCTGCAGCATGCTTTGCGCGCTTTTACCCCTTTGGAACAGAAAGCAGTAAAAATTATGGCTCAAACCTTTCGTCCTAATCCTAAGCTTGATATTGAACAGGTGATTACGGAGCTGGGGGTGGGTGAAGCATTAGTTTCTTTTCTCCAAGAGAATGGGGCTCCGGCGCCAGTTGAGCGGGCTTTTATCTGTCCGCCACAGAGCCGCCTGGGTACAATTACCGATCAAGAACGGCAGAAGATCGTTCAAGGTTGGCTCCATTTCGGAAAGTATGAAAAAGCAGTTGATCGGGAATCAGCGTTTGAAATACTAAAAAAACGCAGCGCTCAAAAATTGGCCGAAGTTGAGCCTGTAGCTAAGAAACCGACAAATATCCGCCGAGCTCCCGGACGGCCCAGGGATAGTTTGGGGCAGGTTTTGGTTAAGAGTACGCTGCGGACGATCGGAAGTTCTTTGGGCCGCCGGATTCTTCGCGGAATATTAGGTTCGATCTTAGGTAATAAAAAATAATGCTAATCTTTAATTAAGGTTAGCCGGCAAAAGGGGAAAATATGGTTAAGAGAATAATTTTAATTTTATGGCTGGGGTTATCGGGATGCGCCTTTGTGGTTCAGGACTTAAGTAATGTCGAATATAATAACTTGGTTTATGGAATGTCTAAAGATCAGGTGGCGGGGGTTTTGGGAAAAGCTCCTAAAGAAAGCCAAGAGGTAATTGTAGGTAAAGAATATGAAGTCTGGGAATATCCGGTCAACAAGTCCGGGGATTTAAAATTAAATTCAATGGGTACTTTTACTCATAAAATATTTTTTTTGGATGGCAAGCTAGTGCGTTGGGATAAAGACAGCGTTTACGCTCAGCCATCTTTTGAATTTCAAGAGACTAGAATTCCGGAGGCACCGGTTTCGGCAGATAATGATTCTCAAATAGTGCGCAAGATAAAATAATATTATGAAAACCGCGATTTATTATTTTTCGGCTACCGGAAATTCTTTAGCGGTGGCTAAAGACCTGGCCAAGGGCTTGGATAACGCCCCGCTTATTCCGCTTGCCCAAGTTTTAAAAAATCCGGATGCCACAGCGTATGAAGTAATCGGGTTAGTTTATCCGGTGTATATGTTCGGCTTACCGTTGATTGTCGCGGAGTTTTTAAGGACGTTAAAAATAAATCCCGGAACATATATTTTTAGCGTAACGACTCTGGGAGGATTAAAGGGCAGGGCACATAGCTTGGCCAGAGCGATTTTAAAAGAACGGGGGCTGGATTTGGCTTCAGGTTTTTCAGTAATTATGCCGGGTAACTATACGGTTTTGTACGGAGCGTTTTCCGAAGGCCGCCAGGCCAAAATATTCGCGCGGCAGAAGACCAGGATGCAGGAAATACTGGATTGTGTGCGTCAGAAAAAACGCGGCATAATGGAAGAGCAGCCTTTTTTGCTGAATCTTCTGCTCTATAAGATGCTTTACAGAGCCGGATCGGCGCAGATTCCTTTTTCGGCTAGGCGGTTTTGGATTACCGAAAAATGCACTAAATGCGGGCTTTGTGCTAAGATTTGTCCGGTGGAAAATATTAAAATTCAGGATGGCTTACCAATTTGGCTGGCTCATTGTCAACATTGCATGGGTTGTTTACAATGGTGTCCGGTTCAGGCAATTCAATATGGAAATTTAACTTTAGGCAGGAAACGTTATCATCATCCTGATGTCCAAGCGCTTGATATTATCATGCGCAAGTAGCCAGGTTGTGTTCTTAAGTGCAATAAGTTGCGCGGATTCTTAAGGGTTGTTTTTAATAACTGTTCCAGGGATCAGGTTAAAAGATTAATTTTATCAAAGTATAATATTTTGTATCTTTTGAAGGGGGTTGTAAATGGATGATGGCGGTCCAATCAAGAGAAAGGCTCCCAGAAAAGATTTTTCCTGTGATATCAAAGTGCGTTTCAGCGGGCAAGATTTTTATACAACGATAGCGGTTAAGGATATCAGCGTATCAGGCGTAAGGGCAATTGTGCCCAGATTAATCAAGGTAGGCGATTCTTTAGAGATTAAGATGAATTTGAATGGCAGGGAGATTGATTGCAAAGGTAAGGTGGCTTGGATATTACTCTTGAGGCTAAGCTTAGGCAATATCAGTTCTTTTGACACAGGAATAGAATTCTATGAAATGAATTCAGAAGATCAGGAATTTTTGGCGAAACTGGTTTAGACTGACAAAATGGAGATTTTAAAACCATGAAACGTTTTTTATGGGTATTTTTGGCGATGCTATTATTCTGGGCAGCGCTGGGAAATTTTATTTTTAACCAATACCGCTTACATGATTCTTTTAAAGAGACAAGGCAGCAGTTAATGTTGATTGCAGCTAATGCCGCATTGGGCATTGATGCCCGGGAGTTAATGGAGATCCCGTTGCAGGAATCCGGGGATAATTCTTTGGCTTATCAAGCTGTTTCTGATAAATTAGATATAATCAAACAAACCAATCCTTCCCTTAAATATGTCTACGTGATGACGACTACCGATCAGCTGGGAATTTTGCAGTATATGGCGGATGCTGATCCGGCGCCGCAGATTATCACCGCTAAATGCCGTCGGGCGCTTCCGGGCGTTCAATATGATGGCCGCGCATTTCCTGAAATGTTAAAGGCTTATAACGGACCGGCAGCGGATCAAAGTATTACCAGTGATGAATGGGGGATATTTATCTCCGGATATGCGCCTATTCGTGATGCCAACGGAAAATCAATCGCTATTTTAGGCGCGGATATTGATGCTGCCGGAATATCCCTGCTGCAAAAAAATGTCCGGGTAAGCATTCTATTGGCGATAGCAGCATCTTTTATGTTCCTGATTTCTTTATTTGGAATTTTAATCTTTAGGTCTCCGGATAGAATTTAACCGGTATTTTACCGGGATATTTTTTTGATCATAAAGGCATAATCTATGTCCGCAGAAAAAATAGTCTTGGATTATTCCACGCCGAATACTCTTTGTATCAGGTTAAACGGGGTTTGGTTAATTACTTCCGGTATTCCCGAGGTAAATGAGACTGCCGGGCAGCTCAATCAGTTTAAAAATATCCAACAACTAATTTTTGATACTTCCGGCCTGCAGGAATGGGATAGCGGCTTGGTAGCTTTTTTATTTCACTTGATAAAAGAATGCGACCGGCTGCGCATTCAAGTTAATTTAGGAGGTTTGCCGGCAGGGGTGCAGAAATTACTTGCTTTGGTTTCTAAAGTTCATAGTGCAACTTCGATAAATATACTTGCGGATGAATCGTTTTTTACCAGAGTTGGAGAGAGAGTATTAAGATTGCAAGCCGGGGTATTATCCCTGCTTAATTTTTTAGGGGAGATCGCGGTTGCTTTTAGCCGGCTTTTTACCGGGAAGGCTTATTTTCGTTGGGATGAATTTTTATTCCTTCTGCAGCGTTGCGGAGCAGACGCTCTGTTTTTAGTCTCTTTGATCAGCGTATTAGTCGGTATCATCCTGGCTTTTATCGGGGCGACTCAGCTTAAATTGTTCGGAGCGCAAATCTATATTGCTAATATTGTAGGTATCGGGATGGTGCGGGCAATGGGGGCAATGATGGCGGCGATCCTGATGGCCGGCCGCACCGGAGCTTCGTTTGCGGCAGAATTAGGCTTGATGCAAACTAACGAAGAAATCGATGCTTTGAAAACATTAGGTATTTCTCCGGTTGAGTTTTTAGTCGTTCCGCGGGTTTTGGCATTAGTGATTATGATGCCGCTTTTAACTCTTTATGCTGATTTAATGGGTATTTTAGGCGGTTTGATCGTCGGGGTAAGTTTATTGGGGCTTAATCCAGTAGAATATTGGCAGCATACGCAGTCTTCGATAACCCTGGTAAACCTCTGGGTGGGCTTAATTCATAGTTTCGCTTTCGGCGTGATTATCGCGGTGGCCGGATGTTTCCGCGGAATGCAATGTCAAAGAAGCGCCGCAGCGTTAGGGGATGCAACTACGGGTGCTGTAGTTAATGCGATTATCAGTATTATAATTGCTACGGCGGTGATCACTTTTGTTTGTCAGGTTTTAGGAGTCTAAACAATGGAAGAATCTTTGAAACCGGTAATCCAAGTAAAAAATCTTGATTTGGGCTATGATGATTCTGTGGTGATGCACAATCTTAATTTTAGCGTAAAGCGGGGAGAGATCTTTATCGTCATGGGGCCCAGCGGATGCGGTAAAAGTACTTTGCTCAAAGTCTTAACCGGCCTTAAAGAGCCGGCCTCCGGAAAAGTTTTGTATAATCAGGTAAATTTCTGGGAACAGGATGAGAAGGGGCAGCAGGAAATCATGCGCCGTTTTGGAGTCCTTTATCAAGGCGGTGCTTTGTGGAGTTCTTTTACTTTGGAAGAAAATGTCGCTCTTCCGCTGCAATTATATTCAAATTTATCGGCTAGCCAGATCCGGGAAGTAGTAGAATTAAAGCTGGCTTTAGTCGGGCTATCCGGTTATGCCGATTTTTATCCGGAGCATATTAGCGGAGGCATGCGTAAAAGAGCGGCCCTGGCGCGGGCAATCGCCCTGGATCCTGAGATCATTTTTTTTGATGAACCTTCGGCCGGGCTGGACCCGGTAAACTCGCGCCTGCTGGACGATTTAATTTTACAGTTAAGGGATACGTTAGGAGCGACGATTGTGGCAGTCAGCCACGAGCTGGCCAGTATTTTTGCGATTGGTGATCGGGCAGCTTTTTTGGATACTGAAAGTAAAAGTATGATTAGTATCGGCAGCCCCCGAGCGCTGTTAGCTGATTCTAAAGATTCCAGGGTAATTCAATTTTTGACCAGAGGAGAGCCAAACCATGATGAGAAAAGCTAATAAAACCAAAATCGGTATATTTGTAGTGGGGGCAGTAGTTTTATTGGTAGCGGCGATATTAATTTTCGGATCCGGCGCCCTCTTTGGGCAATCGGATAAATATATTGTATTTTTCAACGGTTCGGTTAAAGGCCTTTCTGTCGGAGCCCCGGTAAATTTTAGAGGGGTAAAGATCGGTAATGTTACCGGTATTGATTTAGCCTATGATCTTGAGACTAAAGAAGTGTTAATTCCGGTAGTGATTGATGTGGAGCTGGCCAGGGTTAAGGGGATCCCGGATCCGTTTGGTTATCCGGATTATGCGCAATTCATCCAGGATGGCCTGCGGGCTAAACTAGAGTTGCAGAATTTTATTACCGGGCAACTGATGCTCGGGTTTGATTTTTATCCTCAAGATCCCAAAAAAATGTACAACATTGCCAAGACTCATCCTGAATTGCCCGCGCTGCCTATTTCTCCGGATATTTTTGAAGCGATGAATCAAATCCCGATCAAAGAAATTACCAGTAATTTGGCGCAAGCAGTCAGCGGAATAAACCGGCTGATAAATTCAGAAGGGATCGCCGGTTTAGATAAGACGGTCAGAGAGATAACTCAATCCGCGCGATCTTTCGGTTTACTGGTAGAATATTTAGAATTGCATCCGGAAGCGCTTTTAAGAGGGAAATCATTCACTAAAGGAGAGTAAAATGAAATCAATCGGCCGCCTGTATAATGTGTTGTTAATTTTGTTTTCTTTTGTCTGTAGCGGATGTTTGTCTTTATACCGCAGCCCGGTGCCTAAATTTTACACCCTTCAATCAACTGTTAAGGCTGAAGAAAAAAGGAATTTAGAAATTGCTCCCAATCTGATTGTCGGGATCGGCCCGGTTGAAATTCCGGAATATCAAAATCGCCCCCAGATTGTTACTCAGGATAAGGATGGCATGCTGACCTTTGCCCAATTTGAGCGTTGGGGGGAGCCTCTGGATTCAGGCCTGGAGCGTTTGATTTTAGAGAATTTGATAAAGATATTACCGCAAACAGATTTTCAGATTTTTCCATGTAATTTTTCTATTCCCTTGGATTACCAAATTGTTGTTAAAATCGTGCAATTAGAAAATCGTCTGGATAAAGACGTGTTTTTGGCGGTCCAGTGGACGATTATTAATTTTAAAACCAAAGAGATGTTATTTACGAAAAGATCCCAGATCCGTCAGGAGATTAATCCGCATACTTATTATGGTTTGACCCAGGCTTTAAGCAGGGGTTGTAATCTGCTAAGTAATGAAATTGCTGAAAATTTATCAAGATTATCGATTCAATCTGGAATAAAAGATACTCTGGCGCAATAAGTTAGATTAAAATGGAGGGTTAAAGTGTTTAAGAAAATTTCAGTTCTATTATTCGCCTGTTTCATAACCTTAAATTTTAGCGGTTGTGTTTCTGTGCCGCAGCCGGCTGATAAAATCCAAAAAGAGGCAAAGCTAAAATGGAATGTTTCTTATCTCCGGGGGTTGGTTATCGTCCAAGGAGCGCTTGGAACGGAACCGATTCAGTTTGAAAAAGCGATTATCACCAAAGAAGCGGCAAAATTGAAAGGAATTTATGCTGATGGTAGAGTTGTTCAAATTGTGATTTCTAAGATCAGCAATTCTGAATCCGTCCTGGTAGTCCGGGCAGGTAGCGATCCAGCCTCTAGCGGAGAAGCCCGGAAGATCCTGGAGCATATCGGACAATATTCCCAACATCTTAAGCGATAATTATTTGTGCGGCGATTATTTGGGCAGGTATGGTTTTCTCGGATGCAGATGCGTAATTATCATTGACCCGCCGATATCTAGAGGTATAATAAAAGAGACCAAGTTTTAAAAGTAAGAGTTTTACACCGAGGGAATAAGTATGTTTATGTATCCGGCAGAAAAGTATCCTTATAGGTGATTTTACTAGTTAACCCAAGATGCGCAGAAATGTGAGTCTTGGGTTTTTTATCGGGTGTATTCGTTGATTTTTAGTTCAGGGGTGTAGTTATAAATATTTTACTCATTTGCTGAAGAGGCGCCATATGGGTACAAAAAAAATCATTGATCAAAAAAAACATTCTCACGATGAATTGCTGCAGTTAGAAGATAAATTCTATAAAATTTTTCAGCTTTGCCCGGATTTAATTGGGGTTACAAGAATTAAGGATGGAGTTTTTGTTGAAGTAAACAAAAGTTTTATTGATCATGTCGGTTATACTGCTGAAGAATTGATCGGGCATTCTTCGATGCCCGGTGATCTGGGGTTATGGGTGAATCTAGAAGACCGTCAGAAACTTATTAAATTATCCCGGAGGGAGGGGGTAGCTACCGGAATAGAAGCTTTGTTCCGGCGTAAAGATGGTTCGACTTTTTGCGGATTAATATCTTCTAAAATAATCGAAATTAAAGGAGAGCCATATTTAATATCGTTAATCCGGGATATTACTGAACGCAAGTTTTTTTTGGAAGAGATAACTAACAGCCGAGCGCAGTATAAGTTGGTCTTTGATAATTTGATTAATGGTTTTGCTCTACATGAGATAGTTTTAGATGATTCTTTGCGCCCGGTGGATTATGTTTTCTTAGAAGTAAATTCTGCGTTTGAAAAAATGACCGGGCTAAAGAGAGATAAAATAATCGGCAGGAAAGTAAGCGAAGTTCTCCCGGGGGTGCAGAATGATCCTGCGGACTGGATCGGTAAATACGGGGCAGTGGCCGCCGGAGGCGGGGAGTTAAGGATTGAGAATTATTCTGTAGCTTTGAATAAATGGTTCTCGGTAGTTGTATTTTCGCCCAAAAAAGGACAATTTGTTACTATTACTGAAGATATTACTGAACGCAAGCGGGTTGATGAGAAACTCCGAGAAAGTGAGATACGCTTTCGCGAATTCTTTGCTACTTCCCGGGATTGTGTTTTTATTACTACTCAAAGCGGAAAATGGATTGATTTTAACGATGCGGCGGTGGAAATGTTCGGTTATGATAGCCGGGAGGAATTGTTTTACGTACCGATTTCTTCTTTGTACCTAAATCCAAGTGAACGTTCTAAAGTGTTGGATGCGATTGTTAAACAGGGCTATGTTCAAGAGTATCCTGTCCAGCTGAAACGCAAGGATGGAGTGATTTTAGATGTGCTCATTACCGCGGAAGACCGGATGAGCGCTGACGGAACCAATAAAGAGTATTTTGGAACAATCCGCAATATTACGGCGCGCAAGCAGGCAGAAGATACATTGAAAGCCAAGACTGCTTTGCTTGAAGCGCAAGCCAACGCCACCTCGGAAGGAATTTTAGTAATCGATGAAAATAATAAAAGAGTTTTCATCAATCAACGTATGATTGCATTATTTAATGTTCCCGCGGATATTTTAGCCAATGAAGATGATACCGCGTTGCTTGATTTTGTTATGAATTTAACTAAATTTCCTGAGCAATTTATTGAAAAGGTGGCCTATCTTTATAAGCGCCCTGAGCAGATCAGCAATGATGAGGTTGAATTCAAGAGCGGAATGATCCTGGAAAGGTATTCGGCGCCGGTTTGGGGTAAGGACGGGAAAAATTACGGCAGGATTTGGACATTTCGCGATATCACTGAACGCAAACTTGCGGAAAAAAGTTTACAGGAAAGCGAAAAAAAACTTTCTGAAGCTCAAAGTATGGCTCAAATGGGATATTGGGATTGGGATGTGCAAACCGGCAGCGTTAAATGGTCTGAGGAAGTATTCAATATCTTCCGCCTGGACCCTAAAAAATTCATTCCCCAGATTGATTCAATCATGGCATTTTCACCGTGGCCTGAAGATCACCAGCGTAACCAAGAGCTGGTTCGGTGGGCGCTTCAATCCCACGAAAAGGGTACATATGAACAGCGATTTTTCCGGGGGGATAAGAGCGTGGGTTATTATCAGTCTACTTTTCATGGCCGTTATGATGAAAAGGGCAATTTAGTTTCTATCGTAGGGACAGTAATGGATATAACCGAGCGCAAATTGGCCGAAAATAGAATTAAAGAAAATGAAGATTTTCTCAATGCTATTATTGAAAATATCCCTAATATGATCTTTGTTAAAGATGCCAAGGATCTGAAATATTTACGTTTTAACCAGGCCGGAGAAAAACTTTTAGGTTATTCTGCCAAGATGTTGTTGGGGAAAAATGACCTTGATTTTTTTCCCAAAGAGCAAGCCGAATTTTTTATGGCCAAAGACAGGGATGCGCTTAGTAAAAAAGAGTGTATTGATGTTCCTGAAGAAAATATTAGAATTAAATCCGGTGAGGAAAAAGTTTTACATACTAAAAAGATACCGATGTTGGATGAATATGGGAATCCGGCTTATTTATTAGGTATCTCCGAAGATATTACTGAACGCAAGAGGCTGGATGCCGCGTTGCATAATGCTGAAATGCGTTTTCGTTTATTATTCGAACTTTCTCCCGAAGGTATTGTCATTATTGATCCGCAAACCGCTAATATTCTGGAGTTTAATAGTACAGCTCATCAGCAGTTAGGTTATTCCCGCGAAGAATTTTCCAAATTGAACATTACAGATATAGAAGTTAAGGAAACTGCACAGGCCATCCGGGAGCGTATTGCTAAAGTGCTTAAGGGGGAACGGCAGGATTTCGCAACTCAACAACGTTGCCGTAATGGGCAAGTCAAGGATATTTATGTAACGGCACAGATCATTGAGATTTTGGGACATCCGGTTTACTATTGTATTTGGCGGGATATTACTGAGCTTAAAAAAAATGAGGAAGAGAGCGCCAAGCGCGCAAGAGAGCTGGAGGTTTTTTATAAAGCCAGTCTCGGCAGGGAAGAGCGGATTATCGAACTTAAACAAGAAGTAGAAAGGTTAAGACAACAACTTAAACTAAACCAGTAGGGGCTATCCTATATGAAACCGGCAAAGAAAAAGTTTTTTCTAATCGTTTTAATATCGGTTTTTATTGTTTTAACCGTCGGGATAATTTATATCGGTTTAACGGCGCATTTTGAAGATAAAGCCATGCGTGATGACCTCTTGCTGCATGCCAAGTTAATTAAAAATGCCCTTGGCCTGCAAGCCCCTTTAGGCCTTACTGCTTCTGATGAGGATCTAAGTTCTCCGGATTATCAGCTTCTTAAAAGTAAACTTATGGCGATCTCCGCAGCTTATCCAGAGTGTCGTTTTACCTATTTGTTCGGAAAACATCAGAACGGCAAGGTTTTTTTCTATATAGATTCTGAATCTCCGGATTCCCAAAATTATTCTCCTCCCGGACAGATATATAATGAGGCTTCAGATGATCTTCTCGAGATGTTTTCTACCGGCGAGCCGTTAATTGAGGGGCCGGAAACTGATCGTTGGGGAACTTGGATAAGCGCTTTAGTGCCGGTGGTTGACCCGCAGACAAATAAAGTGATGGCAGTTTTGGGTATGGACATTGATATCCGCCAGTGGGGTAAATCAATTTTCTTTCGTGTTTTTATCTCGTTTTGCGTATATATTTTGATCCTTGCGCTGATCGGTTTATTTTTATTCTTAAGCCAAAAGAGCAGGAATGAAAATTTACGTCTAAAAAAGATTCAGATGGCACTTCAAGATAGTGAAAATAAGTATCACGGTTTATTTTTAAGTTTTCCTGACGCCATGATAATTTTTAGACCGTCAGCTTGGAAATTCTATTCCGGCAATCCGGCTATGTTTGCCATGTTTGGGATCAAGGATGAAAAACAATTGTTATCTTTGCGGGCTGATGAATTATATCCTGAACGGCAGCCGGACGGGTCTTTTTCCGTTGAAAAAGCTAAAGAAGCAATAGAAACTACTATTCATCAAGGCTCCCGATATTTTGAGTTTACACACCGGCGGCTTAATGGCCAAGAGTTCCCGTCTACCGTGTTGATGGCGAGGATGGAATTGAGCGGGGAAGTCATGATCCAAATGTTGATCAGGGATATTACACAAAAGAAAATAGTTGAAGATGAAAATATCAGGCGTACCAAAGAATTGGAAGTTTTTTATAAAGTGAGCATGGGCAGGGAAGAGCGGATTATTGAACTAAAAAAAGAAGTGGAAAGACTAAATAAGGATTTGAAGAAATTAAGCGGGAATCTTTCAGTATGAGAATACGGATCAAGATGGTATTGTTATTAATTGTGTTGGCGCTCATGTTTATAGGCGTGTTTATAGTCCAAAGGTCATACCAGCGCCGTAAAATGCTGGAGATCTTGGATTCGGTACGCCAGGAGCGGGAATATATTTTTGATAAAATCCTGGAATTAAAAAGTAAATCCTTAGAAACTTTTGTCTATGACTATACTTTTTGGGATGAAATGGTGGATTTTGCTGCTGCGCCAAATAATAAATGGGGATATGAAAATATCGATGTCAGTTTAGTAACTTACGGGGCTGACGCTGCCTGGGTGTATAATACCGATCAAAAGTTAATTTATTCTGTTAATCGTTCTGATAAAGATGATGGGCTTAAAGAATTACCTATCCCCAAAGAAGTCTTGGCTGATTTATTTCTAGTCTCGCCATTTTGCCATTTTTTTATCGATAATCAGCAAGGCTTAACGGAAATTTGGGGCGCTACAATTCATGGCTCCTCTGATCTAAAAAGAGAGACTCCGGCTCAAGGCTACTTTTTTTGCAGCCGCCGATGGACGCAAGAATTAGTTGCTGAACTTTCGCAGCTAACTGATTCCAAGGTAGTATTGATAGATATATTAACCAATAAACAAAGCCTGTCGCTTCGGGACAGCGTGGAGTTCTCTAGGCCTTTATTAGGATGGGATGGCCAGCCGTTGAAATACTTTTTTATTTCTTCAGTTTCCAAGGCAATCCTGGCTTCGAAAAAATTAGCTTTACAGACAACCGCATTATTCATTAGTTTTTCCCTGTTGATCGTATTAATTGTCTCATTTTTTATCTTTCGTTGGGTAAATATTCCCTTAAAATTAATTAATCAGGCGTTGAAAAACAAGGATTCCAAATTTTTAAATAAAATTAAGATGCAGAAAACTGAATTCGGGGAAGTTACCCAGATGATCGACAGTTTTTTCGCTCAGAGAGAAGCTATTCTCCTAGAAATATCTCAACGTAAACGACAGCAGGAGGCATTAAGTAAGGTTAACAGTTGTTTTACTTCCTTTGTAGCTGATCCGTCTAAAAATATCCGCATAATTACTGAGACCGCCGGGCAGATCCTGGGAGCTACTTTCTTGACTTATAATTGCAATCACGCCGGCAGGATCGTGACGGATGATGTGTGGAATAAGCCTGTGGATTTTTCCATATCGGATTTGGGGCAGGGGCATCTTGGGTTCGATCTGATTAAAAACCAAAGCAATCAGCTTGTAGTGATCGAAGATCTTGCGCATACTAATTATGCGCAAACTGATCCTAGTGTTAAAAAATATAAATTGCAAATTTTTATCGGCTGCCCGATCAGGATTGGCGACCGGACGGTAGCTAGCCTGGGTGCGTTTTTTGTTTCTCCGGCAAAAATAGAGGCGCCTTATCTGAACTTATTTCAGGTTTTAGGAAAAGCCCTCTCTATTGAAGAAGAGCGTAAACATATGGATGAGGAAGCTAAGAACCAAGCGTTGAAATTGGATAATGCTTTAAAAGAGGCGCTTAAATCCCGAGAAGTGCTTTTAAGTATGTTGGAAGATAATCACTTGAATAAAGAAAGATTAGAGCAGAATGTTCAGGAGCTGGCGGGGGCTTATTCGAAGCTTAAAGAATCTCAGGAAGAGTTGTTACAGGCTGCTAAATTCGGGGCGATCGGTCAGCTTGCCAGTAGCGTGGCGCATGAAGTTAGGAATCCTTTGGCAATTGTCATGCAGTCAATCGACTATTTGGAGAGCCGTATTTCCGACGAAGATAAAGAAATAATTCAGGTAGCTAAGAATAACATTAAACGGGCCAATACTATTGTGTCTACGCTGCTTGATTTTTCCAAAGTAAAAAAATTAAATATTATGCCGGAAGATATAAATTCTATAGTTAATGATTCTTTAGTTTTAACGCGTTACAGTAATTTAAAAGATAGAGTAAAGATTGTTAAAGAGTTAGCTGAGGATTTGCCCAGAGTTTTAGTGGACAGGCAGAAGATAGAGCAGGTATTGGTGAATTTGAATTTGAACGCTATCCAGGCTATGCCCCACGGAGGGAATTTATACTTGCGTACTTATCTTACTAAGTTTAACCGCTTATCGGAAGAATCGGCCAGCCGGCCAGCCGGCTCTTCTCTGTCTATACAAAAGTCAGTAACCATAGAGGTAGAAGATGAAGGGACTGGTATTTCGGAGGAAAATCTAAAAAATCTCTTCCGGCCGTTTTTCACGACTAAAGGGGAAACGCTGGGAGTGGGGCTGGGGCTTTCGGTGGCCAGGGATATTATTGCTATGCACAATGGGCAGATAGAAATAAAAAGTAAGGTTAACCAGGGGACTAAAGTTATCGTAACCCTAGGAGTGGAGAGAGGAGAACAATGAATAAGAAAAAGATATTAATTGTTGATGACGAAGTTGATTTTTTAAAGATGGTTAAATTAAATTTAGAGACAACTGGAAAGTTCGAGACGTTAATTCTATCTAATGCCAATGATATTATTGCCCAGATACATAGTTTTAAGCCGGATTTAATTTTATTAGATATGGTCATGCCGGGGATCGGGGGAATAGAGGTTTGCGAGATGTTAAATCAGGATGTGCTTGGCCAGAGGCTGCCTATTTTGATTCTTTCCGCATTAGATAAAGAGAAAGATAAACTTTTGGCTTTTAAGAAAGGGGTAGTGGGGTATTTGACTAAACCCATTGAAAAAGAAGAGCTTATCGCTAAAATAGAGAACGCGTTAAGTTTTAAGACTACTGAATGAATCTGTTTTGAAAATAAGGAGGTTTTATGTATAACGCGGAAGTAAAAGTTTTGATTGATAATGTAGAAAAGGTAATTGTGGGCAAGACTGAAGTAGTGAAGCTCTTAATTGCCGGAATTCTGACCAATGGGCATATTTTAATCGATGATGTTCCCGGAATGGGCAAAACTATGCTTTCTTTGGCTCTGGCCAAGTCCATTAGCGCGGATTTTAAAAGGATCCAGTTTACCCCGGACCTTCTTCCTTCGGATGTTACCGGTGGTTTTATCTATAGCCCCAAAACCGGAGAGTTCGATTTTAAAAAAGGCCCGGTTTTTACCAACATTCTTCTGGCCGATGAAATTAACCGGACTACTCCCCGTACACAGTCTGCGTTGCTGGAAGTTATGCAGGAGCGTTCTGTTTCTATTGACGGTAAAACATTTATTCTGCCGCGTCCTTTTATGGTTGTGGGGACGCAGAATCCCATCGAGTATCAGGGAACCTATCCATTACCGGAGGCGCAGTTGGACAGGTTTTTGATGAAAATAAATGTGGGTTATTTGTCCATCGAAGAGGAGAAAAAGGTCACCATCGGGCAGAAATTACAGCACCCCATTGAAGACTTAAAGCCGGTCTTAACTACGGAGGCGGTCCTGGGGTTGCAGGAAAAAATAAAAAATGTGGAAATTTCTTCCACGGTGCTTAATTATATCGTGACCCTGGTTTCGGCTACCCGCAAGAAAGAAGAGATCAGGTTAGGCGCCAGTCCGCGCGCTTCAATTGCGCTCATGAAAGCCAGTTGTGCCTGGGCTTTTATCGAAGGGCGGGATTATGTTATTCCGGAAGATGTAATTAAACTTGCCTATTGGGTACTTGGCCACCGGATTCAATTGCAGCCTAAAGCTTTGGTTGCCGAGAAGACGGCAGCATCTTTAATTACTGAAATCGTACGCGGCATTCCTGTTTCTTAAAATATGTTAAAATCTTTCCGTTTAAAATGGTTGGTTCTGGGGTTTTTCTTTATTTCCAGCCTGTTGATCGGATTAAAAACGACCCGGGAATTTTTCTTTTTCTTTACTTATTTTTTGCTTTCGGCAACCGCGGTAAGCCTGGTTTGGCTCCTGCTAACCTATTTTACGGCGCATTTGCAGCTATCTAGAAAAGTGATCAGCCGGGTTACTGAAGGGGAGATACTCGAAGTAACCGCGGAGATTTCCAACACCTCTTTTTTCCCGGTTTTTAATTTTGTTTTAGAAGATAATTTTTCCTGCGTGCAACCGGATCAGGAAAAGAAAGATTTTTTTGCCAGTTATTTGGGCCCTAAGTCTGCTTCTAAAATTCAATACAATTACCTTTGCTTTAAGCGGGGGGAGTACAAGATAGGTCCTTTTGCTGTTTATTTCTTCGACCCGCTGAACCTTTTTTTCTTCAAGCGCACTTTTTATATTTATTCGGCCGTGGTGGTTTATCCTAAAATATTTAGAATCGAGAAGTTTCCGGCTTTGACCAGAAGCGTCCTGCCCTGGTTCGGTATCGAGACGGCGCGTTCCAGCGGCGATGATGATGAATTTTACGGCGTGCGGGAGTATAAAGAGGGGGAATCGGTTAAGAAGATCCATTGGATCTCCAGCGCCAGGAAAAATAAGTTGATCGTTAAACAATTCCAGTTGCAAAGTTTTTTCGGGACGACGATCATGTTCAATTTGGAGAAAGCTAAAAACTTAGGCGAAGGCAAGGAAAGCGTAGCGGAATATATTATTAAAATTGCTGCTAGTGTGGCGCATTACCTCACCGAAAAAGGAGTCTCCATAGAGCTTTTAGCGCATATCGGAGAAATAGTACATTTACCTTTTAATAAAGGCGAGGATCACCTGGAGAATATTCTTAGAATATTAGCCGTGGCGCAGGCTGAAAGCAGAATCAGCTTTCGTGAAGCTTTCGAGGAATTTGCCCGTTATATCCCTAATGATTCCAGCCTGGTCGTAGTGATGTCTGATCAGGATTATACGGATTTGCCCCATGTGATATCCCTATATAGCCGGGGGATTTCTTTAATTCCCTTGATTATAGTTTCGGATACTTTTTTGCCGGCGGCGGATAAGAAAAAAACCGCCCGCCAAGCCAAGATCAAAGTGGCGAATTTAGTTAATATGCAGGCAAAATTCTTTTCACAAGGGGATAATTTAACGGAAGTATTCATTTAAGATGACTCAAAAAGATAAACAATTATTAACGGAATTAGTTTTGACCAGCGGGCTTTTAGTTGCGTCGGGATTTTTACTAAAACCGGCGGCTTTTTGGCAATTCCAGCTGATTTTGTTAGGGGGAATTGTTTTAGGTTTTGCTTTTAGCTGGTATAACCGGAAAAGAATCTTCGAGGGTATAAAATATTTCGCGGATGCAGCTATTTTAATTACTCTGATTTGGATCGGCTACCGGATATTTAAATCTACTTTTTTATATAAAGAAGTGATTGCTATTCTGATCCAGGGCGTGATTATCCTGGAAATTATCTTTAGTTTCAATTTTAGCGCGCCCGGAAAAGCCGCTTACCTGAGGCTTTTAAGCCTGCTTATTTTTATGACCTCGCCGGTTTTTGCCGTGGCTTATAACCTTCCTTTGGCGATAGCATATTTACTGGTTTGGCTGGCCATCTTGCGTTTTCAATTTGCAGGTTACCGGCAACCTGTTCCGGTGAAAGAGGCGCAGCGTTATTATTCCTTGATCTGCGCATTGGTTTGTTTTCTCATCGCTATAATTTTGGCCTGGTTTATTTCATCAAATATTTTCCTGGGGAGGATTGATAAGGGCAAGCTTCTTTTGGATGAAGATATGGAGGATATGGAGTCTGGCGGCGGGATAGAATCAAGCCAGGCAAATAAATTTTATAGTTTACAGGATGATTTACAAAGTAAACTGACGGATTTAGCCTTAAAATTGGATACTTATGAAAAAAGCCGTCAACTGGTTTATTTATTCTCAGAACTGGTCAAAGAAACGGCTAAGACCATGGAAATGGACAAGGCGGAGACCGGTTTGGTCGATATTTTAAAACGCGAGGGACCCGGCTTAGAAGGGTCGGTTAAGGCGATGGATTTGATTAAAAGTTACTCGGATAAGAAAAATTCCCGGAATTTACAGAAAAATAAAGATGGGATTATGGATATGCTCAGGAATTTTCCGCTGGGGGTCATCGACAAAATTAAAATTATTAGCCTTGCCAACAAGGTCCAGCAGTCTAATTCTTATCAGCAATTGCAAGACAATAGCCAGGGGCTCCAGTCAGCAATTAAGCATACATCGTTGAATAAGTCTGCCCAGAAGGATCTTAGCGCTTTAGCCCGCCAGCTTTCTAATCTAAAAGCTTTTGAACTTTACCGCCGCCAGATGCGTGATTTGGAACAGCGGCCCGCATCATTTGACAAGGAAACCGAAGAAAAAATTTCCGGAATTATTTCCGATATTAAGCATACGGGGAGTTTAGATGATTTTAAGCAGACGGCTAAAAAAATCCGCCAGTTGAAAAATGACTCTTCAATTTTAGAGCAGAAATCCGGCGAGGAGGTCATCAAAAAGCTGGAAGAGGTCTCCCGCATAAAATTAGATTTATTGTTTGGAGATCAATCCGCAAAGCTCCGCAAAGATGCTGAACAGAAACAGGATTTAGGCGGTCAGGCCGAAGAATTCGGCCAGAAAATGGATGGGGCGGAGAATGCCGCTAGCCCCCGGGAATTTATCGAGGAATTTTCCAAACTTAGCCGGCAGAATAGAGATGATAACCTGGGTTTGGCTGCCGGGTTAAGCCAGATGCTGGGGTTAAAAACAGAATCTTTTAAGCAGAAGCAAAAAGATAAATTAGACAGCCTGGTGAATAAAAATTTGCCTAACCAAGCCAAAAAAGAGATAACAGAAGCACTGGAAGCAATGGAGGAGAAAGAATCTTCCCGGGATTTAGAGAAACAATTAGAAGATCTGGCCGCTAAGATCAAAGAGCTGGAAAGAAAAGGAGATCTTTCTCCGGAGGCCGCTGCGCAATTACTCACAACTACTGCTGAACTTGGAGATTTGCTGAGCGATCGGTTAGAAGCTGAGAAAGAGCTGGAAGACCAGGATGCCTCTGAAAAAGACGGCCGCAAGCCTGATTACCTTGAGCAGTTACGGCAAGCCATTGAAGATTCTTCTTTAAGCGATCAGGATAAAAAGGCGCTTAAGGATTTAGCGGAGGAATTGCTTAAAGCGCATGACTTATCCCAGCTGGAAGATGTAAAAGAGGCAGAGAAGAAATACCTGTCTTCTTTAGAGTCTAGCGCCGTAAATAAAATAAATGAAAAATTCTCTCAGGCATCTCAAATTAAGCAGCAGTTCCTGATGAGCAAAATTTTAGCGGATATCCTGGAAAAAATAGAAAAATTAAGCCTGCAGAATGCAAAGCAGGCCCAAGCCTTAAAAGCCAAGCTTAAAGAGCTCCGCCAGAGCAATACTTCCGAAGAGGTTGAAAAAGTACTCCAAGAATTAAATAATATTTTAAATAGTCAAGATGCGCAGGAAGAAAAGGAGAACGGTTTGCAAGGCGCCGGTAAACAGCAATGTAAGATCTATATCTTGCCTGTTCCGCTGGTGGTTTCTGCCGGAACAACGCTGCCCTTAAAAGTCCTTGCCGTTTATAAAAATGGGTATATTAAAGAATTATCCAGTGATGTGGATTGGTTTTTGTCTGATCCGCGGATAGTGCGGATAGATGAAACTAATTCATTATACCCTTTAACCGGCGGCAAGGCCAAGATCAAAGCGGTTTATAAAGGGGCATCCAGCCAGGATACTGAAGTTAATGTGGTCGAGGATATCGATGGGCGCATCGCACAGATGATTAAACGTGAATTGGTACAATAGCTGATGAAAAAAATAAAACCGGTTACTATTTTATTAACTTCATTAATATTTTTATTTCCGGCGCTGGTATTGGCGGCTGGACAATACCGGGAAATTAATACTAGCCAGGGTAAAGTTATTGTCGGCATGGATAAGGAAAAGGCGTATCAGACCTTTGGCGCGCCTACCTTGAAGGAAGCCAGCCTTTGGTATTACGCCGGGGATACGGATAAATTCTTTGTTAGTTTTTCCGATAATCCCAACATTTCATTATATCCTGATTTTTACCAGTCTGTCGTAGGCGTTCCTTTAGAGTTTAAAGTTTTTTTGGATTTGCCGGAGTTGGGGATCCGGGATATTACTAAAGATGTGCAATTAATATTTGATCGTCCGGAGGCCGTCAAGTTGACGGGCGCGGGGGTGATTATTCCAAAACGGGCAGGAGAATATTCGGTATTAGCTACCTATAAAGGGTTTTATAGCAACCCCCTTTATATGCAAATTAAAGAATCCCAGGGCAGCCAGCAGCAAGAGAAAGAGCAATTATTAAGTATAGATATTTTACCATACCGGTCGATCGTTACTCCGGATAGCGCGATTGATTTTGTGGCCTTAGGGACTTTTTTTGACAGTAATTTAAATAAATATTCAGTAAGAGATTTAACTGGAGATGCAGCTTGGTTTATGCGCCTGCCTCCGAACCGCAATTGGGGTAAGAGCCAGCAGCGCCGGTTATATTTTTTAGAAAAAGGGCAAGCGGAAATTTTAGCTAAATATAAAACAACTGAAAGTTTCCTGCAGCGCGTAGAGACCAGGGATAAAACAGATTTTTTTGGGAAAAGATTAAAACACCTGTTGATTTTGCCTGAGGCAATGACTGTATTATTAGATAGTGAAATAAATATAAGGGTTTTCGGGACTTATTACGATAACAGCGTTATGGAATTAACTCCGGAAGTCAAGTGGAAAATAAGTAATCCGGATATATTGGAGTCGAGTAAAAACGGATATTTTTTTACTAAAGCCGAAGGGGTTACGGAAGTAACTGCGGTTAAGGATGGGCTGGAAGGGCTGCCGGTTAAGGTAGCCGTGGTAAATAAAAGTGCTCATTTCCTGGATGCTGTTCCGCTTACTGCCTCAGAACAAGAAGATACCTCCAGCCGTGATACATTAAATCAAATTAAGGAGAAACTGGAAAAAATAAAAAATGATTTTTTGATCAAGAAAAAAGAGCTGCGTAATATCGTGATTTTGCCTAAATCCCTGGAATTAGGTTTAGGAGAGGAGGGCAGGCTTGCGGCTACCGGGATTTATAATGACGGCAGTTCAAGCGATTTAACTGTCCTGGGAAGCTGGGGTATTTTGGATAAAAGCATCGCTACGATTTCCGGCGGAAAAGTAAATAGCACTTCCGTCGGAGAGACCAATGTTTACGTTGAATTTAAGGGAGTGCGCAGTGAATATGTCCGGGTAGTGGTAGGAGGGCCAAGGCTGGTTTCGCTTTTACTGACTCCCCAGAGTTTAAATCTTCCCCGGGATGGTAAGGCTGCCCTTAAGGTTCAGGGCAATTATTACGACCATTCGCAACGGGACCTTACGGGGCAAGTCAGCTGGGGCGTGGAAGGAGCCGCGGTAGTTCAAATAGAGAATGGTGTTTTACGCGCTTTAAAGTTCGGCCAGACTAAAGTTTTTGCGGAATATTTCCGTATTAAGAGCAATACCGCCAGCATTCATGTCATCTTGACTTTAGGCTGGCTGCTTAAGTTATTGGCAAAAATCATGCTGGCGATATTTTTAGGAGTGTTGACTGCCTGCGGAGTGTTATATCTGCTGGCGGAGAATAAAAGAAGAAAACTGCGCTCCCTTAGGAATAACCCCCGGGAATTTTTATTAGGTTTACATGAGAATGCCGTAGAATTAATTTCGATTTTTGGGTTACGTTATAACGCCTTTACTTTTCCGCTTCTTTACGCGGAGCTTGTTAAACAGAAATTTATGATTAAAAATGATGTCTTTTTAAATTTTTCCACGAAGTTTGAAGAGGCTAAATACAGCCGGCATAACCTGGAGGATATCGATGTGGTTTCAGCGGTAAATGATTACAATAATTTCTTTGAGAAGCTGTGCCAGGATCAAAGCCGCCTGCTTTCTTTCTATAGATATTGCCTGGCCCTGGCGCATTGCCGTCCGATTACTATAATTTCGGCCCGAGAACTTCAGAGATAAAATAAATAACCGCCGTTAATTTTTGAACTATAAATTAAATGATTGATAAAACTATTGAAGCTAATAATTTAAAATATTCTGAGAAAGATATCCAGGAATGCATTACTTTGCTTAAAGATTTAGTTGCGGATACCTCACAACTTGCTTATTTAACTAGAGAACAAAGGATCGAACTGATCAAAGTAACGGGACGGCTTTCGCGCCCGGATCGGGATGAAATAAGAAAACGCAAGCGGGACTGCCGGCGCGTTAAAAAACAAAAAGTCGACAGCTATCAGAGGGTAATTCGGGCTTCTACCGGCATCCGCAGCGCCCGTAAAGATGCGGTATTTTCTGCTCCGCGCCAGATTACCGGCTCAGAGGTTGATTCCGCCAAAGACCGCCCGGAATTGATTACCCCCCGGGCTTGTTATATTTGTAAAGATGAGTATAAGCGTCTGCATTTTTTTTATGATGCGCTCTGCCCGCGTTGCGCGGATTTTAATTATCGGAAACGGTTCCAAACTACTTCGCTTAAAGGGCAGGTGGCTCTGATTACCGGATCGCGTCTTAAAATTGGTTATCAGGCGACGCTCATGATGTTGCGCGCGGGGGCAGAAGTTATTGCTACTACGCGGTTCCCGGTAGATTCTGCGCTACGCTATAGCCGGGAGGCGGATTTTAAAAATTGGAAAGAACGCCTGCATATTTACGGGCTGGATCTGCGTCATACGCCAAGTGTCGAAATTTTCTGTAATTTTGTCAGCCAGCAGTACGAGCGTTTGGATATTTTGATTAATAACGCGGCTCAAACGGTAAGGCGTCCCCCCGGATTCTACGCGCATTTAATGGAGAACGAAAATATAAAATTTGAAGATTTACCGGAAGAGGTCGGCCGGTTACTGAAGCCTTTTCAGGAATGTAAGAAAAAACTCTCGACTTTTTCCAGCAATTATTCACAAACCGATTTAGCGCTTCCGGTGGCCTGGAATCAAAAAGCTCCGGGTGTAGGCCTTTTTGCATCGGCAAAACTTTCGCAGATCCCGTATGCTTATGATCATGCTTTGCCTCCGGAAAAAGTTTTCCCCCAGGGGAAATTGGATGCGGATTTACAGCAGATAGATTTACGCCAAGTTAACAGCTGGCGGCTTTGCCTGGGTCAAATCCCGACCGCTGAGATGATCGAGATCCAACTGGTGAATGCCATCGCGCCTTTTGTATTATGCAATAAATTATCGACGATGATGAAACGCCAATATACCGGACAAAAACATATCGTGAATGTCTCGGCAATGGAGGGTAAGTTTTCCCGCTTTATCAAGACTGAGCGCCATCCGCATACGAATATGGCTAAGGCCGCCTTAAATATGTTAACTCATACTTCGGCCCGCGATCTGGCTAACAGCGGAATTTTTATGAATTCTGTAGATACCGGATGGGTGACCGATGAGGATCCGGCTGCTCTTTCGATGCGCAAACAGGCAAACCATGATTTTCAACCTCCTTTAGATATTGTAGACGGGGCAGCTAGGGTGTGTGATCCTTTTTTTGACGGGATCATTACCGGCAAGCATTGGAGCGGCAAGTTTTTAAAAGATTATTTTCCGGTTACCTGGTAGGTTCTGTTTAGGTGGTAAACTACAAACCGGAGAATCCCCTTGATATAATCAGCGGTTAGATATATAATAAATAAGTCAA
This sequence comes from Candidatus Omnitrophota bacterium, assembly GCA_035402765.1. Lineage (GTDB taxonomy): Bacteria > Omnitrophota > Gorgyraeia > Gygaellales > Profunditerraquicolaceae > UBA6249. Next base: position 108,898 of record DAONDX010000005.1, read on the forward strand.
TTTCCTGTTTTATTGAGCTTATCTAAGAAATTAGCCTTCCCGTATTTTTTTAGATCAATTTAGCGAAGAAAGAAAATTAATGAATACTGAGTTTAAGGATTTGTATATAGGTAATTTGAAGATTCAAATACCGATTATTCAGGGCGGGATGGGCGTGCGTGTATCCAACTCATCTTTAGTCTCTGCGGTATCCAATGAGGGGGTTTTGGGAGTTATCGCGGCCGTGGGGCTGGGAGAAGAAGTAGAAAATAATGCCTTAAGTTACCCGCAGCGTTCAGTGGTGTCTTTTACTGAAAGTATCCGGCAGACCCGCGCCAAAACTAAAAATCCATTCGGCGTTAATATTATGTGCGTTTTGACTAACTACGAGGATTTAGTTAATGCCGCTCAAGATGAATCTGTTGATGTGATTATTTCCGGCGCCGGATTGCCGCTGCGTTTACCTTCGTTAATTAAGAATAAAAAAACTAAATTAATCCCGATTGTTTCTTCAGCGCGGGCAGCCAGTATTATTTGCAGCACCTGGAAAAGAAGGTATAACTGTCTTCCGGATGCTTTGGTGGTAGAGGGCCCGTTGGCCGGCGGGCATTTAGGTTATAGTTTGGCGGAGCTGGAAGATAAGGAAAATGTTTCTTTAGAGAATATTTTGCAGGCAGTGATTACTGTGGTTAAGGGATTTGAAAGCGGCTCGAAAAAGATCCCGGTGATCGCCGCCGGCGGTGTTTATGAGGGGAAAGATATCGCTAAATTTATACGTTTAGGGGCCAGCGGAGTGCAAATGGGCACCCGTTTTGTATGTACGCATGAATGTGATGTGGCCCAGGAATATAAAGCAACTTATTTGGCGGCTAAAAAAGAGGATATTGTTGTAATTAAAAGTCCGGTGGGGTTGCCGGGCAGGGTCATCCTTAACGAGTTTGTGAAACGGATAATTCAGGGCGAGCGGATGGATTTTAATTGCCAGTATCATTGTTTATATACTTGTGATCCTAAAAAAGTAAATTATTGTATTGCCAAAGCCCTATTGAACGCTTCCCGCGGCCAAATGGATAAAGGTTTCGCGATGTGCGGAAGCAATGCATACCGTATCCAAAAAATTATTTCGGTAAAGGAATTAATTTCAGAATTGGTAGCTGAAGCAAGAACCAATTTAAGCGCTTGAAATTTAAATTTAAAAAAATCCTCGATAAACTTATAATCGAGCATAGCAGCCCGCATGAAATTGCCTTGGGCGCCGGAATCGGGGCTTTTATCGCTATACTTCCGGTTTATGGCCTGCATACGGTTTTAGTCGTCGTGGCGGCAATTATCGTGCGCCCGGCGAATAAATTAGCCATTCTACTGGGCACTAATCTTTCCATGTTCCCCACGGTGCCCTTCATAACCTGGGCCGGATACGAGATCGGCAGGTGCATTTTAAATAAAGACCTTCCTGCGTTAAGCTGGGATTTTTTTCAAAACCTGACTTTTCAAAAAATAATCAGTCTTTACTGGCCCTTGTTCTTAGGCAGCTTAATTTTAGGAGCACTCTGCGCTGTCACGGTCTATGGCTTGGTTTATTTTATTGTAAAAAAAGTTAAAGGGAGAAAGCACCGTGGTCCCGGAAACAAAAATCAGGAAATTTGAAAGCCAAGATCGGTCCGCAGTCAGGCAGATTGTTTATGATACCGCGCTGATGGGGGAGTCTGCCGGCCTGTTCTTTCAGGGCCAGGAAGTAATCAGCGACGCTTTCTCTCTATATTTTACGGATTATGAACCGGGTTCTTGTTTTGTCGCCGAAATTAACGGCCAGATTGTAGGCTATCTTATCGGAGCCAAAAACAAGATCGCCGCCGAGACTATCTTTAACGGCCAGCTTGCTCTGCCTTTGTTCCTTAAGGCTTTAAAAAGCGGGATTTTCTTAAAATTAGGCAATTTAAGTTTCCTTTTCAGCTGTTTAATTGATTTGTTTAAAAACGGGATCAAAACTCCGGATTTTAATCAGACATACCCAGCGACTTTTCATTTGAATATTAAGGATGACTACCGGGGACAGAAGTTAGGGACGGAATTAATTAATCACTTCCTGGATTATCTTAAAAGCAAAAAAATTACCGGAGTACATTTGGCGACGATGTCTGACCGGGCAGCTAAATTTTTCTTATCAGAGGGATTCCAGCAATTGTATAAAGGAAAACGTTCCTATTTCCGGCATGTTTTGCACCGGGACGTACCATTATATATTTTTGGTAAATTATTATAGATTTTAATTTTCCATAAAATAGCCGCCATATTTGATTCAGCCAAGATTTGCGTTTGCATAATCGAATAATGCGATGAAAGTATTGATCCAATTCGAAAATAAGCCGCTTTTGTTCCAGGACCCGAAATTTATTATTTCCTGCAACGACTTTCGTTTATTTAAATCCAGTTTAAGAGATATGGAATACGTCCTTAGCCGGGGGTATTATTTAGCCGGGTTTTTATCTTATGAAGCCGGATATTGTTTTGAAGAGAAATTAAGCCAGGATAAATGCTATGATTTTCCGCTTATTCATTTAGGCGTCTATAAGCATGCCTGTCAGGATAAGCTCATCGCTGGCGCCGCTGGCGTTAATCTTGAGAACCCGCGATTAAATATTACCCGGGAACAATATTTCTCTAGCATAAATACTATTCGTGACTATATCGCTAGCGGCGATGTTTATCAGATTACTTATTGCCTTAAGCTGTTTTTTGATTTCTACGGCGATCCGCTTTCTTTATACTACCAGCTTTTAAAAGAACAACCGGTGCCGTATCCGGCCTATATTCAAACTGATGCCTTCCAGATTCTTTCTTTGTCCCCGGAATTATTTATTAAGAAGCGCTCCAGGCACCTGTTAAGCAAGCCGATGAAAGGCACTTGGCCGCGCGGCAGCGGCATGTTCAGGGATCTTATCGCGCCTCTTTGCCTTAAATATGACCGTAAGAATAGGGCGGAAAACGTAATGATCGCGGATCTTTTAAGGAATGACTTAGGGAGGATGGGGGAAAATATTAAGGCGCCTACGCTTTTTGAAGTAGCCAGGTATAAAACTCTCTGCCAGATGACTTCTACCGTAACGGCTAAGGTCAAACCGGATATTGCTTTAGCCAGTCTTTTTTCTTCGGTTTTTCCTTCCGGCTCAGTTACCGGAGCTCCGAAGATCCGCGCGATGCAGGTAATTAAAGAATTGGAGAAAGAAGAGCGTAAAATATATACTGGAGCGATAGGTTTTATTAGCCCGGATAAGGATATGGTTTTTAATATTCCGATCCGTACGCTTTTAATTGAAGGCTGCCCTTGTTCATCGGCGGGCAGGCACGCCGAGATGGGGATCGGCGGGGGAATAGTTTGGGATTCCACCGCGGCCGGGGAATGGGAGGAGGGGCTGCTTAAAGCTAAATTTCTTACGGATCTTTTTAAAGCGCCTTTTTGCCCGGTTTAACAAGAAAATGGGTTTTGGTCTTCATTTTTGGAAGGTAAACTTCCCCTTGCCCGGTATTTAATTATGTTTGACAAAGATAGATTAAAGGGTATAATAAACTAAAGATTAGAGTTTTTTACGCCGCCAAGGAACTACAACTAACCTTTGCGGTTTTTTTATTGGCTCTGTTTTTTTTAGGTGGCGGCCAAGCAGGCATTTTAGGAGGTGTATTATTAAAAAAGTAAAGACATC
>DAONDX010000006.1:0-21480 GCA_035402765.1 Candidatus Omnitrophota bacterium
GGGCTCATAGCTCAGTTGGTTAGAGCGTTGCGTTGACATCGCAAAGGTCAGAGGTTCAAGTCCTCTTGGGCCCATGAATTTTGCAGAGGCAAAATTCACTCCGAGGATACCTAATTAATTCAATCTAGGTTTGACGAGGAGACAAAGCCGTTAAAGAGACGGTATAGTGTAAGTGCAATAATAGAGGCAAGTTTATGGATCTAAATACTTTAAGACATTCTTGTTCGCATGTGATGGCTCAAGCCGTAAAGGAACTGTGGCCGGATACAAAATTGGCTATTGGTCCGGCAATTGAGGATGGTTTTTATTATGATTTTGATAAACCAGAGCCTTTTACTGATGCGGATTTGTTAGCGATTGAAAAAATGATGCAGAAAATTATTGCCAGGGATGATCATTTTCTGCCTGAAGAGCTGGATAAAGCCGCCGCCATAAATTTATTTAAGCAATTAAATGAAAGTTATAAAGTTGAACTGATTGAGGCTTTACCGGTTCAAGAGGTCACTATTTATAAAACCGGTAAAAGTTTTTTGGATCTCTGCCGCGGGCCGCACATAAAATCTACCGGTCAGCTCAAGGCTTTTAAACTATTGTCAGTGGCCGGGGCGTATTGGCATGGGATTGAAACCAATCCTATGCTGCAAAGAATTTATGGCACTTGTTTTGAGACCCAGCAAGAGCTGGATGAGTATTTAAAGAATTTAGAGGAAGCCAAATTACGCGACCATAGGAAGCTCGGTCCGGCTTTAGGGCTCTTTGATATTTATCATGAAGAAGCCGGCGCAGGGTTAGTTTTTTACCATCCGCAAGGAGCGCTTTTACGCACGATCATCGAAGATTATGAAAAAAAAGAACATTTAAAACGCGGCTACGATTTGGTGATTACTCCGCACATTATGGATGTCGGGCTTTGGAAAACCAGCGGGCATTATGATTATTACCGGGAAAATATGTATACCTTTAAAGCCGAGGAAAAAGAATTTGTTTTAAAACCGATGAACTGCCCAGGGCATATTTTAATTTATAAATCCAAGACCCGGAGTTACAAGGATTTACCCGTAAGACTGTTTGAGTTAGGCACGGTTTACCGCCGGGAAAAAGCCGGAGTGTTACATGGGCTCCTGCGGGTGCGCGGTTTTACCCAGGATGACGCCCACATCTTTTGCTTGCCGGAACAATTATCTCAGGAAATTAAAGGGATTATTGATTTTGTATTTGAGACCATGAAGGTTTTTGGGTTTGATAAAGTGGGCATTGAATTAAGTACCCGCCCGGAGAAATCTATCGGTTCAGATGAAGATTGGGATAGAGCGACGGAGGCTTTAAAAGCGGCTTTGAATGAAAAAGGGTTAAAGTATGATATTAACGAAGGGGATGGGGCTTTTTACGGCCCGAAAATTGATATTAAATTAAAAGACGCGCTGAAGAGAACCTGGCAATGCGCCACAATTCAATGCGATTTTGCGCTTCCCAAAAGATTTAATTTGGCCTATATTGATGATGCCGGGCAGGAAAAACAGCCGATTATGCTGCACCGGGTTTTGCTAGGCAGTCTTGAGCGTTTTATCGGCGCCCTGATCGAACAATACAAAGGGGAGTTTCCTTTGTGGCTAAGCCCAACGCAGGTTTTGATAATCCCGATTAAGGAGACAGTATTGGCTTACGCTCAAGAAGTAAAAACTAAATTAGCCAGCCGCAATATCCGCGTGGATATGGATTTGCATAATGAAACCCTGAATAAAAAAATTCGTAATGCCGAGATTAATAAGATTCCTTATTGTTTAATTTTGGGTGACCGGGAAGCTGCGCAGGGCACGGTGAGTGTCCGTAAAAAAGGCAGTCAAGACCAAGGCGCAGCAGCCCTGGAGGAGTTTGTCGGAAATTTAACCAACCAGATTCAGGAACACAAATAAAAGAGGGAGGAAGCTATAAAAAAGTTTATTCGGATTAATGACAGAATTAGTTCACCGCAAGTTCGGGTTATTGGTCATGATGGAAGCCAGTTGGGAGTGATGTCTGTGCAGAGGGCTTTAGAGATCGCCAACCAGCATGAATTAGATTTAGTGGAAGTGGCTCCTGCGGCTACCCCGCCAGTTTGCCGGATTATTGAATATACTAAATTTAGATATGATTTAGAAAAGAAAGAGCGGGAGTCCAAAAAACATCAAAAACAGGGCCGCCTTAAAGAAATCCGGCTTAAACCCAATATTGATGAACATGATTTTGAAACTAAAGTTAAGCAAGTAGTAAGTTTTTTAAAGAAAAAAGATAAAGTTAAGGTTAATCTTTTCTTTCGCGGCAGGCAGATGGAGCATTTAGATTTAGGAAAGAAAGTTTTAGATAAATTTATCCAGGTCACGCAAAATGAAGGACAGGTAGAAAAAGCTCCGATGCTGGAAGGCAGAATTATGTCCTTTGTAATTGCTCCAAAGTAAGATACAATAAGAGACCGGGTGTTTATGAGTAACTGAGGCTAATTTTAATTTGCGCCGGCCTTCCGCACGAGGCGGAGAATTGCGCTGGTGTCGTATTTATACCTGAGGAGAAAAAATGCCAAAATTAAAAACAAAACGCGGGGTAGCTAAACGTTTCAAAATTACTAAAAAAGGCAGAGTTAAATATTCGCCGGGTGGAAAAAGCCACCTCGCTTCATCCAAGAAAACAAAAAAAATCAGAAATTTAAGGAAGAAACATACGTTGGCAGGCAAGAAAGAAGAAAGATTTATTAAGTCTATGCTGCCTTATCGCTAGAGTAATAAACATTTCCTTGTCGTTAACCGCAGGATATGTGCTTTAAAGTTAAATACTTCGACCCGTATAAAAGTTACAAATTTTAGCACCAAAATTTTTAACAATCCGTCGAAGTCTCGTTAGATAAAAAATCAAGGTGCTTGAGGAGACTAATCATGGCAAAGGCTAAACACAGTGTTGCGTCACGAAAAAAGAAAAAGAAGGTTTTAAAGCAAGCTAAAGGGTACTGGGGTGATCATAGTAAGCAATATCAGCAGGCCAAAAGAGTGCTGGTGCATGCTCTCCGGTATGCTTACCGGGATCGCCTCAATAAAAAGCGCGAATTCCGCAGTCTTTGGATCGCCCGGATCAACGCGGCTTGCCGCGAGATAGGGATCTCCTATAGCGTATTTATGAATGGGCTCAAGAAATCTAAAATCGCCTTGGATCGTAAGGTGTTGGCGGATTTAGCAGTAAGAGACAATAACGCATTTAAGAAGTTGGCAGAGAAAATAAAAAAATAAAATATTCGATCTCTGCTTGCAGGCAGGGAATAAACGTTATTGACTAACATACTGTAGAGCTGCAAAATTTTACGTCTCTACAAAGCATAAATTCCTAATTTTCAAGCTGGAGATATTATGTATGTAATCATCGTAGGTTGCGGAAGAGTTGGGGCGGAACTGGCCAAACTTTTATCCGGTGAAGGTCATGATGTAGTAATCATCGATAAAAAACAGGAGTCGCTTAAGCGCCTGGGGGATACTTTTAATGGCCTGACCATGGTGGGCAATGGTTTTGATTTGGCGCTCCTGAAACAAGTGGGTATTGAAAAGGCCGATGCTTTTTGCTCGGTAACCGACGGCGATAATACTAATTTGATCAGCGCTCAAGTGGCTAAAAAAATTTTTAATGTGCCTAAAGTTTTTGCCCGGGTATATGATCCGCAGCGGGCGCACATTTATACGGCGTTGGGCCTAGATATTATTAGCGGGACGATGCTTCTATCGGCCATGCTCAGGGATAAAATTATTGAAAGTAGGTTTTCCAGTTATTTAATTGAATCTAAGGACTTAGGGGTCATTGAGATTGAAGTCAAAAATGGATTAGTCGGCAAAACTATTCAGGATATAAATATTCCAGGAGATTTTATTGTAGCGGCCTTGCGCAGGATGCAGGCAGTATTAATTCCCGAACCCAAAACTGTTTTAAAAAACAAAGATATTTTAATGGGGGTAGTCAAAGTTGCCAGTCTCCAGGCGGTTAGGGAAAAGTTTCATCTAGGGGAAAAATAAAAATGTATATTTTAATTGTCGGGGCAGGAAAGGTCGGGTATTTTCTGGCCAAGCGGCTTTGTCAGGGTAAGCATACGATAAGCGTCGTAGATAAAGACCGGCAAATCTGTGAAGGACTGGCTAAAGAATTAGATGTCCTGGTGATCAACGGCGATGCCTGCGACCCAAAAATACTGGAGGAAGCCGGAATCGGCCGGGCGGATGTTTTAGCGGCGGTTACCGGTGATGATGAAGATAACCTGATTATTTGCCAGCTGGCCAAAGAAAAGTTTAACCTGCAACGCACGGTGGGCCGGGTCAATAATCCTGACAATGAACATACTTTTAATGAATTAGGTATTGATGTGCCGGTTGATTCTACTAAGATCATCGCTAAAATTATCGAAGAAGAAGTTTCTTTTTCGGATTTCGTAAATCTAATGAGTTTTAAGCGCGGAAAACTTGCGATTGTGCGCGTGGATCTTCCGAATGATGCCCCCGTGATCGAGAAACAAGTTAAAGATATCGCTTTGCCCAAAGATGCGGTATTGGTTTCCATTGTCAGGGGAGAAGAGGTCATCCTCCCTAAGGGCGATACTGTGCTCAAAACCGGGGATGATGTGATTGCGCTTACTTTGATTGGCAACGAACCGCAGCTTTTAAGCCTTTTAGCCGGAAAGCTTTAAACAGATGAAAGCCAAACCTGCCTTAAATACAATACTGGGAATAACCACAGAAATTTTGTATGTAATCTCTATTATGCTGGCAGCATTTTTGATCTGCTGGATAATCTATTTCAAACAATGATTCTTAAACCCCGTTTGGAAGACTTAAAAATTATTGGTTTTTATCTCGGTAAAATAATTTTAGGATTAGCGCTGACCATGGCTATTCCTATTTTAATTGCCCTGTGTTTTAGGGAAATAAACCCCGCCCTGGATTTTTTCATTGGTATAGAAATATCTGTTTTATTAGGATTATTCTTGATCAGGATTTGTCAGACGGACAAAGATTTGAATTGGATGCAGGGAATGATTGTCGTTAGCCTTTCTTGGATAGCCGCGATGATTTTAGGAGCAATTCCATTGTATTTAAGCGGAAACTGGAAATCTTTTTTAGATACATGTTTTGATACTATGTCCGGGTTTGCCACGACCGGCCTGACTTTAGTCCAGGGATTAGATCATCTTTCTTATGCGCATAACTTTTGGCGGCATTTGATCATGTTTCTAGGCGGCCAGGGGATTGTGGTCATTGCGCTTTCTTTCTTCGTGCGCGGATTTTCCGGCGCGTTCAAAATGTATGTGGGAGAGGCCCGGGATGAAAAAATCATGCCCAATGTTATCAATACCTCCAGGTTTATTTGGCTGGTCAGCATCGTTTATTTGATTTTAGGTACCCTGGCTTTAGGGCTAACCGGTTTGTTCAACGGGATGAAACCGTCTAACGCTTTTTTCCACGGCGCCTGTATATTCATGGCGGCTTTTGATACCGGAGGGTTTAGCCCGCAGTCACAAAATATACTTTATTATCATAGTTTAGTCTATGAAGTGATTACCGTAATTATCATGGTTTTGGGAGCGATTAATTTCAAATTACATTATCATCTCTGGATGGGGAATCGCAAAGAAATATTTAAAAATATTGAAACGCGGACTCTTTTTATTACCATTATTGCTACTTTTTTTGTAGTGGCCGTAGGCTTAGCGCAAAAAGGAATTTACCCGCAGGCCACTGCGCTTTTTCGCAAAGGTTTCTATCAACTTATTTCCGGACATACCGGCACGGGGTTTCAGACGATCTATGCCGGCCAGTTTGTTACGGATTGGAACCCGCTGGCTCTGACAGGAATAATTATTGCTATGGCTCTGGGTGGAGCAATTTGTTCAACCACCGGGGCGATCAAAATGCTGCGGATTGGAATTATCCTCAAAGCTTTTAAAGAGGATCTCAAAAGAATTATTATGCCGGAAAGAGCCGTAGTTATAGAGAAATTCCATCATATTCGAGAGGTATTTTTAGAGGACAGATTAGTCAAGGGCGCTTTGTTGATTACCCTGGCCTATATAATTCTATATGGTTTAGGGGCGCTGGTCGGAATGTTTTACGGCTACCCTTTTCTAGAAGCGCTTTTTGAATCTACCTCAGCGGCAGCTAATGTCGGATTATCTTGCGGAATTACCAATATTGCCATGCCGGCGATGTTAAAGGTAACCTATATCCTGCAAATGTGGGCCGGACGCTTAGAGTTTATATCGGTATTTACAATCCTGGGGTTTTTATTTGCAGCGCTTAAAGGAAAATGAATAATAAATTTAAATTTATTTTAATAATTTTATTTCTGACACTGGGCTGCCAAGGAATCGCTTTTTCTCAAAGCTTAAGTAGTAACCAGTTAATCATAAATGGCAAAGAATACGACGGTAAATTAATCGCTTTTTCCGGGGAAGTTATCGGGGATGTTATGCTGCGGGGTGATTTTGCCTGGGTCAATATAAATGACGGAGAGAATGCTCTGGGGGTTTGGATGCCTGCCGCCGCGGCCAAAGAAATAGGCTTTACGGGAAATTATAAATCCCGGGGCGACAATTGGGAGGTGGTCGGCGTATTTCACCGGGCTTGCCTTGAGCACGGCGGGGATTTAGACATCCACGCTCAGAGCCTGCGTAAAATTTCCGCCGGCAGGATAATTAAAGAAAAGTTAAACTATGATAAAGCGCAATTAAGTCTTATTTTATTGGGGGCTTTATTTTTGATATGGATATCAATGTTATTCAAACACAAATAGAAGAAGATCTTTCCAAAGCAGTTTCTCTTGCCGGCCTGGAAGAAGTGCGGGTTAAATACCTGGGCAGGAAGGGGATCATCGCTGAATTGACCAGCTCAATTCCTAGCCTGGCCGTTGAACAGCGGGGAGTTTTTGGCAAACAAGTTAACAGCTTAAAAAATAAATTACTAGAGTTACTTCAGGATAAGGAAAAAATTCTAAAAACTTCCAATCAAGTTTCAGTAAAAAGCAATTTTGACATCGGCATGCCGGGAATGGCGCAGGAATTAGGAGTGCTCCATCCTTTAACCCGGATTACCGAGGAGGTCTGCGCGATATTCAGTAAAATGGGTTTCTCAATTGTCGGCGGTCCGGAGATTGAAACTGAGTATAATAATTTTACCGGATTAAATATTCCCCTGGAGCACCCCTCCCGTGAAGCATTCGATACTTTTTATTTAAAAGATTATGCCAAGATGCTTTTGCGCAGCCATACCTCTCCCTGTCAAGTCCGGGTAATGCAGGAGAGAAAACCTCCTTTGGCGGTGGTCGTTCCCGGGCGCGTGTACCGGCCCGATGCGGTGGATGCTTCCCACTCTTTTATGTTTCATCAGATTGAAGGGTTCATGGTGGATGAAAACATTAAATTTTCTGATCTTAAGGGCCTTTTGGAAATGTTTGCCAAGGCAGTTTTTGGAAATGATATAAAAATGCGTTTTCGGCCGCATTTTTTCCCTTTTACTGAGCCGTCGGCGGAAGTGGATATTTCTTGTATAATCTGCAAAGGTAAAGGGTGTTCCGTCTGCGGTAGAAAAGGCTGGCTGGAAATTTTGGGTTCCGGGATGATTCACCCGAATGTTTTTAAACAGGTAGGGATTGACGCCAAGAAATATACCGGGTTTGCTTTTGGCATGGGGGTAGAAAGAATTGCCATGCTTAAATATGGTGTTAACGATATTAGATTATTTTTTGAAAATGATTTAAGATTCTTGAAACAATTTTAAGGGGCGGTTCTGGAGCCTGCTTGGTGTTTATGTATTAATAAGCGCGGGTAAATAATAAAAAAGGAAGTGCGGGGTGAAAGTTACCTATAATTGGTTAAAAGATTTTGTGGAGATCAAGCTTGAACCTAAAGCCTTGGCTGATAAACTGACCATGGCCGGTTTAGAGGTCGTGTCGCTTGAGGAAAAAGCGGGAGATTTTATTTTTGAAATCGAAATTACTTCTAACCGCCCGGATTGGTTAAGTATTTTTGGCGTGGCCCGGGAGATCGCGGCGGCTACCGGAGCAAAACTTAAGAACCCGTATTTTTCTTTGGCTGCCCGTAAAACAACCACCGGGGCAACCAAAAGCAATCTTAAGGTTGAAATTGAAGATAAAAAAGACTGTTTTCTTTATACCGCAAGAATAATTAAAAATATAAAAGTTGGCGCTTCTCCGGAATGGATAAGCAAGAGACTGGAATCCGTAGGATGCCGGAGCGTGAATAATGTCGTAGATATTACGAATTATGTTTTATTCGAGCTGGGGGAGCCTTTGCACGCTTTTGATTTGGATAAATTAAATCCCGGAAAGATAACCGTGCGGCGGGCTCTAGCCGGGGAAAAAATCTTAACCATCGACGGAATCGAAAACAGCCTGTCCGTAAATTCTCTGGTGATCGCCGATCAGAATAAAGCAGTTGCCGTGGCGGGAGTGATGGGCGGGAAAGACTCCGAGGTCAGCCTGGGTACTAAAAATATTTTATTGGAGGCTGCTATTTTTGATCCCGTGATTATCCGGCGTTCCCGCCAGGCTTTCGGCCGGGCGAGTGAATCAAGTTATCGGTTTGAAAGAGGGATAGATCCGGATGTTGTCAGCCGGGCTTCTCTGCGGGCTGCGCAGTTATTGCGGGAGTATTGCGGCGGCCAGGAAATTAGTTTAACGGTAAGCAGTTCAAATAAACTCAAAACTACCCAAGTGGAATTCGATGTTGCTTATGCTTCAAAAGTATTAGGCATAAATTTAACTACTGCCAAAACTAAACAAATACTTACCGGACTCGGGTTCAAAATCAAGCAAAAATCAAAAAATATATTTAATGTGATTGTACCCTCCTGGCGGCAGGATGTAAAACAGCAGGTGGATTTAATTGAAGAAATAGCCAGAATATTCGGTTATGCACAAATTCCAAATACGGTTCCTTCGGTAAAACCCAAGATGGCTTCGGACGCCAAAAGAGACCTGGTTTTGGAGATCAAGAATATGCTTACCGGTTTAGGGGTAACGGAGGCGATTACCTACAGTTTGATCGACCGGCATGGGTTAACCGCTGCCGGTTTGGCTGGGGCAAAGCCTGTAGAAATTATGAATCCCTTAAGCCAGGATCAGGAAATTTTAAGGCCGACATTAATGCTGGGGCTGGGCCGGGCGATCAGTTTTAATCTTAACCAGAAGCAAGAACATGTTCTACTGTTTGAAATCGCTGATATTTTTAAGGCGGAAACCAGGCCTGAAGAAAAACTGGCTCTGGGGATTGCTTTAAGCGGGGTAAAGTCATTTTTTACCGGACAAGGGAAGATCAAAGATGAATCTGGGCTTCTAAATCTAAAAGGTATTTTAGAAACTATCTTTGAGCGCTTAGGAATAACCGGCTATGAATTTAAAAGTCAAGGTGATTTTCAGGTGGAGATCTATATCCAGCAAGAAAAGATCGGCTCGTTGTTAAAACTTGAACCCCAGGCGCTGAATTCTTTAGCGATAAAGAATAGAGATGTTTTTCTTGGCGAGATTATTTTAGATAAGCTTTTTTCTTTTGCCCAACTGAATAAAAAATTCCATCCGCTTCCTAAATATCCCGGGATTACCAGGGATATAAGTTTTGTTTTAAAGGATGATTTTTCCGTCAAAGAAATACTTGCCCTGTTAAAAGAACAGGGCCGGCCTCTCTTGTCGGAAGTAAAAGTTACGGATTATTATAAAGGTAAACAAATTCCTCCGGGTTACCGTGGGCTTACTTTATCATGTCTTTATGCTTCGGGGGAGCGCACCCTGACTGAAAAAGAGATCCAGCCTATTCACGATTCACTTTGCGCATTGCTCAACCGGGAATTCCAGATTAAATTAAGGTAGCCAAAGATCCCGTTTCTTCCGAAGCATGGCGTTAAGTTATAAATTCTTAAAAGTACAAAAGAGAGTGTTAATAAAAAAGGCGCAGGGTTGATTTTTGCCGGTCATATGCTATACTTTTTATGCAAGAATCAAAACAGTTCTTTTAGATATCCCTGCGGTGCACGTTGGACATTTGATAATTGTTGAACCAACACTATTTTCACGGGAGCCCCATTATTCTTTCGGCACGTGTGCCCAAGGATAGGGTTCCCACCTGAAACCAAATCGGTTCAGACTATCAGTCCAACGGCACATTTGCGGGGATTTTTATTTAAGACCACGACTTAACGCGCGATAACGAAGTTAAGTCGTGGGTCGAAATATGCCGCCCGATTAAAGAATAGCGGCATAAAACCCCGATAACTCACGTAACCAAAATTACCTCACGAAATAATGGATTTATTTACCCAAGATCGCCAAATCTCCGATAAAAATCTTCCTTTAGCCGTCCGCCTGCGGCCAGCCACACTTGATCAGTTCTTTGGCCAGGAGCACATTTTAGGTAAAAATAAATTACTCCGCCGGGCAATTGAAGCTGACCGGTTAGCTTCCTTGATTCTATTCGGCCCTCCGGGAACCGGTAAAACCTCTTTGGCTTGGTGTATTGCTAATATTACTCAGGCAAATTATGTGGCAATCAACGCCACTACCTCTAATGTTGAAGAATTAAGAAAAATTATTGCTGCTTCTAAACTAAGAGCTAAAGAAGGAAAAAATAAAACCGTTCTTTTTATCGATGAAATCCACCGTTTTAATAAAGCACAGCAGGATGTGCTTCTGCCTGATGTGGAGGAGGGACGGCTGGTCTTAATCGGCGCCACCGTTCACAACCCTTATTTTTCGCTTACCTCGGCTTTGCTTTCCCGTTCAATCGTCTGTGAATTAAAATCTCTTTCAGCAGCGGATTTAATTAGCATAATTAATGTTGCCTTAAAAGATAAGGAAAGAGGGTTGGGCAAACTTAAAATCAAACTTGATAAAAAAGCGCTTAATTTCTTAGCTAAAAGTTGCGAAGGCGATGCCCGCAGGGTTTTATCGGCTTTGGAGCTGGGGGTTCTTACTACGGTGCCGGGTAAAGACGGGTATATTGATTTTGATTTAGAAATCGCTCAAGAATCTATCCAGAAAAAAGCTGTAGTTTATGATCATGATGAGGACGGACATTACGATACCGCCTCCGCTTTGATCAAATCCATGCGCGGCTCTGATCCGGATGCGGCGATTTATTGGATGGCCAAGATGCTCTATGCCGGAGAAGATCCCCGTTTTATCGCCCGGCGAGTTTGTATTTTAGCCGCCGAAGATGTCGGCAATGCCGACCCATTAGCCCTGGTTTTGGCTAATGCGGCTTTGCAGATTTCCGAATTTGTTGGTATGCCCGAAGCCAGGATCCCTTTAGCCCAAGCCGTAATTTATGTTGCCTGTGCACCTAAATCTAACGCCAGTTATATGGCATTGGAAAAAGCCACCCAGGATATTAAAGAAAATAAAACACAAGAAGTCCCGGATCATCTTAAGGATGCTTCTTATCAGGGTGCCCAGAAGCTTGGCCACGGATTAGGTTATAAGTATAGCCACGATTATCCGGGGCATTATGTAAAACAGCAGTATATTCCTAAAAAAGTATGCTATTATGAACCAACGGATATAGGCCACGAAGCTAAAATAAAAGAACGCTTAGAAAAATTGCGACAAGCTACTTTTACCGGAAAGGATAAATCGAAATGATGCTTATCGTGCCGATATTATTAGTCTTGGGGCTGGGGATAGCGGTTTATGCGGTGGTTGAGGTGTTTGCCTCGGGTAAATCCGCTCCAGCGAAGAAAAAAAATCATAATCAGCCGTCTTCTACGGAAGATCTTGGCAAGGAACAGAAAATCCAGCGTTTACAAAGCCAGGTAGTTAAGTTAGAGAGCCAGCTGGAGGAGGCAAAAGTTGGCCCCGGAGCAGAAAAAACCGCCTTGCCGGCAGCTAAAGAAAAAGAAGCCCAATTTTCTGAAGAGTTAAAACGCAGAGAAGAATGGGTGGCTAAAGCGGAGGCAGAATTAGCTAAGGTTAAGGCGGAAAATGTCGATATCAATAATAAGTTTATTGCCAAGGAAAGTGAGCTGCAGGAAGAATTTGCTAAAAATGTAAATTTAACGCGGGAAATACGCGAAGCAAAATCCGCGTTGGAAGCAAAAGAAATGGCCTGCAAGCTTAAAGAAGATCAGCTGCAGGCGCAGAAGCACCAGATTGAAAGCCAGCTAAAAAGCATCAATGAAAATCTGGCGGCGATTGCCGAGTTTAAACGTAAAGAAAAAATCAGCGAGTGGGTGCCCAAATTAGAGTTTAACCAGTTAAACGCCGAGTATACAAAATTAGAAAAAGAATTAGAAGAGACCCAAGAGAGGTTGAAAAGTTTTGCCGTTGAAATTACGCATTTGCGTCAACTAAACGATAAAAAACCTCCGTCGGCAGAAGAGGTTAAATCACCGGAAATTATTTCAGAAGAAACTCCATCCCCAGATCCTGCTCCGGAAGATAACTTGCCGGCAGCCAATATCTTGCCGCCGCCGGTCCAGGATTTAATTCCGGATAGCCAAAATCAGCAACCGCAAACAGCAACTCCGGCTGAAGATCAGCCAGAAGAAGTTAAGGCAGAAGACGATCAGTTGGCAGAAAAAAGCCGGGCGATTGAAAAAATTAAACTACTTGAGGAAAATATCGAAAACAAACTTAGAGAAACAGAGCAAGAGGATCAAAAAGAAGGGGAAAAGTAAAATAATGGCTAGGAAAAAACAAATATTTATGGCATTATTAATATTAAGTTTAACTTTATGCTATGGAGGGAATTTTGCGATGGCCGAAACAATTGTAGTTTTAGAAACCACCCAAGGGGATATCGAGATTAAACTAAAAAATGATATCGCGCCTAAAACTTGCGAGAATTTTACAAAATTAATAGAGAAAGGTTATTATAACGGTTTGATTTTTCACCGGGTGATTAAAGATTTTATGATCCAAGGGGGAGATCCTACGGGTACCGGTATGGGGGGCGCCTCTATCTGGGGCAAACCTTTTGAAGATGAAGTAACCCCGCAAGCCAAATTTGACGCGGAGGGAATTTTGGCGATGGCCAACAGCGGTCCTGACACTAATGGCAGCCAGTTTTTTATTACGTGCGCTAAAACTCCGTGGTTAAATATGCGCCACACTATTTTTGGCGAGGTTATTTCCGGTTTGGAGGCAGTGCAAAAAATCGAAAATACTCCGGTGGATTCTGATGATCGTCCGACAACGCCGCAAAAAATCAACCGGGCGTATATAAAACCCAGCGCTTAAAATATCCCGCTAAAAACTAATCCAACAATCGTCTAGGGAGAATCCGCTGTTTTAGCTTAAAAATCATTGAGGGTGTGTAAAACTACCATGGGAAGATGGATCCGGCACCTTCTTTTAATTTATTAAACTTTATATTTTTAATATTTGAATATTCAGAAGGTGTCTGATGAAAAAAATTGATTATCACCGGGAATTAAACCCGGCTCAACTTAAAGCTGTAGAATCTATCTCCGGGCCGCATCTGGTGATTGCTGGAGCCGGAAGCGGTAAAACCCGGGTTTTGGTGCACCGGGTGGCTTATCTGGTAGAGCAAGGAATAGCCCCGGAGCAGATTCTTTTACTTACTTTTACGCGCCGGTCAGCTGAAGAAATGCTGCGCCGGGCCAGCCTCCTTTTGGATGAGCGCTGCAAAAATGTTTCCGGAGGCACCTTCCATTCTTTTGCCAATATGATCTTAAGAAAATATGCCAAGCTATTGGAACTGAATAACAATTTTACCATTCTTGATCAAGCCGATGCCGAAGATGCGGTAAATTTGATCCGCACGCAATTGAATTTTCATAAATCCGAAAAACGTTTCCCGCGTAAACATGCTATTCTGGAAGTAATCTCTAAAAGCGTGAATAAATCCGAAGAAATCTCAGGAGTGTTGCTTGATGAATATCCCCAGTTTATCGAATTTGCCGAAGAGATTAAGAAAATCCGCGATGAATATAATAAATATAAACGCCAAAAATCCCTGCTGGATTATGACGATCTTTTGGTTTTTTTAAAAAATTTGCTTACTACGCATGAATCCGTGCGCGCCGGGCTGAGCGCTAAATATAAATATATTATGGTTGATGAATATCAGGATACCAATAAGCTTCAGGCGCACATTGCTTGTTTGCTTGCAGCTGACCATGCCAATATCATGGTAGTCGGTGATGACGCGCAAAGTATTTATTCTTTCCGGGGTGCAAATTTTAAAAACATTATCGATTTCCCTAAAATTTTTAAAGGCACTAAAATTATCACGCTTGAGGAAAATTACCGTTCGACCCAGCCGATTCTGAATTTAACCAATGCCGTGATCGCCCAGGCTAAAGAAAAATTTGAGAAGAATCTTTATACTAAGAAAAAAGGCGGGGAGGCTCCGGTTTTTATCGATTGCCCGGATGAAAACGCGCAATCTGTTTTTGTCGCGGAAAAAATTCTGGAATTAAGAGAAGAGGGGGTGGCCTTAAAAGATATCGCGGTGCTTTTTCGTTCCGGATGGCATTCTAATGATCTGGAAGTGGAATTAGCCAGCCGCAATATCCCTTTTGCAAAATACGGCGGGCAAAAATTTGTGGAAGCCGCCCACATTAAAGACCTGGTCAGTTATTTGCGCATTGCTTATAACGGGCATGACCAGGTCAGCTGGTTACGGGCGCTTTTATTAATTCCCAGGATCGGTCCTAAGACCGCGGGAAAAATTATCGAATCTATTTTTAACCAGGCGAAGTTAGAAGACTTCTGGCAGAAGAATGATGAACTTAAGAAACTGTTTGAACTATTAAAAAATATAAATTTGGAGCATGATACGCCTGGGCAGATCATTGAGAAGTTCCTGGGGTATTATCAGCCGCTGCTTAAGATCAAATACGACGATTTTAATAAACGTTTAAATGACCTGGATTCACTCTTAAGGATCGCCCAGCGTTATAAAACAACCGAGCAATTTTTAGTGGATATGGCTTTGGAGCCGCCGGAAAGAATGCTGGTTGAGCCGGCCCGGCAAGACAAGGATGATGCTCCGTTGACCCTCTCTACCATCCATTCGGCCAAGGGATTAGAATGGCACACGGTATTTTTGATTTATGTTGCTGAAGGCCACCTGCCTTCTTATTTATCTTTAGAAACCGAAGAACAAATTGAAGAAGAACGGCGCCTGTTTTATGTCGCCGCGACCCGCGCCAAAGTAAATTTATTTTTGCTAAAACCTCATCTTGACCGCTCGCCGAGAAGTTTTATGGACGGCGGCGGTTCGGTGTTTACCCAGGTTTCACGTTTCCTGGAGCAGGGCGGTTTGCTGGAAGAGTTTGTAAATGTGCAAAGCTCCGGGGGTTTGGAAGGGTCTGAGGATCTGGAATTAGAGGATATCATCGGAGAAAAAAGAAGTAAAAATAAAGAATTTTTCGAAACCATGGAAGAATATTTCCGTAATGAATAGATCTTTGTAACTTGCGGATGCAGATTATATTTGTTTCCCTTTTTACCTTGAGCTGGGTATAAAAGTGTGCTAAAATTTAGGCAATGATTATTAGCCAGCAGAAACCTTTAGACGATTTATTATCCAGCCTTCAAGACTACCGCAGGATATTTTTAATAGGCTGCGGAGAATGCGCAACTACTTGTAAAAGCGGAGGAGAGCCGGAGGTCGTCAAGATGCGGCAGTCTTTAGAGGAGGCAGGTAAAATTGTTACCGGTTCCTGCATTCCTTCGGCACCTTGCGTTGCGGCTAAGCTTAAAACCGAGTTGGCTAAAAATTTAAAGCCTTTACGGGAATCCGAAGCGGTTTTAGTTCTGGCCTGCGGTTTAGGGGTTCAGTCGTTTAAAGATAATGACCGTTTGAATTTAGCGGTTTTGCCGGCTTGCGATACTTTATTCGGCGCGGTGATGGATGCGCAGGGTAATTTTTTTGAAAAATGCTCGATGTGCGCTGAATGTGTTTTGGACAAAACTGCCGGGATTTGTCCAATCACTTTATGCCCTAAAGGATTGCTTAATGGCCCCTGCGGAGGAGTAAGCCAGGGTAAATGCGAGGTAGATAACCAGAAGGATTGCGCCTGGATTTTGATTTACCGGGAATTAGAAAAAAAGAATAAGTTAGCATCATTAAAAACGATCCTGCGGCCCAAAGATTTTAGGAAATCCGCCCGGCCGCACCAATTGATTATAAAATAATATGGCAGAACAGCTTCCCTACAGTGAAAAAGTGATGGACCATTTTACCAATCCGCGCAACGTCGGTGAAATTAAGGATGCCAGCGGTGTGGGCACCGTGGGTAACCCGGTCTGCGGTGATGTAATGAAGATGTATTTGAAAATAGAGAAGGAAGTTATTGTAGATGCGAAATTTAAGACTTTTGGCTGTGGGGCGGCCGTGGCGACCAGTTCAATGGTTACGGAAATGGTTAAAGGTAAAACGATTCCCGAAGCTTTGACGATTACCAATAAGGCGGTGGCCGAAGCTCTGGGCGGATTGCCGCCTGTAAAAATGCATTGTTCGGTTTTGGCGGAAGAAGCCTTGCGTTCGGCATTAAAAGATTATTATAAAAAACAGGGTAAAGAGGCGCCCTTTGAAGATAAGGGGCATACTCACGAAGGGGAAACCTGTTTATAATCCAGTTATGTTGACAAAAGCTCAAATACGTAGTAAAATTCTTTTAAGATTGAAAACTCAGAAGGAGGAAGACCGAAGCCGAAAAAGTAAGCTGATTACGGGTAAACTTTTAAGGAATAAGGTTTTTAAAAAGGCCAAGATAGTGATGTTTTACATCGCTTTTGGTGGTGAAGTAAATACTGAAGAAATGATTAGGGAAGCTAAAAAAATAGGCAAGCTTATATGCGTGCCAGTTTGCAGAAAAGATAAAGAAACTATGCAGCCAGCTATATTAGAAGATCACGTTCAATTAAAAAAAGGACCTTATGGCGTTTTAGAGCCTGTAGCGCAAGCTCAGGTTAAACCCGAGGACCTGGATCTGATTATTGTACCCGGCCTGGCTTTTGACAAAAAAGGTAATCGTTTGGGCCGCGGTAAAGGTTGCTACGACCGTTTCTTATGCAAGTTTTCTGATAAAACACCTTCCATAGGTTTGGCTTTTGATTTCCAAATCTTGCCCCTAATCCCCACCACCTGCCATGATGTAAGCGTCAAGAAAGTTATCTTTTCCTAAACTCCTGAAGTAAAGCTTTAAACAAACATAAATCAGGTCAACCGGGAGGAAGAGAAATGATACTGAGCATAGTGGTTCCTATATTTGTCGGCTTGGTTGCCGTATATTGCGGTTATTTTTTAAGGAGATACGTTGCCGAGAAAAGAATAAAAAACGCCGAAGCCCAAGCTGAACATATCCTAGAAGTAGCTAAAAAAGATGTTTTAGATAAGCGCCGGGAGGCAGAGCTTGAGGCGAAAGATCTTTTGTACCGCATGCGGCAAGATTTCGAACGTGAGATCAAAGATCGCAAGCTTGAGATTGTTAATCTTGAGAAAAGGCTAACCCAAAAAGAAGAAAATATCGACCGCAGGATAGATCTGGTCGAGAAAAAAGAAAAAGAAATTGAGGCGCGTAATGATAACCTTAAGAAGCACGAAGAATCTTTAAAAGCAAAAGAAAATCAGCTGCATGCTTTAATCGCCGAAGAAAAAGAACGTCTGCAAAAAATTTCCTCCCTTTCTGCGGAAGAAGCCAAACAAATTTTGTTAGGCCGCCTCAATGAAGAGTTAAATAACGAAAAAGCGGTGTTTATCCGGCGCCAAGAAGAAGAGGTGCGTACAATTGCCGATAAAAAGGCCCGTGAGATTATCAGCCTGGCTATCCAACGCTGCGCGGCGGAGCACACGGTTGAGTCTACGGTAAGCGTCGTGACTTTGCCTAACGATGAAATGAAAGGCCGGATCATCGGCCGGGAAGGTAGAAATATCCGGGCCTTGGAAATGGCTACCGGGGTGGATGTAATTATCGATGATACCCCCGGGGCGGTTACTTTATCCGGATTTGATGCGGTGCGCCGCGAGATTGCCCGTTTGAGTTTGGAAAAACTTATTTCCGACGGAAGAATTCATCCCGGCCGGATCGAAGAAATCGTAGAAAAAACTAAAAAAGAAATGGATGAGAAGATCCGTGAGGAAGGCGAACGGGTGGCCTTTGAGGCGGGAGTTAACGGTTTACATCCGGAGATCATCAAGCTTTTAGGCCGGCTTAAATATCGTACCAGCTATGGCCAGAATGCTTTGCAACATTCCAAGGAAGTTTCATTTCTGCTGGGGATCATGGCTTCCGAGTTAGGCTTAGACTTTAAACTGGGCCGCCGGATCGGGCTCTTGCATGATATCGGTAAAGCCGTGGATCATCAGGTCGAGGGCACGCACGCCAAATTAGGCGCGGATCTGGCTAAAAAATATAATGAAAGTGCTGAAGTTGTTGCGGCGATCGAGTCACATCATGAAGAAGCCCCCGCGCAGAGCATGTACGCGGTCCTGGCGATCGCTGCTGATGCGGTAAGCGCCGCCCGTCCGGGTGCCAGAAGAGAAACCTTGGAAATATATGTTAAACGTTTGGACAAATTGGAATCGATTGCCAATTTGTTTAAAGGGGTGGAGAAATCTTTTGCCATCCAGGCTGGCCGCGAGATCCGGGTTATTGTCCAGCCGGAAAAAATCAATGATAACGAGGCAGTGACGATGTGCAGAGATATTCGTAAGAAGATTGAAGAGGGGATGGAATATCCCGGTCAGATCAAGGTTACGGTAATCCGCGAAATGCGTACGATTGAGTATGCTAAATAGTCGATAGCCCATAGTCGATAGCTGATAGTATGATTTTTTACTATCGTCCATCGACTATCGTCCATCGAACAAGACCATGAAAATATTATTTATTGGAGACATTGTAGGCAGCCCGGGCCGGGAGGCGATGAAGAAATTAGTCGCTCCGCTCAAACAGGAGTTCGGCATTGATTTTGTAATTGCCAATGCTGAAAATTCCTCCGGCGGTTCAGGAATTACTTCCCGCGTAGCTAGCGAGTTATTCGCTTCCGGAGCCGATGTGCTTACTTCCGGTGATCACATCTGGAAAAAGCCCGAAATTTTTGAGTTGATTAATCAGGAAGAGAGAATTTTACGGCCGTTAAACTTTCCTAGCGGGGCGCCGGGCCGCGGGGCAAGCGTATTTAAAGCCAGAAACGGGGTTAAGGTCGGAGTAATCAATATTAACGGCCGGGTTTTTATGGAGGCGCTGGAATGCCCTTTTAAAGCCGCTTTGAGCGCCGCCGAAGAGTTGTCTAAGGAAACTAAAATTATCATTGTAGACATCCACGCGGAAGCTACTTCAGAAAAGATAGCTTTAGGCTGGTATCTGGATGGTAAGGTTTCGGCCATTTTTGGCACGCATACGCATATTCAAACTGCCGATGAAAAAATTCTGCCTAAGGGCACTGCTTATATTACCGATGTCGGGATGACCGGCCCCTATGATTCGGTAATTGGCCGGAGGGTAGAAGATGTGCTTACCCGTTTCTTAAGCGCAATCCCGGTAAGGTTTGAGGTGGCTGAAGGGAATATCCAGTTACATGGCGCGCTGGTAGAAATTGATGAGACTACCGGCCGGGCACGCTCGATTTTAAGAATTCAGAAAAAAATTTAGATGGTTAAAAAAATACCGATTATACTCTCTGGAGTTTTGCTGTTAGGCCTGGCTTGGATTTTTCCCCGGCAGGATGCTTATGCGCAAATCCCGGAGGAATTGGAGCTTACCGTAGATTTTAATTCTCCCGTAGTCAGCCTTCCTAAAATATTTAAACCCAGCCTGGATTTAAGCGGACGGGGTAAACAGCCCGATAAAACTTTTCCTCAAACTTTAGCTGCCTTGGATGCTTTGGCTGCCTGGGAGGGGGATTTGGGCTTTCGTAATTTTTACCGTATTCAATATAACCTTTGGGAGATTCAGCGGCTGGCCGATGATAAGGAATCTCAACAGAAGCTTTTGGATAATTATGAAGCAATAATTAAAAAAATCAGCGATAGCGGCGGCACGGTCATCCTGGATTTATTCGGTACTCCCGACGGATTAGGCACGGTGTTAGATAAAAACAGCGCTCCCCACAATTTGAAGGCCTATAAGGAATTGATTAAAAACACGATCCGTTATTTCAGCTGCGATAAAAAATTTAATATTTGGTATGAAGTCTGGAATGCCCCGGATATCGGGGATTTCTTTTTAGGACAAAGATCGGAATATTTCAATCTGTACCGGATTGCGGCAGAAGCAGTAAAAGAACTGCGGCAAGAAACTAAAATTAACATACCTTTAGGCGGCCCGGCGGTCAGTTCCTGGTTTAGGAATATCGAGCCCAACAATATATTAACTCCCGAACGCAGCTTGATCTATGAGTTAATAAAGTATTGTTATAGTTACCGGCTTCCGCTGGATTTTATCTCTTGGCATGCCTATTCTAGCGACCCGGCGGAAGAAAAACAGGATACCATTTATAATAAATCTTTTGTTGAACTTATTCGCGACTGGTTAACTTATTTTAAATTCAATAGCCGTATTCCGCTCATCATCGATGAGTGGAGTTTCGACGGTTCAGCTAATATTTTAGCCGAAAGAGGTAAAAACTCCCATATCTCTGCCAGTTATATCCCGGGACGGCTTAAGAATATGTATGAAGCCGGGATAGATTATCAGACATATTTCTGCCTGGAGGATTTTGGAGACAAACAGTCCGGAGGGATCAGGAATTTAGGTGTTTTTTCTTTTGATCCGAATCGGCCGGAAAATAAAGGATATGCTAAAGCCAGTTATAATGTTTGGCGCATGCTGGGGCTTTTGGGCCAGGACTTATTCACCGCCAAATTAAATGATGAGTTTGTGGGGGTGATTTCTACTAAATCCCCGGATTACCTGGCCTTGATTATCTATAACTATATTGACCCGCAGGCAGCCATGAATTATCTTTCCCACAACATAGTTTATTTAAATAGTGCCGAACAAAAAGCGATTTTAAGTATAATCAAGTCTGATCGTATGAAAAAGATTCTTGCCGGCCAGCTCAACCTGTCTACTTTGCGGCTGAGTGTAAAAACTAAAGGGATGCTTAGCCGGGCGATAGAACTAAATACTTTAGCCAATAAATTTTCTACCGTTAACCGTAAGATTAAGATTTCTTTAAAGGGACTAAAGGATCTTTATACTTTGAGCAAATATGTGGTGGATAATAGCTGCGGTAAAAATTGCGAATTTAAACCCGGCCTTGAAAAAGAAATAGATTTTAATCAGGATTATATTGAAACCCTGGAATTAACTCCATATTCAGTTTGTCTTTTAGTTTTTAAAAAGAAACCGGCCGAAGCCAAAGCGGAGGTAAAACCCGTTGAAGCCAAGCCTGAAAATAAACCGGCGGAAGTAAAGTCTGCCGAAGCCAAGCCCGAAGAAAAACCGGCCGAAGCCAAAGCGGAGGTAAAACCCGTTGAAGCCAAGCCTGAAAATA
>DAONDX010000006.1:21580-69661 GCA_035402765.1 Candidatus Omnitrophota bacterium
AAACCGGCCGAAGCCAAAGCGGAGGTAAAACCCGTTGAAGCCAAGCCTGAAAATAAACCGGCGGAAGTAAAGTCTGCCGAAGCCAAGCCCGAAGAAAAACCGGCGCAAGTTAAGCCGGAGGAAAAAACTTTGTCTAAAGAGACAGCCAATGCCGAAACTAAATAAACATATTTATACCGTTTCTGAGATTACTCAAGTGATTAAGGGCTTGCTTGAGGAGCAGGTGGGCGAGGTTTGGCTGGAAGGGGAGATCTCCAATTTTAAAGCCGCTACCAGCGGGCATTTTTATTTTTCCCTTAAAGACCAGGGAGCGTTGATTTTAGGGGCAATGTTCGCTTATGCGAATAAAGGATTAAAATTTAATCTGGAGGATGGGTTAAAGGTTATTTGTTTTGGCAAGATCGATGTTTATGGGCCGCGCGGACAATATCAAATTATTGTCGAGAGGATTGAACCCAAAGGAGTCGGCGCCCAACAGTTAGCTTTTGAACAATTAAAAAAGAGATTAGATCAAGAGGGATTATTTGATTTGAGTCATAAAAAACCTTTGCCGCAAATGCCTTTTACCGTAGGGATCGTTACTTCGAGCAAGGGGGCGGCGGTACGCGACATTCTGCAGATCCTTAAAAAAGGCGCTCCTTGCGTGGATGTAATCCTACGCTCTGTGCGCGTCCAGGGGGAACAGGCAGCCGGTGAGATCGCAGAAGCCATAATGGATTTAAACGATCTTAAAAACCTGGATTTAATTATTGTCAGCCGCGGCGGAGGCAGTACTGAAGATCTCTGGTCATTTAATGAAGAGATTGTGGCTCGGGCAATCTATGGATCCCGGCTTCCGGTAATTTCGGCGGTCGGCCATCAGATTAACACTACTCTATCGGATTTAGTGGCGGATGTTTTTGTTGAGACCCCCTCGGCGGCAGCTAAAATGATCGTGGATAAAAAAAATACTTTGTTAACTCAACTGGCCGGGCTTAGATATGAATTAGATTATTCCATCAGCAGCACGCTGGGGGATCTGAAAAATAAACTTACGGCTTTTACGCATATGCTTAAAAGCCCGCGGGATCATTTACTGGAAAAACAACAGCAAATAGACGAATTATTTTCCGGATTAAATTACAATATGCGGCATGTTTTAGAGTTGTCCGTTCAGCGTTCCGGTGCATTAATCCAAAGATTGGAAGCCCTAAGTCCGTTATCGATATTATCCCGCGGCTATAGTTTAAGCCTGGTAATGCCGCAAGGAACAATTCTTAAGGATGCCGCGTCAATAAAGCCGGGGGATAAATT
The DNA here is from genome assembly GCA_035402765.1 of Candidatus Omnitrophota bacterium. Taxonomy (GTDB): domain Bacteria; phylum Omnitrophota; class Gorgyraeia; order Gygaellales; family Profunditerraquicolaceae; genus UBA6249. The sequence continues at coordinate 22,874 of DAONDX010000006.1, forward strand.
AAAAACAGTTTTACATAAAGGGGCATTTACCAGTTTGGTGCAGGAGGTTTGGGAAGATGCACCCCGCTCTTTTTGATAATTTATCTATTAAAGTTATGGCAGGTTAACATATTAAGAAAGAAGGTGCCAGGTGAAAGAAAAAACTTTATTTGAGGAAGATCTGAAAAAATTGCAGAAAATTGTTGAGGATCTTTCTAGCGGTAAAATTACTTTAGGTGAATCGCTTAAGAAATATGAAGAGGGGGTTAAGCTCGCCCAATCTTGTTCGGCGACTTTAGCCGAAGCGCAGCGAAAAGTAGAGCTGTTAATGAAAAAAGACGGGAAAATTTCTTTGGAAAATTTTAATGATACCGATCCGGAAGAAAAATAAAATATGTTTTTAGAACAGATTAATTCTCCGCTGGATTTAAAAAAATTAAGCCTGGATCAGTTAAGCAAACTTAGCGCAGAGATCCGCCAAAGGTTGATTGAGGTGGTTTCTCAAACCGGAGGACACCTGGCTTCCAGCTTAGGGGCGGTAGAATTAATTGTAGCTTTGCATTATTGTTTGAATACCCCCAAAGATAAAATTATCTTTGATGTGGGGCATCAGGCTTACGCACATAAAATATTGACCGGCCGAAACGTAAATTTTTCTACTCTCAGGCAGTATCAGGGCTTGAGCGGGTTTCCTTCAAAAGATGAGTCGGCTTATGATCCATTTACTTCCGGCCACAGCTCGAATGCGGTTTCTTTAGGTTTAGGGTTGGCTTGCGCCAGGGATTTTTTACCTGTTGGCGAACAATTTAAAGTCGTTTGCGTAATCGGAGACGGTTCCTTAAGCGGCGGGCTTTGTTTTGAAGGTTTAAATAACACCGGCCATTTAAAAAAAGATATTTTAGTAGTGCTTAATACCAATGAATTAAGTATTGCTCCGAACGTGGGAGCGATCAGCAATTATTTAAATAAAATTATCTCGTTGCCGGTATATAACCGCTTTCACAATAATGTTGAAAAGTTTTTGAAGACCCGGGTTCCGCGGGGAAGCCGTCTGATAAAACTTATGAATAAATTTGAAGAAGGTTTAAAAGGGCTTTTTGTTCCCGGGATGTTTTTTGAAGAGTTGGGATTCCGTTATTTTGGTCCGATCGACGGGCATGACCTGACAGCCTTAACTACAACCTTAAAAAATATTTTAGATATTAAAGGCCCCCGGCTTTTGCATATCGTGACTAAAAAAGGCAAAGGGTTTGAATTCGCGGAAAAAGATCCGGTCAGGTTTCATGGTATCGGCCATTTTGATATTAATACCGGAGAGGTAGCGATTAAGCGGACTTCTCCGGAGGCAAAAAGTTACACGGAGATATTCCGCGATAAAATAGCCCAACTTGGCCAAACCGATAAACGGATCGTGGCGATTACTGCGGCGATGCCGGAGGGTACGGGGTTGGATAAATTCCGGGATAGTTTTCCGGAAAGATTTTTTGATTGTGGCATTGCCGAAGCGCATGCGGTTTGTTTTGCCGCCGGATTGGCCAGGCAGGGGTTTAAGCCGGTAGTCGCGGTCTATTCAACTTTTTTGCAGCGCGCCTATGACCAGATCATTCAGGAGGTTTCTTTGCAGGAGCTGCCGGTAATCTTTGCTATTGACCGGGCAGGCATCGTAGGAGAAGATGGGGTTACCCATCAGGGCATCTTTGATCTTGCTTATCTAAAGAGTATCCCGAATTTAGTCGTCATGGCTCCTTCAGATGGCCGGGAGCTGGAGCAGATGTTGGAGCTGGCTTTGCGGTTGGATAAGCCGGTAGCAATAAGGTATCCTCGCGGAGAAGCCCCTTTAAACGAAGATGTCGGTTTTCCTTTAAAAATAGGACAGGGGCAGCTGCTTAAAGAAGGTAAAGATTTTACTGCTATTGCTTTAGGAAGTATGGTCTCGGAGACTAAACAGGCTTTGGAATTATTGAGCCCGGAAGGGTTGACCGGCAGCCTGATTAATGCCAGGTTCATTACCCCTTTGGATATGGAGCTGATTAAAAAAACCTGCTCCGGGAAAAAGTTTATTTTTACAATCGAAGAAGGAATAAAAGATGCGGGATTTGGCTCAGGTGTTGCTCAAGAGCTTGGCCGGCCGGTAGTACGGTTGGGTTTACCGTTTGAATTTATTCCGCACGGCGCCAGAAAGCTGCTTTTAGAAAAATATAAACTTACAGCCCGGGGGATTGCCGATTGTATCCGGGAGGCGATAAAAAATAATGGCTAAAATTATTATTAATCAGGAGAAATGCAAAGGTTGCTTATTGTGCGTGAATTTTTGCCCCAAAGGGTTAATTAAAAAAAGCGCAAAATTAAATAAACAAGGTTTAAATTTTGTGGAATTTGACCTATCCGGTGATTGTATCGGCTGCATGCAGTGTGCGATCATGTGTCCGGATTATTGTATCGAGGTGTATAAATAAAATGAAAGTATTATTAAGCGGTAATGAAGCTATTGCTCAGGGGGCTCTTCAGGCAGGCTGTAGTTTTTATGCCGGATATCCGATTACTCCCCAAAATGAAATTATCGCTTATATGGCTAAATATATGCCGCTTGCCGCTTCGCCTTCCGGCCCGGCGCAAAGAGTATTTATTCAAGCAGAGTCGGAGCTAGCGGCGATTAATATGGTTTACGGGGCGGCGGCTGCCGGGGCAAGAGCGATGACTTCCTCCTCCAGTCCGGGAATAAGTTTAATGCAGGAGGGGATTTCTTATATTGCCGGGGCCTGCCTTCCGGCGGTAATTGTCAATATTGTGCGCGGCGGCCCGGGTTTGGGGAATATCGCCCCGGCGCAGTCAGATTATTTCCAGGCTACCCGCGGAGGTGGGCATGGAGATTACCGTTTAATAGTTTTGGCTCCGGCCGGCGCCCAAGAAGCTTATGATCTTACGCAAGCCGGTTTTGAGTTAGCGGATAAATATCGTATCCCGGTCATGATTTTGGGTGATGGTATTTTGGGCCAAATGATGGAACCGGTACAGTTATCTACCGCTAAAATTAAGATCAATCCGGCGAAAAAATGGTCATTAACGGGCTGTCAGGGAAGAAAACCGAATATTGTTAAATCTTTCTTTTTGCGGGAGGGGGCATTAGAAGAAGCTAACCTTAAGCTGCAGAAGAATTATGAAGTTATTAAACAAAAAGAAACGCGTTTTGAGAATTTGCTTGTGCCGGATGCCAAAGTTGTTCTGGTGGCTTACGGGACGATGGCCCGGATCGCCAAAAGCGCGATCAGCCGCTTAAGGGCCTGCGGTAAAAAAGTAGGTTTAATCCGGCCAATCAGCCTTTGGCCGTTTCCGCAACAGGCGTTCAATGTCAAGAACAGCAAAGTAAAATATTTGGTGCTGGAGATGTCTTACGGTCAAATGCTTGAGGATGTCCAGTTAACGGTTAACGGGAAACAAAAAATAGAGTTTCTTGGCCGCTCCGGAGGGGGGATCCTTAGCGAGGAACAGATTATTAGTAAAGTGAAGGAAATATTATAATGGATAAAATCTTTCAGCGCTGTTTGTCTTTGTATGATGTGCCTACGCATTATTGCCCGGGCTGCGGGCATGGTATCGCGCACCGGTTGGTCGCCGAGGCAGTTGAAGAATTAGGGGCTAGAGAGAAAACCATTGCTGTCGCCCCGGTAGGTTGCGCGGTGGTAGCCTATGATTATTGGAATTTTGATTGTTCAGAGGCAGCGCATGGCCGGGCGTTAGCGGTAGCTACCGCCATCAAAAGAGTACACCCGCAGAAACTCGTTTTTACCTATCAGGGGGACGGAGATTTAGCGGCGATCGGCACTAATGAAACTATTCATGCGGCTAACCGCGGAGAAAATCTTTCGGTAGTTTTTATTAACAATGCGGTTTATGGCATGACCGGAGGCCAGCTTGCTCCTACTACGCTTTTAGGCCAGAGGACATCTACTTCTATCGACGGCAGAGAAAAAAAAGCCCACGGTTATCCTTTAAAAATTTCTGAGATGCTGGCATTATTGCCCGGGGTTTGTTATGTTGAGCGGGTTTCTTTGCACAGCCCCCCGGAAGTGTTAAAAGCCAAACGCGCGATTAAACAGGCCTTTGAGAATCAAATCAATAATTTAGGGTTTTCTCTGGTGGAAATACTTTCGCCTTGCCCGACTTATTGGGGGATGCCGGCTAAAGAAGCATTGGATTGGATCAAACTGATGATGCAGAAGGAATTTCCTTTGGGAAGGATTAAATGATTGAGCGGATAATTATTGCCGGTTCCGGCGGCCAGGGTGTAATGCTTTTGGGTAAGGTTTTAGCGCAAACCGCGATGCTAGAAGGCCGGCAGGTTACCTGGTTCCCGGCATATGGCCCGGAAGTGCGCGGAGGAACCAGCCACTGCATGGTGACTATCTCTGACCGGGAAATCGGTTCGCCTTATATCACCGTAGCCGACACGCTTATAATTTTAAACCAGCCTTCTTTAAAGAAATTTAAGGGTTTGCTTAAACCTGGGGGGCTGTTAATTCTTAATTCTTCTTTGGCTAAAATCGAAAGAGATGTTAAGATCAAAGCATTACAATTTCCGTTTACGGATATCGCTTTAGGATTGGGTAATATTAAAGTTGCCAATATGGTAGCTTTAGGTTATTATGCTGAGGTTAAAAAAAATATTAAAGTTAAAAATATTCTAAAAGTATTTAAATCTATGGCTCCCGCCGGTAACCTAAAAATTATCGAGGTCAACCAGAAAGCTTTAGAAGAAGGGCAGAGGTTAAATCATGGTTAGAGTAAGGTTTGCGCCTAGTCCAACAGGAAATTTACATATCGGAGGGGGGCGTACCGCTTTGTTTAATTGGCTTTTCTGCCAATCGCAAAAAGGTCAGTTTGTTTTAAGGATTGAGGATACGGACCGGGAGCGTTCTAAACCGGAGTTTGTCGACGAAATACTTTATAGCCTTAAATGGCTGGGTTTTAACTGGGATGAACTTTATTATCAGAGCCAGCGTTCTGAACGTTATCGCCTGCACGCTGACAAATTGCTAAAAAACGGCTCAGCTTATATTGAAAAATCACCCGCTGGCAAAGAAGCTGTAATTTATAAAGTTCTTCCGCGCAAGATTCAGGTCCAGGATTTAATCCGCGGCCAGATTGAATTTGATTCCGCTTTGATCAAAGACCAGGTATTAATAAAATCCGACGGAACCCCCACTTACAATTTTGCCTGTGTGGTAGATGATGCGGAGATGAATATCACGCATATTATTCGGGGGGATGACCATATTTCCAATACGCCCAAGCAGGTGCTGATCTATGAAGCTTTGGGGTTTGCGCTGCCGCAATTTGCCCACTTGCCTTTGATCATGGGGGTGGACGGGGGCAGGCTTTCTAAAAGAACCGGTGCCACGGCCATCAGCGACTACCGTAAAATGGGTTACTTATCCGAAGCGTTACTAAATTATCTGTTGTTGCTTAGTTGGGCTCCGGGTGATAACCGCGAGATAATCAATATTCAGGAAGCCATAAAATTATTTGATATAAAAAACGTAAATAAAACCTCCGCGACCTTTGATTTGAAAAAATTAGATTGGATAAATAACCAATATCTTAAAAATGCCGACCCGGAGAAGCTGGCTAATGAACTTATTCCGCTTTTGGAGGCTAAGCATTACCTAAACCGGGATAGTTTTGATCGAGCCTATCTATTGGGTTTAGTAAAATTATTTCAAGCCAGGCTTCCCCGGCTTAATGATTTTGTGGAATGGGCGGATTTCTTTTTTCTGGATGAACCGGTGATTGATCCTGCGGCAAAGGAAAAATATCTAAGCACGGATTTAACCAGAGAATTTAGCCTATTTGTGCAAAGGTTGGATAATTTGGCTGATTTTGAAATTGCTAATATTGAAGATAGCTTCCGGCAGTTAGTGGCAGAGTTGGGAATTGAAACTAAGAAATTAATCCATCCCATCAGGGTTGCTCTTACCGGGAAAACTATCGGCCCGGGCTTGTTTGAAGTAATTTATTATTTAGGAAAAGAGCGCAGCCGCCAAAGGCTTTTAAAATGGGTAAAAAAATAAGCTGCGCTGTGTTTTACCGCGGCTTGAAAAGTAAAATTATTATTTAAGAGCTAATTAGTTTAAAAAAAGTATTTTTCTCCCTCCCTTGAAATCGGGAGTGAGTTTGTGTTATATTTAGTGCGTAAGGATATATGGTAAGGCAAGGGGTAAACTACCAGCGGGCAGGCAATGCCCAGAAGTAAAGGCCGATAAAATTTCCCCTTGCCTTTTTTTATGCTAGAGGGCGTTGTTGTTTTCTGTAATGAATGTTGAGAAAATAGCAACGGCCATTTCTATAATGGCCGATCTGAATAGGAAAGCTTGATAAATTATAAAAATCTGATATTATAATAACGGTTCTATCCAAATTTTAAGTTAGACAATTTTTAGCTTTAGGCAAAAGGGAGGAAGCAATGATAAAAAGGGCATTTTTATTGGTTACACTTTTTGCTTTTGTTTTTTTAGCCAGCGGTTGCGTTACTGTGTATACGGATGGATGTTGTCCCGATAAGAAAGCGGCGCCTAAAAAAGCATCCAAGGCAGAAAATGAAGAGCCGAATATAGTGAAAAAGGCTGATAATTGGGTTAAAGATAATCTCTGGTAATTTTTGAATATACTAATTTAGTTAAAAAATAAAAAGCCGGTTTAAGCCGGCTTTTTATTTGTACAGTTCAAATCCTGACCCGTTCCGATCAAAGTGGCAAGGCGTGAGGCCGTCTTCCTACTTCCTCCTACTCCCCACTCTTGCCGAATGAAGGTTAACAACCACGTTGCTTACTCACCTTCTAATTAAGTATACACGTTTTCGGGGTTGATTTTCAAGGGTGTGTAAAATTTATAAGTTATTGTAACTATTGTAGTTTTAGAATTTGTGATAAAATATAAAACAGGGATTTGAATTCTGGTTTTTCGTTGTTTGGCGTTTAATCTTGGCAATAAATATCAGGCAGGCTCATTTAAAGGGAGCAATTAATGAAAATGATAAAAGACTGCTTTAAAAAATTTAACGGCCACCAATTAGGCAAAGTAATCTCTCCGGGCCAAACCTGCGCTAAAGTATTAAAAAAGCTGCAAAAGATTTCCCCAGGCATATATTCACACAATGTTTTTATTAAAGGATTAACAGGCATCCCTCAATATAAAATATTGGGAACGAAATATTTTCAAAAGATAGTTGGCATAATCGGATCAAATGGCAAGGGTCAAACTCAAGAACAGGCTTTAGCCAGCGGACTTATGGAGCTGGTTGAGCGCTACTCGTGTTTTAAATATCTCCGGGATCAGTACCGGATATCTTCATGGTCGGCTCTCTACAACAATCCTTTCAAGGTTGATGACTTTTATTCTCAATTCCTTGACCAAAGAATACAGCTAGATCGTCAAAGTCTCTTTTCTGCAAAGATGCGGTGGTTTGAAGCAAGAACGCTGGAAGGGGAAAAAGCTTATTTGCCGATGAATTTAATTAATTTTGTGCTCCAGGGGACAAACGGGATGGCGGCGGGTAATGCCTTTGAAGAGGCTTTGTTGCAGGCCATTTGCGAAGTAATCGAGCGCCATTGTTTGACCGTCATTGAACACGAAAAATTAAAGACGCCACTTATTAAGCAAAATACTATTTGTTCCCCGATAGCAAACGAACTTATTAAAAGATTTTGTTTTACCGGGTATCCGCTTTTAATTAAAGATTTTTCTTTAGATTTGGGGTTACCGGTAGTTGGTGTCATTAACAGAATCAGTAAAAATGAGTGCAATATTACTGCCGGAGTTGCTGCTCATCGCGAGGAAGCATTAATCAGGGCTTTAACTGAAAATTCTCAATCCCTGGGTTTGGGCGCCCAGAATATGCGTAAATTTTCTAGCTGTAGCCATTATTTTGATAATCCCCGGGCGGTATCCTTCCAAGAGCTTCCTTGCGTTAATCATAATAATATCCGGTTAGAAATAGAGGCAATTTCAAAATTGCTGGTTAAGCGTCAGATGAAGGTCTTTTACGTAGATATGACGGACAAAATTTTAAATATTCCGGCTGTCCAGGTGTATATTACCGGAGCAAAATTTTATAAAAAAGAGCGAATTCATAGAAATTCCTTAATTGCGTTGTTTAATGAAAGTTTTTGTATCGGCAGGCTTAAGGAAGCGCAAAGTTATCTCTGCCGGGGGATTAATTTGAAAGACCGTAAACGGGGAGTATATTTATATTTTATGGGGTTATTTTTAAAGAATAAACTCCAGTTTAAAAAAGCAAAACAATATCTTTTAATGGCGCTGAATACGCGCCGCCTCGATCAGGAAATAAAGAGAGAGTCATTAGCCCAGCTGGGTTTCTGTTTTGAAAACCTGCAGGATACAGATTCTGCTATCAGTGTTTATGTGAAACTGCTAGATTTAAACAAAGAGACCGGGCAGCAAAATGCGGAGAAACCGGGCCGGCCTTTACGCGATTTGTTTAAAAATAAATTTTTAGGGGCAAAAAACCTATATCCGGAAATCCGCATAGCCAGGAGGCGTTCGCTTAATATGGGGCAGCGATTATTTATCGACAAATTCATAATTTACCAGAAGAAACGCAGCGCCATAATAAAACTACTTAACAAAGCTTTGAAGCGTTTTGATGATGGCCAGTACTTAAGTTCTATCTGCCAGGTTAAAAAAGCAATCGCGGCCGATTGTTTTGTAAATAAAATCTATAATGTGAATTTATTTTTAGCGCATTGTTTTTTTGCGGTAGGGCAGCCTGAGAAAGCCATTAAAGAATTGGTGAAAGCTAAGAAGATGGATCCTGGCAATGATAAAATTAATTTTATGCTTGCCGGTTATTATCGGAACATCGGGCAAAACAAAAAATATCTAAAAGAATCCAATAAGGGTTTTCGGAAAGTCCGGAGTTTTTTCAGAATAGGGGGAGCTAAATAAAAAGCAGTCTTATTACTGGCAGTTTTAAGCTAGGGGCCCTTAGATATTCTATAAAGGGCAGATTTTATTTAAAATCCTCCAAGTAAATCATTCTTTACAGCACTAAAGAAAGCGGGTATAATTATTTTCTAGTTCATGGTTTAAGAAACATTTTTAAGGTCAAGAGCAAATTGGGTCAAACCCAATCAAAGTAATAATCACGTATCCGCATTAAATACAATAGGTTCAAACATTTATTGCCCTGTCGTCTAATGGTAGGACACAAGATTCTGGATCTTGTTATCATGGTTCGAGTCCATGCGGGGCAGCCAACTTAAGTTCATTCTTTAAGCCAACATTTGATATTCATCTGAAAAGCCGGCCGGTTTTATCTTTATCCAAAATCCGGATAAAGATTTTTTTCTAGCACCGCGCCTGGCAACCGGCGGGAATAATAACCCGGACAGAATAAATGAAAAGCGACATTCTATTTTTTAATCCCCCTCAAACCAAAAGAGGGGATAGTCTGCAAAATCGCGCTCTCCTCTGGATCGCTTCCTATCTGCGTAAAAACGGTTTCCGGGCCAGAATTTTTTATTTAAACGGGAATTTTAAAGAAACGATAAAGCAAGCGCTGAATCAATATAAACCAGAGCATGTGGCTGTATCCTGTAAATGGTATACAAATTTGTACGGAGCCATCCTGGTGGCTAAAGAGGTACGCAGGCTTAACCGGAAGATCCGCATCATAACCGGAGGCCATACGGCCACCTGCTTTGATCAGGAGCTTTTGGAAACAGGGTATTTTGATTTTGTAGTCAGAGGAGATGCAGAGATGCCCCTGTTAAGTATTTTAAATAATGAGGCTCCTGTAAATTGCAGTATAATAAATAATGGCCGAGTGGAAAAATACGGCATAGCTTGTAATAAATCCCCTAAAAAAAATGAAAATTATATTTTAAGCCCGCCTGAACAGATACTGGAAAATGCAACAGAAGTATTAAGCGGCGGAAATTATATTTGGACCGGAAAGGGTTGCTCCCGGAATTGCTTCTATTGTGGCGGTTCTTCAAGGGCGCAAAAAAAATTCTTCGGCAAGTCGAAAGTTGCCTATCGTCCCAGGCAGGATGTGCTAGCCGACATTTCGACCTTGTCCGGTTACTCCAATTACTTAATGTTTGATTTTGCCTGCGGAGGCCAGGCAGAAGCTTATTATCTGCGGCTTTTTAGAAAAATACCTCACAAACAATTCAAAGTAAATTTTTTCCATTGGGGGATGCCTTCTGAAAAATTTATAAATGAAATCTCTTTGACCTTTTCGGGTGTATCTCTTCATTTGGATACTGCAACACTATCTGAAAATTTGAGAAAAATTCTTTCCAAAAAAAAGTTATTAAAACCTTTCTTTACTAATCGGCGCCTGGAAAACGTTATCAAGCACTGCGATATTAAAAGGAATATTCGAATATCTATAGAAAATATTGCCGGATTACCGGGAGAAAATGAAAAGCAGGTAAAGGAGCATATTGCATTCTCTAAGTATCTATCTAAAAAATATATTTCGATTTCAGATATATCCTATATTCCTCTTTCCGCTGAACCCGGGTCGCTGCTTAGAGAATTGCATGAAAAGCTTAATCTGAACTTATGCCGGAATAACTTTGGGGATTTTGTATATTTAGCTAAACAGGCGTTTCAAGCCAATATTACCTATCCTTTTTCTGATTTTTTCAATAAAAAACCCGTTAAAGATTGCTTATTCTCCCCGTATGGGGTTTATCAGAAAGAATCTGATATGAAAACCAGTTATTTGAGATCCAAAGTGTTCAGGCAGGCGATAGCAAGAGAGTTGCGCGCTAATCACATCGCTTGTCTCCTTTACAAATAGGTAAAGAATTATCAGCTAAAACCATTAAATATTATTAATTTTTAGAACAATTTATTTTGCATTATGCATAATGATCGTAGTTTTTATTGTTTTTAGTTGGAAATAGTATTATACTATTAAAGAGGTTATCGTTGCTGGTTAAATAAAATAACCGATAATTGGAAAAGAGGCTTGGCATGGCGAAGAAAAAGAAGTGGATCGAGCCAAAATTAATTATTTTGATGAGAGGGAAACCCGAAGAGAGCGTTTTAACAATTTGTGCCTGTGGCGCAAAAGCCAATGATGCTGCCCAGGTTCAATGGCAATGTTATCAATCTTGTTCGTCTTGTTGGGGCGGCTGTACTTCGTAAATTTTCGCAGCAGGAGTCAATTTCTTATTCGGGTATTTGTAAAATTTGTTTTTATTATACCTAAGATTAATATAAAACGCCCTGTATTTACCCTGTTTATTCTTACCCTGTCGGCTAGCTTGGCCTGTAGGACAGTAATTGGAATATGTTAAATAATAATTTCCAGCAGATAAAGAGGGTGAATAGTCTACCCCGTTTGCCTTTAGAAGGTGGATTAGATTTAAGTTATCGTTGTAATAATAACTGCCGTCATTGTTGGTTAAGAATCCCCGCCTCCGCAAAAGAAAAAAAGCGTGAACTTTCCTTCGAAGAAATAAAAAAAATAGTTAACCAGGCAAGGCAAATGGGTGCCCGTAAGTGGTTTATTTCGGGAGGCGAGCCAATGCTAAGGCCTGACTTCTGTGAAATTTTTAACTATTTAACCTCCGCTGGCTCAGACTATTCCATTAATACTAACGGTACGCTAATTACTCCTAAAATAGCAAAGCTGATGGTAAGGAAGGGAGTGAAAATGGTTGCTCTCTACGGGGCAACCGCTAAATTACATGATTATATCACCCGTCATCCCGGTTCCTTTGAAGCAACCCTGCGTGGTTTCCGGTATTTAAAAGAAGCTCATGCCGGGTTTGTAGTGCAGCTTATTCCGATGAAAGATAATTACCATGAGTTTAAGGCGATGGTCCGGCTGGCGGAATCTCTAAGCAAATACTATAGAATAGGCGCCCCCTGGCTTTATCTTTCGGCTAACGCGGACAAGAAAAAAAACGCAGAAATTATTTGCCAAAGGCTGCCGCCTAAAGAAGTAATCAGTCTGGAGAAGCCGAGTTTGTTTTTTGAAGAATGGCTTCAGAAAGAGCAGCTTGGCTGCTGTCAGGCAACCGGCGACAGATACCTCTTTTCCTCCTGCATAAACAACCGCCGCGATTTTCACATCGACCCTTATGGCCAAATGTCATTTTGTTGCTTTATCAAAGACCCCGGTTTACGTTACGATTTAAAAAATGGGAGCTTCCAGGATTGTTGGGATAATTTTATTCCTTCTTTAGCAATCAAATTAAAAGCTACGCAAGATTATAAAGATAATTGCGGCTCCTGCAAACTGAAGAATGACTGCCGTTTTTGTCCGGCTTATGGGTATCTGGAGCATGGCGATTTTAATAAAAAGATTGGGTATCTTTGCGCGGTTGCCAAAGCAAACCGTAAATTTAAAGAAGAATGGCAGAAAAATCACCGGCGTTACTTTAAGATTGCCGATATTACGGTGCAGGTGGAGTTCGATTTGCCCGTCAATGAGCGGACATTCCATCCTAAGTTTAAGCCATTCCAGGTTAAAGGGCCCGGGAAAGATAATATTTCTATCCGGCACTATTTTTCGTTGCCCCCTTTGACAGATAAAGATCTTGGTAGGCAGGTTTACCGCAAGCTTCCCTGGGCCATTTATAAAAAAAATGAGTCTTGGGTCTATCGGGGAATCTCTCCGTTACCGGAGGATAATAGCATCAAACGTATTTCTGTATTTAATTTGGATCATACTCGCGCTAAGATCTATAGAGATTCTCCTGATACATTTTTAGCGGGGAATTTACTTTCATTGACCCTGTTTCCTTCGGATCAATTGCTTTTAGCGCGGATCTTAACTGACAGGGACGGGTGTTATTTACATTCCTGCGGCGTTAATTTCATGGGCAAAGGCTTGCTTTTTGTCGGCCACTCCGGCGCCGGTAAATCTACAATGGCAATGCTTTTGAAAAACAAAGCCAAAATACTCTGCGATGATCGGAATATTATTAGGAAACAGTCCGGTGTTTTTAAGGTTTACGGAACCTGGAGCCATGGGGATGTTTCGGAGGTATCGGCGCAGCCGGCTCCTTTAACAGCAATTTTATTTCTGAATAAATCTAAAAAAAATTATTTAAAGCGTATGAGGGATAAAAAGAAAATTACCTCCAACTTGTTGGCTTACTTGATAAGGCCGTTTGTTACCGTGGATTGGTGGGAGAAGTCTTTGGCATTTTTAGAGAGCGTGAGTAACGGCATTCCTTGTTATGAGCTATATTTTGATAAAAGCGGTAAAGTCATAGAATTATTAAAGCAATTATGAATTAATTTTGGCAAGTTAGATTTTTTAAAGATAAAATAATGTTAAATAAATTTTATGAAGTAAAGCCGTGGTTAAATAAAGTTACTGTCGAAAATGCAAGCGGTAAGCCAATTTTGACTAAGTTAGATATTGAACTTACTGAACGGTGCAACAATAATTGTATCCACTGTTCTATTAATTTAGCCGCTGACGATTTAACCGCGGCAAATAAAGAACTTTCCGGCGAAGCGATAAAAGGTATCCTTAAGGAGGCTGTTACTTTGGGGTGTCTGACCGTGATGTTCACCGGTGGCGAACCGCTTTTAAGAGAGGATTTTAAAGAGCTGTATGTTTTTTCCAGAAAACTCGGTTTAAAAGTGGTGCTTTTTACCAATGCTACTTTGATTACTCCTCAAATAGCCGAGCTGTTTAGTAAAATCCCGCCATTGGAAAGAATCGAAGTAACCGTTTATGGTATGAAGAAATCTTCTTATGAAAGTGTAACCAGAGTAGGCGGTTCTTTTGAAGCGGCCCGGCGCGGGATGAACCTTTTATTGGATAAGAAAATCCCCTTTGTGGTAAAAACCGCATTATTACCTTCTAATAAGCATGAAATCGATGATTTTGAGGCCTGGGCTAAAAAGATTCCCGGGATGAATGGCCAGCTTCCCAGTTATGCCATGTTTTTCCAGTTGCGTAACCGTCGGAACGATAAGCTGAATGAACAGATAAAAAATTTACGTTTATCCGCGCAGGAAGGGCTTAAAGTCCTGGCGCGTAGCAAAAATGAATATATCAGGGAAATGCGGAAATTTTGTTCTAAATTTATATCTCCGAATGGCGATAAACTTTTTACTTGCGAAGCAGGAATGAGTTCAGGCTGTGTGGATGCCTACGGCTATTTTCAGCCTTGTTTAATGATGCGGAATCCGGATTACGTTTATGATTTAAAACAAGGTTCTTTAAAAGATGCATTAGAAAATTTTTTCCCCAGAGCTAGAAAACAAAAAGTTAATAATCCGGATTATCTTAAGCGTTGTGCCAAATGTTTTTTAATCGGGCTTTGTGCGCAGTGCCCGGCGAAGTCCTGGATCGAATACGGCACCCTGGATACCCCGGTAGAATACCTGTGTGATATTGCACATGTTCAGGCAAGATTTTTAGGTTTAATAGGAGAAAATGAAATGGCCTGGGATGTCCAGGAGTGGAAACAAAGAGTTGATAAATTTACAAAAGGAGCCGGCTATGAAAAAAGAAATTGATCTGGACGATATCTATGTGCCGTCAGAAGATGTCGTAGCTAGAGAGGTTCAAGGCGAATTTATTATTATCCCTATTACTGCCCAGTCTGCCAACGAGGAAGATGCGATATTTAGTGTTAATGAAAGCGGTAAGGCCATTTGGGATAAGTTGTCTGCAAAGAAAAACTTAAAAAATATTATAAAAGAGCTATCTTTGGAATTTGATAGTCCGGCTAGCAAAATAAAAAATGATGTCCTGGGGTTTTTAGGAGAGCTGATCAAAAGAAAAATGGTAAATGTTTTGTAATATTCCAGCTAATCAAAAATTCTGCAAAAAATTAAATTATTACAGCCCGGGCTGTAGCGGAGAAATGGCGGACTGTAATTATTCCCGGTTATTTTATTGGGCGGGTCAGGATGAAAACGGGTTTTTAGCTAAACTTTTTGATTTAAAAGAAGTACTGCTTGAAAACAAAACCGGAAGTTTTTCTGTTCAAGGGTTTTGTATGTATCCTTGCCTGCGGCCGGCAGACAAGTTGTATATAAGTGGTAAAAACGCTGAGCAGGTAAAAATAGGCGAAATTGCCGTCTACCGCCGCAATAATCGCTTATTTGCACACCGGACTGTTAGTAAAGGCCACGATGGAAAATTAAATTATATTATTACCCGCGCCGATACTGTTAAATGTGGTAATGATGGCCGCATCTTTGATGAAAATCTTGTGGGGGTAGTGTCGGCAATCGAAAGGAAAGGCCGCATTTTAGGCACAGAGAGTAATCCGCAATCAGCAGTTATTGAATTATACTTAAAGATTTTTTTGGGAATTCGGAAATTTATGCGGGCGGTAAAAATAATCTGTCTTTATGGTTTAGCTTTTTTACAGCAGTTTACCGCCTGCCGGAAGTTTTTTAGATTATTCATTAAAATCCCCAAAGATATGAGACTTTCGATCAAGGTGCCTTTAAACAACAACTTGAATTCTTTATTCGATGTTAGTATATCGGCCGAAGAGTTAATTACGTTTACCCAGGGGAAGAATAAGGATGAAATTTTGAAATGGAAGATTATTTTGAATACTGGCCCCCGGATAATGGCCGGGATATCTTTTATCCATAAACCCGAAATCTGTTCTTTTGCCGGGTGGTGGGTGGCTGAAGCAAAAATATCGCCTCAATGCTGGGGCTTGGAAGCCGAAGAAAAGATGTGGGAAAAATCCGATAATTTACTGAAGGAATTCGGTGCGCATTTTATTTTTGCAAGTGTTTCAAAAAAAGATTATTTTAGCAGAATGTTTTTTAAAAGATCAGGTTTTAAAGAAACTCGCGCCGTAAGAAACCCTAGCAGAACCCAAATAATATTAAAAAAAGAAATTTTTCAATGAAAAAACCATATTTAAAAAAAGTTCTTTTCCCTAAGTCCTGTCTTTGGGAGAATATTAAAAACAAAAGAAATCTTATTTCTTTTGATTTAGAGCTTACCGCCCGTTGTAATAATAATTGTCGGCACTGTTATATCAATTTACCGGTCGAGGATGCCGAAGCAAAACATAAAGAACTTACTTTTAATGAAATCAAAAAAATAGTTGATGAAGCAGTAAAATTAGGGGCTTTATGGTGTCTGGTTACCGGGGGTGAAGCTTTATTGAGGGAAGATTTTTTTGATATCTATCTTTATCTGAAGAAAAAGGGTCTCTTGGTCTCTGTTTTTACTAACGCTACACTGCTTACCGATGAACATATTAAGTTTTTCAAGAAATATCCTCCCAGAAATATTGAAGTTACGGTTTACGGCATTACCCAAGAGACTTATGAAAGAGTAACCCGGAGAAAGGGTTCTTTTGTTAAGTTTAAGCGAGGTTTAAATTTGTTGCTCAAGAATAATATTAAAGTAGGCCTTAAGGCAATGGCTTTGCGTTCAAATATTCAAGAGCTATCCCAGATTGCTAAGTTCTGCCGCAGGATGAATAAGAATTATTTTCGTTTTGACCCCTTTTTGCTCATGCGGTTTGATAGAGACATTAAAAGAAATGCCGAAATAAAGCTAGAGCGGCTTACGGCAGAGGAGATAGCAGCAATTGAGCGGGATGATCCGGAGAGGTTCGGGTCTTTAGAAAAAAATTGCGATAAACTAATTCTGCCTGAATTTGCCCACAATAAAAGCCAACGTCTTTTCCGTTGTGGAATCGGAAATGGATCTTTTACCGTAAGCTATGACGGATTTTTCCGGCCTTGCGCTTCGTTTTGCCACCCGGATTATATTTATGATTTAAAAAAAGGGACGCTTACTAAGGCTTGGTATGAATTCATACCAAGCAGGCTGGATGTACAATCGGATAAGAAGGAGTTTATCGTTAGATGCAGTAAATGCCAGATCAGTAATCTTTGTTTGTGGTGTCCGTCTCACGTTTACCTTGAGACAGGTCAGCTGGATAAGATGGTTGATTACTTTTGTGATGTTGCGCACGCCCGTTTTGAAATGATCAAGAAACCATCATTAGGCTCTTTAACCTAAAATACCTTAGATATTGGTTCACGAAATTTAATGATATCCCTGTAGCTGGCGAGCATCTGACTACCATGAATTATCAGGGTTACGCCAGAGATTAATGCTTGGGATTGCCGAGCCGAAAAGTCCTTCCGACCGGGGAAGTTTCATTTAAAGAGCAGTGGTAACCATTATTTGCTTCTTTTTTGGTTAGATCAAAGATCCCCATTCAATTATTTTGAATACCTAATTTCCCGCGTTTTTAAAAATTTTTTACAACTTAACGCTGTAATGGCCGATATTTTTTATCGGCCTACAGTTTTACTTTCTAGGCGGAATTTCTTTAATTTGATGCGATTTAGTCCTTGCGGGGGTTATTAATTGGTGTTATGATTTTTATATTTGAAGCTAAACCGCGCAAAGGTTTCATAGAAACCGAGTGTTTAAAAAATGAATAAATACAAGGGAAAGTCAATCTTTCTATTGGGCTTAATTCTATTGGGCGGGATAGGGTTGCGGCTATATGAATTAGGCAGCCATGATCTTTGGTTTGATGAAGTTTGCACCAGCTACCGGGCTGCGGATTTAGTAAGATACCTATTTTTGGACATGAACCCGCCGCTCTATTATGTTTTTGTTCATTTTTGGACCAATTTCTTCGGCAATAGCGAGTTTCAATTAAGGTTCACCTCAGTTATTTTCGGGGTCGCCTCGATTTTTGTTCTGTATAAGTTAGGAAAATTATTGTTAGATAAGCAAACCGGATTAATCAGCGCTTTCTTATTATCTATATCTCCTATCCATATTTGGTACTCCCAGGAAGCCAGAGGTTATACTTTTTCAATTTTTACAGTACTGGTATCCACATATTTTTTTATTTTATCTCTGCGTAAGAATAAAGCCAGCCTGTGGTTTGCTTTCGCCCTGAGCAGTGTTATTAGCCTATATAGCAGTTATTTTTATCTGTTTATCTTAATCGGGGGCTTATCGGTCTTGATCTTCGTTAAGGAATACCGGGGTTTAATTAAAGCCTGGGTATTAAGCGCCTGTTTTATTTTAATCTGTTTTCTGCCTTTTCTGGGGGTGTTTTTTAACCATGCCAGGAGCGTAAGAAATAATTTTTGGATAACTGTTCCTTCCGCCGGATCGCTTCTGGTTACCTTTGAAAATTTTAACGCCGGTTATAATGCCGGCACAGTAGTTTATTTATTGAGTACGATATTATTTTTGTTATTGCTTATCCGGGCGCTCATGCAAGGTATTAGAAAACACAAAGATGCTTTAATTATTTTACTGGCGTTTTCTTGCTTGCCGATAGCAATTATTTTTGTGATCTCGCAATGGGTCCCTATTTATATCGACCGGCAAATAATCTTGTGTTTGCCATTTTATTATATTATTGTTGCCTTGGGGATCAACAGTATAAAAAAACATCCGGCGTTCAAAATGATGATTCTTTTCTGTATTTTTGCTTTATCTGCCTTGGCACTGCTTAATTATTTTTCGGATTCTATGCCGGCCCCTTATGCGCATCATATCGGGACCTATACTAAAAAGCCGTTTGCGCCGGCGGTTAGTTATGTCAAAGAGCATTACCGGCCCGGGGATGCCATTATTCATTCCAATCCGGTGACAACAGTTTCATTCGAGTATTATTGGAATAATCCGGGACAAACCGACCGTTATCCTTTTGCCGTCAGCTATTTTCTCATTCTCTCTAAGGGGGATGGTTATTGGCAGGAGGCAGTTAGGAATCCCCTAAAAAATAGCCCCCAGGAAGCAGACAAGATTAGTAATTTTAAGCAAAATATCCGTAGAAATAAATTTAAAAGAATCTGGCTAATTTCCTCTTCTTGGGATAGGGGGAGGAAGCCGGATGAAAATTCAAAAGCGATGAAAGAATTAATAGGCAAGTATTATGTTGCCGCAGACCAGCAAGAGTTTGAAGGAATATTTATTACTTTATACAACTCCAAAGAGTAAGCAAAAAGAATCAGCCGGATCGTTAGTTTGTTATTTTGACAACCCAGCGTAAAATTTAGGTAACCGGGATTTTCTCGAAAATAGCCGGGATGATAATTTATGTCGAATTTGATAAGTAAGCTTACCTTTTGTTTCGGACCAAGGATTCCCGGACTGCTGGCATGGTTATTATATTCTATATGGGCATTCCCGGGTAACTTATATTCTGCCGTTACATTTTTATTTAACCCGTATTTATATAAAATTTCTTTTTTTCAAAAATTTTCTCTTCTGCTAAAATTTTACCGGGCGTCGCTGCGGGTGCACTGCCTTCATCAACAGAGCGAGATGATCAAGGTGGCCAGCGCTATACTTTCTCTTCCGCCGGATTTAGCGGGATGCGTTGTGGAAGCGGGTACCTATAAGGGGGGTAGTGCGATTAAGCTTAGTTTGGCTTGTAGAATATCCGGCCGTAAACTCGCGGTGTTTGATTCATTCGCCGGCCTCCCCGAAGATGATGAATTTCAGTGTCAGTCAAGCAGCAAGTTTTTTCCGGGAGATTGTGCTCAAAAATCCAAGTTCTCTGGACAAAATCTTTGCGGGAGCCTGGAAGAGGTGAAGGATAACGTTAAAAAATTCGGAGCTTTTGATAATTGCCAGTTTGTGCGCGGATGGTTTAAGGATACTCTGCCGGATTTTAAAGAGAAAATTGCCGTCATCTACTTAGATGTAGATTTAGCTTCTTCAGTCAAAACATGCCTTAAATATTTATATCCCCTGCTTGAAGAAAATGGGGTGATTTTCTCTCATGACGGTTGTTTTTTTTCGGTGATTAAGCTTTTTAATGATAACCGGTTCTGGGAAGATACGCTAGGCGTCAGGAAACCTTTGATTACGGGATTAAACAAAGATAAGCTAATTAAAATTGTAAAAACAACCAAAGCACAGTAAAGCCGCAGGATCTTTAAAAATGATAGAGAAAAAAAGCCTGATTTTGATATCTTTGAATGATTATCTAGCGCTGGGCCCCCGGAATATTTCCTCCTTTTTAAAACAAGACGGGCACCGCGTAGAAATAATTTTCTTCAAAAATATGACAAGTAATCAAAAGCTGTCTTCGGATGATGTCGAAGAAGATTTGCTAATTGATCTAATTCGGGCCGCCGCGCCGTCGGCTGTGGGAATCAGCGTGTGTTCTCCTTATTTAAAGATCGCTTCCCAGATTACCCGGCGCATTCAACAAGAATTGCATATTACGGTTATCTGGGGCGGAGTTCATCCTACAATTATGCCGGAACAAAGCATAAAAATTGCCGATATGGTTTGCATTGGCGAAGGCGAACAACCGATGTCGGAGCTGATGTGCGGGAAAGACCCGGCGGATATCCGGGGGTTGTGGTTTAGAACAGAGGGCAGGATAATTAAAAATGAAGATCGCCTGCCCATCAAAGATTTAGATAGTTTACCGTATCCGGATTATTCCAATGAAGGTAAATATTTTATTGAAGCTAATCATGTTTACGCGGCTGATCCGGCTTTATGCGATGATAAAGGTTTAGTCGGTTCGTGGAGAAAGGGGTTGATTTCACTTAAAAATGAATATTATATGCTGGCTTCCCGCGGATGCCCTTTTAAATGCAGCTATTGCTGCAACAGTTTCTTACATAAGAAGTATCCCGAGCAGGATAAAGTGGTAAGGTGGAGGAGCGTAAATAATGTTATAGGAGAAATAGCCGCCATAACTAAACGCTTTCCTAAAATTAAAAAAATCCAGTTTTATGATGCGCTTTTCCCCTGGGATAAACAGTGGGTCAGTGAGTTTTGCCGGGAATATAAAAAACAGATAAAAAGGCCATTTTATGTTTCATCCCATCCGAATTTATTAAAGGAAGAAAACTTGGCAATGCTTAAACGTGCCGGAGTGGAAATCGTTGGGTTCGGAATTGAAAGCGGCTCGGAGAGGGTGCGCAGAGAGATTTACGATAGGGATGTTTCGGATACCGCCATAATTAACGCCGCCAAGATTATACATCATCAAAAAATAGAACCGCATTATTATATCATATTAGATAACCCTTTTGAAAGCTGGCAGGATAAAGAGGCAGGCTTAGAATTGTTGCTTAAGCTGCCCAGGCCTTTTATTTTAATTATCCACTCACTTTATCTTTTTCCGAAAGTTGAGGTAACCAGAAAAGTTTTATCGCTGTGGTTTGGCAAGATTTCGGAGGAACAGATAGAAGCTTGGCTTTTTAAACAGTCTGAATTCGGTATGGATTTTAGTACAAATCCGATCAATGATTTATTCTGGAAAAGCTTATACGCCTTAACCGCGAAAAAATTTGTCCCGAAATTCTTGATCCGTTCGATGAGCAAAAACAAATTTTTACAAAAGCACCCTAAAAGCGTCTTCCTCTTGGCAAAATCAGCTGATTATCTAAAATTTATCTGGACCGGGTTTATAAGATTGCTGCGGGGAAAAATTAGTCTAAAGAATGTAAGAAATAATTTGAGCCTTAGCCAATTTGCCAATACCTACCATTAAATGATGATGAAGATAAAATTACCGACTTGTCTTTGCGGTGCGTTAAATAACCAATGGTTGCCACTGCCGGCTCTGCGTAAACTACAAAATCAAAGATTAAGAAAGATAGTTAAACATGCTTATGAGAATGTTATTTATTACCGCCGATTGTTCAGGAGGGCGGGGATCCTGCCTGAGGATATTCAGACTGCCGAAGATTTAGTAAAGATTCCCATCACCTATAAATCAAACTTGCAGTATCAGGATGGAGCTGAATTTTTATCAAAAACTAACCGCTCCAGGATAATTACGATGGCCACCAGCGGCGGCACAGGTTTTCCGTTGGAAGCAAAATTAACCCAGGGCGAATATACCTACTGGAAAATATTGCTGCTGAGAGCGCTTTTAGACGGCGGAGCCAGATTGTCGGATAATTTTGTGGTGTTGGCGCATCCTTTGCGTTTTCCGAAACAAAAAAAATGGTTCCAGTATTTCGGGATTTTAAAACACAAATATGTCTCCGCTTTAGAGCCGCCGGAAAATTTTACTGCCCAAATCATTAAATCAAAACCGGATATTATTTTAGGATATGGCGGCGCGTTAAAATTATTTTTGCTGGAGTTGCAAAAAAAGCCCGGAGTTAAAAGATTTCCGCGTTTGATCTTTAGCTCCGCTGAGAGGTTAGATAATGAAACAAGAATCCTGGCCAGACAGCTTTTGGGTGTGGATATCATAGATCTATATAGCACTGTTGAGACCGGCCCTTTAGCTTGCGAGTGCAAACAGCATAGAGGCTATCATATAAATATGGATGCGGTGGCTATCGAATGTATCGATAACAGAGGGTATCCGCAGATCGGTAAATCCGGGAGGATAGTTTGCACAAACCTTTTTAATTTTACTATGCCGTTTATCAGGTATTGTGTTGATGATATCGGGATCCTGACAGATAATCAATGCGTCTGCGGCCGGGGTTCGGTGTTATTGAAAAGTCTGGAGGGGAAAACCTCAGATTTTTTAGTTTTAAAAGATAAAGTGATATCACCCGTAGCCGCAGAAACTATTTTAAAAAAATATGTATTTAAAGCCCGCTACAGGATCATCCAGCACGACATGCATGCTATGGATTTAGAATTGCTGCCGGGATTGGGATTTGACGCGAAAACGATACCGAATATTAAAAAAGGCATACAGGATGATCTGGATTGTGCCGATATAAATATAAATGTAAAATTAGTAAACTCAGGATTTTTTAACCAGGAAAAATTCAGAACGGTTATTTCGTATGTTCCTGGGATTTTTTCTTAAAACTTTAAATTCTACGCAAAGTTTTTACTACGATAGGTTAAAAATAAGATTTATCGCATCGGGAGACTTTTATATTGAAGATTTTATTTATTGACCCGAATTTAAGCGGCATGATAAGCCAAAATGTCGGATTGGCTTATGTAATTTCTTCCGTTGAAAAGAAACATAAAGTCAGGTTATTGGATCTGACCTTTCAATCAGGGAATTACGCCAGATATATTTTAGCGCAAATCGAATATGAAAAACCCGATCTGGTCGGTCTTTCGGTAACCAATTTTTCTTTGCCCGCGAGCCTGAAGATCAGCGGGTTAATTAAAGCAAGCCATCCCGGAATCCAAATTATTTGGGGCGGCGGCTACCCTACTTTATTCCCGGAAGAGAGCATAAGTTATCCGTCAGTAGATACGATCTGTATCGGTGAAGGGGAAATCTCTGCTTTAGAATATTTAGATAAGTTAGAGGATAGCCGGGAACCTGTGGTAGCGGGGATTTGGTATAAAGATAGTCAGCTCCATATCCACCGGAACCCGCTGCGGCCTTTTAAAGAAAATCTTGATGATTTAACATTTCCCAACTGGGATCATTGGAATATCGAAAAACATTTGCAGAAAAATCTTTATTTTGTCCCGGGGTCGATCAAATTCCTGGCTTCCCGGGGCTGCCCGTATAATTGTTCTTTTTGCTCAAACGAGGCGATTAGGCAGGCGATCCCGGGTAAATACCACAGGGAAAGAACACCCCGGAATATTATTGAAGAGATAAAGATGAATGCATCAAAATATTGGGCTAAAGGTTTTAGAACGATCCATTTTGCCGATGAGATCTTTGGTCTAAACTACAAATTTCTGCAGGATTTTTGCGATTTGTTTAAGCAAGAAGGGTTGGATAAAAAATTCTCATGGTGTTGTGCTACCCGTCCGGATATTATAACTCATGAATGGGCCAAAACTGCAGCCGGTTCCGGTTGCGTCTGGGTATGGCTGGGGATAGAGTCGGCCGATGAGCATATCCGCAACAAAGTTTATGGGAAAAATATTTCGCAAGATCAGATCATTGAAGCCACTAATTATTTAAGAGAGCAGGGCGTTGCTTTTAATTTTTCGATGATGGTGGGCTGCCCGGAGGATACAAAAAGAACTATTGAACAAGGGATAAAGCTGGTAAAGAAATTGCAACCAGCTACTTTTGACGTTTCTTTTTACCAGCCGTTACCAAAAACAAAGCTTGGTTCTCGGGTACTGCAAACGATGCAAGTTAGAGATATTGCCACTGTCCGACAGATGGATTATCCCAGAATACGCACACTCAGTTTAAGTTTGGTTGATTTAAACAAAATTATGTGGAAGATCAGGTTAGTAAAGTTCTTGCGGTTTTTATCTTTCGGGTTCAGGCTGAAAAAATTAATTTTTATTTTAGATATAATTAAATATATTTTTTCGATTAACGCCTGCCGGGCGATACCTTTAGCCAGCCCGATTATTGGTATGGATATTCAGTTAAAAACCGTTTTTAGGTATGCTACCGGGATTAGAAGAAAAGCGTATTTAAAAGAAAATTACCCAAACAGTAGCCTGAACTGATGAATGTTTTATTTATTAATCCTAATCTTGGCGGAGTATCGGGCTTAAATGTCGGCCTAGCCTATGTTATATCTTCCGTGGAAAGGAAACACCAGGTTAGATTATTGGATTTAAGTTTTTGTTCAAAGAACTATCTGCAGCAAATCACCAGAGCAGTGGAAGAAGGTAAGCCGGATATCGTTGCTTTTTCGATCACCAGTTTTACCTTCCAGAATAGTTTAAGGTTGGCAGAACATATAAAAAATATTTCCCCGGGCGTTTCTTTTATTTTCGGAGGAGTGCATCCTACGCTTTTGCCGGAAGCAACCATTGCGCATCCCTTGGTGGATGCCATTTGCATCGGTGAAGGTGAAGGGTCTTTTTTAGAATATTTGGATAAACTTAACATGGGGAAAGAGCCTGATGTAGAAGGAATTTGGCATAAAAGCCGCAACGGCCATCTACACAAGAATAAATTAAGACCTTTTGCCGAGAAGATTGATAATTTAACGTTCCCCAATTGGGATGATTGGGGGATCGAGAAGTATTTGGAGACCAATTTATATTATTTGCCCGGGGCTTTAAAATTTTTAGCTTCCCGGGGCTGCCCTTATGATTGTTCTTTTTGTTCGAATAAAGCGATTAAAGAAATGGTCCCGGGTAAATATTACCGGGTAAGAAGCGTTGAGAATATTATCCAGGAAGTAAAATTTAATCAAGCAAAATATGCCCAGCGCGGGTTTAAATCTATCGCCTTTGGGGATGAGATCTTCGGTTTGGATTTCGAATGGTTGAAAAAGTTTTGCGCCTTGTACAAAAAAGAGAATTTATCGAAGCAACTACCATGGGTGGCGGCTACCCGGGCTGATGCGATAACCGAGAAATGGGCAGCCACAGCCGCAGACGCCGGATGCAAAATGGTAATGTTGGGGATAGAATCTGGAGATGACCGGATCCGGATGCAGGTTTATAAAAAAAACATCACCAGGGAAGTTATCCTCCAGGCAACCTCTAGCCTGCGCAATCAGGGGATTATATTTGGTTTTTATATGCTGGCAGGATGCCCCCAAGATAGCTGGCCGTCGATAAAAGCGAGCTTAAGGTTAGTCCGGGAAACTAATCCTGCGGTTTGCCATTTTTCATTTTATCAGCCTCTGCCTGAAACAGAATTGGTAAGCGAAGTTAAAAATACGATGTGGAAAAAAGATAAGGATTTTCTGGGCTATTGGAATATTCCCAGGATAAGTACATTTAGTTTAAGCGTAGCGGATTTGCGTAATATTATGCAGCTTATCCGCATAAGCGAGTTCCTGCGGTTTTTAAAGCTGGGTTTTAAATTAAAGAAAATGGTATTTATTATCGATATCGCTAAATACCTATTTTTGCCTGGGAACTGGAAAAAATTTATCCTGATGAAAGCGCACATTAAATCAGATTTACAACAAAAAACAATCTTTCGGTATATCTGTGAAACAAAAGTTGGGAAGTCGCCAAAGTATTGTTATAAGGAGCCTGAAAGTGGAGTGGATTAGAAAATTTTTTAATATTTTGAAATGCCAGATTAATTTTTTAACCAACCAAACATACATCCTTCCCTTTTTGGTCTTAAATATCACTACGGATTGCAACAGCCGTTGCTTAATGTGTGACTATTGGAAAAAGCAGGTTCCGGATCGGCTTTCACCAGCAGAAATTAGAAAGGTCGCGGAAGCTTCGCAAAAACTAAATTTGAAAAAAATTATTATTTCCGGAGGTGAGGCTTTATTGCATCCGGATTTTGAAGCGATCGCCGGGATGCTGGCGGATACTAAAATCCAATTAAGCCTGGCCACTAACGGAATATTGCTGGAGCAATATGCTCCTTTGGTGGCGAAGTACTTTTCTACAGTTTTTATATCTCTGGATGCCAGCCATGCTGAGGTCTATAAACAAATACGCGGTGTAGACGCTCTCTTGCAAGTGATCGCGGGAGTAAAAAAGCTTAAAAGCTTAAAACCGTCAATCACCGTGATCGGGCGCAATGTAATCCAGAAATCAAATTATTCAGAGCTGGTTTCTATAATAAAAACCGCGCAGGATATGGGGATGGACCATCTTTCTTTTTCTGCAGCGGATATGGCATGTGTTGCTTTTGGCAGAAATGGAAAAACTACCTGGCAGTTATCTGAGGGGATCAGTTTAGACAAAAATGACCTGTCGCAATTTAAAACAGTCATTAGCGACCTTAGGAATACCCACCCGGAATTCTTTACCTCCAGGTTTATAATTGAAGGTTTTAGGGTTTTTTTACATATCTATAACTATTATAAAGCGATCAGCGGTCAGGCAGAATTTCCGGCGATCCGCTGTAATCTGCCTTGGTTATATTCAGTGATAGAAGCAGATGGCAAGGTTAAACCATGTTATGCCTGCCATGATATCGGCAATATCAGACAGGAGCCTTTTGAGAAAATTGTCAATTCTGCCAGGCTGATTGAATTCAGAGACAACCTGAAAAAACATCCTGGCCGGGTATGTAATTATTGCGCTTATTCGGATACAAAAGTAACCTTAAAAATGCTTTATGGAATGTTCTAGTTTTAAGCCTAAGATTAAACTTGTTAACTCTAAAAAAATAATCTAAATGAAAATTGCTTTTATTGTTTTCGGTACGGAAAATTTAGGAATTGAATATTTAGCCGGCGCGCTGGCTAAAGAGGGACATCAAACAAAACAAATATTTGACCCGGACCTTTTTAACGAGGGCAGCGATATCTTGAGGAGAGTGTTCAGCCGGAAAGCGGAAATTATTGAAGAAATCAAAGAATTTAAGCCAAACCTGGTAGGATTTTCAGTAGTTACCAGCACCTACCAGCGGGCCTGTGCAGTAGCCCAAGAGATAAAGAAAATATCGGATATCCCCATTGTCTTTGGCGGATACCATGCTTCTGCCGTTCCGGATCTGGTGATTAATAATGATTTTGTGGATCTGGTTTGTATCGGTGAGGGGGAGGAGGCGATTTGTGAATTGGCCAACAGCCTGGAGCAAGGCAGGCCAGATACTAATATCAAGAACCTATGGTTTAAAGATAAGGGAAAAGTGGTTAAGAATCCCCTGAGGCCGTTAGTGCAGGATCTTGATCAGTTACCGTTTCCGGATAAATCCATCTATAAAGACGTACCGTTAATGTTTAGCAAATACATGATTGCTACCGGCAGGGGTTGCCCGTTTGATTGTACTTTCTGCGGCAACAGTTTTTTACATCAGCTTTATCCGGCTAGCGGTAAAGCTATCCGCAGAAGAAGCATCGATAATGTATTAGGGGAACTAAAAGAAGCTCGATCAAAGTATAAGTTTAAGAAAGTGCTTTTTATTGATGACGCTTTCGGCCAGGATCGCCAATGGATCGGTGAATTTTTAAAAAGGTATAAAAAGGAAGTTAACCTGCCGTTTTTCTGCAACCCGCATGTTTTATACCTGGATGAGGAATTGATCCGTTTGCTAAAGGATGCGGGTTGTTTTTTGATGCAGACGGGTATCGAGACTGTAAGCCAAGGCTATCGAAAAGAAATGTTAAACCGGCCTGAAACCAACGCGCACATTGAGTTTGTTTTACAAACCTGTAAAAAATACAAATTAAAAATCCAGGTTGATCATATGCTCGGTTTGCCGCTGGAAGGTGAACAAGAGCAGCAACAAGCCGCTGTATTTTATAACCGGATGCGTCCGGATACGATCGCCTGTTTCCGGTTTACTTATTACCCGGGCGCAAAAATGGTTAAGCTGGCCAGGGATAACGGCTGGTTGACTGAAGATGAAATCAAAAGTATCGAAGAAGGGAAGCTCGCCGATTATGGCGATTATCGCCATAATGATGTTACAAGCAATAAAGAGCCAAATAAGGCATTAATGTCTAAAAATTTTTTGATTTTATTTAAGCTCCTTCCCTTATTACCTGTGAAATTTGTTAAATATGTCATTGATAGAAGATTATATAGGTTTTTTCATTTTTTGCCGTATAACTTGGTAGACTTTTTAAGAATGACCAGTATGATAAAAAATCGGGATTATGTGCTTTGGGAATATTACCGGTACTATTCTTTCCAAGCTATAAAAAAATTCTTTTAAAGTGAATGCTAGCTGTAGCTGAATTTAAGGCGCGTTTTAGTTTTCGGACAACTTTTTAAGAAAATATAAAGGGCTAAAATTATGAAAGTAGTTTTTATTAATCCCAATTTGAGCGGTGTGGTAGGTCAAAATATCGGCCTGGCTTATGTGATTTCCTCGGTAGAAAGAAATCACCAAGTCGAACTGTGGGATTTAACTTTTCATGCCGGGGATTTTAAAAAATATTTACTCGAAAAACTGCAACGCGGCCAGCCGGATATAATCGGGTTTTCAGTTAACAGTTTTAGTTTTGGAAGCGGTTTAGAAATCGCCAGGTTTATTAAACAGCTCTATCCTAAAATTATTTTTTTATGGGGAGGAATTCATCCGACGCTGATGCCCGCTGAAGTTATCCGGCATCCTCTGGTGGATGTGTTATGCGTAGGGGAAGGAGAAATCGCGGCGTTGGAATACCTGGATAGGGTAGAACAAGGAAAATTGCCCGATGTCGGGGGTATCTGGTATAAGGATAGTGGCGGAGGCGTGCATTCAGGTCCTCCCCGGGCTTTTTATGAGCATATCGACGACTTACCTTTACCCAACTGGGACCATTGGGAAATCGATAAATATTTAAAAGGAGAACTTTTTTTTACCGGAGGCCTGCGGCACTTGGCTTCCCGGGGCTGCCCCTATGGTTGTACATTTTGTTCAAATGCGGCTTTAAGCAAAACCAGCCCGGGGAAATATTATCGTACCAGAGCTCCGGCTAATATAATCAAAGAAATTAAGCTGAATGTGCAGAAATATCAGGCTCAAGGGCTCAAGAGTATTTTTTTAAGTGACGATATCTTCGGCCTGGATGAGCAATGGCTTGAGGAATTCTGCGCTCTTTATATTCAGGAAGGGTTAAGCGCCAAGATACCCTGGGTTTGTACAACCCGCGTAGACATCTTAACTGAAAAGTGGGCCAAAATTGCGGCAGGGGCCGGTTGTATGATGGTCAGCCTGGGGATAGAATCGGGAGATGAAGATATCCGCAGCCGGGTTTATAAGAAAAATATCAGCAAACAACAAATTATGAATGCTGCCGGTTATTTGAAGCAGAGCGGTATTATTTGCCATATTAGTTTGATTATCGGAGCTCCCGGCGAAACTTACGGAACGATAGGCAAGACTATGCAATTGGCAAAAGAAATATGTCCTTTAACCAGCCAATATATTTTTTACCAGCCGTTACCGAAAACAGAATTGCTGGAAAGTATTAAACAGGAAGATTTCCGGCAACCCGGTTCAATAACCTACTTAAATTCCCCGGTGGTATTTACCCAGGATTTAAAAAAGAAACAGCTATTAAAAATTAAAAAACAGATCGAATTTGAAAGAGTATCCAATTTTTTTAAAAAAGGGATCAGCCAACAAGGGGCGGGTTTTTTCCTGAAGATTATGAAATTTTGTTTTTCTTTAGAAAACATTAAAAAGATCTTTTCGGGCAATTTTCACATCATGACAAATTTAGAGCAGGATATTCTATTTGGTTACCATTTAAAAAGATGGCAAGCCCGGCAAGCCGGAACTTTAATTACCAAACCCGGATTAATTTCTAAAATGAAAGAGTAACGCTATGGTATTGATCAATTCTACTAGAAGTCTATGTCCTAAATGCTTAAAAATTATCCCGGCCCAGGTTGTGGAAAGAGATGGCCAAACGTATATTTGTAAAACCTGCCAGGAACACGGATATTTTGAAGCCGTCCATCCTTTGGGCGATCCCCGGCATTACCGGGAGCTGGAGAGATTATTCAGAAACCATTCTCCGGTGGCCTACCCTGACGGGCTGGTGATTAATCTTATTTCCAGTTGTAATTTAAATTGCCCGTTTTGTTTTGCCAGGGCTAATGAATATGAGGCTAACCAGCCTTCTCTTGATCAAATAAAAGAGAAGATCTCCGGGTTTGCCGGTTCTACGGTTTACTTATCCGGCGGTGAGCCTACATTGAGAGATGATTTGTTTGAGATTATCCGCGAAATCAAAAAATTGGGCTATAAAGTAGCTTTATTCACTAACGGTCAAAAACTGCAAGAAGGAGATTTTATTTACCAACTAAAAAAATGCGGGTTAGATCTGGTAATTCTACAATTTGATACCTTTAGCGAAGAACAATGTGAAGTACTCAGGGGTAAAAAGCTTGTAGGAATTAAACTTAACGTTATTGAACGCTTGAAACAGGCAAGAATACCGGTGTATCTATTCTCTATGCTGGCCAAAGGGGTAAATACCGGAGAGGTTGGGAAGCTTATCGAATTTACCGTTAAAAACAGTAAATTCATAAAAATACTTAATCTTAACCCGGTTTGGGAGATGGGCCGGGTGGGTAAGCATGATGCGATGAACATGTCCGGGATTTTTAAAGAAGTCGAAGAAAAAACCTGCCTGAGCGCCGAGGATTTTATCGATGGCAGCGCATTTAGTTACTATGTTTTTTCTATCTTACGTCAAGTAACCGGGCGGGGAGGGAATAAGCATCCTTGGTGCGAAATGCGTGCCTATGTTTTTCCGGAGAAAGAGAAAATATTAACCCTTGGCCAAGCTATGGATATCAAGAAATTAAACCGGTATTTAAAACAGATTAATGAACGGTTAGAAAAAAAACCAAAATTCAAGATGTTTGAGCTGATCATTACCGCACCCTATGGGTTTTTAATCAAAGAATTTTTATTTAACCGGAAGTTTAAGAAATTAGCCTTCCGCTTCAGCAGGTGTTTATTCAGTTCGGTGTTTTTGCATGGTAAATTCAGTCTGATGGATTTCCAAGTCGCCAGCCTGATTATCGGGACATTCCACACGGTTTTAAACGTTGATTTAAATTTAGTCGGTACCTGTAATTTATATTCTGATTTTCCAGGCGGCCAATACCGTTCTTCTTGTTTAAGGCAGATATCCCTGATGAGTGATTGGGAAGCTAAACGGGGGGAGAAATGAAAGATTCAAGCTGTCCGGCTGTATTCAATTTTAATAAAGTAATGATCGATGTTACGACTAGATGCAACCTTGAATGTCCCGTTTGCTACCGGATAAAAAATAGCCAGGAGGATATATCTTTTGAGGTATTGAAAAAGCTCGCCCGTAGATTCCGGGGTAAAATTATCTCTTTATGCGGCGGTGAACCGACCGTAAGAGAAGATCTATCCGAAATTATCGGTTTGTTTTCCAGGCAGAATACCGTGTTCTTGATTACTAATGGTTTAAAACTGACCGATTACGCTTACTTGAAAAAATTGAAAAACAGCGGGCTGCGGTATATATCGTTTTCATTTAATGGATTTTCTGACCAAGTTTATGATAAAATTAACGGTCGGCCATTACTGGAGTTGAAATTAAAAGCTTTAGATAATATTAAAAGGGCAGGTATTAAGACTATCCTGTCAGTGGTGATAGTTAAGGGGCTGAATGAAAGCCAGATCAGCGGTATTTTAAAATATTGTCTGGCGAACCGGGATTTTATTCAGGAATTACGGTTGAGGACCATGGTTCCTATTTCAAAATACCTGAGTGCGGAAAAATATTCCGTAACGGAATTGCTGGAGATGGTTTGTAAAGAAGCCTCAATCAACAAAGACGATGTTTTAAAAGAATTAATGCTTAAGCAGGGGGTTAATCGTTTTCTGGGCAAAGAAGTCTTTAGGCAGAAAGCCTGTTCTTTTGATTTTCATTTAAAAAGAAAAGGAACTGATTATTTTCCCGTAGGTCAGGCTTTGAGTTTTGGCTGCCCGCCGGCGGATAAAATCAACGGGATCTTTTTACTGTCGGCGTTATTTAAAGCCTACGGTTTTAAAATGTTAGCGGAAGGTTTTTTAAAAACGGTTTTGGGATCTGAAAAAAAACCTTGGATTCATAGCGAAAATATTTTTAAGGTGGGTCTGCGCAGTTGGCCGACAGGGAATGAAATTAATTTAATCGAGAATAAGGACTGTCAAACCGGGTATTATCTAGATGATAAAATTTTACCTTTTTGTTATGCTAATATATTGAAAGAAAATAAAAAATAATGGAGAATTAATTGATGGCCAAAGAAAAGATTTGGATGAACGGCAGATATCTGGATTCAGCCCTTGGCGTGGTTGATGTTTCTACCGCCGCCCTTCATTACGGTACTAGTATTTTTGAGGGTATTTTGTGCATGGGGGGGAGATTGGGGAATTCAAAAGCTATCTTTCGGCTGGGTGAACATCTGGATAGGATGTTTGCTTCGGCTGAAGTTTTAAATTATAAAATAGCTTTTTCCAAAGAAGACATTAAGGCAGCCATCGGTGGGCTGGTTAAGGTTAACCGGTATCAGGCTGCTTATATCCGGCCGGTTATTTTTGAGGATACCAGTTATCTTGATTTTAGCCGAGCGATAAACAAGTTAAATTTTGTAATTTTAGCCAGAAATATTAATTCTACGATCTACCGTTGGAAGATGCGCAGTCCGGTTAAAGTTATGATATCTAAGACCGTAAGCAACTCCTGGCCGGAAATTTTAACTAAAGCCAAGATATCTGGAAAATATTTAAACAGTATTGTGGCGAAAAGGGAAGCTAGAAATAGGGGATTCGATGATGCCCTTCTGCTAGATAGCCGGGGGTATGTATCCGAGGCTACCTCAGCAAACCTTTTTATGATCAAAGACGGTTTGATCAGGACCCCTTACCGCAAAAATACTTTAAATGGAGTCACTCAAAATTCTATAATGCGCATTGCTCAAGATTTGGGCTATACGGTGCGGGAAGAAAATATCAGGGAAGAAGATCTGCTGGCTGCAGATGAGATTTTTCTGACCAATACGGCATCAGGAGTAATTTCCGTCTCCCGGATTGACGCCAAGAAAATTCCTCCTTGCGGCTCCCAAGGTTTAGTAAAATATTTACGCAGTAAATATATTGATATTATTACCGGTAAAAACCTAAAATATCAGGAATGGTTAAGCTTTATTTAAAATTAATTTAAGATAATCGATCAGCTTGCGGAAATTCAAATGAACATATTATTAATCGCTCCATCAATTCGCATCAGTTTATCCGGGCATCTTAATGACGGAATGCCTAAGAGAATCAGCAAGAACTTCGGCGTCTATCCGCATTTAGGACTATGTTATCTTGCCGCTAGTTTACGTAAAAATAATTTTAAAGTTCAAATTATTGATTTAAACGTCGAGAAAATCTCTGCTCAAGAATTATTTAGTATTATCCAAAAGACCAATCCCGGCTTAATCGGTATTTCGAATATGACATTTACTTTCCTGCAGGCTTTGGATTTGGCCAGGCAAATTAAATCAAATTTTCAGATACCTATAATTTTCGGCGGCAATCACGTGAGTATCTATCCCCGGGAAGTTATTAGCCATGATTGTGTCGATATCGGAGTTATCGGTGAGGGTGAATTAACTATTTTAGAAATTGCCAATCTTTTAAAAGATAAAAAAATTACGCAAGCCGGCCAAGAGCTTGAGAGAATAAAGGGCATCGTGTTTAAAGCCGGGACCCAGACGATAGTAACGGGGCCCCGGGAATTTATTTCGGATCTGGACCAGCTGCCTTTTCCGGCGGTAGATCTGTTAAAGTCCAACAAATATTACGGATGCAATTTAGCGACTCCGTACATGACGATGATTACTGCCCGGGGATGTCCTTATGCCTGTTCCTTTTGTTCTAAATACCCCTGGGGCCAGCAGGTCAGGTATAATAGCGCTAAAAGAGTAGTGGATGAGATCGAGTATTTAGTGAAAAATTTGGGGGTTAAGGCGATCGATTTTTTTGATGATACGTTTATATTTAATAAAAGCAGGATCGAGGAAATGGCGGATTTGATCCAGGAAAGAAAAATCAGAATTGAATTCGGGATTACCACCAGAGTAAATACGGTAAATAAGGAAATTTTAAATAAATTAAAGTTGATGGGTTGTAAAACTATCGCTTACGGGGTTGAATCGGGGGATCCTGAAGTTTTAGGAAGGATTGATAAGAAGATTACGATCGATCAGATCCGAGCGGCATTTAAATGGGCCGGGCAAGCCGGGATAAATACGGTAGGCTTCTTTTTGGTCGGTAACCCTCTGGAGACGGAGAAAGAAATCAAGAACACCATAAAGTTAATTAAGGGTTTAAACGCGGATTATTTTATCGCTAACGTCCTGGTTCCTTATCCGGGTTCACGATTATACGATGACCTGCTAAAAAGCGGGGATTTAAAAGAGGATTATTGGAGAAAGCTAACGTTAGAAGGCAAGGCTAAACCAACACCGCTGGCCAACACTAAAGTTTCTCAAGCCAGGCTGATTAAAATGCGCAATTATATTAACCGGATGCCTTATTTGAGGTGGAGAAGCAATATCTTAAAATTTAAAAAGATAAAATCATTCTCGGATATTAAAAGAAGCCTGAATACTTTACGGGCTTCTTGTTTTGACAGAAGTTTATAGTTTATTTTATAAAATAAAAACTAAGCAGCAGGCCCGTTCCGTAGAGTATACAAATTCTTCTAATGATTATCCGCAGCTTCGCGGCAGCCTCCGGGTGCGCCTGCGGGCTATTTTTTACACGCCGCAAATAATAAAATAATGAAAAACAAAATAGGCAAGTAAGATAAAACACCCCGGCGTATTTAAGAGAGGATATGCCGATAAATAAAGACCACAGGAGCAAACCTGCCAGTGACAGGTTGATTAAATAAATTGTTGGCTGAAGGCCATACCGGTTGTAGACGCTGAGTATATTTTCGATTTTATCAGCTTCGGAGTGAGCAATTTGATGAACAATTTGTAAAGGAATAAAAACTAACGCCAAAAGTACCGACATCATAAGCGCTTCCGCAGAGATAAAATTACCGACCGAGATAAAGCCGATCAGGAAAATTATCGCAAATCCGAGAGAATTTAAAACGATATTCAGCAAGGTAGATTTTTTAAATCGCAGCGGCGGGGCAGAATATATTAAGGCCAGCAGGCTTCCGGCGACGATAAAATAAAGCATGGTTACGGAAATTCTCGATGCAATAAAGCAGTTGATCAAGAACAGGGAATATGAAAAGATCAGGAATCTTTCGCGGGATATCGGTCCTGCCGGGAAGTAGACCTTATTGATGCGTTGATCAATAGCAGCATCAAAATAGTTATTTAAAGAAAACCCGTGGGCTAGATAAAGCGCCGATACCGTAAGAGCCAGGAGTGTTTTAAACGTAAATAATGATGAAGCCGAGGAAAAAGCAACCCCTAAGACTGCTAACCCCAGGATATGGAGCCAATCCGTTATTCTAATAAAGACCAAAAATTCACAGATGCAGTTATTATGTACGGGATCAGGTGGTTTCATAAATTACCCATTGATAGATTAGGAGGGGAATTAGTCTTTTCTTAATATACTGCATGGAACTTATTTTGTCAAACCTGTTAAAATATACTTTTAAGATAAAAAGATAACCTGGGATTAACTTAGAAAATGCCCGCCGTTCTATTTTTATAAAATCTGGATTTTTAGTATAAATACAATAATTGTTTATAGGCATTCAGGCGTCGGCTTAACCGGTTTTAGTTTAAAATCTTCTTATATTAAGGCCTTGAATTAAACCTAAACCAGAGATACAATTATAATTAATCTTTGTTTCTAACCTGCTGAAACCCTTGGCCTTAAACAAAGCCATGCGCAATAAAATTTATATTATAACTTTAGTAATTAGTTTTATCTTTCTAGCCGGCCTGGCGCAGGCCGGGGGAGGAGGAATTATGGAACTAAAAAGCCCCGATTTTAAAGACAATCAATTTATGCCTGCTAAATTCAGCTGTGAAGGCCAAGATGTCAATCCGGAGTTAATTATCAGCGATATACCGCTAACCGCCAAAAGCTTAGTTTTAATTGTTGATGATCCGGATGCACCAAGCGGTACTTGGATACATTGGGTAGTTTTTAATATCCCGCCGCTTCCCAGGATCGCAGAAAATAGTATACCGGGAAAACAGGGGATCAATAGCTCCGGAGGTAAAAATTACCACGGGCCTTGCCCTCCTTCCGGAGTACATCGTTATTTTTTCAAGCTTTATGCTTTAGATATAGAGTTAAATTTAGTGGAAGGAGTAAATAAAGGTCAATTAGAAAAAGCCATGCACGGACATCTCCTGGCTGAGGCGCAGTTATTAGGATTATATAAAAAGAATAAGTAAATTTTAGTTTAGCCATTTTAAAAGCCGGTTCGCCTTCCGGCAAACCAGATAGGGAGTAAATAAATGAATAAAATTATTATCACAGCCTTAATGTTGATCTGCAGCAATGTTTTTATGACTTTTGCCTGGTATGGGCATCTTAAGAATCTTAACGCCAAACCCTGGATTGTTGCGGCTATTATAAGCTGGGTAATCGCGTTATTTGAATACCTTCTACAGGTACCGGCTAATCGCATCGGCCACCAGGTCATGAATTTAGGGCAGCTTAAGATCTTGCAGGAGGTGATCACCCTATCGGTCTTTGTTCCGTTTTCGATTTTTTATATGAAGGAAAATTTAAAACAGGATTATCTTTGGGCGGCGTTATGCATTTTGGGCGCGGCTTTTTTTATGTTTCGCGGATTATTAGCTAAGGGATAGATAAAATCCGGTTTTAGTTATAACAGCCGGCAGTTTCAAAAAACTTACCCCGCGCGGTTGGTTTCTTCAAATTGCGCTATTTGCCGATTGAAAACCTTATGCTATACTAAATAGTCGTTTTGAAAAATAGTTTGTGTCGCGATTAAAATTTTACACCTTACTGGATGGGATTAATACAAGAAAATAATCGTCTAATGTTGTTACTTATTCTAACCGGCATTTTTTTTCGTCCCTTTATCTGCGCGCTAGCCTTTCCTTATTTAAATTTAGTTTATTCCCTGGTTTTCTTGATTTGTTTAGGGGTATATTTAATTTATAAAAGGCCTGTATTTGCAAAAAACCAAGCCCTGGTTTGGCCCTTGAGCTTGTTCTATTTAGCTTTATGTCTATCCGTAATTTTTTCTCAAGATAGATCGAATAGTTTGGCTTTAGTCTATCAATATCTAAACGGATTAGGTTTGTTGTGGGTCGCCGTTTCCTTGTCTGAAAAAAATAAATTATTAACTATTCGAACACTCATTTTGGCAGGTTTAGCCGTTAGCCTTTTATCGCTTTACCATTATTTTTTTGGTTTCAGTCATGTTCTGGATTATTCATCGGCCAATAACCTTACTTCCCCTTTCATTTTGGATTATCTTCAGCGCAAAAGGGCCTTTTTTCCTTTTGTAACTCCGGGGGCTCTAGGCGGATATTTGGCGATGATCTTTTTTTTGGTTTTAGCCTGCAAAAATCGATTTTGGCCGGCCGGGTTAATTTTTACCGCGCTCTTGCTTACAAAATCACTGGGTGCTTTTTTAAGCCTGCTCTGCGCCCTGGTTGTTTATCTCGGGGTCCAGGGTAAATTAAAAAAGAACCATTTTCGGATATTGGCAGGGTTATTGCTATTGTTAATAATTATGATTGTGTGGCGTTCGTCGACGCAAAAAGAGCACCTCCAGCCTGTATTTTCTGCCCTGATGAGAATAAATTACTGGCAGGAATCTTTGGCGATAATTAAGGGGCATCCTTTTGTCGGCATCGGGCTGGGTAATTTTAATCTGCCCAATAGTCGCTATGCCCATAATGCTTACCTGCAAATTTGGGCGGAAATGGGGATTTTAGGCCTAGCTTCATTTCTTTGGATGATCGCGGTTATTTTCAGGAATTGTTTAAAAAAACTGGCCCAATTGCCTGATAAAAAACAAATTGCCGGCTTACTGGCCGCCAGTTCGGTATTTTTAATTCACAATTTATTTGATTTTACATTTTTTTTACCGGAAATTGCACTGGTCTGGTGGGTAATTTTAGGATTAGCCAGTTTATGATAAAATATATCAAGCGCTATTGTCGGAATGTCTAAAATCAACCTGCTATATATTATTACGAAATTAGAACTAGGGGGTGCCCAGAAGCAGCTGCTCAGTTTGATTAGTGCCCTCGACAAGGATAGGTACAACATCTTTTTATTTACCGCCGGCGATGGGTTATTGATTCCGGAAGCTCTGGCTATAGAAGGGTTGATCCTCAAGAGGTCAAAGTTTTTGGAACGCGTAATAAATCCCTTAAAAGATATTTTAGCTTTACTCGAAATATATTTTTTTATTAAAAAAAACAGGATCCAAATTGTTCATACACACAGTTCTAAAGCCGGTATTTTAGGCCGCCTGGCGGCAAAATTTGCTAAAACACCGGTTATTATCCATACGGTTCACGGCTGGAGTTTTAATGATTATCAATTCCGGCCGGTTAATTATCTTTACCGCTTTCTGGAAAGGATTTGCGCAACGTTTACCAGCAAAATAATTGTAGTTTCCAGTTTTGACCAGGCCAAGGGCTTAAGAAATTCAATCGCCAGCAAAGAACGGTATATTTTAATCCGCTATGGTCTTGATGATAAGGCTTTTAGCGCTACCAGCAAGCGTAGGGAAATCAGGCAATCTTTAGGGTTAAGCGATATGGCTTTAGTGGTAGGAATGGTGGCTTGTTTTAAATTCCAGAAGGCGCCACTAGACTTTATTGAATTAGCCGGCCGGATTAAAATAAAATTTCCTGATGTTAAATTTGTTTTAGTTGGCGATGGGCGGTTGCGCGGAAAGATTGTCACCCGGATCAAACAGCTTAATTTAGAAAACCAGATAATTTTAACGGGTTGGTATAAAGATATTCCCGGGATTCTGTCTGGGTGGGATATTTTTGTTTTAACTTCATTGTGGGAAGGTTTGCCGATTTCGGTTTTAGAAGCCATGTCCGCTGGATTACCCGCAGTGGTTACCGATACCGGAGGGATCCGGGAAGCCCTGATTAACGGCCAAACAGGATATTTGGTTGACCCGCACGATATTGTGTTTATGCAAAATCGGGTGGAGGAATTATTAAATAGTGCCCAGAAGAGAGATGAATTTGGCCGCAGCTCTCAAGAAATAATTAGCCGGGGTGAATTTTCATTAAGCAGCATGTTCAAGAATACCGCAGAGCTTTATTCTAATTTATCGGGGGAAAGCAAAAATGCTTAAATATATTATAATTTTTTCCGCCGCATTGGTTTCGGGAATGCTTTTTACGTCTTTATTCGCTAAAGCCGCCTGTAAATATAAGCTGCTTAAGACTAAAGATATTCCATTAGTCGGAGGGCTGGGTATAGGTTTGGCTTTTGTTTTTTCTGCCGGTTTAAGCATCTTTATGTTTGCTCTGCCGGTGGCCAAAATATTAGCCGTGCTGGGGGCGGCTTTGATCATATTAATTTCCGGGGTAGTCGATGATTTGAAAGAATCATCAGTATTACAGAAATTTTTGGTGCAGTCATTTTGCGCGCTATTTTTGATTTTGTCCGGGATCAAGACGGATATTATGTATTTAAATTTTTGGGGTAATATTCTGATCACTTTCTTTTGGATCGTCGGGATAACCAATGCTTTTAATTTACTGGATATTATGGATGGATTGGCGGGTGGGACAGCTTTGATTGTCAGCGCCGCGTTTTTATTGATCGGGTTTTTAAGTTTTAACTTGAATGTGCAGATCTTCAGCCTTATTTTGTGCGCGGTAAGTGCCGGGTTTCTTATTTTTAACTTTCCTCCGGCTAAAATTTATCTGGGTAATTCCGGCAGCCATTTTCTCGGGTTACTGATCTCGGCGGTAGCTTTAATGACACATTACGCTTCGGCGGATAATGTTTTTGCTTTACTTAGCCCGGTAATGATCTTGGGTTTGCCGATTATGGACACAATATTGCTGATTATCTTCAGGGTGATCAAAAGAAAAGTGCCTTTTAAAAAAAGCCGGGATCATGTCGCATTAAAAATCGGAGCCTTAGGGATTTCGCCGCTGGCCACTGTCTTAGGGATGTATTTATTATGTTTTATTTTTACCGGTTGCGGGGTTATTTTGTCCAGAGTAAATAGCTTTTTTGCCGGGTCAATTATTATTTTTGTGTTTTTATTCAGCATTGGGATATTTATGAAATTGGTTAAGATAGAGGCTTATGGCTAATAAAAAAATTATTATTTTAGGCGGCGGTCTTGCCGGTTTAAGTGCCGCTTGGCATCTTAAGCAAAGCGGGATAAACTCCATTGTCTTGGAGAAAGAAAAAACCGCCGGTGGATTGTGTCGTTCTAAGCAGATCGACGGTTTTACTTTTGATTATGACGGGCATCTTCTGCATTTTCGGAACAATTACTCGCTGCAGTTAGTCAAAAAATTACTCAAAGATAATTTGGTGCAACATAGAAGAAGCGCCTGGATCCATAATTTCGGTATTTTTAGCCGGTACCCTTTCCAGGCAAATTTATACGCGCTGCCTAAAACAATTGCCAGTGAGTGTTTGTGGGGGTTTATTCATGCCAGTAATTCTTCCTCTGACCGCAGTCAGCTTAATTTTTCGAAATGGATAAATGCAACTTTTGGCAAAGGCATGGCCAAACATTTTATGATCCCTTACAATCGCAAATTTTGGACGGTTCCTTTAGACCGGATGTCTTGTCCTTGGTCGGATAAATTTATTCCGCAGCCCAGCCTAGTGGATATCGTTAATGGATTCTTTGCCGATTGCGAAAACAGCCTTGGCTATAACGCAGTTTTTTGGTACCCCAAAAAAGGAGGGATCGCTCAACTACCTTTGGCTCTTGAAAAACAAGTCGGAGGTGTCTTAAAAAATTGCTGCGTGAATAGTATCGATCTGAGAACAAAAGAAATTACCATTGAAGGTAAGGGAAAACAAAAATTTGATATCTTGATTATGACCATTCCTCTGCCGGAATTGGTTAAAATAATCAAGCCTTTACCCGAGAGTATATTAAACAGCTTTAAAAAATTACGCTGGAATTCAATTTTTAATTTAAATCTCGGAGTGGACAAGATTTGCCAAAATGGTAAACATTGGGTGTATTTCCCGCATCAAGAAACCTCTTTTTTCAGGGTAGGATTTTTTCACAATTTTTCCGGCCGGCTTGCTCCTAAAGGAAGGAGTTCTTTATATGCCGAAGTCTCATATTCCAAAGATAAGCCGATCGATAGGAAAAAAATTACCCGGCGGATTGTTGCCGACCTGCGTAAAGTCGGGGTAATTAGCAAAAAAAGTAAAATTTTAGTTTATGATACTAATGATATAAAGTATGGTTATCCGATTTACGATAAACATTATGTTCAGGCTACTTCGGCGATCAAGAATTATTTGCTAGCCAACAATATCGTTGTTTGTGGCCGCTACGGCAGTTGGCAGTATTTATCGATGGAAGATGCTTTGCTTGATGGGCGGCGGGTAGCCGAAGGAATAAGGTCGGGGGAATTAAAAGGATAGCAGAAAATAAAAATATAGACTAATGAATATTTTGGGTATTTCCTGTTTTTATCATGATAGCGCGGCTTGTTTGTTAAGCGATGGTAAAATTATCGCCGCTGCCCAGGAAGAGAGATTTACCCGTAAAAAGCATGATTTTAATTTTCCTTCCCGGGCAGCCAGTTGGTGTCTGGGAGTCGGAAATATCAGCAGTAAAGATTTGGATTATGTGGTTTTTTATGATAAACCCCTGATTAAATTCGAACGTCTTCTTGAAACTTATTTAAGTTATGCTCCGGCGGGGATAAAACAGTTTCTCCAGGCGATGCCTTTATGGCTTAATCAGAAACTGTGGATTCCTGAAATTATCCGGAAGGAGCTTAACTATCAGGGGGAGATCCTTTTTTGCGGGCATCATGAATCACACGCCGCCAGTGCTTTTTACCCCTCCGCGTTTAAAACCGCAGCCTTTCTTACTCTAGACGGAGTCGGTGAATGGGAAACTGCCAGCTTTGGGGTAGGCCAGGATAATCATCTTGAGATCCAGTATTCTTTAAACTTTCCGCATTCTTTAGGGTTACTTTATTCAGCTTTTACTTATTATGCAGGTTTTGAAGTAAACTCCGGAGAATACAAATTAATGGGTTTGGCTCCTTATGGAGAACCAAAATATAAAGATTTGATTTTAAAAGAACTGGTGGATTTAAAAGCAGATGGTTCTTTTAGGATGAATATGAGGTATTTTGGTTATTGTCACACCCTTGAAATGACTAATAACTGTTTTTATCGCCTGCTCGGCGCGCCTCCCAGAAAGCCGGAAACACAAATTAGCCAACATTATATGGATGTGGCTGCTTCCATCCAGGCAGTTACTGAAGAAATTATGCTGCGCATGTGCAGACATGTGCATACAATAACCGGCCGGGATAAACTTTGTCTTGCCGGGGGAGTCGCTTTAAATTGTGTGGCGGTCGGAAAAATATTACGCCAAAGTCCTTTTAAAGAAATTTGGGTTCAGCCGGCAAGCGGGGATGCCGGAGCCGCTCTGGGTGCAGCGTTGTTAGTGTGGCATAAATATCTTAAGCATGAGCGTTTTGTCGACGGGATTAAAGATTCCATGCAGGGGGCTCTTTTAGGCCCGGAATATAAAAATGATCAGATTGAAAACTTTTTAAAGGAACAGAATATTCCTTTTCGTAAACTTGATAAACTTCACCTGCCGGAAACTGTTTCTGGTCTGATTGAACAAGGCAAGGTTATTGGATGGTTTCAGGGTAGAATGGAGTTTGGCCCACGCGCCTTGGGTTCTCGGAGCATTATCGCAGATGCCAGAAACCCGCAAATGCAAACCAGATTAAATCTAAAAATTAAATTTCGCGAATCATTCCGTCCTTTTGCGCCTACGGTGCTTGCAGAAGAAGCGTCGAATTGGTTTGATCTAGACCGGGAAAGCCCGTTTATGAATTTAGTGGCTCAAGTAAAAGCAGAAAAAAGAATTGAAAATAAGCCCGCCTCCGGTCAAATTTACGGTTTCGATAAATTAAAACTACCCCGTTCAATAATTCCGGCGGTTACTCATGTTGACAATTCCGCCAGGGTACAAACGATCAAAAAAGAAGACAACCCTTTATATTATGATCTGGTTAATGAATTTTTTAAGAAAACAGGCTGTCCGGTGATCATTAATACTTCATTTAATGTGCGAGGAGAACCTTTGGTCTGTACGCCTCAGGATGCCTGGAATTGTTTTATGCGTACGCAAATGGATTATTTGGTAATGGGTAATTACCTTTTGGATAAGCAACTCATAGGGTCAAACGGGGGTAAAAATTGACTTGGTAATTAACCCCCGCCGCCCGATAAATTGTGATGGCCGGCATAAAAACAGATAATGTTATTCTAAAAAAATTCGGTTTACTGACTGCCAGCGGTTTTATTTTAGCGGGTTTGATTAATTTTATCAAAAATAATTATTTTTTAACTTGGACGATTGCCTGCGCGTTATTTTTTGTGTTGTTGGCAATTTTCAGGCCGGTTTTATTAAAATATTTCTATCTCTTTTGGATGAGATTAGCCGGCATCTTGAGCTGGGTGAATACCTGTATTTTGCTAAATCTCATTTTTTATTGTATTTTTACTCCGGCGGGCTTATTTATGCGCTTAGTCAGAGTCGA
This sequence comes from Candidatus Omnitrophota bacterium, assembly GCA_035402765.1. Lineage (GTDB taxonomy): Bacteria > Omnitrophota > Gorgyraeia > Gygaellales > Profunditerraquicolaceae > UBA6249. The sequence goes on from DAONDX010000006.1 coordinate 66,813, forward strand.
TTTTTTAGCAAGAAAATTTAAAAAAACCCGCAACTCGTATTGGAAGCCCAAAATAACAAATAGGCCGTTGCCAGCGGATTACCGCAGGCAATCTTAATAAGAAGGTGGCGGATGTTTAGGCTGGCTATTTTTAAAGAGATCTGGTATTTTCTTAGCACCAGAAAGAAATGGTGGTTAGCGCCGATTATTATTATGTTTTTATTATTAGGAATGCTGGTCTTTTTTACTCAATCATCAACCGTGGCGCCGTTTATTTATGCTTTGTTTTAAGCAAGTATTCACAGATCCTGATGATAAACGGGTAGCCGGGTGGTCGTTGTTTATTTTGAATGCAGGCTAAGGTTATTATAAAAAACCGCTTGATAAAAAGAATGGCAGGCCTATAATAAATACTCTATAGAATAATAAAAAGTGCTCTTAACGAGAACTAAAATTTTACGTAACCCGTTTATATATAATAATTTACGCTTTTGTAATAAAATAATCAATTTCTCAAGAGTATTTATTCGGCTAGTCAGAGAATTAGGATTGAATGCCAGAATAAGAAAAAGCTATAGATTCAAGCGAGTTTACCTTTTGGGTATTTTTTTTACCAAAATATAACCCGGGTGCGTGAAAAGAGGAGGGGATTTTAGTGGGTTTCTATATTTTAGGACAAAGAATCCATAATATTTTTAAGCATCGGCGTATGCTTGGGGATATGTCGATTTTACAGCTAAAATCAAAATATGCCGGATTAAAATTAGGGCTGGGTTGGGTAATTATTATACCCTTAATGATGGCGCTGTGTATTAATTTTGTTTTTGTTTCCGCATTCAAAGTGGAAATTCCGCACTATGCTTTTTTTATACTCTGCGCAATTTTCCCCTGGTTTTTTATCAGCCAAGGGATTAGTGAAGCAGCCAATATCTTTATTGCCAATAAAGGTATTTTAAGGCAGGGGGTTTTCCCCCAAGAGTTGGTACTCATTTCTTCGGTGATTTCGAATTTTATAAATTTTATTTTCGGGTTTTTAATAATTATTCCCTTTTTTTTCTTAATCAATAAATCCCTGGTTTATTTGTTTCCTTTTCTGGTGGTTTTAATTTTGTTGAATTTAATTTTTGTTTTAGGCTTAAGTTTTATTTTTGCAGTTTTGAATACTTTTTTCCGCGATGTGGCCTATTTTTTGCCGGTAGGGTTAATGTTTTGGTTTTGGATTACCCCGGTTTTCTATTCAGAAAGAATGTTTAGCCAAGTTTATCGCTGGGTTTGTTTAATTAATCCGGCCACCTACTATATTTCTGCGTATCGTAAAATACTTTATTTTTCCGAGTGGTTAACGATTAAAGATTTGGCTGTTTTGTGTGCGATTTCATTTATAACCCTGGTCTCAGGATACTTTTTTTATTTAAAGAATGAACCGGAAATTCTGAAAAAAATATGAGCGTAATTAAAGTAAGCAAGCTTTGGGAAAAATACCGGATTAAGTTTATTATTGAAGGCAAAGTCAAATGGGAGGAAGTTTGGGCCCTGGAAGATATCAGCCTGGATATAAATAAAAGTGAAGTTGTCGGTATTATCGGACAGAACGGGGCGGGAAAAACTACTTTTTTAAGACTGTTGGCCGGGATGCTGGTTCCTGACCGCGGGGAGTTGGAGGTTGAGGGGAAGGTCAGCGCGATCATGGAGTTGGGAGCAGGATTTAACCCGGAATTTACCGGGAGGGAGAATATTATTCTTAACGCCAGGTCATATGGGATCGGCGATGAAATATTAAAACAAAAAATCAACGAAATTATCGAATTTTCCAATTTAGGCAAATTTATCGACGCTCCGATTAATTGTTATTCTCAAGGCATGTATATGCGTCTGGCTTTTGCCCTGGCGATATTTGCCGAACCGGATATTCTTTTAATTGACGATATTCTAGCCGTGGGGGATGAAGAGGCGCAGCAGAAATGCCGTAAGAAAGTGTTGGAACTCAAAGATTCCGGAAAAACAATTATTTTAGTCAGTCACGATATGAATATTATTAACCGGCTTTGCGATAGAGTTATTCTTTTTGATAAAGGTAAAATCGTAAATCAAGGATCTCCGCAAGCGGTAATTGCTCATTATTTAGATACTGCCGGCGAAAAATCCGGAATAGGAATATTGGAGAAAGACGGTTTACGCGTGGTTTTTAATAACGGTCATATTGGCTTAGCTTATGAGGGCAATCATCTTAGCGGCTCTGTCGGAGGATACAGCTCTTTTTTTGATGCTTCACTTAAATCGTATTTTCCTTCAACTAATTTGTCCTGGAAGATTATATCTAATTCTGCATCTGAACTTATCGCTGAAGGAAAAAACGGGGAGGATGAGCGTTATTTGCAGCAGTTTAGAATGAAACTAGGAGAAAGTGTTTTAGATTTGGAGATACTTAATTACGGTAATCCGGATAATCAATACAACTTCAATCTGTTTTTAGTCTCATCTTATAATAAATGGTTTCTTGCTGATGGCGCGGGGGATTTTTCGACATTTGTCCACAGGGTTAATTGGTTTGATTTAAACCTGGATGTTTTGCCCGGGCAGAAACTGGGGATATCTTCAGGCAGCTTTAGCCTCTTGCCAAATTTGATTTTTGAAAGTAAGTCTGATTGTAATATTATGAAAATTTTTAATTCCGGGTATGAACAGGAGTCCCGGATCATTAATCTTTATTCCGTGAAAAGCCAGAATATCGCTTTAAGTTTAAAAATCTTTCCGGGAAAGGATGATTTTGATGCTTGTTTAGAACATGAGCGTCAAATAGTGTTTAAAAAACATCAAGAGGAAGAAGCCAAAAGGCTGGCGGCAGAAAAACTAGCCCAGGAAGAAGCTCA
>DAONDX010000006.1:69761-108412 GCA_035402765.1 Candidatus Omnitrophota bacterium
TAACCAGAGAAGAAGCTCAGCGCAGGCAAAAAGAGGAAGAAGCCAAAAGGCTGGCCGAGGAAAGATTAACCAGAGAAGAAGCTCAGCGCAGGCAAAAAGAGGAAGAAGCCAAAAGGCTGGCGGCAGAAAAACTAGCCCAGGAAGAAGCCCGGCGCAAGCAAGAAGAATGTACAATTACCGGTGGCGATTGGCTTTTGTTCATTGATCAGGCCTGCCGGCGAATACGGATTTATTTTAAAGATAAAGAGATCACTGCCGCCGCCGGGTTGCACTGTCTTTTAATTTTAGCCAGTCTTAATGATCAAGATTTTGAAATCAAAAAGATTTCAAAAAGCCATTTAATGTTAAGTTTACATTTTAGTAATTTTGTTCAAATTTGGGACATCGCATTTCAAGACAAAGATGTTTTAAATTTGAAAATAAAACTGGAAACTAAAAATGAGATTTTTCTGGAGCGCCGGAATTTGTTATTCGAATTTAACTCTGTGTATCAGAATTGGCAAACTCTTGAGGAAGAGGGGAACCTGTTAAACGAACAGTACATGAATGAAATTGCCCCGGTACGCTTTAAAAACAGCAGGGTTTGTAGTATTGCTTTGAGTTCTGACCAAACTGACTGGCCGAGAATGCTTTTTGAGATCAGCCCTAAAGATAATTGCGTTACCGGCTTATTTAAACGCAAAGAAAGAGATAAAGAAATTATTAGTTTAAATTTCCAATTAATTTCCCCATGGGCGGAAGCGATAATTAAGCCCGGAAGTTATGATCTATTTGAAGGCAAGATCTTGCTGAATTGTCAAAGTAAAATAAATAAAGGACATTCTCCCGCGGCTAGTGCCATTGTCGCCAGCGAAGATTTTAAATTTGAATTTAATAATGGCAAGGGCAGCATGTTTTGGAAAGATAAAGAATTAACTTGCGGACTGGGTGTTTATTCCACCGTGCGTTCAAAAAATATTTGGTATGATTCCCGGCAGGCGATGTGGAGCTTAATTGAACAGGATAAGCGGAGCGCGGTTATTTTGGGGCAGTGGGCCTATATTCCTATTTCGCAGCTTTGGAAGATAGAGCTTATTTCAAATAATGTTATGCGTTGGGCAATAGATCTGGAGGTTTATCAAGATGTAAATATTGAAATTGTGCAGGCCAATATTATGCTTTTGGATAAATATAAGAAATGGTCGGTTAAAAATACCGCCTGCGGTAAATTTATGGACGATTTTACTCGAAGCTACGATATTCTCCCCTTTCGGTGTTGGTATGGAAAAGTCGGTAAGGAGGGTTTAACTGCTAGCGGAGCGCAACTGCCCACAGTTAGTTTTTCTAATGCTGAACCGAATAAGACATCCAGGGCTTTAATTGAGAACAGTGATTATATGTATTGCGGCCGCTTGCTGCAGTATCAGGATAATAACAGTAAATTGTTAAGCTTAGGGCAGCACCTGTATTTTTCGGGGGTAATAAAAATTGGTGATAAATAACTGGAGTAAAAAATTTAAACAGTATTGGGTTTCCGGAGGTTTATTCTATGCTTTTGGGCGGGCAATCAAATACCTAATATTTATTTCAAGGCGCAAAGATGCTCTCCAACAGGATTGTTTTATTGAATCCGGTTCTTTACGCCTGTGCTTATCTGATTCCGGGGTACAGATATTCTGGGCGAATAAACAATTAACTCTGGGCAGCGGATTAAATCTCGGGGTGAATACTTTGGGGCTTTGGACAGATTCATCAAAAGCTAATTGGCAGTTATTGCAAAAGAATGCGGATTCTTTTAAGGTGCGTGTCAGTTTTAAAGATATTCCGCTGGTTCAGGTGTGGAAAATAAGCATTGATGAACATGGCCATTTTGTTTGGGAGGTTGAATCGCAGAATACCGAATGGCTTCATGTTGATGAAATAAGGATCGTGCACCTGTTGAATTCAACCTATACTTATTGGTTCTGTGGTTATGAACAGGGTCCCTTTTGCCGTTTTCAGAAAGACTGGGTTGATTTTAAGATTTATCAACCGTATTCTTTATTAGCGGGGGTGCGTTTTTCTAAAGAGGATGCGCAGCTACCGGCACTTTCATTTGAAACAGATAATAATAAAGCTAAGGTTTTAATTCAGAATAGTTCCGATCATGAAAATTTAAGAGTGATCGGGTTTAAGTTTATCAATGCGGAGGGTGAGCGGAATTTACTCCCGGGTTTTACGCAGTCCTTCAAAATCAATATCCAAATATTTGAGCATGAAGCGGATCTAGATTCTAAAATTGAAGTTTTGCGCCGGGGAGCAGTCAAGGATGTCTTTAAAGAAAAAAAATTACCCTACGCCAATAAGCATCTTCGAGTTTTATTGGCTAATTTGCCTTGGCATAAGCATGGGGTGTGGGGAGTGCGGGCAGGTTCCCGGTGGCCGCATATTAAAGATCCTGCTGAAGGTAAATATTTGCCGTTCCCGTTTTTCCTTGCCCAGGCGGCTTCTTTACTGCAGCAAAATTCGGTGCACTCCGAAATTATTGATGCCATCGCCGAACAACTTACGGAAGAAGATTTTATCGACCGGATTCTGGTAGAGAAAATCGACTATTTGGTAGCAGAGACTTCCATCCCTTCTTTTTTCCAGGATATGGAGATTTTAAATAAAATTTCAAAACATAATATCGGGATTATTTTATGCGGTCCCAACAGCTTGATTTATGAACCGGATTTTATGCTTAAGTACCCGTTTATAGATTTCGTTTTGAAGGGAGAATATGAATTTACGCTGCTGGATTTAATCCAGGCATTAGAAAATAATTCGGATCTTTCAAAGGTCGCCGGCATACTTTATCAAAAACAAGGAAGTTTTTTAAGCACGGCGGATAGAGAGCTTTGTAATATTGATGCTTTACCCTGGCCCAGCAGGGACAGGTTGCCGATGGACCGGTATTGGGACTTGCCGGGAGACATTCCTAGCCCTTCGGCGCAGATGCTTGCCTCAAGAGGCTGTCCTTTTAATTGCAGTTTTTGCTTATGGCCTCAAGTGATGTATAAAGGAAATTCATACCGGGCCAGAAATACGGAAGATGTTATCAATGAGATGGAGTATCTGATTAAGAAGATGGGTTTTAAATCCGTTTATTTTGATGATGATACTTTTAATATCGGGAAAGGGCGTATGCTTGAATTGTGCAGTAAAATCCAAGCCAGAGGTTTAAATAACATACCTTGGGCGATCATGGCCCGCGCGGATATGATGGATGAACAAATTCTTCTGGCGATGAAGAAGGCCGGCCTGGCGGCAGTAAAATATGGAGTCGAAACTTTTAACCCGGAATTTATTTCCAGTTGTCAGAAGGGCTTAGACCTTTCCCAGGCCGAAAAAATGATTAGGTTTACCAAAAGCCTGGGGATAAAAGTACACCTTACTTTTACCTTTGGCTTCGACGGTGAATCAAAAAAAACTATTAAAAAAACCATTGAACGCGGGCTTAAGCTGGATCCGGACTCTGTCCAGTTCTCTGTCCTTACTCCTTTTCCCGGAACCAGGTTATTTGAACAACTTGCCAGCTGCGGGAAGATCCTTACCTATGATTGGGCCCGTTATGACGGCAACTCTCAGTGCGTTTTTAAAAGTACGGGTATTAAACCGGAAGAATTATTAGCGGCTCAAAAAGAAGCCTATCTTATCTGGGGAGACTACCAAAGAAAGAGAAGGGGTTTTGCGGGGGATCTGAAAAAATTTGTAAAATTACTTAAATCCAACGGCGTAGGTTTTACGATTAAAAAAACATTAAGTTATCTTTGGTTTTTGTTATTTAAAAGAAAAAAAATTGTTTATGGCAAATATTAATCCGCTTCTTTTGAAGGGTATTCAAGACGGCCGGGCTACTTTTATGGGACCGCCCGTCATGCAAATCGATATTACGGGAAGGTGTAATAATAATTGTATAGGTTGCTGGGTTCATTCGCCGTTTATCAAAGACCGGCCGCGTGACGCAAATCAAGAACTTTCTTTTAAAGTTATCTCGGAATTGATCAATGAATTAATTCAGATGGGTACACAGGAAATATTTCTTGCCGGAAGCGGAGAGCCGCTTTTGCATCCGCAGATTATACAAATCATTTCCTTAATTAAGCATAGTGGACTTAAACTGAATATTATCACCAACACCCTTTTATTGACCGAAGAAGTCTCCCGGCTTTTGGTAGATGCTCAGGTTGAAATGGTTACCGCCAGTATTTGGGCAGGTGATGACCAATCGTATATTAAGACACATCCCGGCAAAGCCAGCGGCGATTTTTATACGATTAGAGATAACTTGCGTTGTTTAGATAGACTGAAATCGGAAAACAAGAGTTTTTTGCCGAAAGTAAAAACCTACAATGTGATCTGTAATTTAAATTATGAAAATATTGCCGGGATGGTTGATTTTTCTTTAGATGTGGGTGCCCAGGATATTGAATTTCAACTTATCGATACCGTAGAGGGGCAAACTTCGTTTTTAGCTTTATCCAGTGTCCAGATCGAAAATGTGAAGGATCAGTTGCTAGCTTTGCAGAAAAGGCCAGATGTGTTTTTTAAAGACCTGGATATATATAACCGCGGTGAAAAAGAAAAAGAATTAATTGAATTTCCGGGGAGGTTCTGCAGGGTCCCGCCCGGGTTTCTGCTCAAGGAATCCATAAAAATAGGAGAGGATGGACAAAGGCATATTTTACGTACTTTGTCCTGTAAAAATAATCAGATAACTTCCGGCAGCGATAAAAATCCTGAGATTGACGAATCTAAAAATACTATGATTTTTAAATTTGGCCAGGAGAACTGTCAGAGTTGTAAATTTTTTGGTTCAGTTTGCCCGGTAGACAAGCAACAAAACATACTGTTTAAATATCTTAAAATTGTCGGTTACGGTTCATTTATGCGCAAACTCATTTCTCCGGGAATTGATGAGCAGAATTATGAAAAAGGCACAATCAATAAATGTCCCTGTTATATTGGCTGGCTGTATTCCCGCGTGCTTTCTACGGGCGAGATAATTCCCTGTTGTAAGGGGGTCAATAAAGTTTTAGGTAATCTCAACGGTCATAAAATTTTTTCAAAAAACAAATTTTCCTCGATTTGGGATGCATCTTTATACCGGGATTTCAGGTTTAAAGCCAAAACAGTTTCCAAAGATCAAGATTATTTTAAAGAAATAAATTGTTTTAAATCGTGTGATCATTTTAGCATCAATGTTGCGCTGGATGCAATTTTGAAAGATAAAAATTCCGGAATTGAAGGCATTCCGCCCTCTCCGGTAAATAGCTCTTTAAAGTTAAAAAATATTATTAAGGTGCCGGCGAATTCATTTTTCCGCGGCAACCTGAATATTTCCAATCATAGTTTTGGCAAAGGTATAGTTATTGACGGCGGCAAAGGGTTTGGTTTTGCCGAATACCACCTTTTGATCCCGGAGCCGGGTAATTATGAAATTTGGGTTTATTATGCCGGATGCGAAGACCGTCCGGTTGATTTATATTTAGACGGGTCTTTGCTGACCCAGGACTTTATCTTTCGTTCTTCCAACGGCTGGGACAGTAGATTTTTAAATTGGATGTATTTATTAACTGTAAAAATACCGCAGGGAAAACATATTTTTAAAGTTTACGCAAAAAACCTGATACCGCACATTCATACTTTTACATTTATTAAAAATGATTGATTTTGCGGCGACGATCAATTCATTGCTTAAGGAAGGTTGATAAATTAATGTTGTGGGATAATTTCTTAAAAAAAGTTCAAACTTTAGGATTAAAAGAGGCTTCGGTAAGAGCCTTTGAGCATTTATATTTGCAGAAACCGTTAAGCGACTACTTGGATATCCTGGGAATTTTTGACGGGAAAAAAGCATTTAAAGGCCCTTTCCATGTGCAAATTGATTTGACCGACCAGTGCAATAATAATTGTTTAGCCTGCTGGTGTAATTCTCCTTTATTGGAAGAAAAAAAACATGCCGAAGCGCAAAAATGCACGCTTCCCTTTGAGCTGGCCAAAGAGCTGATTGATAACCTTTCCCAGATGGGCACTCGGGAAATATATTTTTCCGGCGGCGGTGAGCCGTTCTGCCATCCCCGGATCATGGATATCTTAGCTTATGCCAAGAAAAAAAACCTGGTTTGTTATGTAAATACTAATTTTACGCTGCTGGATAAAGAAAAAATAAATAAACTGGTTGAGATAGGAGTGGACCACTTAACAGTAAGTACCTGGGCAGCTACGCCTGAAGTTTATGCCAGAACCCATCCCAACAAAAACCAGGAAACTTTTCTAGAGATAAGCGAGAATTTGCGCTATCTTAACGCCATTAAAATAAATAAACCTTATATAAAATTATACAATGTTATTTTTAATGAAAATTACCGGGAATTGATCAAAATGGTCGATTTCGCCAGTCGAACGAAGTGTGAGTCGCTGGAGTATACTTTAGTTGACACTATCCCCGGGAAAACCGAGAAACTGCTTTTAAACTCAAGCCAAATCAAAGAGCTCCTGCAGGATATAGAAAAATTATCATCCATGGTTGACCGAAACGGTAGAATCGGAAATATTACTTTATTCCGTTTTGATACTTTTAAACGCCGGGCTTCTTCCGGGGCGGATTTAACCCAAGCCACCTACGACCGCAACATAATTGATAAAATGCCTTGTTATATTGGCTGGTGTTTTGCCCGGATTATGCCAAACGGCGATATTAATTCTTGTTTAAAATCTCACAGGATCCCCGTGGGCAACCTTTACTCCGATAATTTTGTGCAAATTTGGAACAACGATAAGCAGATTTTCTTCCGTAGCAAAGCTTTAGCTTATAAGAAAAGCGATGTTTTCTTCAGGTCCATAGGCAATGACCCGGGGATTAAGGAAGCAGGTTGCTATAAGAGTTGTGATGATATCGGCCGCAACACCTATATGCATGCCCGGATCAAATCTTTAACTTCAATCGAAAAATTGATATTAAAATTTATAGCAAAGTTTAAGTGTCTGCCTTATTGTAAACAGCAATTGGATCAACCAAAAGGCGATCTGGCTTTGGCGGGAATCCAAAACGGGAGAAAGGCTTATACCGGTCCTGAGCAGGCAGTAATTGACTTGACCAATTTCTGTAATCAAAAATGTATCGGCTGCTGGCTATATTCACCGTTACTTAAAGAAAAGCCGGATCAGAAGATCCTTAAGCAGCAGTTAAGTTTTGACGGGGCTAAACAGCTGATCTTGAGCTTAACGGAGCTGGGGACTAAGAGGATCCGTTTCACCGGCGGCGGGGAACCATTTATGCACCCGGAGATTATGAAATTAATCGAATACGCCAAATCCCAAGGTTTGATATGTTGCATTACAACCAACTTTACATTATTAAACAAAAATAAAATTAAGGAATTAATACGTTTGGGAGTTGATGAATTAGCGATCAGCCTTTGGGCTTCCAATCCCAGTACTTACCAAAAAACTCACCCCGGCAGCCCTGCCGGGCTTTTTGAAGAGATCAAAGAAAATCTTATTTTTCTGGCTCAAGAAAAAAAGCATAAACCTAAAACTACTTTATGCAATGTTATCTGTAATTTAAACTATCAAGAAGTTGAAGCGATGTTTAAATTTGCCATCCAGATGAAGGTGGACGGGGTATATTTTACTTTGCTGGATACATTAGAAGGGACTCAAGGTCTGCTTTTAAATCCAGAGCAGAAACAGAGCGTTTTGCAACAGGCTGAGCAAATTGAAAAGCTTTGGAAGGCCTTGCCGCCAGAAAACAAGATTAAACTTGATTATTTTGACGGTTTTATTTCACGCCTAAAAGAAGACCGCTCTGCCGGTGGAAATTATGATTGCCAGCGGGTAGATAAAATCCCCTGTTATGCCGGCTGGATCTTTACCAGGGTTTTAGCCGATGGCAGCATTGCTCCTTGTTGCCGCGCAGTTAACAAGAATATGGGCAACCTGAATCAAACGGATTTTAAAAACATTTGGCGCAGCCCCCAATATACTGAATTCAGGAGCAAAGCCAAATATTTATCTAAAACCGATCCTTATTTTATGGAAATCGGCTGTCTTAAGATGTGTGATAATCTAATGCACAACGAAGAAGTGCATCGGAGATTAAATGAAAAATAATCTAATATTCCCCAAGTATCTTTCTATTCAAACAACTTCATTTTGCAATGCCAATTGTATTTTTTGCCCCAACCATGAAGTCAAGCGCCTATTTCCTCCCAAGGTAATGGAGGATGAATTATTTAAAAAAATCATTGATGAGTGTAAAGCTCAGCCAGGTATTGAACGGATAATTCTATACTTAAATAACGAACCGTTAACGGACGCTCATATTATTGAGCGGATAAATTATGCCAAAGAAACCGTCCCCTGGGCGAGTGTGCATATTCTGACCAACGGTTCACTGCTGGATGATAAAATTCAGGAGGCTTTGATCAATTCTAAGCTGGATTGGATTGGCATCAGCATCCACGGAATCAAGAAACAGAGCGTGGAAGGGGCGATGGGGTTAGATTATGATACTGTTTTTCCGCGTATTTTAAGGTTTATCCAAAAAGCCAAAAGTAAAAGAGATATCAAAGATTTCCTGATGGTAACTTTTCTAAATCATAAATATTTAACTGCTGGAGAAAAAGAAGAAGCAATCAATTTCTGGAAAGAACAGGGAATCAGCCGGATTAGTTTTTTCGATGGGCCGATCAGCCGGGCCGGGAATGTTAGGTCGATGCCGCAGGTGTATCATCCTAAAATATCCGGCTGCCGGAGTATTTGGGCTAATGAAATGATCCATATTGTAGAAAATGGAGACGTGGTTATTTGCTGCATGGATTGGAAAAGAGAGGAAATTTTAGGGAATTTAAGAAAGCAAAGTATTTCTGAGATCTGGAATTCATCTTATTATGCTCAAGTCAGAGACCAACGGGATGGCCGCCGGGAAGCGGAAAGTAACTTTATTTGTAAAAGATGCGAAGAGTCTATTGTCCCCCAGGAGGATTTTATGGCTAAACCAAATTCCGATCTATCGATCGGCAAGACTGAAGAAATTCCGCCGGATAAGACCGGCCCGGTAAACGTAATATTGGGGATGGTTCCTCCCTGGCAAACCAAAATGCCTCCTTTAGGTTTGGCATATTTGAGCAGCTTTTTACGCTCTCATGGGATCAAAACCAAAATTATTGATCTAAATGTAAAATTATTTAATAATTCCACGCAAGAAAAAAGACATTTTTGGGAAATTGCCACTTTAAATAATTTTACGCCTGAACAAATCGGGCGGGATTTTTGTGCCGCCTTCAATGATCAGATTGAGGATTTTATCGCTCAGGCTGCCGAATCGGAAGCTCCCATCATCGGATTGTCCACTACTATCGCCAGCCTAAATGTGGCCATCTCAATCGCTCATAAAATTAAACAAAAAACGCCTTCCAAAGTTGTCGTTTTAGGCGGGCCGGGGGTTTTCTGGAATACGAAAATTCTAGATCCCAATAGAAAAATAGATGTATTCGTTATCGGTGAAGGTGAGCTGCCGATGTTGGAGATCATTAAGCGTTTTCAAAAAGAACCCAACATCGGAAACTTAGCGGGTATCCCCGGGACAATCGTGCAATTGAACGGTAAGTATCACGATTGTTCTACGCCGGATCCTTTAAGGAATATTGATGAGGTTCCCTTGGTTGATTTTCTAGGTTTTGATCTGGATGAATATGATATTATCGACGGTTATCGTCCCCTGCCTATCCTGATCAGCCGGGGCTGCGTTAATCACTGCAGTTTTTGTATCGATCACAAAATGAACGCGCCATTTAGATTCAGGGATCCGCAAAAGGTGTTCGATGAATTAAAATATTATAACCAAAAATTCGGCGTGCGTAACTTTGAGTTTAACGATCTGTTATGCAATGGCAATTTGAGGCAGCTGGAAAGTATCTGCGATCTCATTATTAAAGAGAGACTAGGCGTCCGGTGGCACTCTTATGCCGCGATTAGAATGGGAATGACCGAAGAACTTTTTAAAAAAATGCGCAGTGCCGGATGCTCAAGCTTATGTTTCGGCATGGAATCAGCTTCGGATGTCGTTTTGAAAAAAATGAATAAATCTTTTAATTCCGCCATCGCCGAACAGGTCATCCGGGATAGCTGTAAAGCCGGCATCGCCACCTCCATAAATATTATTGTTGGTTATCCCGGCGAAACCGCGCAAGAGTTTAAAAAGACATGTGAATTTATAAAAAGAAATAAAGAGTCTATCAATGAGATTACCAATGTTTCTACCTGTGTTTTAATGCCCGAAACCGATTTGATCAAGCATCCGGATAAATTCGGAATATATTTTAAACAATCTTTTAGAGACCGCCTCCGGACCTTTTTTAAACATGCCCCCGTGCAGTGCAATTATAGGAAATTTTATGCTTTACCCGATAACTCTCCGCGGATGCGTGGTAAACGGTTAAGAGAAATGCTGCTTTTGATTACCAAATTGAACATACCTTATGTTATTGTCAACCGGCTTAAAGAAGATGATCCGGGTTTTGAAAAAGTTTTCCCGGCTAAAAAAGCATGCCTCCTGGCTACCGTATCTGCCGGTTTATTGAGAGTTAAATTTGACCCGGCCAAAAAACGGGCATACATTTTTTACAACAACCAATCTCTAACCGCCGACGTAGGCTTAAATACATCTTTTAATATTCAGGGTAAGTGGTTTGATTCTTCTACGGGCATTTGGCAGGTTAACTCAGAAGCTGACCGGTTGTTTACAAAAATAACTTTTAGAGATTTTCCGATTGTTCAGGACTGGACGATTAAACTTAATAAAGATTCTTTAGTTTGGGAGATAAAAACACTTTTTGGCGAGAAGCTTAGGGTTGACCAGCAAAAATTCGGGATGGTATTCACGGACCAATATAATAAATATTCGGCTGGCGAATTATCTGCTGAGTTTCCTCCGGTTGATGACCAGTGGAGGGAGGTAAATTTCTTTAGGAAAAATCAGATAAATCTCATAACTGCAGGGGATTTGCCGAAGATAAATTTCCGGCAGGAAGGTTTTAGGGAAAAAATTCCTTTTGTCCAGCTGCAAAATTTACCTTTTGCCTTTTTCTCCAGAATGGTTAACTTTTGTTTAATTGACCCGGTTGTTAACGCGGAAAACGAAAAGAAGTGGCGTATTTTTAAAAAGGGAGCCACGCTAAACAATTCTTTTAAAATAACACTGGCCAAAGAATGAAAACAGATATACTTTTAGTCACTTTGCCCCCTTGGGGGGTGGAGAGCCCGTCAATCGGGTTAGGGTACCTGGATTCTTACTTAAGAAGTAAAGGTCTCAAAACACAGGTATACGATTTTAATATCTATTTTCATAATTGTGCTGATAATAGTTTTAAGCTGCTTTGGCACGTGGAAAACAAAAATTATTGGAGTAACGAAAAAACCTTCCCTTTTATTTATAAGTTGTTTATAAAGCAGGTGGATTATGCTGTGGATAAAATATTGTCTTCTTCGGCTAGCTGGGTTGGTTTTTCCGTAGTTGACCCCAAAGAACGTATCACAATTGAGGTGATCAAGAGAGTTAAAAACGCCGACCCTAGGAAAAAAATTATTTTAGGCGGGCCGGCATGTTCGACACAGGAACAAAGGGATTTTTTTGTTGAGAATATTCCCGGAGGTATTGATTATTTTGTTGTCGGTGAAGGGGAGGAGACTCTTTATGAGATCGTCCAGACAAACTCACCCGGCGCGCATAAAGATTTGCCGGGAGTAGCTTATAAAGCAAATGGTCTTTGGCAGTGTATTGACCGCAAACCGATTGTTCCGTTAGACGCGGTTCCTTTTCCGGATTACCGTAGTTTTGATCTAAGCCAATATGTTGCTAAAAATACAACGCTGGTTGAATGGAGCCGGGGATGCTTGGGGCGCTGCAGTTTTTGTAAAAACTATCGTTTGGTCCAGGGGTATCGCCGGCATAGCCCCGAGCATGTTTTGGAAGAATTGATTTTTCTAAGAAATAGCTACGGAATAAATAATTTTACGGTTTGTGATAACTTGATGAATGGCGATCTTCAGCAGTTAAGCAGCATTTGTGAAGGTATGATTAAGCATAATTTACAAATGCGTTGGACCGGGCAAATCGCCCCGCGTAGCCAGATGCATGGGGAACTATTCAAAAGTATGCGCCAGGCAGGTTGTTTTAAAATCCAAATTGGCGTAGAGAGTGGTTCAGCCAGGATGCTGCGGTTGATGAAAAAACCATATTCGCCTGAGTTGGCCGCAGAAAATATCAAAGCCGCCAAAAAGGCGGGAATGGAAACAGAAATTTTTATTTTGGTTGGTTTTCCCGGTGAGACTGAAAAAGAATTTCACCGGACGGTAGACTTTGTTAAACAAAACTCCCGTTATATTGACACGATCAAATCGATCAATACCCTCCACCTTATCGCCGGAACCGAAATATATGAAAATCCCGCAAGTTTTAATTTGGCTTCTTTACCTAGAGATAACTGGCATTATTTGTGGGAAACCGGGGACGGCAATACCTATGCCGTTAGAAAAAAACGGGCGGAAGAGTTATTAGGAGCAGCCTCGTCATTGGGAATTAAAGTACAGGAGACCAATATAAAAGAAGGTAAGGAAATATCTTTATCGGTATTTGAGGATTCCAGCGAAGAAGAGAAGACCGCTTTCCTTAAGAAGTCTTTAATTTCTTTGCAAGAGCTTCCCGCCCGGCGCAGCCTGGCTAGGAAAAAAAGAAAACTGGGCAAATGGTTTCTGCTGATTTTTAGTGCAAGCGTGATATTTTTTTACATAATCTATTTCTGGTGCTCTATGCTCTTGAGCAACCGGATGCTTTTAGGCGGCAGGAAGAAATAACCTTTTTTAAAATATGTTTCTGAAATCTAACCTATGAATATTTTACTGGTTCACCCGCATGATCTGTTTGATAAGTCCGAACCCTGGACAATCAGAGTTCTCAGCTTGGCCAAGGAATTTGCCAAGCAAGGCCATTGCGTAAAAATTTGCTATTTTCCGGTCCTATTGAATCATAAACATCAGCAGCTCTCTATAAACCGAGTAGATTGTATTCCGCTGGACAGAGCTCCTACAATTCCGGCTTTTATAAAGAATACCCGTTTCATAGTTGCTTTGGGGAAATGGGCTGATATCATTCACTTCCAAAAATGCCATTATTACGCCGCGCTTCCAGCGGTTATCGCCGCCTATCTAGATAAGAAACCTTTGCATTATGATTGGGATGATTGGGAAGAAAAGATTTGGTATGAATCTTGCGGGAAAAGTTTTTCTTCAAGAATCGTCGGGTTTTCCTTCAAATTGCTGGAACGTCTGCTGCCGGTATTATCTGATTCGGTATCTTGTGCCAGTAATTGTTTAAAAGAATTGGCTATGAAATTCAAAGTCAAGGAAGAATTTATTTTTGATGCACCGGTGGGCGCGGATCTAAATCAATTTAATTCAGATCTAAACGTAAATAAGTTAAGGGAGAAATACCAGTTAACACATAATGAACAAGTTGTTTTGTATATCGGTCAACTCCACGGCGCTCAATATGTTGATCTGCTGATCAAAGCCGCTAATATTGTATTATTAAAGCGTCCGGATGTTAAGTTTATGATCGTAGGTGAAGGTTTTTTAGAAAAGCAGTTACGCCAATCGGTAGCTGACCTGGGGTTAGAAGAAAAAATTATCTTTACCGGAGCAGTCAGTCATGACGAGATCCCCGCCTATATTTCTTTAGCCAGTGTTTGTACCGCTCCTTTTAAAAACACAGAGGTAACCCGCTGTAAAAGTCCGCTGAAAATTGTTGAATATATGGCTTCGAGTAAAGCAATCGTAGCCAGCAATGTCGGGGAAGTAACTAAAATGTTAGGGGGAGTGGGCGTGTTGACAATCCCGGGAGATCACCATGATCTGGCAAGAGGTATTTTTGTCTTGTTAGAAGACAGCCAGCTACGCAAAGATTTAGGCCTGGCTGCCCGCAGGAGAGCAGAAAATAAGTATAATTGGTCTTATACCGCCGAAAATTTACTCCGGGCATATAATACGATAATTAACCAATAATGAAAGTAATTTTTATAACCCGCGAAGGCTATCAATTATCTGGGGCAAGAGTTCGCTGTCATGGTTTTGCGCAGCAATTAAATAAATATGATGTTCAGACCAAGGTTCTTTCTTTCGCGGATGATTTAGGCGCCAGCTATGCTGAGGCGGAGTCAGAGATGAGCTTGGCTAAGAAGCTTAAGCTTAATTTTTCTGCCGCCCGTTGCTTGATCAATGAAGATAAAAACAGCATATTTTTTTTACAAAGATTGAATTACCATGTTCTAGCCCCCTTAATTGTACATTTATTGCAAAAAAACAAATTAATTTTCGACTGTGATGATTGGAACATCCGGGAAAACCCAAAATATTATTTAGGATTTTTCCCGTCTTCAAAAATGGAGTATGCGCATCGCAAATTAGCCAAACGGGCTGAATTTTGTATTGCCGCCAGTGGCTTCCTGAAAGATTATTTAGAGCCTTTTAGCAAAAAAACTTATTATCTGCCTACCGGGGTAGACACGAATTTATTTTATCCCCGCCCCAAGCCGGATTTATCCGGGATAGTTTTCTCCTGGACGGGTACGGTTTATCATCAACCCATGTTAGATAATCTGAATTTTATTTTATCCTGTTTTGCGGAGTTGGCTGGAGAATTTGAAAATATCTTCATGCATTTTGCCGGGCAGGGGAAGTATTACGATGAATTCAGAAGGTCAGCCGCCCGTTCCAGATTTTCGCAGAGAATTAAAGTTTTACCTTGGGTGGAGCCGCAGGATATGCCGCAATTTCTAAGTAATACTGATATTGGGCTTTTGCCTTTAGTTCAGGACAGTTTTTTTAATCAGGCTAAAAGCCCGACTAAAATGTTTGAGTATATGGCGATGGAAAAGCCCGTAATTGCCAGCCGTATCGGAGAAGCTAAAAATATTATTATTGACGGGGAAACCGGATTTCTGGCTGCCGACCGCGGTGAATTTATTTTAAAAATGAAGCGTTTAATCCTGGATGCGCAATTAAGAAAAGCTGCCGGGCAAAACGCCGGCCGGCAAATTAGAAATAAGTATTCACTTGATATTTTGGGGCAAGAACTTTTTGCCATGCTAAGGGGATTTTAGTGGCTAAAATTTCGATAGTTATAATTACCTATAATGGCGCTAATTTTATCTTACCCTGCCTGGCAGCTATCTTTAAACAAAAAGCGGCGGATACCGAACTTATCCTGGTGGATAATGCCTCAAGGGATAACACGGTAACTTTAGTCAAAGAAAAGTATCCGGAAGTTACCATCCTGGAAAACAAATTTAATTACGGAGCCAGTAAGGCGCGTAACCAAGGCCTGGCAGTTGCCGGCGGAGAGTGGATCTTGACTTTAGATTGTGATGTTGTTCTAGGAGATGATTTCCTTAAAGCCGCTCTGGAAATAATCAAAACACTTTCAGCCAAGGTTGGCCTGATCCAGCCTAAGATATTGGATATACGATCAGGCAGGATTTATTCTGCCGGTATCCGAATGTCTTTTTTGGAAAGGTTCCATGACATCGGCCGGGGAAAATTTGATCGAGGGCAATTTGATGTTTCCGGTTATATCTTCGGAGCCTGTTGCGCGGCGGCTTTATACCGGAGGAAAATGCTTGACCAGATAAAGGATAGCTATGGTTATTTCGATGAAAGGTTTTTCTTTCTTTTTGAAGATGCGGATTTGGCCTGGAGAGGACAGAAAAAAGGATGGTTTTGTTTGTATACTCCGGAGTTGAAATGTTCCCACCATGGAAATAGTTCGTCCACCGATAGCAAGACCAGACAATATCTAAGTTTCATTAACAGGCAGCGGATGATCCTCAAGAATCAGAACCGGTTAATTACGTTTTTAAAGTCGCCGCTATTCTTAATTTATGATTTACTCAGGTTTTTGATCCTGGCTGTTAAGTTTAAAGGTAAATTTCCTAAAATCGGATAAAAAAATGAAGGTTAGCGTAATTATTGTCACTATTGGAGCTAAAGATTATCTCAAAGCCTGCCTGAATTCTCTTTTTGCCCAGAGTTATCTACCCGCTGAAATTATTGTGGTCGATAATTCTCTAAAAACCGGGTTACGGCAAGAAATCGAGAGGCTGTATCCGCCAGTCCATGTTTTCTCGGCGGATAAAAATTTATTTTATGCCGGAGGGATGAATCAGGGAATTTTGCTTAGCCGCGGCAAATTCGTTTTGTGCCTTAATGATGATACGGTATTAGACAAAAATTTTATTTTCGAAGCCTTAAAAGGTTTTACGGCCGCCGGAGATATTGGTATGGTTAGCGGTAAATTTTTGCGGGGGGATAAAAAAACCTTAGATAGCACAGGTCTCGTTTTAAGTTTATGGCGCACCGCCAAAGAAAGGGGTTATGGCCGGCTGGATTCTGGCCAATTTGAAAAAAGTGGTTTTATTTTCGGCGTAAGCGGCGCGGCTGCTTTTTATCGAAGAGAAATGTTGGAAAAAATAAAAAGCCGCGGGGGATATTTCGATTCCCGGTTTAGAATGTTTTATGAGGATCTAGATCTTTGCTGGCGGGCCAATCGCGCCGGTTGGCGGGGATATTATGTCCCCCGGGCTATAATTTACCATGTGCGCGGAGGATCTTTCCGCCCGGATTCCGGTATCGATAAGCCGCTGGCGCGCCGATATCTTAATGACCAGTTGCAAAGCGATTTAATTAAAAACCGCTATTTTACAATTTTAAAAAACGAAAAATTTTTAAGCCTATTTTTGCATCTTATCCCAATTATGATATACGATCTATGCGTCTGGAGCTATATTTTGTTTTTTCATCCTAAAGTGATAAAAATTCTGTTTAAGCAGTCGTCTTTAGCTGCCGGAAGCAATTTTCAGGATAGTAAACAAGCCCAGGACGATCATCAGTAAACCGACATAACGCTTAAGGGAATTAGAGGGTGATTTTTTCACCGTAAAAGCAGCTACCGGGACAGCGGTTATCGCGCAAGCGGTGAGCAGCCCAACCAATCTCCAGTCTATGGGTTTGCCGGTAATCAAATAAATAATAAAGCCAACCAGGCAGGTGGTCGCTTCAGCAAAGGCAGTTATCCCTACCGCATTTTTGACATTTAATCCGGAGATCAACTGCCCCCCCATAACCAGCGGGCCGTACCCTCCTCCGGAAATACCTTTATTAAAGGAAGCCAAAAGGCCTATCCCCATTAATCTGCGCCAGGAGAAATGCATAGGTTTTTTAATCGTATAAATAACCAAAATTCCCATAACCAATACCAGCGAACCGATATAAATTGTTAAAATATGTTTGGGAATTTTGATGGCGATAATGACTGCGCCCGTTACTCCGGCTGCCCCCAGCGCCCCCAGGAGAGCAGCGGCTTTAAAATCTGCCGAGCCGATTTTCAAATCAACATTTTTTAATTTATGATGCGATATGCAAGCGGCAATATCGGTGAAGAGCTGAGAGATAAGGACTGCCGGAATTACCTGGAGCGGTTCAAAACCCACAATGATGAGGATCGGGGTTAATGCTGTTCCGTAGCCCATGCCTAGCCCCGAATCAAGGTACTCGCTTATAAATGCCAATGCCCCGACTAAAATATTCATGATTAACTCCTAGATTAAAGAGTGGCCATCGGTTTTTTCTGCTTTGTCCAGATTAAATATATGTAAGAGGGTAGGAGCAATATCTACGATAGCAGGGTTGTGTAACTTTATTTTTTTGTTAATAAAAATCACCCCCGGCACTAGAATCGGATCGATTAAATGGTCGCCGCTCCATTTTCTGTTATTATCTTCCATTAAATTATCAGGAACTCCTCCGATCGCGGTCTGCCAAGATGCCCGGAAACCGCGGGCAAAGCCGACAAATAAATCAGGAGCATCATCGCTGCAACTGCCCTTAAATGTTTCCTCTTGCAGATAAACATTATTAACTGCCGCCTGGCCTTGAGAATTTTTTATTTTTAACAATCCTTCCTTGATTTTTAATTTCAGGTTTTGAGCTTCCGGTTCAGTGACGATTCCTTCCGCCTCGCGGCCTTTTTTATTCAAATAAATGCCTCCAAATCCGATAGCATAAGCTTTGGTTTTCGACCAATCGATCCCTTCGAGGAAATCATTTGTCCCGGAATCGGTCTCCTTCAAAGACAGATATCCGTTTTCCAGGAGCCAGTAATTAAGGTGGATTGATTCCCTGAAATCGCTGAATCCGTGGTCAGACATTACTAAGAATAAAGTCTGCGTATCAATTTGTTTTAAAATTTTTCCGATTAGCGTATCGATCTTTATGTAGTAATCGGTAACTACATTATTGTAGGGATTGTTTTTTTCATAGAGGGGATGTCGCGGGTCATTGTAACGCCGGAACATATGCTGGATCGCGTCCAATGTATCAAAATAGAAAAAGAATAAGCCGCCCTTAAAATTTCCTAATTCTTCTTCCAAAATTCTTTCCCGCTCGTTGAAAATTGTATCGGCATGCTTCAGGAAAGTTTTTTCATCAATCCTGCTTTCGGAAAGCGCCCAAGTGTCATGCGGCATGCCTTGAGTATAATAGAGCCCGGTTTTTGAGGCTATTTTTTTTGAGTAATTCTTGGGGTAAGCAATCGCAAATGGCGGCTCAAGCGGGTCAAAGTTTATCGGGCTGGCGTATAGTTCAAAATCCGGCGAAACAGATTTAAGGTAAAATTTAACAATGCCATGTAATTTTTTAAGCGGCCCGATGTCAAAGGAGATTCGGTTCCAATTGCTCCATTGCCCGGTTTTTAAAGTAATCGTTTGTCCCTGGAAGGTTAACTGTATTTCTTTATTATTTGCAAAGAGAGCAATTTTTAACGGGATTTTGATCGGCGCAGTAGAATTATTTTTTGCAAGTTTCGGTCCGAAAAGAGCAGTGTTAATTATATTTTGGTTATTTTCGACCGGAATAATTTTTCCCCGGCTATTTGCATCATCGCTGGATAAAGGTTTCGTAGTGTAAAAAGTAAAACTGCCCATGTTGCCTAAAATATCAGGGGTGCCCATACCGGAAAGCATGTTCCCTTTAAGCTTATCCGCCGGGAAGGTATTCGGGCAAAAGTAGAAAGAATTTTGAATATTATTTTTAGACAGAATGCTCCAAAGGGTTTTACCTTTGCGGTATAAACGAGTGGTGGGGTTTTTACCGGTACTGACTATTTCATCAAGGGACAAATAAAGTGAGTAATCCTGTTTCCGGCGCATGACAAAATCGTATATGCCGTGGTTAGCCGGGTTAAGTCCGGTGGCAAAACTAGACCAAGCCACAACGGATTCCGAGGGATTAGTGGTGGCTAGAGGCGAGAAACTGCCGTTTTTCGCTAATTGAGCCAGATTAGGCAGCAGCCCCTTATCCATTAAATCTCGGGCAATAGTATAATCCAACGCATCAATGCCAAGCACAACGACCTTAGTTTTATTTATTTTTCCGTGCATAATAATTCCCCCGATAATTGCTGCTGCTAAAAGTATGGTCACCGCGATCCAGAAAACGCGCCTAAAAAAATTAAAAAAATTCTTAAAGAAGAGCAGAATACCCCCTAAGATAAATGCTAAAAAAGCCCAAAGATAGGAAGTATTTTGTGCAAAGATAAAGCCCTGGTTTAAATCCACGTATTTTAATAACATAAATTTATAGAACAGTTCCTATCGCCGCGATACGTTGGCAGTTGTCAACTAGGACAAATTTACCTAAACTGTTAAGGTGGTCATAGCTTTCAATTGCTACTTTGCCGGCAGTTTTTAAGACTACCTGGGCTAAATCATTCTCTTTCAGCGGGCCGGATTTGGGCAGAAGATTTACCGTATCCCAAATTTGATCAATTCGGTCAATGGTGACCTTTGTTTTTTGTACTGCGCAATGGAAATTCAAAGGGGTGTTTAAATTTATCGGGCGCGTGCAGATAATTTTACCGCGAATAGTTTTGGTGATTTGAGGCAATTGATTGCTGCATAAAATTTGTCCCCGTTTTAGGTAATTGGTTTTTTTTAGGATTATTCCGATCGCCAGGGGCCCGGACGCTGAACGGATATTTTTATCGGAATATTTTATTGTTTTTACCTGGTCTGTTTTTTGTTCAGGCAGGATAAAAACCTTTTGGTTTATTTTTATGCTGCCTGAAGTTACAATTCCGGCAGCGATGCTTTTGCCGTTATTTTTATAGCTATCCTGAATTAAGAAACGGAAGTCGCCTGAATTTTTTTTAATTTTAATGCCGTTTAGTGTTGCTCTTAAAGACTTGCCCCGGTACCAAGGCATTTTTTCCGATGGCTTAAATAAATTATCGCCCAGACCTGCCGAGACAGGCAGGCAGGCGTTAAATTCCAGATGCAACTTTTTAAAAACTTGGGCTACTTGTTTTTTGGTTTCTAAAAAGTCAGCTTCGCTAAAATCACGCAGATCCATTTTATTGATTACGGTTATAATCTGGGTGATACCAAGAAATTTTAGAAGAAAGGTATGCCGTTTAGTCTGGTCTTTAACCGATTTATTTATATCGATCGTTAAGATAGCGATATCGGCATAAGAGGCCCCGGAAAGCATATTTTTTAACAGTTCCTGATGGCCGGGGACATCGATAAAAACCATACTGTTATGGTTATCGGTTTTACAAAAGCATTGGGTGGTATCAATGGTTAATTCTTTTTCCCGCTCTTCTTCAAAGCTGTCTAATAAATAAGCGAATTCGAAATTGCGTTCTAAATTTTTACAGACCTGTTTAACATCTTCAACGGCTCCTTGATTAAGCGAGCCGCTTTCATAAAGATACCTGCCGATCAGGGTGGATTTCCCGGAATCGACATCCCCAGCTACAACTATCTTAATAAGGTTAGGCATATTTACATATAACCTAAAGAGCGCAGTTTTTGCATCATATAGGTTTTTTCTTTGTCCTGGCAGCGGCCGCTCCGCTCGGCAATTTTTGTGGTAGCCAGTTCGGCGATAATTTTATTAATATCGGTAGCTGAAGAAGGAACTGCTTGGCAGCAGCATTGGCATCCAATGCTGCGGTAACGTTTTCCTTTTTTTGCGAAATACAAATTTACAACCGGAAGTTTTTCTTGCTTGGTATAGAGCCAGACGTCAATTTCCCGCCAGCCCAGCAGGGGATGGACTCTTAAGTGACTGGAATTATCCGTGTTGGCATCAGAATATTCTGCCCACATCTCTAAAGATGGATTTCGCCAATCCCATTTAAAGTTTTTATCCCGCACAGAGAAAATGCGTTCTTTAGCTCTGATCAAATGTTCATCCCGGCGAATAGCCACCAGAAATGCTTTTAAATGGTGATGTTTAGTTGCTGATTTCAGCGCTTCAGTTTTTAAAGCTTGGCAGCATTCGTAGCGGCCTTTTTCCGGGGACATTTTTTTATTCAAAGCCCGTGTATTTTTGGCAATCAGCAAAGGTAGCTTGTATTTTTTTACCAGCCGGTCTCTAAATTCATAGATTTCCTTAAATTTGTAAGTAGTATCAATATGTATCACCGGGAAAGGAATTTTGCCGAAAAAAGCTTTTTGGGTTAAATGCAGGAGGGCGGTTGAATCTTTACCCATGCTCCATAATAGAGCTAATTGATCACGGTATTTATGGTAGGCTTCCCGGATAATATAAATACTTTTTGTTTCCAGGGTTTTTAAATATTCAGCGCTATTATTTTTGCTCATACTCATTTGGGTAGAGATAACGATTTTTTAGTATAACATAAAAAATAAAGCACAATAAGGTATTTTATGCTAAACTTGTCTCTTGATAAATGCGCATTTAATAATACTCGCGCGGTGTTTAAACTATTTACCCGGCTTGGCGGTTTGATTACCGAAAATTAGTTTCGGAAAATCAAGAGTAATTTGCGATGGGTTTTGATTTTTACAGGTAATTATAGCAAAGTCCGAATTTTTAGGCAAGAAGATACGCATAATGCCGGTGAAGTTTTCCGTAAAGTTTCAACTAAAAAATAAGCTGCTTAAAAGTGGCACTTGGTTTAGAAGGACAATGGCGGATCTTGCAAGTGTTTTACTTTATTCTTAGATTGGGGAGCAATATTTTTATGAAGAATAAATTTTGGGTGATCGCGGCGGCCGGATGCTTTTTGTCCTTAGGCGGTTTAGTTGCGCCGTTACAAGCTCAACATGAGGAGCCGGTCAATGTATTATTAATTACGGTTGATTCTTTGCGGCCGGATCATTTAGGTTGTTACGGGTATCCAAAAAATATTTCTCCGAATATTGATAAATTAGCTAAGGAAGGAGTTATCTTTACTCAGGCGATCGCGCAAGCCTCCTGGACTTTACCGTCGATTGTCAGCATCGCTACTTCAACTTATCCTTCCGCCCATAAAGTTAATTTTTGGGGGATAATTTTATCACCAAAACTGCCCACGATTGCTGAAATTTTAAGACGGCGAGGTTACCATAACTTCCTTTGCAGCGGACATTCCAATCCCTTATTTGAAATTGGAGGGTTTCAGCGAGGTTTTGATGACTGGACTAAGAATGTAAAGGCACTAACCGGTAATGAAGTTAGCGGGCAAGCGTTACGATTTTTAAAAGAAAATTATAAAAACAAATTTTTTCTTTGGGTCCATTATATGGATACCCACGATCATTTTTTTAAACCTCAAAGAAACAATCCGGATCCTCTGGATGTTTCTCAAAAGCAAGCAAATATCGTTAAATATGATAACGCGATCAAGCAAGTAGATCAACAAATCGGGATAATGGTTGATGAATTAAATAAGCTGGGGATCGGCAATAATACTTTAATCATTATTACCGCTGATCACGGAGAAGAGATATGCGAACATGGCAGGTGTTTTGCCCATGCTGGATCGTTATGGGATCCTTTAATCCGGGTGCCATTAATTATGGTTTGGGGAAAACAATTTCCCGGCGGTTTGAAAAGAAATTCTCAAGTACAACATATTGATATCGCTCCTACTATATGCGATGTTCTCAAAATTAAGAAACCCGCTTTATTTAAAGGGCAAAGCCTGTTGCCGATAATCCAGAAGGAAGCCGGTACTTTGCGGGCGGCATTTAGCGAATATCATAAAAGGACAGGAGCTATCCGGACTGGAGAGTGGCTGTATTCTATGTACTCGGTCAGAATGGATAGCTGGAAGCTTATTTATACGGATTATGCTAAAGATCCTGCGGAGTACGCTCTTTATAACCTTAAGGCTGACCCGGAGGAATTAAAAAACTTAAATGAATTTGAAACTTTAAGAAAGAATGAAGAAGCAAAATTCAGGTTACTGAGGCTGGAATTGGAGACCTGGTCGAAACGTAAGAAACCGCAGATAAAACCGGTATCCAAACAACTCGATAAACAAACTAAGGAAAGACTAAAGAGTTTGGGCTATTTACATTAAAGGAAAAGTTGGTTTTAGTATGAGAAACAAATTCTGGGCAATTACAGCGGTTTTAATTATTTTTATCAGCGGGATATTGATTTTGCAGCTAAAAACCCGGGATGTTCCTTCTCCGAATGTATTATTAATTACGGTTGATTCTTTGCGGCCGGATCATTTAGGTTGTTACGGGTATCCAAAAAATATTTCTCCGAATATTGATAAATTAGCTAAGGAAGGAGTTATCTTTACTCAGGCGATCGCGCAAGCCTCCTGGACTGTGCCAGCAATGGTTAGTATTGCGACTTCGACTTATCCGTCAACCCATAAAGTTTATACCTGGGATACAGATCTTGCTCCGGAACTTTTAACTTTAGCCCGTTTATTGAAACGCTCCGGTTACCGTTCATTTTTCTGCAGCGGGCATAATAAAACATTATCTGCGATTTTGGGAGCGCAGGGAGGTTTTGAAGAATGGACGAATAATGAAGTTCCGGTTTCCGCCGGTAAAGTTAATCAAGCCGCGCTAAAATTCATTAACCATAATTATAAAAACAAATTTTTTCTTTGGGTCCATTATATGGATACCCACGATCATTTTATCGGGGTTACTGAGAATGATAAACTATCGCAACCATCTTTTAAGGCCGCAGATATCGTTAAATATGACGCTGCGATAACCCAGGTGGATGAGCAGGTCGGTGAGATTATTGAAGAATTAAAAAGGCTGAATATTAATAAGAATACTTTGATTATTATTACCGCCGATCACGGAGAAGAAATGTGCGAACACGGCCTCTGTTTCAACCACGGGGGATTTTTATGGGATTCTTTGATCCGGGTGCCGCTAATTTTTACCTGGGATAATCCTTCTGTTAAAGATATCCGGTCTGGCCAGGTGCAGCATATTGATATCGCTCCGACGGTATGTAAAATCCTTAAAATTAAACCTCCGGCTTCTTTTGAAGGACAAAGTTTATTGCCAATGTTTAGTAAGGGAAAAAAGACTTTAGCGGCGGCATTCAGCGAACATCAGGAGAAGCAGGGAGATATTAAGGATGGAGTCTGGATTTATACCAAATTTTCTGTCAGGTTCAATCAGCGGAAGTTTGTTTATACCGCTTACCCTAATAGTATAGAGCATGAATTTTATAACCTGGAGAATGATCCGGGTGAACTGGATAATTTGATTAAACATAACAGGTTGCCGGATGCCGAGAAAGAAAAATTTGATTCTTTAAAATCAAAATTAAAAATTTGGTCACAGCGCAAAAAACCGCAGATAAATCCTGCGACAAAATCTCTTGATGAAAAGACCAAAGAAAGACTAAAGAGCTTGGGGTATTTGCATTAAATAGCGCTGCAACTGATTGTTTTAAGAAAAGATTTTGACAATTTAAAGTTATGCTCTAGAATAACAAGTGCAATTTAGGCGCGGGTGGTGGAATGGCAGACACGCAAGCATGAGGGGCTTGTGCCGAAAGGCTTGGGGGTTCAACTCCCCCCTCGCGCATTAAATATTTTAGGCTTTTTTCTCCCGCTTATCTTTAACGTAGTTACTTTTCTCCATGCTTTTGGCCAGTTTTTTTAATTCCGCTCCGATTTCCCCGACTTGAGCCACGTGCGTAATATCGCGCAATTCGTTAGTCACTACCCCGATGGAAACCGAAAGCAGCGCGATTTTATGGATTTGGCTTTGCCGGTCATAACCGATAATAAAACCATTTTCCCGGTCTTCTTGATTGTAGAATGAGGGAGAAATGTTATCGAAATCATGGATTATCTTTTCACAAATTTTATCCGATAAATCCGGAGTAGTGATTACGACAAAGTCATCTCCTCCGATATGGCCGACAAAATCATCAGTATTGCCGTATTCTTTAGCCGCGTTTAACAATATCCGGGCGGTCTCGCGGATCACATCATCTCCGTGTTCAAACCCGTATTTATCATTGTAAGCCTTGAATTTATCCAGATCGACATAGCAAACCGCAAAAGGCGCCTTTTTATCAATGCAGTTGGAAAGCTCATTTAGAATTGCTACATTTCCCGGAAGGCGAGTGAGAGGATTGGCTTCCAGATCTCTTTGGGTACGCCTTAAGACCATGTGGATCCTGGCTAAAAGTTCTTTAGGCTCAAAAGGTTTAACTACATAATCATCCGCCCCGGCGTTAATTCCGTCGATCTTATCGCTGGTTTCACCTTTCCCGGTGACCATGATGATCGGCAAATGCTGCAATAACAGGTCTTTTTTAATTAAATTACACACTTGACGGCCGTCCATTTTAGGCATTTTATAATCCAAGAGCGCTAAATCTAACGGTTTGGAACGGACTATTTTTAAAGCTTCTTCTCCGTCACCGGCCTCAATAATTTCGTAATTTTCTTCTTGAAGAGTAAGTTTAAGAATATCCCGGATATCCGGATCATCGTCTGCGATAAGTATTTTTATGCCCATAATTTTATTTAAGCAGCGTTAAGAGTAAAGCTAAAGGTTGAGCCTTCGCCCAATTTGCTCTTTACCCAGATTTTCCCCTGGTGCGCCTGAATAATTTGTTTAACTAAACTCAAGCCCAGCCCGGTGCCTTTTACCCCCTGATTGATCGTATTGTCTACGCGGAAAAATTCTTCAAAAATGCTTTCCTGCGCGTCTTCAGGAATGCCAAATCCCGAATCTTTGACATCGATTTGGATGTTTTGATTTATCCTTTTGGCGTGGATTTCAATTTTACCATTTTGCGGCGTAAACTTCAAGGCATTCCCCACCAAATTAATAAAGACTCTTTCGATCTGGCTGCGGTCTGCTGATATCTCCTGGCAATCTTCAGGCAGATCAGCGTTAAAGCTGATGTTTTTAGTTTTTAATTGCTCCGAAAACAGGTCGGCGATTTTATCGCTGATCGCCCTTAAGCTTAAAGCCTCTTTCTTAATCTCCACTTTGCCGCTTTCAATGCGTGAAATATCCAGTAAATCATTGACCATGTGGACCAGTTCGTCACTATGCCGGTTGATCTTTTCCAGCCGGCTGCGGATCTCCTCCGGCAGCTCCCCTAATTTACCGGCTAAAAGAATAGCCGCGTATCCTTTGATGGAGGTTAATGGCGTCCGTATTTCATGCGATACGCTGGAGATAAAATCGCTTTTTCGTTTACTTATTTTTTTTACTTCCTGCAGAGCCTGCGTGAGCTGGTGAGTTCTTTCTTCAACTTTTATTTCCAATTC
This sequence comes from Candidatus Omnitrophota bacterium, assembly GCA_035402765.1. Lineage (GTDB taxonomy): Bacteria > Omnitrophota > Gorgyraeia > Gygaellales > Profunditerraquicolaceae > UBA6249. Next base: position 96,391 of record DAONDX010000006.1, read on the forward strand.
CTGCTGTGAGCGCCAGGTTTTTTCAAATAAACGGGCGTTATCCAGAGTCTGGCCGATCTGATTAGCCAGAATGCTGATAAATTCCTGATCCCCTTTGGTAATTGAAGCTTCAGTGTTTTGCGTGCCGACAAAAATAAAACCCTGGTTTCCTTCCTGCGCCAGCACCGGGCAAATAATAAATGAACGTACGGTAAACAAGTGGTTAAATGAACTTTTAGATAAGGTCCCCTCGGGCGCAAATTCAGAGGAAACAGTTGAGCCGTTCTTAATTAAGTCCAGGAAATAATCTTTATTGGCGTTAACGGCGGTTTTTATTTTTTGCGATTCATCCTGGGTGTATCCTAAGCTTAAGTATAACTGGAATTCCCGCTCCAGGGATTTCCATAAAAAAGCCAGGGATTTTTCAAACCCCAGTTCTTCCACATACTGGTTGTTTATTTTTTTAAAGATCTGTTTTTCTTCCAAGGTCGTGCTGATCTCCCGGGATAGTTTCTGCAAGGTGTCCAATCCTGAAATTTTTTTATCCAGCTCTTCCTGGGCTTTGTTGAGTTCCATATCTGTGCGCATGATCAATTTTGCTTGTTCGTCCATCTCCTCGAGAGAAAAATTTAAAGCGGTTACTTTATCCCCTAATTCTTTTAAGCGTTGTGTTTTATTTAATAAAGCTATTCCCGCGATAGCAAGTAAAAGACAAATACCGACGAATGCGAAGGGAGTCATGTTATTGTTCTCCTATAGCTAAGATGTTAATACTTTGGTTGTGAAAATAAGTCCGGCCCAGATAATCAATAGATTTAAGCGGGGCTTGTTCGCCATTAGTGTAGATGCCGATTAAGGGCGTGTTTTCCCCGAAGACTTCCCGGATCACGCACAGTTCGGTATCGTCTTGTTTCCCTAAGATCGATAATCTGGCGGCGGAAACAAAAACAATTACCAGCTTTATTTTTTCGCCGCAGCCGAGATTTTTTTTAGCTTCTTCGCAAGCGGCAACCGTGGCCGCCAGGCGGGAATCTTCGGTGCTGATCATCAATCTAATCTTACTGTCCGGCGGTATGTCGCCTTGGGTGACTAACGAACCGTCATCTTTTATGGAAATAATATTACGTAGCAGGTACTCTTTTTCTCCTGGCAAATAAATTCCCAGCGGGTAATAAATAGAAATCCTGCGTAGTTCTTTAGTTAACTCCTGGGTATTTTTGGCGAAATAATCTTCATAGAGTTTTACCGCGGGCAGATCATCGATCTCTTTAATTACATTACCGCTGGATGCAGTAACGTAACGCAGCTTACCTAAAGCCAGCCAGCCGTGTTTTATACCAAACCCAAAGTGGATCTTGCCTCCGAAAAGGATCCCGCTGCAGGATTCGGAAAGTATTTCTTGATTAAGGTATTGGTAAGTTTTATGGTTTTCAAAATTATCTGAAGCCGCCGCGCCGATGAGGGGAAAGCTCTTGCCCAGGCTTTCCTGCAGCCCGTTGATTAAAGAAACTCCTTCGGTGATCAACTTGTCGGATAAGATGATACTTAAGCTCCGGGGCACATTTTTAAAGCCGAACAATAATCTGTCCCCCAATTCTTTTCCGGATAAATGGGGATTTTTTTTATTTAAATCTTTAACCGCCGCAACATTAAAAAATGTCTGTTGGTTTAAGCTTAAAAGTAAAATAGCAAATCCGTGTTTAAATACTCCATGGTTAGTTATGATTCCCAGGCTGCTGCAGCCGAGAATGGGAATTTCACCCAGTAGATTATTGGCCGTCTTCAGCATCAAAGGATGCGCAAACTCAACAGAGGTAAAAATAAGCGCCAGATTTGCCGGCGCATTTTTTAATCCGATGAGGGCTTGTCCGACTGCTTCATTAGCGGCTAGAACAGGATCTTTAAGCTGACTAAACCCCAGACTTACATTCATAATATTCAGTATATAGCGCAAATATTGGAGGGTCAATAAAATTCTCCCGAAATTTAATTGTGGTTTGAGTTTGTAAGTTAAGCATTTTATGAATGATAGGGAAAAATTATTCCTTCCAGCGGCATCATGACCGGAGTGTTTTGGGTCAATTTGAATAAATCGATTGTGCCGGTTTTATTTTTAAATTATTCTCCGATTAAAATTGTTGACTAAAAAAGCTATTATAGTAAAATAACATTCAAACATTTGGCTCTCTCCCGTTTTTTATTTGCGGGATGATTAGGGTCGTGGTTTGAAAATAATCTTACGGCCCCATCGTCTAGCCTGGTCTAGGACGTCAGGTTCTCAGCCTGTAAACACCGGTTCAAATCCGGTTGGGGCTATTAATCTTTTTCGAGTAGCAATGTAAGTGTTTGATTATAAGAAAGATAAGATTTTTGTTCCGTAAGCCATAGCGTGCCCTATCCCGTGCTATAGCTGAAATTAGTAATTAAGTAAGGGGGAAGGAATGAAAAAGATATTTCTAATTCTTACTTTAATAATTCTAAATCTGGTTATATTAAATTTAAACGGGTATTGTGCCGATGAAGGGGATGCTGGAATCGCAGTAACAGAGACAACCGCAGCAGAGGCAGATCAAACAACAACCGCAGTTGAAACGGCGGCCGAAACAACCCCAACAGCTGAAACAGCCGAAACAACATCTCCAATCACGCCAATCCTGGATGCAGGTTACAAGGCTTTGTACGAGGATAATGACCTCCCCGTAGCCATGCAAAAGTTTGAACAAGTCATCGCGATGGATCCTGAGAATATCGGGGCTTATTTTGGTTTAGGTTTTGCCTATTTAACCCAAGGGGATGCGGTTAAAGGCAGGGAGTATTTTACCCGGGTGATCATGATTGATTTTGAAAATTCCGCCGCTTATCGCGGTTTAGCCAATTGTTACCGTCAGCTTGGCGACCGCAAAAAAGCAGAGGAATATTATAAAAAAGCAATCGTGATCGACAAAAATAATTTCGTGGCTTACTTTAACCTAGGGACTCTTTATTCCGAGGACCATAATAAAGAAGCGGCGTTAGAGCAGCTGGAAATTTTGGCTACTTTGAATCAGGATCTCGAGGGCAAGTTGCGAGAGCAGATCGCTAGTGATAATCCTTAAAAAATTTAAATTAGATAAAATAATTGGTTTGCCCACGCTGCCTGGTGTATAAAAAACCAAGTTTTAGCCGTAAGCTTAAGTTGATGCTGTTTAACCACGGTTATCCGCTAAGATGAAAATAAAAACCAGAGATTGGTGCATATTCATTCTTCTGGCTGGTCTAGGTTTCGGCTTTTGGCATAATCTGGAATATCCCCGTTTTTCCTTCATTAATCTCGCATTTAACAAACAACAAGCATTAGTAGAATCAGTCAATTATCTCAAGGCCAAAGGTGTAGATACAGAAAAATATACCCAAGCCATTATTTTTGACTCCGACGAAAAGTTTAACCGTTATTTTCAGCATGCCGCCGGATTTAAGGCTGAAGAAGAATTCATGGCTTTGCATGATTTTGATTTATTCCGCTGGTTGGTCCGGTTTTATCAAGAAGGTCAGAAAGAAGAATACCTGGTTTATTTAAGTCCCCGTTCCGGAACGATTATTAAATTTATTCATTTAATCGAAGATACCGAATCCCGCAGGGATTTAGGGAAAGATGCTGCCAAACAAAAAGCAGAATTATTCCTGCAAAAAACTTTCGGAGCGAATTTAGGGCAGTATGCTTTTCACGAAGAAAAGATCAAACACTATGAAAACCGGATTGAATATCTTTTTTCCTGGGAAAAGAAAAATGTTTATGTCCCCTGGAAAGAAGGCCCGGGCGGGGCTAAATTACTGGCGGAAGTTGTGGTGTCCGGAGACGAAATAAGAGAGTTCTGTAAAAATAAATTTGACCTCCCGGATAGATTTATCCGGTATGTTCAACAACAGTTTATTTTAGGAGAATATCTTTATAATATTTTTTATGTTATTCTTTTTGTTTTGTTAGGCTGGTCGATCAACATCGTATTAAAAAAAAGGCAGGATATTATCCCCGGCCTGGTCAAACGGTGGTTTTATTATGCTGCCGGCTTTCTGATCATCGTCAACAGTCTGGATTTTTTAAATAATTTACAGAATATTTTTATGATTTATCCCACCAGCGCGCGTTGGGGTTCATTTCTTGGCCTGGCTATTACCAAATGGATATTTAATACCGGGTTTTTGATCGTGGGGTTTATTATGCCTGGTATCGCCGGTGAGACTTTGGCCGGCGAAATATCCGCGGAAAATAAATACAGCGCTTTTTTAGTTTATATTAAATCCAGCTTTTTTAACCGCGCCACCGCCCGGGCGATCATTTTAGGCTATTTGGTTTGGGTAATCCTGCTGGGTTTACAGGCGTTAATCTTCTATAACGGCCAAAAATTTTTAGGCGTTTGGAGAGAATGGTATACGCTGACGCAGTTTACATCTGCTTATCTCCCCCTGCTTAGCGCATTTGTGATCGGGGTAAGCGCCAGTTTCAGCGAAGAAATTATTTTCCGGCTTTTCGGGATAAATTTAGTTAAAAAATATTTGCGGAGTTTGATTCTGGCAGTTTTAGTTACTTCCGCAATCTGGGGTATGGGGCATACCATGTATGCCATTTTTCCGGTATGGTTCCGGATAATTGAAATTACCCTGTTAGGGGTATTTTACGGGATTATCTTTGTTCGGTTTGGGATAATTCCTTTAATCGTAGCGCATTATTTATTTGATGTGTTTTGGTGCAGCGCTCCTTATCTATTAGGGAAAAGCAGCGGCCAGCTATTTTATACCTCTGTAGGCCTGCTGGCTATTCCGCTGGTTTTTGCCGCAGCTGCTTATTGTTTAAACCGGACCCAGCAGGAGAGACTGCTGCAAGCTCAATTGACTAAAACGCAAAAATATAATTTAGGGGTTTTAATAGTATTTGTGTTGGCGAAAAAAAACCAGGGTTATTCTGCGGAGTTGATCGAAGAAGAACTATTACATAATAATTGGGATAATGTTTTGGTAAAAAGCGCTATCGCCGAGGTGTTCCGGGGTAAAATAGGCTAGAGATCATTCTTGGTGTTGTCTCTGGCGGCTAAAATTTCACTTGCATTTTCAATGGTCTTATAATATTATAAAAAAAACAAGGAGGAACTTATGCGCAAGTATTTATTTTTCTTAAAATGTTCCAGTGTAGTGGTTAAGGTCGCTGCCTGGATTTTTTTGTTTTTGGGTATTGTTGCGGCGTTAAGCCTATTTTTTAGCCCGGCCCAGAACACCCCGCGTTGGACAGGAGTTTTAGTATTAGTATTTTATTCGTTTTTGTTCGGGTTTTTATTTTTAATCGCCAAAATTTCCGATATCCTAGTTAAGATCATTAATGCAATAGAAAAAAGCTGATTTTTTAATGCAACCTAAGGAGGCAACGGTGAAAAGTCGAGCATTTAAATTTGTTATGTTTGGTCTATTATTGAGCGGTATTTTAGGATGTGACAAGATTATGCCTTTGAGCAGGAAAAAGGTTGAAGTAAAAACCGTTGCCCAGGCTTCAATGATAGCGCCCAGAGGCGCGGTGGTGGCTAAGGTCAACAATATCTCTATCGGTTTGGATGATCTTAATGATGAAATTACTCTTTACAATGCCAATGTCCCGGCCGAGAAGCCGGAACTAAAAATTGTTACAAAAGAACAGAAGATAAATTATCTAAAAAATGAGATTATTCGCAGAACTTTAATTTATCAGCATGCTTTAGATAAGGGCCTGGATCGCAGCGAAGAAGTGCAGCAGGCGATTGCGAAAAATAAGCGGGATCTGATGGTTTTACAGGATGTTAAGGATATTACCAAGAGTATTTCTGTGTCTTCCAAAGAAGTTGAGGATTACTATAATACTTATAAGGAGCAGCTTAAAGAACCCGAGGAGCGTCAGATTTCGGAGATCCTCGTCGGCAGTGAGCAGGATGCCCGGGATATTTTGATCCAGCTTTTGCAGGGAGCAGACTTTGCTACTTTAGCTAAAAGCAGCTCAAAATCCGGCAGCGCCAAAGACGGTGGAAATCTAGGGTTTATTAAAAAAGGAACAAAATCTACTCAATTTGACGGTGCGGCTTTTTCGGATTCTTTAGATGTCGGGAAAATCAGCAGTATATTTAAAACTCCTGATGGCTACAGCATTATTAAGTTGGAAGCTAAGCGCGGGGGTAAGCAAAAGCCTTTAAGCGAGATGTGGGATGATATCAATCGCGGCCTGGTTTTTCTAAAACAACAGCAGGCACTGGAAGAATTGATCGGCAAGCTTTCTCGTGATGCCAAGATTGAAGTAATCGACGGGGAGATAAAATAATGGCTATCGATAAACAGAAGCTTATTTTGGTAAGCGGTCTAGTTTTAGGCGTAATGGCGATTGTGATGACCAAGATGTACTTAGATCAGCAACAGCAGGCGGTGCAAGAAAAAGCAAAAGCGGCGATTGCTAATATGCAAAGTAACCAGACGGCGGTTTTGGTGGCCAGGCAAGATATCCCGCAGGGTTCAGTGATCGGACCGGAAATGTTCGACACCTCTATCGTACCGAATAAATTTGTTCAACCTCAGGCGGTAACTTCTTTGGATAGGATCGCCGGGATGATCACGGTTGCCCCGATATCTAAGGGGGAACAGATAAGTTTATCCAAGCTGATGAATGATAAAAGATCCAGCAGCCGGGATTTAGCGGGGGTAACTCCCTCCGGTAAGAGAGCGATCACGATCGTTGCCGACAGCATTGCTTCTTTGTCCGGGATGGTCAAACCCGGAGACTATGTTGATGTGCTGGCTATACTTCCGATTCCTACGCCGGGCCAGGATGGCAAGACGGTTATTCAAATGGCAGTCGTGCCTTTATTCCAGAATATTTTAGTTTTGGCGGTGGGGCAGAATACCGGCGGGTTATCGGCTCCGGCTGGTAGATATTCAGAGACGACTTCTACCTCTTCAAGTACTAGCGGTAATTCTTTGATCACGTTGGCCTTAGGGCCTCAGGAATCAAGCCTGATTGCTTTTGTCCAGGAACAGGGTAAGGTCCGGTTAGTCATGCGCTCTCCGGCGGATGCGAAGATTGAACCGATTACCCCGGCCAGCTGGGATACCTTATTTCAATATATTATGCCGCAGAAACCAGCTGCTGCTCCGGTAATCGATACGAATGAATATATTGAAGTTTTACGCGGGTTATCCAAGGAAAGAGTTCCTTTATCAAAATAAAAGGAGAAAAATGAGAAAGTTATTTTTTGGCTTATTCTGCGCAGTTGCTTTTATAATTGCCCTGCCTTTCAAGGGGTATTCCACTAATGTGGTTGATGAAGAAATAAAACTTTATATCGGACAACCGCAAACTATTTCGATCAATTCTCCTAAGAGGGTGGCGATCGGCAATCCGGGGATTGCTGATGTTGCCAATATCAGCAAAAGTGAATTGACCATTAATCCTAAATCGGCGGGGAATACTACGCTGGTGATTTGGGATAATTTCGGGGAGCAGTCTTATCGTTTAAAAGTGTTTACGGAGGATACTAACGAGATTAAGCGGCGCATAGATAATATACTTGCTTCGTTAAATTTGCCTGATGTTTACACTAAAGCTGAAGATGAAGAAGCCCGGGTAGTGCTTTTGGGTAGCGTAAAATTTGCTAAAGATAAAGAGAGGATTAATCTGGCTTTAGAGCCGTTAATTAAAAAGACAGTGGATTTAATTGCCGTAAAAGAAGAAGAGGCAGTTATTGAAATTGATGTTCAGGTAATTGAATTAAACCGGGGTTCGCAGGATACTTTAGGATTTACCTGGCCGGGTTCAATTAATCTCACCGAGGTAGGTTCAATGGCGATGAGCCCGGGGGTGAATCCGCTTAATCTGGCGAAATTATTTACGGTTGAGAGGTTGACTCGTGAGGCTTTTGCTTTCAAGTTAGATGCTCTAATTCAGGAAGGTAAAGCGCGCATCCTTTCTCGCCCGCGTCTTTCTTGCCAGAGTGGCAAGGAGGCGAAATTGGTGGTAGGCGGGGAGGTCCCGGTATTAAGCGGGACGGTTACGCCGGGGACTTCCGGATCAGGCTCCGTAGGAGCTACTACCGGAGGTTCAGTAGAGTATAAAGAATACGGAGTTATTTTAAATATCAAACCTAGGTTAGAAGAATCCGGGCGCATACATCTTAATCTGGATGTTCAAGTGAGTGAAGTAGGTGATGCGGTAAGCACCACCTACGCTTTAGCTTATACCATGACCAAACGTACGGCGACTACTGAACTTTTTCTTAATGACGGGCAAACCATGGCTTTGGGCGGTTTAATCAAGAAAAGATCCAGCGAAGATCTAAAAAGAATGCCCTGGCTTTCCGATATCCCGGTTTTGGGCCTGTTTTTTAGGCAAAGAACCAGTAAAGAAGGCTGGAAATCTGATACCGACAAGATTAACGATACAGAATTATTTATTACGCTTACCCCGCGTTTAGTTACTCAGCAAAGCGAAAAGCCGAAAGCTGAATTAAAGCTTCCTCAGGTCAATGCCAATATTCCTTCGATCGTCGATGATAAGATCAAGGATCCGGTTTTGAAATATTCAAAAATTGTGCAGAAAAGAATTCTGGATAATTTAGTTTATCCGTCGGCGGCCAAAGAGGCCGGATTTCAGGGAACCGTAAAATTAAGCCTCAAGCTTTCTCCCCAGGGAGACTTGCTGGATTCAAAAATAAAAGAAGTCTCCGGCTACCGGATACTTGACGATGCTGCGCTTAAAACGGCCCAAGAAGCTTCCCCTTACCCACCATTTCTCCCTGAGATCAAGGAGAAAGAAGTTTGGGTGGATATTCCTATAATTTACCAAATCGAATAAGATGGCCAAAATAACCGTAATCTTTAGCACTAAGGGCGGTGTAGGTAAAACGCTAATTGCTGTTAATTTAGCGGTGTCTTTAGCTAAAGAAGGAAAACGCGTCTGTGTGGTGGATTTAGATACCCAGGTAGTCGGTGATATGGCGCATGTATTGGGAGTGGTCCCTCAGGGGTGTATGGCGGACTTGATGAGTTTTCTCAAGAATCAGCCGCAGCTGACTAAGAAGAAGGATTTTGTCGTTAAATCTAAATTTTATGATGTAGATTTTCTCGCCGGCGTACTCAAACCGCAGCAATCCGGATATCTCTATGCAGAAAAAATTCCCGAAGTCTTTGCTTTTTTAGAGAAAGATTATGATTATATCATTGTGGATGTCGGTAAAAGCTTTAGTGATGTATTTCTTATGGCATTGAACCAAGCCAATTTAATTCTGCTGGTGGTTACTCCGGATGTGCTATCCATCTATCAAACTAAATCGGCTTTAGATACCTTGCAGTTTTTGCATTTTCCTTTAGACATGATCAAGATTTTGCTTAATCGGGCAGAATCCTCTTCCAGCATCAGCTGGCAGGAGATCCGGGTCAATCTGCCCATCGATATTGTCGAGAAGATTCCCTCGGACGGAAAATTAGTTAATCAGGCGGTGAATTTGGAAACGCCGGTTGTGATTAATTCCCCCCGCTCCAAGATTGCTTTAGCTTTTTTTGAACTGGCCAATATTCTAATCGAGAATAAAAAGATATTTATGGAGCGTAAGAATATCGACCAGCTTAATATGAAAGAAGCGGTAGTAGAAAAAACCGGGCAGTTTTGGGAAGCTCAGGGATTGAAAGAGGGGGTGCAGGAACCGGATGCCGACGAGAATAAGGATGAGATCTCGGTTCTTAAACGCAAGATACATGCCCGTCTGCTGGATAGTTTGAATATTAAACGTTTGGATCTTAAAGTTTTCAGTGACCGTAAAAAAGCCCGGGATTTAAAAGACCGGGCCGGCGCGATTGTGAGCAACCTTTTGGTGGAGGAGGTGGGCAGCTTTATCCCTTCTCAGGAAGTAAGAGAGCAGTTGATCAAAGAAATTTTGGATGAAGCTTTGGGCTTGGGGCCTTTAGAAGACCTCTTGGCCGATCCGGACGTTACGGACGTTATGGTTAATAATAAAGATGAAATTTATGTCGAACGTTTTGGCAAGATCGAATTGACCAGTAAAAAGTTTATTTCTAACGATCAGGTCCGGACAATTATTGAACGTATCATTGCTCCGATCGGCAGGCGGATCGATGAATCAGTGCCGATGGTAGATGCGCGGCTTACCGATGGTTCGCGTGTTAATGCGATTATCTCTCCGCTGTCTTTAACCGGGCCGACGCTGACGATTAGAAAATTCCGTAAAGAAAGATATAAAATAAGCGATTTGATTAATTTCGCAGCGCTTACTCCGGCGATGGCGGATTTTATCAAGGCTTGTGTGTTGTGCCGCAAGAATATGATTGTTTCCGGAGGCACCGGTTCCGGAAAAACTACCGTATTAAACGCTCTCTCTGAGTATATCCCTGAAGGGGAACGGATTATTACTTTAGAGGATGCCGCGGAATTAAAATTAAATCAACGGCATTGGATAAGGCTGGAATCCCGCCCGCCGAATATTGAAGGCAAAGGCGCTCTGACGATCAGGGATCTTTTCCGTAATACTTTGCGTATGCGTCCGGATAGGATCATCGTAGGTGAATGCCGGGGAACCGAATCTTTGGATATGCTGCAGGCAATGAATACCGGGCACGACGGTTCAATGACTACTATTCACGCTAACTCTACTTCGGATGTCTTATCCCGGCTGGATTCAATGATTCTGATGTCCGGGATCGAGCTGCCGGCCAGGGCAATCCGGGAGATGGTCGCTTCGGCAGTCGATGTAATTGTGCATACCGCCAGGCTTTCAGATGGTTCAAGAAAAGTTCTAGGAATTGCCGAAGTTGCCGGGATGAAAGATGAAATGCATATTAATTTAAATGAGATATTTGTTTTTAAGCAAGTGGGGGTAGATGCCAAAGGCAAGGTCCTGGGGTATTTTACCGCCACCGGTTATAAACCTTCGTTCATGGATGAAATCCGTGTGCGAGGAGTAGTTATTTCGGATGAGATATTTAAACCTGCCAAACTATAAGCAACATCCATGCGCCTGATCAATCAAACTAAAAATACTATTTTGGCCGAAGATGTTTTAGTTGCCGGTACCCCTTTTAAAAGAATTAAGGGCTTATTAGGCAAAAAGGTTTTTTTGCCGGATCAAGCGATAATCCTGGCTCCCTGCAATTCTATACATACCTTTTTTATGCGGTTTGCTATAGATGTAATTTTTGTAGATAATGATTATAAGGTCATTAAAGTTCTGACTAGGTTTAATCCCAATAGATTCAGCAGTATCTGTTGGAATTCCAGCATCACTATTGAATTGCCTGCCGGAAAATTGGTTGCTACTAATACTCAAGTCCAAGATCAGCTCAAACTATTAGATTAGATCTTTTTTCCTAAAATATCTTTCCGGGTTTCTGCAAAAAATCGGTGATTATAGCGCTTCTTAGACTTAACCTCATCACTATTTATTGCGTAGAGTCGTAAAGTTTCGCGTTTCTACGGTGCAGCCATTCTTTTATACGTCCAATCTGTCTTGACAAATTAATAAAGAAGCGTTATAGTTGAATTGCAGAATGTCCAATCTGGAGGATCTATGGGAGTAATTCATAAGCTTAAGCCTGAAGTTTTAAGCTTTATAATCGAAAATAAACAAAACAACCCCGCTATAAGCTGTCGCCATCTAACTACGCTTATTCTTGAGCAGCTTCATATCAAAGTTTCTAAATCCAGCATAAATGCCGTTTTTAAAGAGAAAAATCTAAGTATGCCTATTGGCAGAAGGCGAAAACAGAAGAGGAAAAAATTTAATATGCCTGTGCTGCCGGTGCTTGAAGGTGAGAAAGCCTCCAGATTAGATAGTCTGCCTCAAGAGATCGAAAAAGACAGGATAAAAGAAAAAGATATTGAAGAAAAAGCCGCTCAGGAGGCAGCTAAATTTAAAGCCCTTGAAGAAGCTAAATTACTTGAATTAGAGAGAGCGGCTCAAGAGGCAGAAGAAAAAAGAAAGCAGGAAGAAGAAGCCCGCAGGCTTGAAGAAGAAAAAGCCGCTCAGGAATTAGCCAAGGTCAAAGCCCT
>DAONDX010000006.1:108512-110404 GCA_035402765.1 Candidatus Omnitrophota bacterium
CCCGCAGGCTTGAAGAAGAAAAAGCCGCTCAGGAATTAGCCAAGGTCAAAGCCCTTGAAGAAGCTAAATTACTTGAATTAGAGAGAGCGGCTAAAGAAGCGGCTGAAAATAAACGCATTGAAGAAGAAAAAGCCGCTCAGGAGGCAGCTAAATTTAAAGCCCTTGAAGAAGCTAAATTACTTGAATTAGAGAGAGCGGCTCAAGAGGCAGCTGAAAATAAGCGTTTTGAAGAAGCCAAGTCTGCGCAAGAAGCAGAATTGAGAGTTGAAAAAGATAAATGGGCTAAGCTAGCGGAAGAAGAGCAGAAATCTAAGCAGCCGCCGGTTAAAAAAGAAGCTCCTCCGGCGCCGGTTGAGCCGACCGTTACAGAGGTCCTTGCGGAAGAGAGGGTTTGTTCCGGGGCAATCATGCTCAAAGCACTGGATTCTTTGATCGGCGGCAGCCAAGAAATCAATGCGCTTATCAGCCGGGCCACCGGGGTTAACCCCCAAGAGAGTATTCATCTTACGGAAGCTTTAATTTTTAAATCTTTATTCGGTAAAGATACTTTTTCTACGCTGGGAGATTTGATCGGAGTGCGTTATCCGCCGGATAAAATAAATAACTACTATACGCAGATCAAAGAGATTACCGATATCCGGTTAGATACCGTTAAGATTATTTCTAATTGTTTTAGCGAAGCCAAAGGCGTAAAAGTCCATTTTGTCGACGGAAGCGTTATCCATTTGGACGGTCAATTATATTCAAGCTGGCCGGCTACCCGGTTTCCGTTTGATTTTTCGAACACTCTTGTCCAACTGAAAAATAACTTAAACAAATGTTTTCTTTCGGGTCAACCGTTAGTTTTATTCTCTCCACCGGGCTATGATATTCTTCCTAAAGATTTCTTTACTTTTATTTTAAATATTTGCTCAAAAGATAATTATCCGGATAGTTTGGTTTTATTCGGAAACCAATTGGAGGAATTAGATAATATCGCTTTAAATTCCCAACAACGGTGCAATCTAATTTTCGGACTTTGGCCATGGCAATTTAATTCCAGCCGTAAGGTTAAGAAGATCGGGGAATTTTCTTTAAAATATGTTAAGGAGCTTGACCGGGATTTATATTTAGGAGAGGTGGAGATCGATTTATTCAGAGCCTCCGTGAATCAACATGTTAGCTTAAAGGGCTGCGCGGTAAAAACAGATCTTAAGGAAAAAATCCGTTTGGTTATTTTAAACAGCGCTGAACAAACCCTGGATTTAGAGGAATTGGCTGGTATTTATCTTAGCCGGTGGCCTAATTTTGAGGAGGCCTTCCAGGATTTTAGCCGTAAGATCGAACTATTTACCTATGCTGGCGGGGAGGCAAAGTTTTTTTCCCTGGATAATTTCGGCTTGGATACAGCCGCGATGACGATGGAATTAAAAGAAATTTTCGCCAGCTATATTAAGATACTGGATACTTACTTGCGTTGGCATTTTCTACCAGCGGAATATTTAGGAAAGGATCTGGCTTCAACTAATGATTGTTTTTACCGGATCCCGGTAAAACTGACAGTGAATCAAGCCAGGCTGAAAGCCAAGACACTGGTTAGCCAGGAATATCAGTTTTTGAAAGATCTGGAGTATCTTAATTGCCGGTTGAATGAGAGGAAGATAAATGATGCTTCCGGAAAGATATTTTGGTTTGAAAGCGCTTTCAAATAGTGAGTAATTAATCTTGATTGTTTTATTTTCAAATGGTATATTTAGTTAGAACACGAAACTATAGTTAATTATAAAATTTCAGCAAAAATTTTGTTGAAATAAAATTTGCTATGAGAAAAACTATTTTTAGAGCCAGGAAAGGGCAGAGCACATTAGAATATGTAATTATTTTGGCAGTTGTCGTCGGAGCGATTGTTGCGG